>CASELE010000006.1 GCA_949288735.1 uncultured Alistipes sp.
GACCCTTTGGGGCGGATGTGCGACAGGTCGTGTCCCACGCCGCCGCGCCGCTTCATGAGCTGCACCTGCTCCTCGTCCACCTTGATGATGGCCCCGTAGGAGTCGGAGTTTTCGTCGAAGCCGATGACAAAGCAGTTGGACAGCGAGGCCACCTGGTATTCGTTGCCGATGCCGGTCATGGGGCCTCCTTGCGGCACGATGTAGCGGAACCTGCCTTGTTTCTTTTTAAGCACATCCTTGTTGCTGTAGTAGAGAACGGAATCCACTTCGTAGATATAGATGGGGAACTCGAAGTCTTTCGACAGGTCGTAAAAGGCATTGTTGAAGATGATGGCGAAATCGGGGGAGAACTCCGCGATGTTCCTTCTGATCTCTTCCGGCAGGGGGCCGAAATCCCGGCCAAAGAAATGATGCTGCATGACCAGCAGTTCGTTTCCGCGCTCCGCACCGGCTGTTTCCGTACCCTCCGGGCCGGAATTCTTGTCCGCCCCTTCCCGGGGTCTTCTCCGTCAGGCGACCGAGCAGGGGATGCCGAGTGCCTCGACGCGGGCTGCGATGGCCGAGAGTTCGTCGCGGCCCACCTTTTCGAGCGTCCGGCATGGCGTGTCGCGGTCGAGCGAATAGACCATCACGCGCGCGGGGGCGATCTGCTCCACGAGCCGCAACCAGGCCGCAACCTCCTCTTCGGTCGTATTGTCGACGGTCTCGCCGCGGCACTCGCCGCGCAGGAACATCGTCTGCAGGATCATGCGTCCCCCGAAGAGCCGCATGAGGCGCACGGTCTCCGCGACGGAGTAGCTCCCCATGGGGTTGTTTATCAGCCGCACGGTGCGGTCGAAGGCCGAATCGAGCTTGAGGATGTTGTTGTCCACGCGCAGCAGGGCGCGGCGCACCTCCTCGCGGCCGATCTGCGTGGCGTTGCTCAGCACCGAGACGCGGGCCGTGGGCGCGAGGGCGTCGCGCAGGGCTATGGTGTCGCCGATGATGTCCTCGAATTCGGGGTGGAGCGTGGGTTCGCCGTTGCCGGCGAAGGTGATGACGTCGGGCGGCGTACCCTCGGCGGCCATTCGCCGGAGCGTCGTCCCGAGCAGACGCGCCACCTCGCCGCGGTCGTTGAAGCGGCGGGCGCCCGGATGGTCGGCATTCCAGCCGCACTCGCAGTAGATGCAGTCGAACGAACAGAGCTTCGACTCGGTGGGCAGCAGATTGACACCGAGCGAAAGGCCGAGGCGCCGCGAATGGACGGGCCCGAAGATGATGTCGTGATAGAGCGATGTCATAGAGCAAAGTTAGCCATATTCTCCCTTTTTTGCAACGTTCCGCATCCGAAAAAGGGGGTCGTGGAGCGGTGCGACGCGGGCTTGCGGAGGGATAAATGCGACCGGACGGCCCTTTTTTCTTCGGGAAAAGGGCTACTTTCCGGAATTATGCCTATATTTATCGGCCGGTTTCGGTTGAACCGGATGCAACAAGGCTAAAGAGTTTCGTAAGATGATTGGGAAAAAATTGCTGATGGCGACCTTCGCCGCCCTCTTTGCGGGCGGTGTCTGGAGCGCCTGGGGTCTGCCGGCCTATCCCCGTCCGGTAGTCTACACGCAGAGCGACGGAACGCAGATCACGATCCGTATCGTCGGGGATGAATTCTGCCACTATGTCCTCTCGGAGGAGGGTTACACGCTGACTGGAGGTCCGGACGGCGACTACTACTATGCAACGCTCGACACCGACGGGAACCTTGTGCCGACGCGCGTGAAGGCCCGTCCCACCTCGATGTTGACGCGCAGCGAGATGGCCGAAATCGCCCCGTTGCAGCGCGGCCTGAAGCCTGCGGTGAACCGCGAGCTGAAGGAGGCGACGCGTCTCTACGGCAAGGGCCGTGCGCAGGCCCCGCGTCCCGCGGCCAAGGCCGGCACGCCGACCGCGCCGCGCCTCATGTCGTCGGCCTCGGCACCGACGAAGGGCAAGCTGCAGTCGCTCATCCTGCTGGTGGAGACGAGCGACGTCTCCTTCACCACGCCCAACCCGCAGCAAACCTTCAACGACATGCTCAACAAGAAGGGCTACAACCAGAACGGCGCCACGGGCAGCGCGTGGGACTACTACAACCAGAATTCCAACGGCGAGTTCGACCCCGAGTTCGTGGTCGTAGGCCCCTACAAGGTTTCGCGCGAGGCTTCCTACTATGCTTCGAAGAACGGCAACGCGCTCGTTCCCGAACTGGTGGTCGAGGCGTGCCGCCTGGCCGACGGTGCGGGCGTGGACTTCACGCAGTTTGCAGGTGAGGACGGCGTGATTCGCGACATCTTCATCTTCTTCGCCGGCTACAACCAGGCCGAGGGTGTGCCGGGCACGATCTGGCCCCACCGCTGGACGGTGGAGGGCATGCAGCAGTACAGCAACGTCTACCTCGACGGCATGAAGCTGCAGTGGTATGCCTGCACCTCGGAGCTGCAGGGCACCACCGGCCGCACGCTCTCGGGCATCGGCCCCTTCTGTCACGAGTTCGGCCACGTGCTCGGCTGGCCCGACTTCTACGACGCCGACTACGAGGGTTCGGGCGGTACGTCGACCGCGCTGGAGAACTACTCGCTCATGTGCGCCGGCAACTACAACAACAACGGCAATACGCCTCCGGCCCTCACGCTGCTCGAACGCTGGATGGTAGGCTGGGCCGAGCCCCGCGTGGTCTCCGCTACGGGCGAGCTGGCGATCGAACCCGTATGGGAGGACGACGGACTGCTCGTGGAGACGGGCGTCGAGAACGAGTACTTCCTGCTCGAGGCGCGCGCGATGGGCGGCTCCGTATGGGACAGCTACATCGGCGACTACTACGACGTGGTCGACGGCAGCAAGGGCCTGCTGGTGACGCATGTCGACTTCACGACGGCCTATCAGAACGCCTGGACCGACGACAATACGCTCAACGCCAACCCGAACCACGAGTGCGCCAAGCTGGTGCGCGCCGTGCCGGGCACCGGATCGGCCCTCACGCCGTCGCTCACCCTCTTCCCGGGTGCGCAGAACGTCACCTCGCTGATGCCTTCGGGCAACGTCGACTACGTCGCCTGGAACGGTTCGGCCCCCCGCTTCTCGTTCACCGGCATCACCGTCGACGAGGCGGCCGGCGTGATCCGTCTGACGGCCCGCGAGCGGCGCCCGAACGAGGCCGAGCACGGCATGATCGTGCGTGCCAACCAGTTCGACGCCCTGGTCGAGTGGGAGAGCGGCGATGGCGAGCGCTGGAACCTCTCGTGGACCTGTTATACCGACAACAGCACGGGGTCGGTCGAGGTCGAGGGCGGCGCCTTCTTCCTGGAGGGGCTCCGGTCGGGCAACTCCTACGAGGTCGCCCTCTCGCCCCTCTCGGGTGACAAGCAGGGCCTGGAGCAGTATGTCGAGTTCACCACCGCGTCGGTCGACGCCACGCGTGCGGCCCACCTCGACCTGCAGTCCTCCTACAGCGCCTCGACGCCCGTGGCCCTGAGCGTGCTCGACTATGCCGGGACGCCCGAGAGCATCGACTGGTACGTGGACGGCGAGCTGACCGAGGAGCACTACGCGCCGCTGCCCGCGGGCGAGCACCGCATCACGGCCAAGATCGTCGATGTCGACGGCACGACGGAGTACATCGTGAAGTATGTGACCATCAACTAAACGGAGATTCGAAACTATGAAATACGCGAAATACCTCGTCGGCGCGCTGGCTCTGCTGGCGGCGACGGCATGCGAGAAGGACGATCCGGAGAAGCTGGTCGGCCAGCAGCGCGACGCCTTCGTGGCGTCGACCGAGATCGGTGTCTACCAGAACGGAGGGGTGGTACTGAGCTTCGACCGCTCGAACTACCAGTTGGCCATGTCGCCCGACCGCTATCTCTTCCGCATCATGGACAACGGCGGCGCGCAGTACGCCCAGCTGAAGCTCGACGCGCAGCCCTCCGAAGGGAGCGGCGTGAGCGGCGAGATGACCGTCAGCGGCTTCCAGGTCTCGGCCTTCAAGGCGTCGGACGTGCGCATCGTGAAGCGCGAAGGGGAGCTGGTATGGCTCTGGAGCGACAGCGCCGGTTCGGGCATGATCATGCCCTGGATCGAGCTGTAAGCCCTCTGTACGCGCTTCGGCAATGACGAGGGAGGGTGCCCGGCGGGTACCCTCCCTTCGTTTCATCCCTCCGTCTCCCTCCCGGGGGCGGGAGCGCCGGACAACGAAAAAGGGCCTCCGTCGCCGGAAGCCCTCGCGGGGTGGAAGATGGGACTCGAACCCACGACACCTGGAACCACAATCCAGTGCTCTAACCGACTGAGCTACATCCACCATATGGATACGGACGGGTCCGTATCGGGATGCAAAGGTAATACACGGGTTTCTTTTTTGCAAGAGTTCGGACATAAAAATTAACGGTCTGACACTTTGGCAGCCATGAATGGCATTTTTGGCACGTCCGTCTGCCAAAAACCGTTTGGCATATCTCTTGATGAACAAGGGGTGCATTCGGAAACGAAGGCAGTACGAAAAGAGACACAATCAATAAAAGCCAAGTAGCTATGAACGTAAAACCCTTATCGGATCGCGTACTGATCCAGCCCAATCCCGCCGAGGAGAAGACCGCCGGCGGACTCATCATTCCCGATACGGCCAAGGAGAAGCCGCTCGCAGGCAAGGTGGTGGCCGTAGGTCCCGGCACCTCCGAGGTGAAGATGGAGGTGAAGGTCGGCGACCAGGTGCTCTACGGCAAGTATGCCGGTCAGGAGATCACGGTCGACGGCGTGGACTACCTCATCATGAAGCAGAACGATATTCTGGCAATCATCTAATCGGGTTTCATTTCTAAAACACAACAGACAAGTCATGGCAAAAGAGATCAAATACAACGTAGAGGCGCGCGAGCTCCTGAAGGAGGGTGTCGACGCGCTGTCGAACGCAGTGAAGGTGACGCTCGGTCCCAAGGGCCGCAACGTGATCATCGACAAGAAGTACGGTGCGCCCCAGATCACGAAGGACGGCGTTACCGTAGCGAAGGAGGTCGAGCTGGAGGATGCCTTCGCCAACATGGGCGCCCAGATGGTCAGGGAGGTGGCCTCGAAGACCAATGACGACGCCGGTGACGGCACGACGACCGCCACGGTGCTCGCCCAGTCGATTATCGGCGTGGGTCTGAAGAACGTGACGGCGGGAGCCAACCCGATGGATCTGAAGCGCGGCATCGACAAGGCCGTCTCGGTGGTGGTCGAGTCGCTCAAGAAGCAGAGCCAGACCGTCGGCACCGACTACGCCAAGATCGAGCAGGTGGGCTCCATCTCGGCCAACAACGACCATACGATCGGCCGTCTGATCGCCGAGGCGATGTCGAAGGTGAACAAGGAGGGTGTCATCACCGTCGAGGAGGCCAAGGGCACCGAGACCCACGTGGAGGTGGTTGAGGGCATGCAGTTCGACCGCGGCTACATCTCGGCCTACTTCATCACCGATCCCGAGAAGATGGAGGCGCAGCTCGAGAAGCCCTACATCCTCATCACCGACAAGAAGATCTCGACCATGAAGGAGCTCATGGGCGTGCTCGAGCCGGTGGCCCAGAGCGGCCGTGCGATGCTCATCATCGCCGAAGATGTCGACGGCGAGGCACTGTCGGCCCTCGTGGTGAACCGTCTGCGCGGCACGCTGAAGATCGCCGCCTGCAAGGCTCCGGGCTTCGGTGACCGCCGCAAGGAGATGCTCGAGGATATCGCCGTGCTGACGGGCGCGACGGTCATTTCGACCGACAAGGGCATGAAGCTCGAGGATGCCACGCTCGACATGCTGGGTACGGCAGACAAGGTGACGCTCAACAAGGAGAATACCACCATCGTCGACGGCGCCGGCAACAAGGATGCCATCGCCGCACGTGTGGCCCAGATCCGCGCCTCGATCGAGAAGGCGACGTCGGACTACGACAAGGAGAAACTCCACGAGCGACTGGCCAAGCTGGCCGGCGGTGTGGCCGTTCTCTATGTGGGCGCAACGACCGAGGTGGAGATGAAGGAGAAGAAGGACCGCGTGGAGGATGCGCTGGCAGCAACGCGTGCCGCCGTCGAGGAGGGCATCGTGCCGGGCGGCGGCGTGGCCTACATCCGTGCCACGGCCGCGCTCGAGGGGCTGAAGGGCGAGAACGACGACCAGACGACCGGTATCCAGATCGTGAAGCGCGCCATCGAGGAGCCGCTCCGTCAGATCGTGGCCAACGCCGGCGGCGAGGGCTCGGTCGTAGTGAACAAGGTGCGCGAGGGCGAGGGTGCCTTCGGCTACAACGCCCGTGACGACCGCTACGAGGACCTGCTGAAGGCCGGTATCATCGACCCGACGAAGGTGTCGCGCGTAGCGCTGGAGAACGCCGCATCGATTGCCTCGATGTTCCTCACCACCGAATGCGTGCTTGCCGAGAAGAAGTCGGAGCAGCCCGCACCGGCGATGCCCGCGGGCGGCATGGGCGGCATGATGTAGTCGCCCCGTCCGACGAGTATGGAAGAGGGAGGGAACCTGTCAGGGTTCCCTCCCTCTCCTTTTTTTCGGCGCGCTGCGGCCCGATATCTCCGCCTCTTCGCCTCGGCGCGGTCTCCGCGCGCGGCGTGACGTGCGGCGTGCGTGCGGTGCTGCCGTTATCTGCGTCCCGAACGCACGGCGGCCACAGAGAGGAGCACGCCGAGCGCCACGCCCAGCAGTGCGGCGAAGAGCACCTGCCACTGCGGCGGCAGGAGGAAGGTGACCGTGTGGGCCGGAATCCAGAAGAGGGGGATGGTGCGCTTGAATACGAAGCCCCATTGCACCTGCCAGTTGAGTCCGGCGAGGGCGCGTCCCATCGGAATCGGCCGTACGAGGGCGCGCAGCGACCCTCCGTGGGCGAGGATGTGGGCGTCGGAGATCTTGTGCAGCGTCATGAAGACAGGCCCGAAGGTGGTGTTCATCGCCGTGCTGATGAGCAGCGCGCCGAGCAGCTTCGCTCCGGAGAAGCCTCCCTGCATGGCTGCGGGGATGTCGCCGAGCCCGAGGCCCTGGGCGAAGAGGGGGACGCCGGCGCCGCATACCTTCATGGCGGCGGCGATCCACATCCCCAGGAAGCCCCACACCACGGCGCGGGGCAGCACGCCGAAGCCCGGACGGTTGTACGAGCCGGTGGTGATGCGCAGTCCGATTGTCTCGCCGGCGGTGCTCAGCACGGCGAACTTCACGAAGGCCAGCATGTAGGGATGCGCGGCATTGAGCGCCTCGTAGGCGGCATAGAGGCCGGGAAAGAGGAAGAAGGGGGCCAGCACGACGAGCGCGACGGCCAGAAAGAGCAGGTCCTTGCGTTTCATGATTGGGAAGAGGTCGGTTTCGGTTGCAGTGGTTTCGGAGCCGTCGGCCGCCGTGCGTCAGCGGCCCAGCAGGATGCGGGCCTGTTCGAGCGCGGCGGGTGTTATTTTGCTGCCAGACAGCATCTTGGCAATCTCCGTGATGCGCTCTTCGGGCGTCAGTCTCGCAATGCGGGTCCCGTCGTCGTCCTTGTAGACGACGAAGTGCGAGCCCCCCTTCGAGGCTACCTGCGGCAGATGGGTGATGTCGACCACCTGCATCGAGTTGCCGAGCGTGGCGATGATCTCGCCCATGGCGTCGGCGATGCGGCCCGATACACCGGTGTCGATTTCGTCGAAGAGGATGGTCGGCAGCTGCATCCGCTCCGCGAGCAGGGCCTTGAGCGCCAGCATCACGCGCGAAAGTTCGCCGCCCGAGGCGATGCGTTCGACGGGTTGCGGTTCGGTGCGGGGGTTGGCCGTGAAGAGGAACTCCACCCCGTCGCCGCCCGTGCGGCCGAGCGTCTCGCGGGGTGTGAGGGCTATGCGGAAGCGCGCGCCGGCCATGCCGAGGCTGCCGAGCATGCGGCCGATGCGCTCCTCGAACTCCGGGATGGCCCGCAGACGGCTCTCGTGCAGCTCGGCGGCGAGAGCCGCGGCTTCGCGTTCGGCTTCGGCGAGCTGCGCCTCGGCCTCGGCGAGACGCTCGTCGTCGCGGGAGATGGCTGCGAGCCGTGCGGCCGAGCGGTCGCGCAGGGCGATGAGTTCGCCGAGGTCCGCGACGCGGTACTTCTGTTCGAGCGTGTAGAGGGTGTTCAGCCGTTCGGTCGTGCGCTCCATCCGTTCGGGATCGGCGTCGAGCCGGTCGGCCGCTTCGGCCGCGGCGTCGCCGAGATCCTTGAGCTCCTCGATGACGGCCCGCAGCCGGTCGGCATATTCGGCGCCGGCGGGGTAGTGCTCCTGCAGGTGGCGGAAGGCCGTCTCGGAGCTCTTCAGCCGGGGGAGGATGCCCCGCTCCTCCTCGTCGAGGGCGCCGCGCAGTCCGGCGAGCGCCTCGCCGATGCGGTCGGCGTGTTCGAGCAGGGCGAGTTCCTCCTCGAGTTCGGCCTGCTCCCCTTCGCGCAGGGCCGCGGCGGTGAGCTCTCCGGTCTGGTGGCGGAGCCACTCCTCGTCGTGACGGCTGCGTTCGGCCTCGTCGCGCAGGGCGGCGAGGTCGCGGCGCCGGGTGCCGAGGGCGGCGAAGCCCGCGGCGTAGCGGCGGAAGAGCGGACCGGCACCGGCCGCGGCGTCGAGGGCGGCGGCGCGGAACTCCTCCGACGAGAGTATCAGGTTCCGGTGCTGCGAGTGGATGTCCACCAGACGGGCGCCGAGGTCGCGCAGCAGGGCGAGCTGCACGGGGCTGTCGTTGACGAAGGCGCGGCTCTTGCCGGCCGGCGTGATGAGGCGGCGCACGACGCTCTGGTCGGCGTAGTCGAGATCGAGTTCCTCGAAGAGAGGTTCGAGCCCGAGTCCCGTGAGGTCGAAGGTCCCTTCGACGACGCAGTTGCGCGCCGGGTCCTTCCATACGGCACCCTCGCTCTTCTGCCCCAGGAGCAGCCCCAGCGCGCCGAGCAGAATCGACTTGCCGGCGCCCGTTTCGCCCGTGATGATGTTCAGATGCGGGTCGAGCTCCATCTCGAGATGTCCGATGAGGAGGTAGTTTTCGACGACAAGGCGGCGCAGCATGGGGGGCTCGTATTTCGGTTCGTGCGGTCTATTCGGCGGCGAGCAGCCGTTCGATGCGGTCGGCGATGCGTGCGGCGACCTCGCTCTTCGGGAGCAGCGGCAGCGCCTCGTGTCCGCGGGCGTCGATGAAGGTCACCTTGTTCGTGTCGCCGCGGAATCCGGCTCCGGGGTCGCGCAGCGAGTTGAGCACCACGAAGTCGAAGTGCTTGCGCGCGAGCTTCTCCTCGGCGTGGGCCTCTTCGTCGTGGGTCTCGAGCGCGAAGCCCACGAGTATGCGGCCGCCCTTGACGGCGCCCAGCTCGGCGGCGATGTCGCGCGTGCGGCGCAGGCGCAGGAGAAGCTCCCCGTCGCCCTTGCGGATCTTGCATTCGGAGACACGGTCGGGGGTGTAGTCGGCCACGGCGGCGCACATCACGGCGCCGTCGGCCCCCCCGAAGGCCTCGACCGATGCGCGGTACATCTCCTCGGCCGAGAGTACCTCCACGCGCCGCACCCCCTCGGGTACGGGCAGGACGGTACGGCCGCTGACGAGCGTGACGTCGGCGCCGCGGGCGGCGAGCTCCTCGGCGATGGCGTAGCCCATCTTGCCGGTCGAGTGGTTCGAGATGAAGCGGACGGGATCGATGGCCTCGATGGTGGCGCCGGCCGTGACGAGAAAGCGTCTACCGTTCAGGCTCTTTTTTTTTTCGGATGCGGCGAGCAGCTCCTCCGTGAAGCGGAGGATGGCGTCGGGCTCGGCCATGCGGCCCTTGCCCGTGAGCCCGCTCGCCAGTTCGCCCTCGGCCGGCTCGACGATGCGGACACCCCGCTCGCGGAGGGTCTGCAGGTTCTGCTGCGTGGCCGGATGGGCATACATGTCCAGGTCCATGGCCGGCGCCACGGCGACGGGGCACCGGGCCGACAGGTATGTGGTCAGGAGCAGGTTGTCGGCCACGCCGCCGGCCATCTTGGCCAGCGTGTTGGCCGTGGCGGGGGCTATGAGCAGCAGGTCGGCCCACTCGCCCAGCGAGACGTGGGAGTTCCAGGCGCCGTTCTCCGGGTCGAAGAACTCGACCAGAATCGGGCGGCGCGAGAGCGTCGCCATGGTCAGCGGCGTGATGAACTCCTTGGACAGCGGCGTCATCACCACCTGGACCTCGGCGCCTGCGGTGCGGAGCAGCCGGCAGAGCAGGGCCGCCTTGTAGGCGGCGATGCTGCCCGTGATACCCAGCACGATGTGTTTGCCCTGTAGCTGCATGGCTCGCGGTGCGGATCAGGCCTCCCGCTTCTCGGCGGCGTCGGCCGGAGCGGCCTGCTCCTTGTTCTTGCCCTCCTTCCAGAAGAGCTCGTCGTCGAGGAACTCCTCCGTGGCGATGATGGCCGGCTTGGGCAGCCTCTCGTAGTAGCGCGAGATCTCGATCTGCTCGCGGTTCTCGAAGGTCTCCTCCATGGTGTCGGTGGGCGACGAGAAGTCGGCGAGCTTGCGGTTGAGCTCGCTCTTGAGTTCGGTGGCTATCTGGTTGGCCCGGCGGGCGATGATGTTCACGCTCTCGTAGATGTTGCCCGTCTCGCGATCCAGGTCCACGAGCTTGCGCGTGATGGTGTTGTTCGGAATGTTCTTCTTGATTTCCATATCCTTGTCCCTCTGGTTGGCTTGTTCTTATGGTTCGGGTTGCTCCTCCTGCACGCCGCTGCGGGCCAGGAAGTCCTTGGCGTGTTCGGCGTAGCGGTCCAGCTCGCGGCGGTGCTCCGATTCGGGATACTCCTCGACGAACGAGTAGTAGGAGTCGAGCGCCGAGAGGTAGCGGTCGGTCTGCTTGTCGGCAACCGAATTGGCCGCCAGCTTGTAGCCCGAGACGGCGATCAGGTACATGATCTCCTCGCGGTGGTCGTTTTCGGGGTACTCCTTCAGCGCGTTGCGCAGCGCCACGATGGCCGACTTGTAGCGGCCG
Organism: uncultured Alistipes sp.; assembly: GCA_949288735.1. GTDB lineage: Bacteria > Bacteroidota > Bacteroidia > Bacteroidales > Rikenellaceae > Alistipes. The sequence goes on from CASELE010000006.1 coordinate 10,956, forward strand.
ATTTTATAATAGGTATAGGCGTTGTAGTAGGCCTTGTCGTAGAGGCGGTGGAGCAGCTCCGAGTCGATCTGGCGGAAGTAGACGTTGTGCTCGCTCCCGGGGTAGCGCGACATGTATTCGGCGATTGCCGTGCGGGTCTGCTGCGTCATGGTCTGGTCGCGCGTGGGCCCCGGGGCCATGTGGTAGAAGCAGAGCACGTACATGCCCTCGGCCTCGTCGATGAAGACGCTGCGCCCGTAGCGGCGGCGGAAGAGGTCGAGCAGGTCGCCGGCGGCGGCGTAGTCATGGCTCTTGAACTTGCAGCGGGCATTGAAGAAGGCGATGCTGTCCTCGCGCGGGGAGCCGCTGTAGATGTTGCCGATGCTCTCGAAGAGGGTCGAAGCGCGCGACCATTTCCCGGCGGCGTAGTACTCCATCGCCTTGGAGTAGATCAGCTCGGGATCGTTCGTGCGGAGGATGCTGTTCAGGCCGTTGCAGCCGGCCGTGGCGAGCAGCATCCCGAGAGCCGCGCAGACGACGGCGTATGATTTCGCTCCCTTCATCTTTGAAACAGCGCTTTAGTGCGCAAAGTTACGTATAGTTTGACGATTTCGCAAATATATTTGCGCGGCCGCCCCGAAGATGGCCGCGGCGCGAAAAAGATTTGGAAAATAGGGCCGAAGCCGTTATCTTTGTAGCGCAGATAGGGTTCTGGCCTTCACGGGTCGGAATCTTGTTTTTGTTTGCTGCGAGAAAGAGCTACGATATTTATGGAAAAGGAGATTATCTATCTGACGGCCGAAGGCTACCGGAAGCTCAAGGAGGAGTTGGACCACATGCGTTCGGTGGAGCGGCCCGCCATTTCGGCAGCCATTGCCGAAGCCCGCGACAAGGGCGATCTTTCGGAGAATGCGGAGTACGACGCCGCGCGCGAGGCGCAGGGTCTGCTCGAGATGCGCATCGCCAAGATGGAGGATACGCTGGCCAACGCCCGCGTGATCGACGAGTCGAAAATAGACAAGAGCAAGGTGCAGATACTGAGCAAGGTGACGCTGCTCAACCACAACAATAACAAGCAGGTCTGCTACACCATCGTCGCCGAGCACGAGGCCAACCTGCGTGAGGGCAAGCTCGCGATAGGCACCCCTATCGCCAAGGCGCTGCTCGGCCGCCGCAAGGGCGACCATGTCGACGTGCAGGTGCCGGCCGGGACGCTTCACTTCGAGATTCTCGACATCTCCATCTGAGGGGTCTTCCGCAGGGCCGATGCCTTGCCGCGTACAGGCTCTCCGGCTTATGCCGGAGGGCCTTTTCCGTTTACGCGTCCTGCGCCCCCGCACGGAGCGGTAGGGCTGAAGAGAGGGCGGTGTCGCACGGCCTCCTGACGCCGGGCATCCGCCGCGTGTCGCGCCGCATGGTACGGAGGCGCGGGCGAATCCTGCGCGCGCCTCAGCGCTTGCGCACGACACGTACGGTGGACTGGGTCGTCTGGCGGATGAAGACCTTGGGGCCTATCTGCGCGTAGCGCAGGAAGAGCTCCTCGGTGTAGCCGCGGATGGTGAGTAGCTCCATGTCGGTGCTCTTCATCACGTCGAAGCCCGCCTCGCGCAGCGCGGCGACCGCCTCGTCGATGTGCCACGTGTCGTCCACGCAGAGACTCAGGTTCACGGCCGAGTTGTGGACGAGGTTGGTGCGTATGCGGTAGCGTTCGAGCAGCGCGAAGATGGCGCCGAGCTTCTCCTCGAGGACGAACGAGAGGTCGCGCGAGCGGATCGTGAGCAGCACCTGGCCCCCCTTCAGGATGAGGATGGGTACCTCTACGGGCGACGAGATGCCGCGGATGACGGTCCCCGGCTTGCGCTTGTCGCCGAAGGGACGCACGTAGAGCGGTATGTTTTTGTTCTGCAGCGGCTTGATGGTCCTCGGATGGATGATCTGCGCGCCGCTGTAGGCCAGCTCGATGGTGTCGAGATAGTTGAGTTCGGGAATCTGCACGGCGTCGGGGAAGACCTTCGGGTCGGCGTTCATCACGCCGTCCACGTCCTTCCATACCGACATCGACTCCGCGCCGAGGATGTGGGCCACGACCGCCGCCGAGTAGTCCGACCCCTCGCGCCCGAGGGTCGCGGTGGTGCCGTCGGGGGCTCCGCCGATGAAGCCCTGGCCGATGAAGAGGTCGGCCGCTGGCTCTTCGGCCAGGGCGGCCCGCAGCAGCGGGGCCGAGGCCTCGATGTCGACCTCGGCGTCCTTGTGGCGCTGCACGGTGCGCAGCGCCCGGCGCATGTCGATCCAGCGGTTGGCCACGCCGGCGAAGGCGAGGTATTCGGAGACGATGGCCGTGGAGAGCAGCTCGCCGTAGGAGACGACCGTGTCGTAGAGCAGCTCGGCGTCGTCCGGTTCGCCGGGTGCCGGGGCGGCGAGCCCGGTCAGCTCGCCGAAGAACTCCTCCACGCGGGCGATGCGCCGGGGCTCGTGCCAGAGGTCGGCGACGATCTCGGCATGGTAGCGTCGGAGCGCGTCGATCAGCTCCGCTGCGGCCGTGCGGTCGCGGCGTCGGAGCGCCTCGAAGAGCGACTCGAGGGCATTGGTCGTCTTGCCCATGGCCGAGACGACGACGAAGAGCCCGCGTTCGCCGCCGACGATCTTCCGCAGGTTGCGTACCCCCTCGGCATTGCGGACCGAGGCTCCGCCGAATTTGTAGACTTTCATGGTTTCGGAGCGTTTCGCGGCGGTTTTACTTCACGCGGCGGTAGGGTGTCCGCGTGTTCCAGAAGAGGAAGGCGTAGGTGTCGGCCAGTTCGGCTATCTGCATCGAGGTGGGCTTCCCGGCGCCGTGTCCCGCCTTCGTGCCGATGCGGATCAGCACGGGCGCTTCGCCCGCCTGGCAGTGCTGCATCTGGGCGGCGAACTTGAAGGAGTGGGCCGGCACGACGCGGTCGTCGTGGTCGGCCGTCGTGACGAGCGTGGCCGGATAGGCTGTGCCGGGGCGGATGTTGTGCAGCGGCGAGTAGGCATAGAGGGTGCGGAACTGCTCCTCGTCGGCGCTGGTGCCGTACTCCACGGCCCAGCCCCAGCCGATGGTGAAGAGGTGGTAGCGCAGCATGTCCATCACGCCCACCGAGGGGAGGCAGACGGCGAAGAGGTCGGGCCGCTGTACCTCGCAGGCGCCGACGAGCAGGCCGCCGTTCGAGCCGCCGGCTATGGCCAGCTTCGACGGCGAGGTGTAACCCTCGGCGATGAGCCACTCGGCCGCGGCGATGAAGTCGTCGAAGACGTTCTGCTTGCGGTCGAGCATGCCGGCGCGGTGCCACGCCTCGCCGTACTCCGAGCCGCCGCGCAGGTTGGCCACGCAGTAGATGCCGCCCTGCTCCATGAAGAGGAGGGCGGCCGGCGAGAAGCCGGGCGTGAGGCTGATCTGGAAGCCGCCGTAGCCGTAGAGGTAGCAGGGGTTCGTGCCGTCGAGCCGCACGTCGCGGCGGTGCGAGACGAACATCGGCACGCGCGTGCCGTCCTTCGAGGCGTAGAAGATCTGCTCGGTGACGAACTCCTCGGGATCGAACTTCAGTTCGGGGGTGTGGTAGAGGGTCGAGCGGCCCGTGCCGATGTCGTAGCGGTAGACCGTCGAGGGACGGGTGTAGCTCGCCAGCGTGTAGTAGAAGGAGGAGTCGTCGCGTTCGCCGTTGAATCCGCCCACCGAGCCGATGGCCGGCAGCTCCACCTCGCGCACGAGGGTGCCGTCGTGGCGGTACTGTCGCACCTCGCTCTGCGCGTCCTTCAGATAGGAGGCGAAGAGATACCCGCCCGTGGGCGCCACCCCTTCGAGCAGGGCGCTGTCACGCTCGGCCACCACGACGCGGTCGTGCTCCGGAGCCTTCAGGTCGACACAGCGCAGCTCGCCGTTCGGGGCGTTGCGGTTGGTGGTGTACCAGAGCCGGTCGTCGCGGCAGTCCACCGGGTGGTAGTCGTGGTCGAAACCGGCGAAGAGGGTGCGGAAGCGCTTCTCGCCGCGCTGCCGGTAGAGCAGCGCCGAGCCCGAGGTCCCCTCCGAGGCGTAGATGAAGAGCCAGCGGCCGTCGTCGCTGGGCCAGGCCGAGAAGTAGCGGAGCGGATGTTCCGGGTCCTCGTAGATGAGCTCGTCGGCACTCTGCGGCGTGCCGAGCCGGTGGTAGTAGATCTTCTGGAAGCGGTTCTGCGACGAGTAGACTCCCTTTTCCGGGGCGTCGTAGGCGCTGTAGTAGAAGCCTTCGGAGTCGGGCGACCAGACGGCGCCCGAATTCTTCACCCAGTCGATGCGGTCGCCCGTAGCGCTGCCGTCGTCGGTGCGCAGCACGCTGAGCTGCCGCCAGTCCGAACCCGAGGCCGAGGTGCCGCATACGCACCAGCGTCCGTCTTCGGAGAAGGAGAGCGAGGCGAGAGCCACCGTGCCGTCGTCCGAGAGGGTGTTGGGATCGAGGAAGAGCTCGGCCGGGGCGCCCGGTTCGCGCATGCGGTAGAGCACCGACTGGTTCTGCAGGCCGTCGTTGCGGAAGAAGTAGTACCATTCGCCCTTGCGGAAGGGAGCCCCCTCCCGCGGGTAGTTCCAGAGTTCGGTGAGCCGTTCGCGGATTGCGCCGCGGAAGGGTATCTGTGCGAGATAGTCCTCCGTGACGGCGTTTTCGGCCTCGATCCACTGCCGTGTGGCGTCGGACTCCTCCTCCTCGAGCCAGCGATAGGGGTCGGCCACGCGGGTGCCGAAGTAGTCGTCGACGACCCCGCCCCGTTCGGCTTCGGGGTAGGGCATGAGTTCGATTTTGCGGGGTTTCATGTCGCAGGAGACGGTTAGCGCGGCCCCGGTCAGGAGACAGAGCGCGGGAATGAGCGTTTTCATGACGGGTTTCGATTCGGATGAACGATTATACAAAAATAGGAAAAACCGCGGAATAATCGCGCGGAAAAAACCGTTTTTCGCATCCGCGCCGCGTCGCGCCGCCTGCGGGGCGTGCCGTCTCGGGGATTTTTCCTAACTTTGACCGGATGAAAACGAAGCCTATGTACGAAGAGTGGAAACAGTGCGTCGAACGGGCGTGGGACGACCGTTCGACGCTTGCCGACGGGACGGTGCGCGCCGCCGTCGGCGCCGTGGTCGCCGAGATGGATGCCGGGCGTCTGCGCGCGGCCGAACCCGTGGATCCCGAGCAGAGCCTCTGGCGCGTGAACGAATGGGTCAAGAAGGCCGTGATTCTCTACTTCTCGCTGCAGCCGATGCGCACCATGCGCGCCGGCGAGCTGGAGTGGTACGACAAGATGGATCTCAAGCACGGCTACGAAGAGCTGGGCGTGCGTGCCGTGCCCCACGCCGTGGCCCGCTACGGGGCCTACATCGCGCCCGGGGCGATTCTGATGCCCTCCTATGTCAATATCGGGGCCTACGTGGGCGAAGGGACGATGGTCGACACGTGGGCCACGGTCGGTTCGTGCGCCCAGATCGGCCGGCGTGTCCACCTCTCGGGCGGCGCGGGCATCGGCGGCGTGCTCGAGCCGGTCCAGGCCGCGCCGGTAATCATCGAGGACGACTGTTTCATCGGCTCGCGCGCCATCGTGGTCGAGGGGGCGCACGTCTGCCGCGAGGCGGTGCTCGGCTCGAATACGGTGATCACGGGGTCGACGCACGTCATCGACGTGACGGGGCCCGAACCGGTGACCTGCAAGGGCTACGTGCCGCCGCGGGCGGTCGTCGTGCCGGGCAGCTACCGGCGCCGCTTTCCCGCGGGCGAGTACGACGTGGCGTGCGCCCTCATCATCGGCCGCCGCAAGGAGTCCACGGACAAGAAGACATCGTTGAACGACGCGCTGCGCGACTTCGGCGTATCGGCCTGACACATGCCATGATATACCGTTTCGACACGCTCGGTTCGACCAACGACGAGGCGCGCGGCGCCCGCTACCGTGCGGGCGACGTCGTCTGGGCCGAGGAGCAGAGCGCCGGCCGCGGCCAGCGCGGCCATCTCTGGAGCGCCGCCCGCGGCGAGAACCTCACCTTCTCGGTGGTGCTCGAGCCCCGTTTCCTGGCCGCCGCCGAGCAGTTCCTGCTCTCGGAGGCGGTGGCGCTGGCGCTCGTCGGCACGGCTGCCGACTGCGGCATCGCGACCCGCATCAAGTGGACCAACGACCTCTATGCCGGCGACCGGAAGCTGGCCGGGGTGCTCATCGAACACGACCTCTCGGGCGGGATGCTCGCCCGCACGGTGGTGGGAGTAGGGCTCAACGTGAACCAGACGCGCTTCGATCCGGCGCTTCCCAACCCCGTATCGATGGCGCAGCTCACCGGACGCCGCTTCGACCGCCGCGAGGTGCTGGAGCGCTTTCTCGACCGTCTCGGGGAGGAGGTCGGCCGGCTCGGCCGGGGCGGAGGCGAGGAGCTGCAGCGCGACTACGGCGCGCACCTCTACCGCCTGGGCGAACGCCGCCCCTACCGCTTCGCCGACGGTACGGTGCTCGAGGCGGTGCTCGAGGGGGTGCGCCCCTCGGGGGCGCTCGTGCTGCGGCTGCCGGACGGAACGCGGGGCGAATATCTCTTCCGCGAGGCGGAGTTCGTCATTCCGCGTGCCGGAGAGCGATAAATTCGCCCCGGGAGGTTTGCTGTTACGAAAATAACGGTTATATTTGCATGGATTTAGTCCGGAGATCCGCGGGGGTCTCCGCTCCGGTGCCGACCGAACTGACAACCAAAACACATACGACTATGAACGTACCTGCAAATCTGAAGTATTCGAACGATCACGAGTGGTGCCGTATCGAGGGCGACGAGGCCGTGATCGGCATCACGGACTTTGCCCAGAGCCAGCTGGGCGATATCGTCTTCGTCGATGTCCCGACCGTGGGCGAGACCCTCTCGGCGGGCGATGTCTTCGGTTCGATCGAGGCGGTGAAGACCGTGAGCGACGCCTTTATCCCCGTTTCGGGCGAGGTCGTGGAGTTCAACCCCGCGGTGGATGCCGATCCGTCGATCGTGAACAGGGACGCCTATGGCGAGGGGTGGCTCATCCGCGTGAAGATGAGCGATCCGTCCGAGTGCGACGCCCTGCTCACGCCCGAGCAGTACGGCGAACTGATCGGTTAGCGCCGTGTGCGGCCTGCGGCGGCGCCCCGTGCGGGGATGCCGGTGCGGGTCCGCGGGGCGATGTGAAGAGTGAAGATTCCAAACAAGGAGGAACGCATTATGTCAAAAGTTACCGTTGTAGGCGCGGGCGCCGTGGGCGCAACCTGCGCGAATGTGCTGGCCTGCCGCGAGGTGGCGAGCGAAGTAGTGCTCGTCGATATCAAGGAGGGGCTCGCCGAGGGCAAGATGCTCGACATGTATCAGTGCTCGACGCTGATGGACTTCGATACGAAGCTCACGGGCTCGACCAACGACTACAAGGCTTCGGCCAATTCGGACGTGGTGGTCATCACTTCGGGCATTCCCCGCAAGCCGGGCATGACGCGCGAGGAGCTGATAGGCACCAACGCCAAGATCATGAAGGGGGTGATCGAGAACGTCATCCGCTACTCGCCCCGCGCCATCGTCATCGTGGTGGCCAACCCGATGGATACGCTGACCTACCTGGCGCTGAAGGCTTCGGGTCTGCCGAAGAACCGCGTGGTGGGCATGGGCGGCGCGCTCGATTCGTCGCGCTTCAAGTGCTATCTGGCCAAGGCGACGGGGGCCAACATCAACAACGTGGACGGCATGGTGATCGGCGGCCACGGCGACACGACGATGGTGCCGCTGCTCTCGAAGGCGACGATCAACGGCGTGCCCGTCGGGCAGTTCGCCTCGAAGCGCAAGCTGCAGGAGGCCGTGGCCAGCACGATGGTCGGCGGCGCCACGCTGACGAAGCTCATCGGCACCTCGGCCTGGTATGCTCCTGGCGCCGCTGCCGCCATGATGGTCGAGTCGATTCTGCACGACCAGAAGAAGATCGTCCCCTGCTGCTGCTACCTCGAAGGCGAGTACGGCGAGTCGGACATCTGCATCGGTGTGCCGGCGGTCATCGGCCGCCGCGGCGTGGAGAAGATCGTGAAGATCGACCTCACGAAGGAGGAGGCCGAAAAGTTCGCGGCCTCGGCCGCCGCGGTCCGCAAGACCAACGGCGTGCTGCACGAGATCGGCGCCCTGTAGCGCCGTGCGCCCGTCGGCGCAGTGACGGAGAGCCCCGCGGCACAGGCCGCGGGGCTCTTTTCGTCGCTTCACACCGCTCTCTTCCCTGCGGCGAGGGCTACTCCTGTCCGGTGCGCAGCCGCCGGGCGATGGCGATCACCGAGTCGTCGGGCAGTTCGCCCCGTTTCTTCATGGCGATGATGGTCCGCATGAGGTACTTCTCCAGGTCGCGGCGCAGCCGCTTGTAGAGGGGGCACGAGGTGTAGTTCTCGTTGTCGAGCAGCACGTCGCGGATCGAACGCAGCGAGTTGGTGTAGTTGGCCATCTCGTTCTTCAGGGCGATGCCCTCCTTGCGTGAGGCGTTGATCGTGGCGATGGACATCTGCTTGAGCCTCTCGCATACGGCGCTGAGGGCGATCATCACCACGCAGTCCATCAGCGTGTGGCCGTGCATGTAGAGATAGGTGGTCTCGGGCGTCACGCCCCGTTCGCGGAGCTGCCGCTCGAACTCTTGCATCGGGCCGACCATGTAGGGGAACTTGTTGCGCAGTGCCGTGTCGCGTTTGGTCACGTTGCGGCGCAGCCAGGCAATGGTGTTGGCTCCGTTGCCGTTGATGTCGAGGTATCCGATGCGCACCGTCGCCTTGAAGTCGGCCAGCGTGAAGACCGATTCGGCCGAACGGAAGGCCGAGTAGACGTACCACAGGAAGACGGGGTAGATCGTGCGCGAGTAGTCGGCCATGAAGGCCACGAAGTCGAAGATGCGCGTGTCGTTCTTCGTCGCCTTGACGCAGACGTTGTGCAGCGAGGGCGCGTAGCAGAGGTAGTTCTCGGTGGCGTAGGCGTAGGTGTGGAACATGTAGCGCGCGCCGTGCACCTCGCGCGACTGTTCGGTGCGGTCGCCGAAGAGGTAGTCGAAGTCCGAGTCGACGCAGAGCAGCAACTCTTCCGACGATTCGGGTATCATGCTCAGCAGCACCTTCTTGCCCTTGGGCAGGTCGGGCCGGTTGGGAACCGAGATCTCGAAGCGCAGATAGGGGTTGCGGAAGTGGTCGAAGATGCCGCGCCAGAAAGCCACGTCCTCGTAGCCCTCGACGAAGACCCGCACCAGGCGCTGCGACGGATCGGCGGGCAGCGCCTGCGGCAGCCGCTCCTCTTCGGCGGAGGCGAAGCCCAGGTTCCGGAGTTTTTCGACCATCGTACGTGCCATACGCGAACAAAGATAGGAAATTTATTACTTTTGCACAACACAACGGAACCCGGCGGCGCGGAAAACGCCCGGCGGAACAACAGTGCCGAACGAATGACGAACGACTGGAAAAAGAGGCTCGGGACGGTCTATTCGACCGACCCGGATTTCGAGTACGAGACCGAACGGAACGACGAACCCGAGACGCTGCCCGCGGCGCGGCAGGAGCTGCGCGTGTGGCTCGACCGGCGGCAGCGCGGCGGCAAGACCGTGACGCTCGTGCGCGGCTTCGTGGGCCGCGACGACGACCTGCAGGAGCTGGGACGCATGCTGCGGAGCCGCTGCGGTACGGGCGGGGCCGTGAAGGAGGGCGAGATTCTCGTCCAGGGCGACCGCCGCGACCGTGTCGTGGAGCTGCTCGTGGCGGCCGGGTATACGAAAACCAGAAAGGCGGGCAGTTGAGGCGGCGGCTGCATATCCTGCTGTTCGCCGTCGCCGTACTTCTCGGCGGCAGCGCGTCGGCGCAGTATTACTCGTGGGGCGCCGACGCCCCGCAGCGGTGGAGCGAGCTGCGCGCCCCCGGGATTCGGATCGTCGCCCCCGATACGGCGCAGGGGCCGGCGCGCCGTCTGCTCCGCTACCTCGAGGCGGTGCGTCCGACCATCGGTGCGGGCTACCGCTACGGGCCGATGCCGGTCCCCTTCGTGCTGCATCCCGAGAACTTCCAGTCGAACGGCCTGGTGATGTGGCTCCCCAGGCGGGTCGAGATCCTCTCCACCCCCTCGGTCGAGAGCTACTCCATGCCGTGGCTCAAGCAGCTCGCCGCGCACGAGTACCGCCATGCCGTGCAGTACAACAACCTCGACCGCGGCTGGTTCCGCGTGGCGAGCCGCATTCTCGGCCAGCAGGGCTCGGTCCTCAGCCTGCTCTTCATGCCGGTGTGGGCGCTGGAGGGCGACGCGGTGATGTCCGAGACGGCCATGTCGTCGTTCGGTCGTGCGCTTCAGCCCCGTTTCACGCTCGAGTACCGTGCCCTGGGCGACCGCCTGCTCGAGGGGCGCAACGTCGACAAGTGGTTCTGCGGCTCCTATCGCGAGATGGTCCCCGACCACTACCGGCTGGGTTACCAGATCTGCTCCTATGCCTACGACCTCTACGGCGAGAATATCTGGGACAAGGTGACGCGCTACGCCGTGCGCAATCCCTACGTGATCTTCACCACGACGGTCGGCCTGCGCAAGTACTACGGCACGAGCGAGCAGCGTCTCTTCCGCGAGAGCTTCGCGTCGCTCGTGCGCTACTGGCGGCGGCTGCCGCCGCAGCACGACTCGGCCGCACCGCTCACCCCGCTCGAGGAGGGCAATCCCACGACCTACCGCTGGCCCCTGCCGCTGGCAGACACGGCGGTGCTGGCGCTGCGCAGCGACTACGAGCGGCCGTCGCGCTTCGTGCTGCTCGACCGGCGCACGGGACGCGAGCGGCGCGTGGCCTACACGGGCAGCCTCTCGTCGCGTCCCGACGCCGGCGGCGGCAGCGTGTGGTGGACCGAGTACCGGCGGTCGCTCCTCTTCGACGAACGGGTCGGATCGCAGCTCTGCCGGATGGATCTGGCCGAGGGGCGCCCCCGCCGCGTGCGGGGCCGGCGTCGGGCGCTCTATCCGACGGTGGCGGGCGACACGCTCGCCGCCTGGGTCGAGTACCGTCCCGACGGCCTCTACGAGGTGGTGCGCCCCGACGGTACCGGAGGCGAACGCCGCACGGCGGCTCCGCCAGGCACCGAGCTCCACGGTCTGGCGTGGGACGATGCCACGCGGGCCCTCTACGTCCTGGCGACCGACGACTCGGGCATGTGGCCCGGACGCGTGGAGGAGGGGGGCATCCGCCCGCTGCGTGCCGGAGCCTACGTGACGCTGAGCGACCTGCGCGCCGCGCACGGAAGCCTCTACTTCGGCTCGATAGCCTCGGGTCGCGACGAGGTCCACCGTCTCGACCTGGCGACGGGCCTCGAATACCGCCTCACCACCTCGGCCTACGGCTCCTTCGAGCCGGCGCCCGATCCCCGGGGCGACGTGCTGGTGACCACCTACGGCCGCCGCGGCTATGCCGTGGCGCTGCAGGAGGGCGGGGACGCCGATACGGTGGCCTTCGCGTCGCTGCCCCGCAACGTGGTCAACCCGCCCCGCCGGCGGTGGGAGGCGGTGAACCTCGACACGGTGCGCTTCACGGCGGCCGATTCGGCCGAATCGGCCGCCCGCCGCCCCGCGCGCCGCTACCGCCGGGGGCTGCACCTGCTCCACGTGCACAGCTGGATGCCGGCCGCCTTCGACCCCATCGGACTGATCGAGGAGCAGAATATCTGGCTGAACCTCGGGGCGACGCTCGTCGCGCAGAACCTGCTCTCGAGCGCCGACGGCTACCTGGCCTGCGGCTGGAACCCCCGCGAGGGGTCGCTCGTGCGGGGCCGCCTCCGCTATACGGGGCTCGGCGTGCAGCTCGACGCGGGCGGCTCCTACGGCGGCGACCGCACGGTCTACGCACTGCAGCAGACCGACCCCGCGACGGGCACGACGGAGCGGCAGCCGGAACCCTCCCGCGCCCGCTACTGGTCGGTGAACGCCAATGCCGTGCTGCCGCTCTGTCTGCAGCGGGGCTACCACACGCGACGGCTCACCCTCTCGGCCGGATGGAGCTACTCGAACGGCCTGGTGACGCGGCTCCGCGACCTGAGCTTCGACCCCGCGACGGGAAGGATCGCCAACCTCGGCACGGTGGGCTACGACCGCGGCGTGCACAAGCTGCTCTTCGGCATCGGCTGGTCCGATGCCGTGCGTGCGGCCCACCGCGACCTCGCGCCGCGCTGGTCCTATACGCTGCAGGCCGACTACCTGCTCAACCCGACGAACCGCTCCTTCAGTGACCTGGCGGCCCTCTACGGACAGCTCCGCACCCCCGGACTCTTCGCCCACCACACCTTCGCCGTGGCGGCGGCGTGGCAGACCTCGCTCGGCGGCTACCGCCTTCCCGGGTCGGGCCTCCGGCCGCTCGGATACCGCGCCGCGCGCCTCGTGCCGCGCGGCCTCGATGCGGGCGAGCTGGCCGGCGACCGCTATGCGGCCCTCTCGGCCGACTACCAGCTGCCGCTCTGCTACCCCGAGGGCGGCATCTCGGGCATCGTCTACTTCAAGCGCATCCGGCTCAACGTCGGGGGCGACTACGCCCTTCTGCGGGCGGCCGACGGAGCGCGGCGGCACTTCTGGTCGTGCGGCGGCGACCTTATCTTCGACATCAACCTGCTGCGCCAGCCCGCATCGGGAACCTCGACGGTGCGTCTTTCGGTCTACCGTCCGAACCGCGGCGGCGTGTGGGTCGGCGGCGGGGTGGGGCTCCCCTTCTGACGCACGATTTTTCCGGCCTGCGGACCGTGGTCCCGGTTTATTTCGTATTTTTGCGCAGATTTGTACGATATGGCATCCCAGGTGAAGAAACGGAATACGAAGCGCATCGTCCGCTGGATATGGATCGTGGCGATGGCGCCCGTCGTGCTGCTGCTCGCGATGCTGCTGCTGACGGCCTGCGGCCTCTTCGGCCGCATCCCCTCCTTCGAGGAGCTGGAGAACCCGAAGAGCAACCTCGCCACGGAGATCTATTCGGCCGACGGAAAGACAATCGGCTCCTTCTTCGTGCAGAACCGCTCCTACGTGCAGTACGACGAGCTCTTTCCCGAGGATTCGACCCGCCGGCTCCGCCTGCGCGGCCGCGAGGTGCCGCCGCTGGTCGCGGCGCTGGTCGCCACCGAGGATGTCCGTTTCGCGGGTCACGCCGGCATCGACATCCCCTCGCTGGTGCGCGTGGGGGTGAAGACCATCGCCCTGCGCAACACCTCGCAGGGGGGCGGCTCGACCATCACGCAGCAGCTCGCGAAGAACCTCTTCCCGCGCGACACGGTGAGCCGCGGCCGCATCGGCCGGACCACGAAACTGGTGCTCTCGAAGTTCAAGGAGTGGATTACGGCCCTCAAGCTCGAGTACAACTACACGAAGGAGGAGATCGCCGCCATGTACCTCAATACGGTCGAGTACGGCTCGAACTCCTACGGCATCCGCTCGGCGGCGCAGACCTTTTTCGGCAAGGAGCCCCGCGACCTCAACGTGCAGGAGGCCGCAGTGCTGGTGGGTGTGGTCAACGCCCCCACGCGCTACTCGCCCGTGCGCAACCCGGACAACGCCCTGGCGCGCCGTAACCTGGTGCTCGAACGCATGGCGTCGGCCGGAGCCCTCACGCGCCGGCAGTGCGACTCGCTCTGCGCGCTGCCCATACAGCTCGACTTCAGCCCCGTGTCGCACAACGCCGGCACGGCGACCTACTTCCGCGAGATGCTCCGCCTCGTGCTGAACGCCCGCCCCCCCCGCCGCAACCAGTTCTACACGGAGTGGGACTACCGGGAGGCGGTGCGGCAGTACGAGGAGAACCCCGTCTACGGCTGGTGCCGCAAGAACCGCAAGGCCGACGGCACCCCCTACGACATCTACCGCGACGGCCTGAAGATCTATACGACCATCGACTCGCGCATGCAGCTCTATGCCGAGCGGGCCGTACAGCGGCAGCTCGAGCACGAGATACAGCCCGCGATGGATGCGCAGTACCGCCGCACGGGCGAGCTGTTCGTCGGCACCTCGCGCGCCGAACGCGAGCGGATCGTGCGCCGTGCCATCGTCGGCTCGGACCGCTACCGCGAGATGCGGCGGGCCGGCTGCTCCAGGGCCGAGATAGAGGCCTCGTTCGACCGTGCGGTTCCCATGCGCGTCTTCACCTTCCGGGGCGAGCGCGACACGGTGCTCACGCCGCGCGACTCGATTCTGCACCACAAGCGCATCATGCGTGCCGCCTTCGTGGCGGTCGACCCCCGGTCGGGTCACGTGAAGGCCTATGTCGGAGGTCCCAACTTCCGCTACTTCAAGTACGACATGGCCAAGCAGGGCAAGCGTCAGATCGGTTCGGCCATCAAGCCCTTCGTCTACACCTTCGCCATCGACCATCTGGGGATGACCCCATGTACGCTCGTGCCCAACCTGCCCGTGACGATCGAGACCCCCAACGGAACGGCCTGGTCGCCCAAGGAGGCGGGACGGGTGGTCTACGACGGGGCGCTCCATCCGCTCAGCTGGGGCCTCGCGCGCAGCCGCAACAACTACTCGGCCTGGATCATGAAGCAGGCCAACCAGCCGGCCGCCGTGGCCGACTTCATCCACAACATGGGTATCCGCAGCTTCATCGACCCCGTGCCGGCGCTCTGCGTCGGATCGTCCGAGTCGAACGTCTTCGAGCTGGTCGGCGCCTTCGCCACCTTCGCCAACGAAGGGGTCCACACGGAGCCGATCTTCGTGACGCGCATCGAGGACCGCCAGGGTAACGTGCTGGCCACCTTCGTACCGCAGTCGCAGGATGCCATCGGCGAGCAGACCGCCTACACGATGCTCACCATGCTCCAGGGCGTGGTGAACGGCGGTACGGCCAACCGTCTGCGCTGGGCCTACGGCATGGAGGGGGTGGAGATCGGCGGCAAGACCGGAACCTCGAACGAGAACCGCGACGCCTGGTTCCTCTGCGTGACGCCCAAGCTGGTGATGGGCTCGTGGGTCGGCGGCGAGGACCAGCAGGTGCACCTGCGCGCCCGCGGCGAGGGCAGTGTCGTGGCGCTGCCCATCGTGGGCGAGTTCCTGCGCACGGTCTACGACGACGGACGGCTCGGCATCAGCCGCGAAGACTGCTTCGTGCGGCCGGCGCAGATGCCCCGCTACGACTGCGACGAGCCCGACAGCGTCGGCATGCGGGCCGCGGAGCAGGGAATCGCCGAGGACGACATCTTCTTCGACTGAGAGTGGCCGGGTGCGGCCGGGTGTGGCCGGCGCGTCTCCGGTGTAGGATAAACAAAAACGGACCAAAAGATGAAAATCGCTATCGTGGGTGCGAGCGGTGCCGTGGGACAGGAGTTCCTGCGGATACTCGAGGAGCGCCCCCTGCCGGTCGACGAGCTGCTGCTCTTCGGGTCGGCGCGCAGCGAGGGTCGGCGCTACCGCTTCCGCGGCGGGGAGCTGACGGTGCGGCGGCTGCAGCACAACGACGACTTCCGCGGGGTCGATTTCGCCCTCGTGTCGGCCGGGGCCTCGACCTCGCGCGAATTTGCCGCGACCATCACGCGTCACGGCACGGTGATGATCGACAACTCGAGCGCCTTCCGCATGGAGGAGGATGTCCCCCTCGTGGTGCCCGAGGTGAACGGTGCCGACGCACGGCGGGCGCCGCGCGGCATTATCGCCAACCCCAACTGCACGACCATACAGATGGTCGTGGCGCTCCGCCCCATCGAGGAGCTCGCCCGCATCCGGCGCGTGCATGTGGCCACCTACCAGTCGGCCAGCGGGGCCGGAGCCTCGGCGATGGCCGAGCTCGAGGCGCAGCACGGCGCCCTGGCCGCCGGACGCGAGGCTCCGGTGGAGAAGTTCGCCCACCAGCTCGCCTACAACCTCATCCCGCACATCGACATCTTCACCGAGAACGACTACACGAAGGAGGAGATGAAGATGTACCACGAGACGCGCAAGATCATGCATTCGGACATAGCCGTGTCGGCCACCTGCGTGCGCGTGCCGGTAATGCGCGCCCACTCCGAGAGCCTCTGGGTCGAGACGGAGCGGCCGGTGACCGTCGGGGAGGCCCGCGCGGCCTTCGCCCGGGCGGCGGGCGTGGAGCTGATGGACGATCCCGCGCGCGGCATCTACCCCATGCCGCTCTTCGCCGCGGGCAAGGATCCCGTCTATGTGGGGCGCATACGCCGCGACCTCGCCTCGGAGTGCGGTCTCGCCTTCTGGTGCGTGAGCGACCAGATCCGCAAGGGGGCGGCGCTCAACGCGGTGCAGATCATGGAGTCGCTGCTCGACTGACACTTCCGGCGGCAAAGAGAGGGGAGGGGCACCCGTCGGGTGCCCCTCCCCTTGTGCTGCTCCCCGTGCGGGAGCGGTTGCGTCAGCGCTTCACGGGCTCCAGCTCCACGGTGAAGTGGCGCAGGATGGGAGCCTCGAAGGTGATGCGGTAGCCCGAGGTGATGGACTCGCGGCGCTCGTAGATGTTGCGGCAGGCGGCGGCGATCACGCGGATGTGGTTGTCCGTGTAGACACGGCGCGGGATGGCCAGACGCAGCAACTCCAGCTTCGGATAGCGGTTCTCGTGGGTCTCGGGGTCGCGGTCGGCGAGAATCGAGCCTATCTCCACGCCGCGGATGCCCGCCTCGAGGTAGAGCTCGATGCCGAGCGTCTGGGCGATGAACTCCTCCTTCGGCAGGTTGGGGAGAATCTTCTTGGCGTCGACGAAGATGGCGTGGCCGCCGGCGGGGCGCTGGTAGGGTACGCCGTACTCGTCGAGCAGGTCGCCCAGCAGCTTCACCTGACGGATGCGGGCGTCGAGCTGCGCATACTCCGTATTCTCGTCCAGACCCACGGCCAGGGCATCCATGTCGCGGCCCGACATGCCGCCGTAGGTGATGTAGCCCTCGAACATGATGTTGAACATCATCGCCTTGCGGAAGAGCTCCTCGGAGCGCATGGCCACGAAGCCGCCCATGTTCACCACGCCGTCCTTCTTGGCCGAGATGGTCATGATGTCGGCATAGGTGTAGATTTCGCGTACGATCTCCTTGATCGACTTGTCGGCGTAGCCCTCCTCACGGTTCTTGATGAAGTAGGCATTCTCGGCGAAGCGGGCCGAGTCGAGGAGCATCGGGACGCCGTAGCGGCGGCAGAGCTCGGCCGTCTCGCGGATGTTGCGCATCGATACGGGCTGGCCGCCGGCCGTGTTGTTGGTGATGGTGAGCACCACGCAGGGCACCTTCTCGCGGGGGTTCTCCTTGAGCACCTTCTCCAGCTTGCCCAGGTCCATCTCGCCCTTGAAGGGGATCTCGAGCTGGGTGTCGGAGGCTGCGTCGATCGTGCAGTCCACGGCGTGGCACTTGCGGAACTCGATGTGGCCCTTCGTGGTGTCGAAGTGCGAGTTGCCCGGCACGATGTCGCCCTCCTTCAGCAGGGCCGAGAAGATGACGTTCTCGGCGGCGCGGCCCTGGTGCGTGGGCAGGAAGTAGGGCATTCCGAAGATGCGGGAGATGGTCTCCTTCAGGCGGAAGTAGGAGGAGGCGCCGGCGTAGCTCTCGTCGCCCATCATCATGGCGGCCCACTGGCGGTCGCTCATCGAGCCCGTGCCCGAGTCGGTCAGAAGGTCGATGAGCACCTGGTCGCTGCGCAGCTTGAAGAGGTTGTACTTCGCCTCGCGGATCCACTCTTCGCGCTCGGCGCGGGTCGAGGTGCGGATGGGCTCCGTCATCTTGATCTTGTAGGGTTCGGCATACGGTAGTTCCATGGTGCAATAAATTTTAGGTGTTATTGGAATAACGGTTCGCAATCGTTCAAATGTACGGCTTTTTTTCCGTTCCGCAAAACGGACGAAGGTATTATATTTGCAAAAGAAACGGCGGCTTCGCCGCGGCCGGCTTTTCCGCGCCGCGGTGACGGAGCCGCGAAAAAGCGAGCAGACCATGACGAAGGAAAAAGAGCGGGCGGCGGGCTACCCCGTGAAGGAGCTCCCCTATGCCCACGGGGCGCTGGCGCCCCACATCTCGGAGGAGACGATGCGTTACCACCACGATCTCCACTATGCGGGCTACGTGGCCCGGGTGAATGAACTGACGGCCGGTACCCCCTTTGCCGGACGCCCCCTCGGGGAGCTGGTCACCGGGGCCGACGGCGTGCTCCTCAACCAGGCGGCGCAGGCCTGGAACCACGAATTCTACTTCGAGGCCCTCGCTCCGGATCCGAGCCGCGAGCCCTCCGGGGCGCTGGCCGAGGCCGTCGTGCGCGACTTCGGTTCGGCCGACGCCCTGCGCGGGGCGATGACGCGTGCGGCCGTCGCCCTCTTCGGTTCGGGCTGGGTGTGGCTCGCCGCCGACGCCGGCGGCGGCCTCGTGATCCGCAGCGAGTCCAATGCGGGCAACCCCATGCGCGAGGGGCTCGTGCCGCTGCTCTGCATCGACGTGTGGGAGCACGCCTACTACATCGACCACCGCAACCGCCGTGCCGATGCGGTCGCGGCCTTCTGGCACCTGGTCGACTGGGAGCGGGTCGGAAGGCGCTACGCCGCGGCGCGGTGAACCGCGCGCCGCATGCGACAAGGGGGCGGAGCCACAAGGCTCCGCCCCCTTTCGCCGTCCTCCGGACGTGCCGGCCGTCAGAGGTGCTCGATGGTGTACTCCACCAGCTTCTGACGCACGTTGCGCGTGTCGTCGGGCATCATCGAGTGGTTCTGGTCGGGGTATACCATCATGTCGTACTGCTTGCCGCAGCGGTTGAGGGCGCGGGCCATCTCCATCGAATTCTGGAAGTGGACGTTGTCATCGGCCGTGCCGTGGACGATGAGCAGCTTCGTCTTCGTGTCGTCGAGCAGTCCGGCCATGCATACGGGCGAGTTGTCGTCGTATCCCGCGGGGTTATCCTGCGGCAGTCCGTTGTATATCTCGGTGTAGATGGTGTCGTAGTAGCGCCATGAGGTGACGGGGGCCACGGCGATCGCCAGCTTGAAGAGCCCCTCGCCCTTCAGGGCGCAGCCCAGAGCCATGAAGCCGCCGTAGGACCAGCCGTAGATGCCCAGACGTCCGGCGTCGGCCCACGACTGGCGCGTGATCCAGCGGGCCACCGAGAGCTGGTCCTCCACCTCGAGACGGCCGAGCTGTCCGTAGGTGCACTTCTTGAACTCCTCGCCGCGGAATCCGGTGCCGCGGCCGTCGGCGCAGACCACCACGTAGCCGGCGTCGGCCAGCGCATCCTCCCAGTCGAGCGACCAGCGGTCGGCCACCTGCTGCGAGCCCGGGCCCGAATACTGGGTCATGAGCACGGGGTAGCGCTTCGAGGGGTCGAAGCCGCGCGGCCGCAGGATCCAGCCGTTGAGCGTGTCGCCCCGTTCGGTCGGGATGCGGACGAACTCCTTCACGGGCCGCTGCGTGGCGGCCAGCTCGGCGCGCAGCGCCTCGCTCGTGCGGAGCGTGCGGAGCAGCCTGCCCTCGCCCGTGCGTACCTCGACGCGGTTGGGCGTCGAAGCGTCGGAACGGGTCGAGATGTAGTACTTCATGCCGCGGCTCGGGGCGATCGTGTAGTAGCCATCGCCGTCGGTGAGGCGGCGCTTGCGGCGGCCGTCGAGGCCGATGCTGTAGAGGTCGCGGCGCAAGGGCGACGACTCGGTCGAGAGGTAGTAGATGCGCTTGCCGGTGACGGCCGCCACCTCGGTCACCTCCCAGTCGCCCGAGGTGATGGCGTGCAGCCGACCCTTTGCGATGCTGTGCAGGTAGAGGTGCATGCGCCCGGCGGTGGTCTCCTCGCGCACGACGAAGCGGTCGCCGTCGATGAAGGTGACCGTCCCGGCGTTCATCCGCTCCACGTAGCGGGGCGAGCGTTCGTCGTAGATGACGCGCTGCGTGCCGTCTTCGGCGCAGAGCACTACCTCGAAGCGGTTCTGGAGCCGGTTGACGCGGTAGTAGTAGAGGGCGCCGTCGGGCGTCCATCCCAGGTGGGGGATGTACTGGTCGCTCTCCGTCCCCGTGTCGATGCGGGTGCGGGTGCCGCTCTCTATGTCGTGGAGCCACAGCTCGACAGTCGAGTTGCGCTCGCCGGCCTTGGGATACTTGAAGGTGTAGGGCCGGTTGTAGAGGGTGCCGTCGAAGCGCATCATCTCGAAGACGGGCACCTCGCTCTCGTCGAAGCGCAGATAGGCGATGCGGCGGCTGTCGGGCGAGAAGGCATAGGCCTTCGTGAAGCCGTACTCCTCCTCGTAGACCCAGTCGGTCGTGCCGTTGATGATGCGGTTCCATTCGCCGTCCTTCGTGATCTGGCGCGCGCCGCGGCTCTCGGTCGAGTAGAGCCACAGGTTGTTGCCTGCCGAGAAGGCTATCCAGCGGCCGTCGGGCGAAAAGGAGGCGTCGCGCGTACCCTCGATGCCGAGCATGACGGGGTGTATGCCCGAGGCGTCGGCCAGGTGGTAGCGCGTCGTGTAGGAGTGGCGGTAGATGGGCTCGGACCCTTCGGCCAGGAGCACCGACTGCTCGTCGGGCGAGAGGAGGTAGTCGGTCAGGCGGAACCCTTCGGGCAGCCCGACGAGGGTTTCGCCCTCGCCGCCGGCGTAGGAGTATCTGCGGATGGCCCCCTCCTCCACGACGGTGTAGTGGGTGCCGTCGTTCATGGAGCGGATGCCGCGTACGGTTTCGTTCATCGACCGCAGGCGCACGATTTCGTCGTAGCTCTGGGCGCTGGCGGCCGTCGCGAAGGCTGCAAGGGCCGCGAAGGTGAAGAGAATGCGTTTCATGTCGGTGTGGTGTCGTGTGTCAGATGTCGTCGGTCTCGAATTCGTAGCCGAGACGCTTGCCCGTCACGAATTTCGAATTGTCGAGTTTGGTGTTGAACTGGTCTACCGTGACCCGTTTGTTGAGGTCGTACGAGGGGACCAGCAGGTCGAAGTCGAGGGCGTAGCCGATGGCCGATTCGAGAATCTCGCGCAGCCGGTCGTGCCCGATTTCGGCCGAGCCGAAGCGTTCGGCGCGGACACCGCACTGGCGCTTCCCCTCGACGAAGTAGCACCGCTCGCGGTTGATGAAGATGCGGCCGATGAGGTACCCCTCGTCGGCGTTGCGGTTGAAGCGCAGCGAGTCGGAGAGGAAGTTGTAGATGTTCACGATGCCGCAGTAGGAGTTGTTGCGGTCAGCCTTCACGTAGGGGGTCTGCCAGACGGCGTGGCCGCGCGGGAACTCGAAGACGTCGGTGTGCATCTGGAAGATGAGCAGGTCGCTGGCGATCTGCATCTGGGCTTCGAACTTGCCGCGGTCGCGGTATTCGAGCCGCACGCGGCGGTCGAGCTTGCCGTCGAGTTCGTCGTCGAGTTCGGAGGCCATCTCGAGCAGCGTCTCCTTCAGCTCGTTGAAGGCGGCGAAGGTGCTGTCGAAGACCTGTTGCTTGAGTGTCGACTTGCGGATGATTGCGTCGAGGATCTCGCTCCTCAGGGGGGTTGGTTCCATCTCTCTGTTGTCGTATGCTTTGTCTGTCAGCGGATGCGTACATGGGCGCCCGTCTCGAACTCCTCGCCGCGGCGGATGCGGTTGAGCCTCTCGACCGAGCGGGTGCGCAGCGCGTAGGACTGCCCGACGGAGTAGGCCGTCTCGCCTTCGCGGGCGACGTGGTACCGGGTGTCGCCCTCCCAGCGGCGGCGCTTGCGCTCGATGTAGATGGCCTCGCCCGCGATGGGCTGCACGTCGCCCCGCAGGTCGTTGAAGCGGCGCAGGTTGCCGGGCGCCAGGCGGAAGAGCTCTCCGATGCGCTCGAAGGTGTCGCCCTCGCGGGCGAGGATATAGTGTACGCCGTTGGTCATGTAGACGTTGTAGCCGCAGTGGGCGTTGATTGTCACGCGGTAGTCGTCGGGGTCGATGCCCGCCCCGGCGGCTGCGGGACGCCCGGCGGTATTCTCCGCGACGAAGCCCGCGAGCGGATCGGAACTTCGGCGCGCCGCGGCGTAGAGCCGCAGCCCGTCTTCGCGGTCGAGCAGGTAGAGCCGGTTCTCCTCGATGATGCGCACGAGCCGCTGCGCGTAGTCGGGAGCCGTGGCGTAGCCGGCGGCCTTCAGGCCGCGGGCCCAGCTGCGGTAGTCGGTGGGGGCGTAGCGGAAGAGCGAGTCGTAGCGCGGCTGCGTGTCGAGGAACTCGGCGTGGTCGCGGTACGAGGCCTCGACCGAGGGGTAGCTGCGGAAACATTCGTCGGGCGCGTCGTCGTCGTGGTAGACGCGCGCGCCGCGCCAGTTGCGCTTGCACTTGATGCCGAAATGGTTGTTCGAGGCGCGTGCGAGCCAGCTGTTGCCCGCATCGGACTCGAGCAGTCCCTGGGCCATGGTGATGCTCGCCGGGATGCCGTAGCGCTCCATGTGGTCGACGGCGATCTGCTTGTAGCGGTCGATATACTCCTCCTTCGTCATGCGCTGCTCCTGTGCGGCGGCCCTTCCCGCGAGACAGAACGGCAGCGAGAAAACGAGAAAGGATATTGCTATTTTGTAAATGTTCATTAACTTTGTTCGACCTTAAGGTATACAAAGGTACGGTTTTCTGCGGAAAATACAACTAAAAAGGCAGCGCTATGTTTACCGAAAAAGCCAACGAGATCTTCAACCGGGTCATCGCCGACTACCACCGTCACGACGATGTGGACCGTCCCGAGGCCAATCCCTACGCCGGAGGGTCCATGGAGCAACTGCTCTACCGCAAGTGCTGGATCGATACCGTGCAGTGGCATCTGGAGGATATCATCCGCGACCCCGACATCGATCCTGTCCGGGCACTGGAAATCAAACGACGCATCGACCGCTCCAACCAGGAGCGCACGGATATGGTCGAGCACATCGACGCGCTGCTCGCCGACCGCTACCGCGACGTGGAGGTCCGCTCCGACGCCCGCATCAACACCGAGACCCCGGCGTGGGCCATCGACCGCCTCTCGATTCTGGCGCTGAAAATCTACCACATGGCCCGCGAGACCGAACGGACCGACGTGGACGCCGCCCATCTGGAGGCCTGTCGCCGCAAGCTCGACGTGCTCGTCTCGCAGCAGAGCGACCTTTCGACGGCTATCGAGGAGCTCTTCGAGGACATCGCCGCCGGACGGCGCTACATGAAGACCTACCGCCAGATGAAGATGTACAACGACCCGGCGCTCAACCCCGTGCTCTATGCCCGGAAAAAGTAGGGCGCTGCCCCGTCACCTGCTTGTCGTGCGCACGTCGGCCATGGGCGACGTGGCGATGCTGGCGCATGCGCTGCGCGCGCTCAAGGCCGCCTATCCCGGACTGAAAATCACGGTGGCTACGCGTCCGCTTTTCCGCCCCTTCTTCGCGGGACTCGGGGTCGATATCCTCGACGTGAACACCCAGGGCGAGCACCGCACGCTGCGCAGCATGTTCGTCCTTGCGCGCCGCATCGGCGAGCTGGGTATCGATGCCGTCGCCGACGTGCACGACGTCTGGCGCACGAAGTGCCTGCGCTTCGCCGCGCGACTGCACGGGGTGCGGACGTCGCACATCGACAAGGGCCACATCGAGAAGTGGATGCGGCTGAAGAGCGGCGGCGCGACCTGCGCCGCACCGCTCCGCCATACGGTGATACGCTACTGCGACGCCCTGCGCCGGCTGGGGTTCCGCTTCGACGACCCGGAACCCGCCGTCCGCGCCGTGCGCCCCAACCCCATGGGTGAGAAGCGGGGCGTGTGGCTCGGCTTCGCCCCCTTCTCGGCCCAGCGGGGCAAGACCTATCCCCGCGACGAGGCGTGCGAGGCGGTGCGGCTGCTGAGCGCCCGCTGCGAGCGCCTCTTCGTCCATGGCGGCGGGGGTGCCGAGCTGGAGTTCGCGCGGGAGATGGAGCGGCGCCATCCCAACGTGACGGCCGTGCACGGCTCTCTGGATCTCGGGGCCGAGATGGACCTCATCGCCCACGAGGATTGCGTGGTCTCGATGGATTCGCTCGTCATGCACCTCGCCTCGCTCGTGGCGACTCCCGTGGTCTCGGTCTGGGGCGCGACCCATCCCTCGCTCGGCTACATCGGCTACGGTATCGATCCCGAGGGGGTGCTGCAGGTCGACATGCCGTGCCGTCCCTGTTCGGTCTATGGCAAGAAGGAGTGCCGCTACGGCGACTGCCGCTGCATCCGCGCCGTGACGCCGCGGATGATCGCCGACCGCGTGGAGCGTATGGTGGCGAAGCACGCCTCGAGATAACGGACGGAGGTCCGCCCGTAAGGCAGGGCCGGCCGGAGCAGTCGCTCCGGCCGGCCTCTTTTTTCGGAAGGGGCGGAATCACTCCTCCGCGCGGGTGAGCACGATCTGCGTCCCTTCGAGCGTAAGGGTGGCGCGTCCCTCCGGATCGACTCCCAGTGTGGCGCGCTGTTCGAAGTCGGAAGCGGTGCCCGAGCCTTCGCTCCGGCCGCGGAGCAGCAACTCGCCCGGGGTTCCGGTACAGCTCCACTCCGTGTAGCGGAGCGTCGCCATGCGTATCGAGCCGGCGACGCCGCCCGTCTGCAGCCGGATGCCCATCGTGCTGTCGGGAGCCAGCGGGTCGGGAAGGGTCCAGTCGCCCACGGCCGCGGCGTAGGTCGAGTCGGCCTTGATGCGCAGGGCACGGGTCCCCTCTTCGAGCGGGCCGATATATTCCACTTCGACGCGGTTGCCCAGAAGCAGCCCGTAGGCTTCGCTCCGGTCGGCCTTCTCGGTCGAGAAGAGGGCCGTGCCGCTGCCGTCCTCGGCGCGGACGACGAGCGTGTGCATCGAGGCCTCCTCGATGCGGCCCGTGTAGCGTGCCGGCTCCATGGAGCACGAGGCGAGCAGGAGAGCCGGAAGAGCCAGAGGCAGAATGAATCGTTTCATGTCGTTTTCGTTTTGTGCCCCATGCCGGGGCGGTTGCATTATCGCGTATCTATTCCGCCGCACCGCTCTTCGAGCGGATGTAGGCGTCGATGGCCCGGGCGGCGCGGCGTCCGGCGCCCATGGCGAGGATGACCGTGGCGGCCCCCGTCACGGCGTCGCCGCCGGCGAAGACACCCTCGCGGCTCGTCGTCCCCTCGGCGTCGGCCACGAGACAGCCGCGGCGGTCGGTGGCGAGCCCCTCGGTCGTGGCGGCCAGCAGCGGATTGGGCGAGGTGCCCAGCGCCATGATGACCACGTCGCACGCGATTTCGAAGTCGGAACCCTCCTTCACGACGGGCGAGCGGCGGCCGCTCGCATCGGGCTCGCCCAGCTCCATCTCCACGCAGCGGATGGCGCGCACCCACCCCTTCTCGTCGCCCAGCACGGCGACGGGATTGGTCAGCAGACGGAACTCGATGCCCTCCTCGCGGGCGTGGTGCACCTCTTCGGCGCGGGCGGGCAGCTCCTTCTCCGAACGGCGGTAGACGATCGTCGCCTCTGCGCCGAGACGCTTGGCCGTGCGCACGGCGTCCATCGCCACGTTGCCGCCGCCGACCACCACTACCTTGCGTCCCACGTAGACGGGGGTGTCGTAGCGCGCGTCGTAGGCGTGCATGAGGTTGGTGCGCGTGAGGAATTCGTTGGCCGAGACCACGCCGTTGAGGTTCTCGCCCGGGATGCCCATGAAACGGGGCAGGCCGGCGCCCGAACCGACGAATACGGCGTCGTAGCCCTCGCGGCCGAGCAGGTCGTCGATCGTCAGGGTGCGTCCCACGATGACGTCGGTCTCGATCTCGACGCCGAGGCGTCGCACCTCCTCGATTTCGCGGGCCACGATCCGCTCCTTCGGCAGACGGAACTCCGGAATGCCGTAGACGAGTACGCCGCCCACCTTGTGGAGCGCCTCGAAGATCTTCACCTCGTAGCCCATCTTCGCCAGGTCGCTGGCGCAGGCCAGACCGCTGGGGCCGCTGCCGATGACGGCCACGCGGCGTCCGTTGCGGGGCGCGGGTTGCGGGGCGTCGCCCGGGTTGGCGAGCTTCCAGTCGCCGACGAAGCGCTCGAGCTTGCCGATGGCCACCGGCTCGCCCTTGACGCCCAGCACGCACGAGCCTTCGCACTGGCTCTCCTGCGGGCAGACGCGGCCGCAGATCGAAGGCAGCGAGCTGTCTTCGGCGATGATCTCGGCCGCGCGGCGCAGATTGCCCCCGGCCACCTCGTGGATGAAGTCCGGAATGCGGATGTTCACGGGGCAGGCCGCCACGCAGCGGGGATTCTTGCAGTGGAGGCAGCGGGTGGCTTCGAGCATCGCCTCCTCCTGGTTGTAGCCGTGGCAGACCTCCTCGAAGTTGGTCGCCCGGACTTTCGGGTCCTGTTCGCGTACGGGTACGCGCGGTATCTTGTTTGCCATGTCTTTATGCTATTGTGTGTTGTTTGAGTCGTTGCTGTCCGCTCTCCGGCGGGTCTACTTGTCCAGCCCGATGCGGCAGACGTGGCCCGCGGCCCGCTCGGCCTCGATGGCGGCGGCGCGCTGCTCCTGGGTGCGGTACATCCCCTGGCGGCGCATCGCCTCGTCGAAGTCGACCTCGTGGCCGTCGAATTCGGGGCCGTCCACGCAGGTGAAGCGCGTGCGTCCGCCCACCGTCACGCGGCAGGCGCCGCACATGCCCGTGCCGTCGACCATGAGGGCGTTGAGCGAGACGATGGTCTTCAGCCCGTACTCCTTCGTGGTGAGGGCCACGAACTTCATCATGACCATCGGGCCGATGGCCACGCAGACGTCGTAGTGCTCGCCCTGCTTCTCGACGAGCTCCTTGATGAGTCCCGTCACCATGCCGTGGTATCCCTCCGAACCGTCGTCCGTGGCTATGTGGAGCCGGTCGGCCACCGTCCGCATGAGGTCGGTGTAGATGAGCAGCGAGCGGGTCTTGGCGCCGATGATGACGTCGGCCCGCACGCCGTGGTCGTGGAGCCACTTCACCTGCGGGTAGACCGGCGCGGTCCCCACGCCGCCCGCCACGAAGAGGTAGCGGCGACGGCGCACCTCCTCGATGGGCTCGTGCACGAAGTCCGAGGGACGGCCCAGCGGACCGGCCACGTCGGCCAGCCGCTCCCCCTCGGCGCGGGCGCAGATCTTGAGCGTCGAGGCGCCGATTGTCTGGATGACCAGCGTGACGCTCCCCTCGGCGGCATCGTAGTCGGAGATGGTGAGCGGAATGCGTTCGCCGAATTCGTCCGAGCGGACGATGACGAACTGTCCGGGCAGTGCCGACTGGGCGATGCGCGGAGCGTGGACCTTCATCAGGTAGATTTGGTCCGTGAGGTACTTCTTTTCGAGAATTTCAAACATATCTCCGTTGCGTTTGTCGTTTGTATTGCTTGTATTGCTTGTGTCGTTTGTGTCTCTCCTTCTGCCGCCCGTCACTCCTCGACGACGGCCGTGACGCGCAGCCGCCGCGCGGGCCGGGCCGGGTCGTCGGTCACGAGGAGGATGCTTCCCGCGACGTAGCCGTAGGGCCGGCGTGCGGGGTCCAGTTCGGCGTAGGCCTCGATGGCCGTTCCGGGGGCGATGCGGTCGCCCGGGCGGAGCGAGCATCCGATACCCTCGCTGCACTCCACGGCCCGTATCGTGAGATGCCCGCCGCCGGTGTTGCGGAGCCGGAAGAGGGTTCGCTGCGGTTCCGCGTCGCGCTTCACCACGCCGAACCGGAGCGTGTGCCTCTCCAGTTCGCCCCGTCCGGAGGCCTCTTCGCCCGGCCGGTCGGGGTTGTCGGCCGCGATGCCGTGGACCAGCAGCCGCACGGGGGTCTCGCGGCCGTCGACGTGCAGCGCGAAGAGCTCCTCTACCGTACCGTAGCGCTCCGAATCCTCCGGAATCGTGTAGCGCAGCCGTATCTCGGCCCGTTCGCCCGCTCCGATCTCGGCCGGGGCTTCCACCTGCGCGAGGCCGCTCGTGCGGAGCGGCACCAGCCCGAGCCGCACGGTGCGGTCCGTGGGGTTGCAGAGCCCGACCGCATCCTCGGCCGTGCGGCCGTGGCAGAGGGTGCCGAAGGGACAGAGGTTCCGCTCGAGCCGCAGCGCCCCCGCCTCGACGGGGTAGAGCTCCTCGAGGCTTTTCGGCCGCTCCTCGACCGTGCCGCGGATACGCAGCGTCGCCACCTTGCGCCGTCGGGTGTCGAAGACCGTCAGTTCGCGGTCGAAGACGCCCGGACGGTTGGCCGGGTCGAAGGTGACGCGTATGGCCGCCTCGCCGCCCGGCAGCACCGGCTCGCGCGAATATTCGGGTACGGTGCATCCGCAGGTCGAGACCACGCGCAGGATGACGAGCGGCCGGTCCGAACGGTTGCGGCCGGTGAAGGTGTGGGTCACCGGACCCTCCGACTCTCCGATCGTGCCGAAGTCCCATACCGCGCTCCCGAAGTCGAGGTCCGATTGGGCTTGTGCGCACAATGCGCAGATTGTCAATGTGATGGATAGTATGTAGCGGCGCAGCTTCATCTTCCCGGACAGTGCTTGCGAAGCAAAGATACGTTTTTTTTTGCAAAAAAAGTGGCGATTGTTTTGCGGAATTGGAAATATGCCCTATATTTGCACTCCGAAACCGGCACAGTACGGTGACTGCCTGAATAGCTCAGTTGGTTAGAGCACATGACTGTTAATCATGGGGTCCTAGGTTCAAGTCCTTGTTCAGGCGCGATGCGCGAGGGTTGCGCGAGGTTCTTTCGATAGGGACGGCCGTTCGCGGAACGGTCGGGAGGATGTGAAAAAAATCTTCAGATTTTTTGGAATATCCGAAAAAGGAGTTACCTTTGCAGTCCCAAGCCATTCTTATGGGAGCTTAGCTCAGCTGGTTCAGAGCGTCTGCCTTACAAGCAGAGGGTCGGGGGTTCGAATCCCTCAGCTCCCACACGACGAAGCGAGACATTCATTCGAGTGTCTCGCTCTCTTTTTTCTCTTGACGCCTATCTCTTCTTTCTCGTCTCTCTTTTTCTCTCTTTCGGCCTTTCGCGGGGCTCCTCGTTTGTTATTCGCATTCGGCAGGGTGCCTCCGCGCCGCCGTCGGTCGTTCGTCCGGACCGCTTTCCGCGCCAGACCCGTCTCTTCGCAAGGGTCGTGTTCGTGCGGCCGACAGGACCCGAATCCGCCGCGGCCGCGCGGGTCCGGCGCTCCACCGCTCTCGCAGCGCGGCTTGGGCCGACAATGGGTCGGTCCCGCCCCGAGCGGTAAGGGCCTGCCCCGGTATGGGCATAAAAAAATGAGGTCCTCGGCGGTCTTCGACTGCCGGGCGTTGCCGCCCCGCAGTCTTAGCAGTGCAGCGTGCTACTGAAGCACCCTGCGCTGCAACCGGCCGATTCCCTCAACCAACCTAAAACTACTAACCTAATGAACCTTAAAACTTCGCTGCAAAGATAAAGTGCGAAATCGAATATTGCAAATTTTTTAATAAAAAAATAAATTTATCACAATCTAAACTTTCGTTATGCTTCTTTATTGATAACCTCTTTCCGGCCGCGGAGCAGGCGAAAACTCCCGATAGCCGCCGTCGGCGGCTATCGGGGCTGACGGGCCGCTATCTACGCTGCTCGAGGAAGTAGTGCTGCGACTTGAGCAGGTTGCGCGCCTGGAGCACCATGGTCTTCGTCTCGTTGAGGATGGTCAGATAGAGCAGTCCGGCCTTGGTGCTGGTCGAGGCGTCGTTCTGGATACGGGCGAACTGGTTCTTCGTCGCCTCGACAATCGTGTCGAAGAGGGCGTCGCGCATCTCGAGCACGGCGTCGAGCTCCGAGAAGTCGAAGTTGCGCGAGCGGAGCATTGCGTTGATCTTCTCGAAGATGACCTCCACCTCGTCGTTCACGCGCATCAGGTCGACGATCTGCTCCTTCGAGAGTCCCGTGTGGTTGTTGTCGATGTGCTCGAAGGCCGGCCGCGTGATATGGATGAGTGCCTTCGTCACCTCGGAGAGGAAGTCGACTACCTGTACGTAGAAATGGCCCGTATCGATGTCGTTCTTCTGCAGGCGGCGCAGCGTGGGCATGATGCCGTACTTGCGGTTGCGGGCCTCCTCGAAAAGTCGCTCCGATGCGGCGACCATCTCCTTGAGTACCTTGCGGTTCTCCTTGAATACGGCCACCAGCGTGCGGTTGTAGATGCGCGTCACCTGCTCCATGGTCGAGCACACCTCCTCGACGCAGCCGTAGAGTACGTCGTCCGGGTGTTCCGATGCGGTGATGACGGGTTTCGGCGCGGCCGCCTGCTTCTTCGTCTCGGGGCTCTTGCGGTGGCTGCGGATGAGCATCCAGGCGCAGAGCAGCGTGAGGGCCACGGCGGCGATCCAGCCGCCCCACAGCAGTACTGCCGTTACGGCCAGTGCGATGGCGAATCCGGCGAGCGCCGTGATGAACCATCCCGAGATGACGGCCATCACGCCGGTGATGCGGTAGACGGCGCTCTCGCGACCCCACGAGCGGTCTGCGAGCGACGAACCCATGGCCACCATGAAGACGACGTAGGTGGTCGAGAGGGGGAGCTTGTAGGAGGTGGCTATCGAGATGAGGATGGCCGAGGCCGTGAGGTTGACCACGGCGCGGATCATGTCGTAGGGAGCCGACGAGCGCTCCTCGGGGGGCAGCTGCTCGAAGCGGCGGTCGATGGCCCGCTGCAGCCGTGCGGGAACGACACTCGTCCAGAGCGAGTTGAGCACCAGCGTCGAGCGTACCAGACCGCGCGAGACGAAGGTCGAGCCGAAGCGTTCCTCGCCTTCGTGCTGCGAGGCGAGCGAAAGCTCGGTCTCGGTGACGTGGCGCGACTTCTTCGAGAAGAAGAGCGTGAGAATCATGACGATGCCCGCGGCGAGCAGCACGGCGAAGTTGGCGTGCGCCGGATGCATGAGGGCGCCCATGAGTATCTCCTCGCTGCCCGCCTCCTGCGCGATGCGGTAGGAGTCGAAGCCGGCCAGCGGCACGCCGATGAAGTTCACCAGGTCGTTGCCGGCGAAGGCGAGCGCCAGGGCGAAGGTGCCCGCCAGAATGGTGACGCGGATGATGTGTATCTTGAGCGCCTGCAGCAGCCGGAGGATGAGCGAGCAGACGATCCACAGGCCGAAGAGGGTGAGGAAGACATGCTCCTGCACGTAGGAGAGAATCCCCTCCGGGATGAGCCCCGAGTTGTCGAGTCCCTTGAAGAGGGCGAAATAGAGGATGCCGGCGAAGGAGATGCCGCACCAGAGGGCTCCGTAGCGCCGAAAGAGGGGCAAGTAGCGGAACGAGAAGATGAGCCGCGAGATGTACATGAAGAGTGTGCCCGCCAGGAAGGCCAGCGCCACCGAGAGCAGGATGGCCGAGATGATGACCATCGCCTTGCCCGAGTTGATGAACTGCGAGAGGTCGGCCAGGCCGATGGCCGGATCCTCGGCGATGCGGTGCAGTCCTGCGGCGACGGCCGCGCCCAGCAGGCCGAAGACCATCGAGACGGTGGTCGAGGTGGGCAGGCCGAGCGTATTGAAGATGTCGAGCAGGATGACGTTGCCGAGCATCATGCCCAGGAAGAGCATCATGATCTCGCCGAAGGTGAACTGCGCCGGATAGAAGACGCCGCTGCGGGCCACCTCCATCATGCCCGACGAGGTGAGCGTGCCCACGAGGATGCCCGCTGCGGCGACCGAGAGGATCACCTTGCGCGGGGCCACCTTCGAGCCGAGGGCCGAATTGAGGAAATTGACGGCGTCGTTGGCCACGCCGACGACGATACCCATCACGGCGAGCAGACCCAGTACGACGATCGTGAAGGTGAAGATCGGACTCATGTGTTTCAGAATTTAGGTGCGGTATAACGGCACAAAGTAATGAAACACATGTTACAAATACGTTACATAGCCGTTACGGCCGTGCGAATGTTCTCCCTCCGCCGGTGCGTTCGGGGTACGGGTTCCTGTTCTACTCCTCCTGCGGCGCCACGGCTCCGCGCTCCTCTTCGCTTCCCGTCTTGTCTCCGCGGTCGGCGGCGTGCTTGTCGAGCGTGAAGAGGAACTCGAGACCTCCCTTTTCGCCGTTACGGGCTTCGATGGTCCCGCCGTGGAGCATGACGGCGTTCTTGACGATGGAGAGCCCCAGCCCCGTGCCCCCCATCTTGCGCGAACGGCCCGTATCCACGCGATAGAAGCGTTCGAAAATGTGCGGGAGGTGCTCCTCTTCGATGCCGATGCCGTTGTCGGCGAAGCGGAAGCGGTACTGCCGTTCGTCCTCGCCCACCAGGTCGATGCGTATGTCGCGCCCCGAGGAGTAGGCCACGGCGTTGTCGGCCAGGTTGCGGAAGATCGAGCCCAGCAGTGCGGCGTTGCCCTCGACGACGACGGGCTTCGTGAAGCTGCAGTGCACGCGCATGCGCCGCTCCTCGGGCTGGAGCCGGACGTCGGCCTTGATCTCGTCGATGATGTCGTTCAGCCGCACGGGCTCCTTCAGGATGAGCTGGCTCGCCTCGTCCATGCGCGTGATGGTCGATATGTCGATGAGCAGCCTTCTCAGCCGCTCGGTCTGCGCGAGGCTCTTCTCGAGGAACGAGGTACGCTGCGCCTCGGGCATTCCGGGGTTGGCGAGAATGGTCTCCAGATAGCCCTGTATGGAGGCCACGGGGGTCTTGAGCTCGTGGTTGATGTTGTTGGTCAGCTGTTTCTTGATGCGGATCTTCTCCTGTTCCTGGTGCAGCGCGGCGGCGTGTTCGCGGTCGCGGTCGGCCGTGGTCCGTTGCAGCTGGGCGTAGAGCCGCACGACGTTGGCCGAAATCTCGCCCAGCTCGTCGTGGGGGAAGTCGTCGACGCCGATCTCCTCGCCCCGCTCGGCCCGCTCGGTGAAGTCCTTCAGCCGCATGATGCTGAGTCCCAGCTTCCGCGTGGTGAAATAGCCGAATACGCTCATCATGAGCGTGATGCCGAGCATGAACCACAGGAATTCGCGGTCGGCCTCCAGCACCTCGCGCAGCGGCAGCGAGTAGGGGAGCGCCGTGCGCACAATGTAGCGGTCGCCGCTCATGGCCGAATAGAAGCAGGTGTCGTGCGTGCTCTCCGAGCGGCGGCTCAGCGTATAGCCCGTCCCCTTTTCGATTGCCTCGGCGATCTCGGGCCGCGCGCGGTGGTTCTCCGCCGGACCGGCCGGAATGGCCGAATCGTAGAGTACCGTGCCGTCGGGGCGGAGGACCGTGATGCGCAGCCCCTCGAGCGGCACGCGCTGCCGGCCGAGGAATGCGGCGGGATCGCCCCCCTCGTCGAGCCAGTCGAGCAGCCGCACGTTGAGCAGCTGCAGCTGGGCGTTGAGCCGCTCGGCCTTGAAGTGCTCCTCGCGGCCGTACTGGAAGCCGATGAAGCAGCCCATCAGCACCCACGAGAAGAGCAGCAGGAGCAGGAAGAGCCGCCGGTGGAACGAGAGCTTACTCTTCAAATCCATAGCCGTAGCCCAGCCGCGTGACGATGTGCTCGCCGTAGGGCCCGATCTTGCGTCTGAGGCGCGTGATGTTCACGTCGATCGTGCGGTCGAGCACGATTACCTCGTCGCTCCAGACCCGGTGCAGGATCTCCTCGCGCGAGAAGATCTTGCCGCGGTTTTTCAGGAAGAGGGTGAGTATCTCGAACTCCTTCTTGGTCAGCTTCACCTCCGTGCCGTCGAGCGTGCAGATCTTGCGTCCGAGGTCGATGCGCAGCGTGCCGTATTCGAGCGTCTCGCCGGCGGCGCCCTCCTGGCGGGCGCTGCGCCGCAGCACGCTCTTCACGCGGGCCAGCACCTCGCGTACGGAGAAGGGCTTGGCGATGTAGTCGTCCGCCCCGAGATTGAGGCCGACTACCGTGTCGTCCTCGCTGTCCTTGGCCGTGCAGAAGATGATGGGTATGCTGGCCGTGGCGGGGTTCTCCTTCAGGATCTTCGCCATGCGGAAACCGCTCATCTCGCCCATCATCACGTCGAGAAGGATGAGCGAATAGCGCTCCGGATGGAGCGTGAGCGCCTGCTCGGCGCTGTTGGCCGTATCCACTTCGTAGCCTTCGACCTCGAGATTGAACTGGAGGATTTCGCAGAGCGACTCCTCGTCGTCGACGACCAGAATCTTGTGTTTGCCCGTAGCCATAGATCTCTCTCTTTTGCCGCCAAAATTAGGGAACAATCGGCAAAGTGCCGCGCGGGGCGGGGATATTTAACCGAATCTTAACGCTTCCCGTCCGCCGTCGTCCCCTCGCCGCACTCCTCGAGCTGCTGCCGCACCGACTCGCCGTGTATGACGCGCATCAGTTCGCGCATGAAGTCGGCGCTCATGCCCGCCTCTTCGGCCTGGGCCGCGCGGCGCGTGAGCAGTTCGTCGTAGCGGCGGGCCTGGAGCACGGGCATGGCGTGGCTCCGCTTCCACCGTCCGATGGCGCGCGCGACTTCCATACGGCGGGCCAGTATCCCGACGAGCCGGTCGTCGCAGCGGTCTATCTCGCGCCGCAGGGCCTCGAGCTGCTCTGCCGTGGCGTCGCCGCGCCGTGGCGCGAGGCCTGCGGCCAGACGCAGCACCTGTTCGGGAGTGAGCTGCTGTGCCCGGTCGCTCCACGCCTCGTCGGGCGAGCAGTGCGCTTCGATCACCAGACCGTCGAATCCCAGCTCCATGGCCCGGCGGCCGATCGGTTCGACCAGCGACCGCCGTCCGCCGATATGGCTCGGGTCGCAGAGCAGGGGGAGCTGCGGCAGCCGGCGACGCAGTTCGATGGGGACGGACCAGAGAGGGGCGTTGCGGTAGGTGCCGCGGTCGAGCGAGCCGAAGCCGCGGTGTATGGCTCCGAGCCGGCGCAGGCCGGCGTCGTGGAGCCGTTCGAGGGCGCCGAGCCAGAGTTCGAGGTCGGGGCTGAGCGGGTTTTTGACCAGCACCGGTACATCGCGGCCGCGCAGGGCGTCGGCGAGCTCCTGCACGGCAAAGGGATCGGTCGCCGTGCGGGCGCCGAGCCAGAGCATGTCGATGCCGGCGTCGAGGGCTGCGGCGACATGGTCGGGGGTCGCCACCTCGGTCGCCACGAGCATCCCCGTCTCGCGCCGTACGCGGGCGAGCCACGGCAGCCCCGCGGCGCCCACCCCCTCGAAGCCTCCGGGCTTGGTGCGGGGCTTCCAGAGACCCGCGCGGAAGATGCGCACGCCGCCGCGGGCCAGAGGACGGGCCGTGGCGAGCACCTGCTCCTCGGTCTCGGCGCTGCATGGGCCGGCGATAAGGAGCGCACTCCCGTCGGCGGGGAGCTGTACGATGGGCTGCAGGTCGTTCATGTGCGGCGGCCCGCCGCGCTGGGGCGGCCGGCCGATGCGCAAAGGTACGCAAAGATTCGCGATGCGCGCGGCGCGGTCGTCGCTTTTTCAGCGGTTGCGGTGCCGGAGCCCCTTCAACTCCTGCTTCAGGTGCTGGCGCCGTTCGAAGAGGAGCCGCGCGATGGCGCTGCGCAGCAGGTTGTCGTCGGCATCCCAGCCCCGGACCTCGGCGTAGCGGGCCGCGATGTAGAGGAAGGCGGCGGCCGGGACACTGAGCCTGCGCAGGTTGGAGCGGCACTGCCGGGGCGTGGCGCGGGCGGCGAAGCGCATGCGGTTCGTGTCGATCAGCTCGAAGCGCAGCCGGCCGTCGGGCCCCCGGTCGTAGCGTATGTTGTTGTGGTTGAAGTCGCGGTGCAGCACCCCCTTTTCGTGGAGCGAGGCGGCGAATCGGGCGAAGGCCGCGAGCACCTCTTCCGATTCGGCCGAAGGGTAGGCGGCGGCCGCCGCCGAGAGAGAGGTTCGGTCGGTGCAGCGTGCGACGAAGTAGCTGTCGCGTACGATTCCCCACCGGTCGCGCAGCTCGAGGCAGGCGAGCTCCTCGGGGGTGTCGATGCCCAGTTCGCGCAGCCGTGCGGCGTGTTCGTAGGCGCGCCGGGCCTTTCCCTTGCGCAGGAAGGAGTAGACGATGCGGTTCAGTCGGTTGGGCCTGCCGTAGCGCTTGACGGCTACGGGACCTGCCGACGTCTCGAAACGGCGGATACTGTTGCGTCCCTCATAGAGCACCGTCCCTTCCCGTTCGAAGCGGGCGGGAAGCTCCTCGAGCAGAGGATGCAGCGGCTCGGCGGCGGCGGTCATCCGCAGTACGGGCCGCAGCCCGTGCGGCGCGGTGCGGCGGAGCCTGCGGTTCGTGTCGCGGTGGTTTTGCATGACGCAAAGATACTTCGCGCCCGCGCCCCCTCCGAGTCCGATTTTCCTCGGAATGTGGTGTAAAAAGCCCTTGGTCGCCCGCAGCCACCCTTATATATATGTCCGGGACTTTGCCGTTCCGCTCCTCCGTTCCGGAAAAGGAAAACCGGGGCGTCGGAGCTGTTCCGACGCCCCGGCGTTCTGCCGGGAAAGGGATTCCGCTATGCCTTCGTCTCGGCGGCGAGCTTGCGGCGGATGTGGTCGAGCATGTCGTCGGTCATGCGCGACAGGTCCCATTCGGGCTTCCATCCCCACTCCTCGCGGGCACAGCTGTCGTCGAGCGAGTTGGGCCAGCTCTCGGCGATGGCCTTCTTCACGGGGTCGACGTCGTAGTCCATCGTGAAGTCGGGCAGCCGCTTCTTGATTTCGGCGCAGATGATCTCGGGCGTGAAGCTCATCGACGCGATGTTGAAGCTGTTGCGGTGCACGAGCTTCGAGGGGTCGGCCTCCATCAGCTCCACGCAGGCGCGCAGGGCGTCGGGCATGTACATCATGTCCATGTAGACGTCCGACGGTACGGGGCAGGTGAAGCGGCCGTTGCGGATCGCCTCGTAGTAGATCTCCACGGCGTAGTCGGTCGTGCCGCCGCCGGGCAGCGTCACGTTCGAGATAAGGCCGGGGAAGCGTACCGAACGGGCGTCGACGCCGAAGCGCGAGTGATAGTAGTCGCCCATCAGCTCGCCCGTCACCTTGCAGACACCGTACATCGTCGTCGGACGCATCACCGTATCCTGCGGTGTCTTGTCCTTGGGCGACGAGGGACCGAAGGCTCCGATCGACGAGGGGGTGAAGACGGCGCACTTGCGGTCGCGGGCCACCTCGAGCGAGTTGGTCAGCGCCCCGATATTGACCTTCCAGGCCAGTTGCGGGTTTTTCTCGCCGACGGCCGAAAGCAACGCCACGAGGTTGAAGATGGTATCGATACGGTAACGCGACACGACCGAGGCCATGGCCGCCATGTCGAGCGCGTCGAGCACTTCGAAGGGACCCTCTTCTGCCAGAGCCTTGCATTCGCGGACGTCGGTGGCCACTACGTTGGAGCCGCCGTAAATCTTGCGCAGATAGGTGGTCAGCTCCGATCCGATCTGACCTCCTGCGCCTACGATCAATATACGTTTCATAGGTTTGTGTTGCAAATGGACAGTAAAGGTATGCAATATTCCGGAAAAACATGCAAATTTTTTGGAATTTCATTTTTCTTGTGTACTTTTGTACCGCTTTCGGGCAAAAATGCTGTTGTAGCTCAGTGGTAGAGCACTTCCTTGGTAAGGAAGAGGTCACGAGTTCAATCCTCGTCAACAGCTCTGATTGCCAGGCGGCCGCCTCTTCCGGCGGCCGTTTTTTTTGTCTCTTCCTGGGAGGCCCTTCCTTGACGGCGCGGGACAAAAGAGAGGGAGCGGCCGTCCCCGTCGGGACAGCCGCTCCGTCGTTCGGGCTCCGGGGCGGTCAGGCCTTGCCGGCCGAGCCGAGCACCTCGCGGCACTTGTGCATGTAGAGCTTCTTCAGCTCGTCGCGTGCCGGACCCAGGTATTTGCGCGGGTCGAATTCGGCGGGCTGGTCGACGAAGACCTTGCGCACGGCGGCGGTCATCGCCAGGCGGCCGTCGGAGTCGATGTTGATCTTGCAGACGGCGCTCTTGGCGGCACGGCGCAACTGCTCCTCGGGAATGCCGACGGCATCCTTCAGCGCACCGCCGTGCGTGTTGATGATGCGGACGTACTCCTGCGGTACGGACGACGATCCGTGGAGTACGATGGGGAAGCCGGGAATGCGCTTCTCGATCTCCTCCAGAATGTCGAACCGCAGCGGGGGCGGAACCAGCACGCCGTCGGCGCCGCGCGTGCACTGCTCCGGGCGGAACTTGTTGGCGCCGTGCGATGTGCCGATGGAGATGGCCAGCGAATCGACGCCCGTCTTCTTCACGAAATCCTCCACGTCCTCCGGGCGCGTGTAGTGCGACTCCTCGGCGGCGACCTCGTCCTCGACGCCGGCCAGCACGCCCAGTTCGCCCTCGACGGTCACGTCGTAGCGGTGGGCGTAGTCGACCACCTGCCGGGTGAGGGCCACGTTCTCGTCGTAGGGGAGCGACGAGCCGTCGATCATCACCGACGAGAAGCCCGTCTCGATACAGCTCTTGCACAACTCGAAGGAGTTGCCGTGGTCGAGGTGCAGCACGATGGGAATCGCGCGGCCCAGTTCGCGGGCATACTCCACGGCGCCCTGTGCCATGTAGCGCAGCAGGGTCTGGTTCGCATACTTGCGGGCGCCTGCCGATACCTGCAGGATGACCGGCGAAGCGGTCTCCACGCAGGCCTGGATGATCGCCTGCATCTGCTCCATGTTGTTGAAGTTGAAGGCGGGGATGGCGTAGCCCCCTTCGATGGCTTTGGCGAACAGCTCGCGCGAGTTCACGAGGCCCAGATCTTTGTAGGATACCATACGAATATGACTTTTAGTGAGGGCGATGCCCTGTGCACCGCCATACGACAAAGTTAAGGAAAATATCCGGAAGCTGCCGTCTCTATTCCGTCTTTTTTCGTACCTTTGCGCCGCAAAGGTTGGGTAATACAGGTTATCAAGTCTTATTAAAACATCACTGACTATGCAGATTGTTGAGATTCATGCAAGGGAGATCCTCGATTCGCGCGGCAATCCGACCGTGGAGGTAGAGGTGCGCACCGCCAGCGGTGCATTCGGCCGTGCCGCCGTACCGAGCGGCGCCTCGACGGGCGAGCACGAAGCGCTCGAGCTGCGCGACGGCGACAAGAGCCGCTATCTGGGCAAGGGTGTCGAGAAGGCCGTGCGCAACGTGAACGAGGTGATTGCCCCGGCGGTCATCGGCATGAACGTGGCCGACCAGGTGGGCGTCGACAAGACGATGCTCGCGCTCGACGGCACGAAGACCAAGTCGAACCTCGGCGCCAACGCCATCCTGGGCGTCTCGCTGGCCGTGGCCCGCGCTGCCGCCGACTACTTCGGCATGCCGCTCTACCGCTACATCGGCGGTGCCAACGCGAAGCATCTGCCCGTGCCGATGATGAACATCATCAACGGCGGTTCGCACTCCGACGCCCCCATCGCCTTCCAGGAGTTCATGATCCGTCCCGTGGGTGCCCCCACGCTCAAGGAGGCCGTCCGCATGGGTGCTGAGGTTTTCCACCATCTGAAGAAGGTGCTCCACGCCCGCGGGCTCTCGACGGCCGTGGGTGACGAGGGCGGTTTCGCTCCCGCGCTCGACGGCACGGAGGATGCGCTCGATTCGATTGTCGAGGCCATCAAGGCCGCAGGCTACAAGCCGGGCCGCAGAGCCGAGGGCGGCGACGTGGCCATCGGCATGGACTGCGCCTCGTCCGAATTCTACAAGGATGGAATCTACGACTATACGAAGTTCGAGGGCGAGAAGGGGGCCCGCCGCACCTCGGCCGAGCAGGTCGAGTACCTGAAATCGCTCGTGGCCAAGTACCCCATCGACTCGATCGAGGACGGCATGTCCGAGAACGACTGGGAGGGTTGGCAGCTCCTTACGCGCGAGCTGGGCGACCGTTGCCAGCTCGTGGGCGACGACCTCTTCGTGACGAACGTCGACTTCCTGCGCAAGGGCATCGAGATGGGCTGCGCCAACTCGATTCTCATCAAGGTGAATCAGATCGGCACGCTGACCGAGACGCTCGACGCCATCGAGATGGCGCACCGCGCCGGCTACACCACCGTGACCTCGCACCGTTCGGGCGAGACGGAGGATGCGACGATTGCCGACATCGCCGTGGCCACGAACTCGGGACAGATCAAGACCGGTTCGATGTCGCGTTCGGACCGCATGGCGAAGTACAACCAGCTGCTCCGTATCGAGGAGGAGCTCGGCGAGAACGCCATCTACGGCTACGAAAAGGTGGTGCGCCGGTAGTTGCCGCGCGCCGCACATGCACCGAGGGGGTGTCCCGGCCGGGACACCCCCTCGCGTTCTTTTTGTTCTGTCCGGAACGCTTCGCCGCGCCGGGCGCGCATGACGCGCGCGCGGAGGACGGGCCTCCTCTACCGGGCCTCGGCGCGGAGGCGGTGCGTGCGCTGCACCTCGCCGCGGAACCGCTCGGGCGAGATGATGCGATAGCCGATCGATAGGCCGATCTTGTTGGGGTACCACTCCGACGACCCGTTGAAGGGATCGGGGTATTTCGGCTCGACGGGGCGGTGCGGGTGGAGGTCGACCTGCCCGTCCATCGAGTAGCCGTTGTAGTAGCTCGACATCCACGACCACCCCACGAAGGCGTCGAGCAGCCACCGCTCGGCGAACCGCCATTCGTAGCCGGCGCAGATGCCGACCATGAAGCCGTAGCCCTTGCTGTAGCGGTTCTCGAAACGGATGCGGGCCCCGTCGAGGTAGGGCTTCGACATGTCGAAGGCCATCATGCCGGCGTTGGCTCCGAGGTACCAGCCGTCGTTGTGCCCGCGGAAGTAGCGGCGGTATTCGCCCATCAGGATGCCGAAGTGCATGTGCTTGCCTCCGATGGACTTCCAGGGCGAGTAGACGATCTCGCTCTGGATCGTCGACCTGGGCGATACGACGAATTCGACCGAGGGGTTCAGAATCCCCGCCAGGGCGTAGAGCCCGTTGAGTTTCACGTATCCCTGCGCCGCGGCGGGCAGCGCCGGTGCGAGCAGCAGAAGTGCGGCCAGCGCCGCGAGTCGTCTGTTCATGCCACTTGTTGCGTTAGGTTTCCGGACTCCAAATGTACGACAATTCGCCCGACTGCAGAAATGGAGACCCGAAAATCGGCCTCGTGTCCGTCGCGCGTCCCCTCGCGAATGCGGCGCGCATCCCTCCCGCGGCCCTTTTCCGGCTTGCGCGGGCGCATGCGTCGCCGCCCGAAACGAACCCGTCCGGCAAGCGATGCCTACCGGACGGGTGGGGTGGGGCCGCCGCTGAGGAGCGGTCAGACCGTCATGATCTCCTTCTCCTTGGCGTCGAGTACGGTGTCGAGCTGCTTCGAGAACTTCTCCAGCAGCTTCTGCGACTGGGTCTCGCCATCCTTCGCTTCGTCTTCGGGCATACCCTCCTTCTGCGCCTTCTTGAAGGACTCCACCGCGTCGCGGCGAGCGTTGCGCAGGCTGATGCGGGCCGTCTCGGCCTCGGCGCGCACCTGCTTCACGAGTTCCTTGCGGCGCTCCTCGGTGAGGGGCGGAATCGTCAGGCGGATCTGCTCTCCGTTGTTCGAGGGGGTGAGCCCGATGTTGGCGTCGAGAATCGCCTTTTCGAGCGGGCGCAGCATCTTCTTGTCCCAGGGCTGCACCAGGATGGTCCGCGCGTCGGGTACGGTGACGCTCGCCACGCCCGATACGGGGGTCATCGAGCCGTAGTAGTCGACCATCACGCCGTTGAGCACGTAGGGCGACGCCTTGCCGGCGCGCACGTTGAGGAGCTCCTCCTCGAGGTGGTCGATCGCCTTCTGCATCCGCTGCGAGGCATCGTTGATAATCGTCTTGGTATCCATTGAGTCGCTGTTTAGGTCGTTACTGTTCGTCGAGTTCCTCCTCGATGGCGTGCACCAGTTCGTCGAACTCGGCGGGCGTATAGCCCACCGTCGCCCGCACGATGCGTCCTTCGCGGTCGATCAGAAAGTTGCGCGGGATGTAGTCGGTGGCGTAGAGCCCGTATACCATCTCGTCGGGGTCGATGCCCGATGCGAAGCGGTAGCCCTCGCCGCGGAGGAAGGCCTCGACCGTCGCCCGCTCCTCGCCGCGCGATACGGGCAGGTAGATGAAGGGCTGTCCGGCGAAGCGTCCGACGAGCTCCTGCTCGGCGCGGGCCAGCTCGGCCCGGCAGGGCGGGCACCACGTGGCCCAGAACTGGAGCAGCACCACGCGCCCCTCGAGCTCCGAGAGGGTGAGTGTCCGGCCGTCGACCATCTCGACGGTGAAGTCGGGGGCGGCGTCGCCCTCGCGCACGAGGGTCGTCCCGTCGGTCCGGCTGCCGCACGAGGGGAGCAGCCAAATGAGGAGTCCCAGCGCGACGATGGCCGCCAGCATGAGCCAGAGCGAGGCGGCGTTTTTCTTCTTTCTGCGTTTGTAGTCCATGTCCGTCAGCGCTTGACGAGGGTTCCGATGGGCTCGCCGGCCAGCACCCGCTCCAGGTTGCCCGGGGTGTCCATGTCGAAGACGACCACTTCCAGGCCGTTCTCGCGGCAGAGCGTGAAGGCGGTGAGGTCCATCACCTTCAGGCCGCGGGCGTAGACTTCGTCGAAGGTGATGCGGTCGAACTTCTCGGCCGTGGGGTCCTTCTCGGGATCGGCCGTGTAGATGCCGTCCACGCGGGTGCCCTTGAGCAGCACGTCGGCCTCGAGTTCGATGCCGCGCAGCGCCGCCGCCGAATCGGTCGAGAAGAAGGGGTTCGAGGTGCCGCCGCCCACGAGGACCACCTCGCCGCGCGCCATGCACTCCAGCGCCCGGGCCTTGGAGTAGTATTCGCCCACCGGCTCCATGCGTATCGAGGTGAGCACCCGGGCCGGAACACCCTCGTCCTCGAGGGCCGACTGCAGCGCCAGCGAGTTGATCACCGTGGCGAGCATGCCCATCTGGTCGCCCTTCACGCGGTCGAAGCCCCTCCGGGCGCCCGTCAGCCCCCGGAAGATGTTGCCGCCGCCCACGACGATGCCGATCTGCACGCCTGCGGCGGCCGCCGCGCCGATCTGTACGGCATAGGAGCGGAGCACGTCGGTCGAGAGGCCGTAGCCCTGCGTGCCCTGGAGCGACTCGCCGCTCAGTTTGAGAAGTATCCTGCGGTATTTCATTACGCCTCCTTTCGTTTTGCGAAGATAGGGATTTTTCCCGAAATAATTGCATTTTTATCCCTATCTTTGCACTGCCGTGAATCAAGCCGACCATACCCTGCTCGACCGCGTGGAGTCGCCCGACGACCTGAAGCGGCTCACCCCCGACGAGCTGCGCCGTTACTGCGACGAGCTGC
This sequence comes from uncultured Alistipes sp., assembly GCA_949288735.1. Taxonomy (GTDB): domain Bacteria; phylum Bacteroidota; class Bacteroidia; order Bacteroidales; family Rikenellaceae; genus Alistipes. The sequence goes on from CASELE010000006.1 coordinate 53,939, forward strand.
GCCGCTATATCGTCGAACAGTGCTCGGTCAATCCGGGCCACCTCGCCTCGAGCCTCGGCACGGTGGAGCTCACGGCGGCGCTGCACTACGTCTTCGATGCGCCCCGCGACCGGATCGTCTGGGACGTGGGCCATCAGACCTATGCCCACAAAATCATCACGGGGCGCCGCGAGGCCTTCCGCCGCAAGCGCCGGCTGGGCGGCATCAGCGGCTTCCCGCGCATGGCCGAGAGTCCCTACGACGCCTTCGGCGGGGGTCATGCCTCGGTCTCGATCTCGGCCGCGTTCGGCATGGCCAAGGCGGCCGAGCTGCGGGGCGAGCCGTGCAGCGTGGTGGCGGTCATAGGCGACGCGGCGATGACGGGCGGCCTCGCCTTCGAGGGGCTCAACAATGCCGGCGCGAGTCGCCGGACCAACCTGCTGGTCATCCTCAACGACAACGACATGGCCATCGACGAGGCCACCGGCGCACTGCGCGGCTACCTGCTGCGCATCTCCACCTCGGTGCACTACAACCGCATCAAACAGCGGCTCTGGTGTCTCCTCTCGCATACGCCCCGCCTGTTGCGGCTCTGCCAGAAGTTGGGCAATGCCGTCAAGCACGGCCTGCTGAACAAGAGCAACCTCTTCGAGAGTCTCAACTTCCGTTATTTCGGACCGGTCGACGGCCACGATCTGGGCGAGCTGGTACGCGTGTTGCGCGTGTTGAAGGAGATCGAGGGCCCCAAGCTGCTCCACGTGATGACCGTCAAGGGCAAGGGATACCTCCCCGCCGAGAGCGACCGCAGCGTGTGGCACGCCCCCGGATGCTTCGACCCCCGGACGGGCGAGCGTCTCGGTACGGAGGGGGGTGCGGCCCGTTTCCAGGAGGTCTTCGGGCAGACGCTGCTCGACCTGGCGCGGCTCGATGCGCGTGTGGTGGGCATCACCCCCGCCATGCTCTCGGGCTGTTCGATGAACATCCTGCGCGATGCGATGCCCGACCGGGTCTTCGACGTCGGCATCGCCGAGGGCCACGCCGTCACCTTCTCGGCCGGTCTGGCGGCCGGAGGCATGCGTCCCTTCTGCAACATATACTCCGCCTTTGCGCAGCGTGCCTACGACAACATGGTTCACGACGTGGCCATCCAGCGGCTGCCCGTGGTGCTCTGTCTCGACCGGGCCGGTCTGGTCGGCGAGGACGGCGCCACGCACCACGGCCTGCTCGACCTGGCCTCCTTCGCCGCCGTGCCGGAGCTGACCGTCGCCGCCCCGATGGACGAGGCGGAGCTGCGCAACCTGATGTATACGGCGCTTCTCGGCGATGCCCCCTTCGTCATCCGCTATCCGCGCGGCTGCGGTCCGGGGTGCCCGTGGCGTGACCTCCCCTTCGAGGCGCTCCCCGTGGGACGGGGCCGGCGCCTGCGCCGGGGGAGCGACGCGGCCCTCGTCACCGTCGGCACGGCGGGCATCGCCGCGGCCGAGGCGGCCGGACTGGCCGCCCGCGAGGGGCTCTCCGTGGCCCACTATGACCTGCGCTTCGCCAAGCCGCTCGACGAGGAGCTGCTCCACGAGGTGGGGCGCACCTTCGGCCGGATCGTCACGGTCGAGGAGGGGGTCGTGCGCGGCGGCGTGGGCGAGGCTGTCGCCGCCTTCATGGCCGAACACGGCTACGAGCCCCGCGTGCGGACACTCGGCATCGACGACACCTTCGTCGAACACGGCACCCAGGCCGAACTGCGCGCCCTCTGCGGCATCGACGCCGAGGGTATCCTGCGTACCCTGCGCAGCCTCTTCTGAGCCGCCGGTGCGTGCGGATTCCCGCTCTCGTTTTACCTCCGCTTCCCGTGCGGCTCCTGCGCCGTGCCTTGCGTCCGCATTATGCGCAGCCGGCCGCCGTTCCGTGAGGAACGGCGGCCGGGCTCATCTCCTGCGCCGGATCACCGTAGCGGCTCGACATGCACCATGACGAAGCTCTCCTCGCCGAAGCGTTCGCGCAGCAGCCGCTCGATCTCTTCGGTGAGCCGGTGCGACGCCTCGACGCTCATCGACCCCTCCACCCGTACGTGAAGCTCGATGGCCACGGTGCTGCCGATGCGGCGCGTGCGCAGGTCGTGCGGGTCGCGCACCCCGTGTACGCTGCCGGCGATACGCAGGATCTCCTCCTCGGTCTCGGCCGGGAGCGACCGCTCGAGCAGCTCGTCGATGCCGTCGTGCAGCAGGTCGAAGGCGATCTTGAAGATGAAGAGTGCGACGATCATGGCGGCCGCGGGGTCGGCGATGCGCCACTCCTCGCCGAAGAAGTAGGCGCAGCCGATGCCCGCCAGCGTCCCGAGCGACGAGAAGGCGTCGCTGCGGTGGTGCCAGGCGTTGGCCACGACGCTCGGGCTCCGCAGCAGACGGCCCGCACGTACGGTGTACCAGTAGAGCGCCTCCTTCACGACGACCGATACGGCCGCCGCGGCGAGCGCGACGGCTCCCGGACGGGGGAGCGTTTCGCCGCGCAGCACGGCCTCCACGGCCTCGATGCCGTGGACGAGGATTCCCGCCCCCACGACCGCGAGGGCCAGGGCGATGCAGATCGTGGCGAGGGTCTCGTACTTGCCGTGGCCGTAGTCGTGGCTCGCGTCGCGCGGCCGGGCCGAGACGCCGGCGAAGAGGATCACGACCACGTCGGTCGCCACGTCCGAAAGGGAGTGGACCGCGTCGGCGACCATGGCGCCGCTGCGGCCCGCCACGCCGGCCGCCAGCTTGGCGGCCGACAAAACGAGATTTACCGCGAGTCCCACGAGGGTCACGCGGTAAATCCGATGTTTGCGCAGCTCTTGGGTCGGAGCCATGGCCGGGCGGTATCAGTAGCTTCGGGCGAAGAGCACGCGACGGTGCGAGGGGCGTCCCGAGTGGATGCAGCGGCCCTCCTCCTCTTCGGCGTCGAGCGGGATGCAGCGGATGGTCGCCTTGGTCGCCTCCTTGATGGCCACCTCCGTCTCGACCGTCCCGTCCCAGTGGGCCGAGACGAAGCCGCCCTTCGTGTCGAGCACCTCGCAGAACTCCTCCCACGTGTCGACCCGCGTGATCATCGAGTCGCGGAAGGCGAGCGCCTTGCGGTAGATGTTGCGCTGGATCTCCTCCATGAGCCCTTCGATGCGCTCGACGAGCCCCTCCTGGGGTACGGTCTCCTTCTCGAGCGTGTCGCGGCGCATCAGTTCGACGGTACCCTGCTCCAGGTCGCGCGGACCCATCGCGAGCCGCACGGGCACGCCCTTGAGCTCGTATTCGGCGAACTTGAAGCCCGAACGCACGTTGTCGCGGTCGTCCACCTGCACGCTGAGCCCCTTGGCGCGGAGCGCTTCGGCCAGGGAGCCGAGCCGCTCGAGTACGGCGGCCATCTGCTCGGGACCGCGGTAGATGGGGACCATGGCCACGTGGATCGGGGCCAGCTTCGGCGGGAGTACCAGACCGTTGTTGTCCGAGTGGGCCATGATGAGCGCACCCATCAGACGGGTAGAGACGCCCCACGAGGTGGCCCATACGTATTCGAGCTTGCCTTCGCGGTCGAGATACTGCACGTCGAACGCCTTGGCGAAGTTCTGTCCCAGGAAGTGCGACGTGCCGCTCTGGAGCGCCTTGCCGTCCTGCATCAGCGCCTCGATCGTGAGCGTGTCCTCGGCGCCGGCGAAGCGCTCGTTGGGCGACTTGTGGCCCACGATGACCGGCAGCGACATCCACTCCTCGGCGAAGCGGCGGTATACCTGTATCATGCGTTCGGCCTCGGCGATGGCCTCCTCGCGCGTGGCGTGGGCCGTATGGCCCTCCTGCCACAGGAATTCGGCCGTGCGCAGGAAGAGACGCGTGCGCATCTCCCAGCGTACCACGTTGGCCCACTGGTTGCAGAGAATCGGCAGGTCGCGGTAGGACTGTATCCAGTTCTTGTAGGTGTTCCAGATAATCGTCTCGGAGGTGGGGCGCACGATGAGCTCCTCCTCCAGCTTCGCGTCGGGGTCCACCACCACGCCGCCACCCTCGGGATCGTTCTTCAGGCGGTAGTGCGTCACCACGGCGCACTCCTTGGCGAATCCCTCGACATGGTGCGCCTCCTTCGAGAAGAAGGATTTCGGGATGAAGAGGGGAAAGTAGGCGTTCTGGTGTCCCGTCTCCTTGAACATGCGGTCCAGCGCGTCGTGCATCTTCTCCCAGATGGCGTAGCCGTAGGGTTTGATGACCATGCATCCGCGGACGGCCGAGTTTTCGGCCAGCCCCGCCTTCACCACCAGGTCGTTGTACCACTGCGAGTAGTTCTCCTCCGACCGGGTGAGCTCTTTCAGTTCCTTTGCCATATCCTTGTTCGGTTCGTTGCTTTCGTTTACGGAGCGCAAAATTACAAAATAAACCGGGAAGGACAAGCGTTCCGGACCGCGAAACGCGCCTCCGATGCCGCGGCGCATGCGAACGGCGGGGAGGGCCTCCGCACGCCCTCCCCGCCGCACGCGGAACCGGGGGCTCCGTCTCAGAAGCGGAATCCGAACGTCATGGCCGCGAAATGACGGCGGAACGAGGTCTCGTAGAGCCCGCTGCAGGTCATCATGGCGCCCGTCGTCTTGTCGCGGCTGAAGAAGAGCTGGCAGGCGGTCGTCCGCTCGCTCACGTACTGGTAGGCGAAGTCGAGGGTCACCGTGCGCGAGAGGTTCACGCCGAAGCCCGCCGAGCAGAACCAGCTGTCGGTCGGCTGCGGAGTGCCGATGTAGAGCGATTCGTCGCGCAGCGCCGAGCCCGTCCATCCGCCGCCCGCCCGCAGGGCCAGGCGCGGCAGCGGCCGCACCTCGACACCGCCGCGCACCGTATTGTTGCCGCGGTAGTTGGCCTTGAACTCGGCCTTGTACCCTTCGGGGTAGATCATGAAGGCGGGATCCGAAGCGGGGACGTTCTTCACGCGGATGCCGTTGTACCAGTCCCGTTCGTAGTCCACCGAGACGACGGCTGTCGACCCGAAGGCGTAGGAGGCGCCGAAGAGCAGCCGTGCCGGCGAGACGAAGTTCCAGCTGTTGTCCGCCTCGTCGATCACCGCGGGGGTCGCGTCGCTCGTCTCGAGCTGCCCGCCCGTCTCGTTGTTGCGCAGCCGCGAGGAGATGTCGGCCTCGTAGCTGCGGTCGAGCGCGTAGAAGGTGGGCGAGTGGAAGGCCACGCCGAGGCGCAGCGACGGCAGGGGCCGCACGATGATGCCCAGCTTGAAGTTCACGCCGCTGCCGTCGAGCACCGTGCGCTGGTAGAGTCCCGAGTGGTCGAGCTGCGTGCGGAGGGGGTCGCCGCCGCTCGTCACGGCGGCGGTCGCGTTGCCCGAAGCGTCGAAGTAGCCGTACTCCTCCTGATAGTAGACGCTTTGCTCGCGGTGCACGCTCTGGAATCCGAGCGCGAAGCCCGCGTAGACGAGGTTCCCGAAGTTGGCCCCCGCCGCCAGCGAGAACTCGTTGATCGACCCGCGGCTCACCACCTCGTTCGAGTGGAGCACCGAGGCGTTGGCGCCGATGCAGTCGGGCACCCACGTCGGGTCGCCCCCGCTGTCGGTGTAGGGGCTGATCAGGTAGCCGTTGTAGCCCAGCACTGCGGGCCAGAAGTAGGGGTTCGTGCCGCCGTAGCCGAGCGCGCCCTCCCCGTCGGGAAAGATACCGCTCTGTCCCAGCTGCTGCCCGAAGATGTCGGCCACGGTCGGCATGAGCCGTCCGGGGTCGTTCGGGTCGTAGCGCGATTCGGACGAGAATGAGTATCGGCGGTTGAAGTCCGCCACGCGGTTCACGCCGAAGGCGAGCGTGAGGCTCGTCATCGGCCGGTCGGCGCTCTGGCGGACGTTGAGCGCGAGGCCCGCGTTGGCCAGCGCGAAGCGGTTCCCGCGGTTGCCCGTCCAGGGCGAGGTCCCCGCCGTCACTCCGCGGGTGAAGCCCATCATGGGGGTGAGCGTGAGCTCGCTGCTGCGGTACATGCCCAGGCCCGCCGGATTGACCGACACGGAGGTCAGGTCGCCGCCCAGCGAGGCGAAGGCGCCGCCCATGGCCATGCCGCGCGCCGTGCCGAAGGGGTGGCTGCGCGACAGGGAGGCGAAGTCGCCTCCCGTCATGATGTCGTGGTCGAGCAGCGACCCTCCGAAGGTCAGCTGTGCCCGGGCCGGCAGCGCCGCGGCGCTTATGGCGGCCGCCAGGACAATCGTTCCCAGTATCCGTTTCATCTCTCCAGTCCAGTGTGTGTTATCGTCCTCCGAAACCGCGGCTGCCGCCCGATGCGCTGCCGCCGCGCGAGCCGCCGAACGAACCGCCGCGCGGCGAGCCGCTGCCGGCGGGCGAGCCGCCCGGGAAGCGCGACCCCGGGTTGAACGAGCTGCGCGGTTCGTTGCGTGAGGGTGCGGGGGTATAGGTGTTGCGTCCGTTCGGGGTGTCGTAGACGCGGTTGCCTCGCGAGGTGCGGCCGCCCGATTCGTAGTAGACGCGGTTGCCGTCCGTCGTGCCTCCCCGCGACACGCTCCCCGGACGGTAGCTCTCTGCGCCCGTGCCCGAACGGTAGCGGCCGCCGGATGCGGCGGTGCCGGGCCGGTAGCGCGAGGCGGTGCCGCCGCCCGCGAGACGGTAGTTGTGCGGGCGGGCGGGCGGCGCCCAGCCGTGCGGGCAGCCCCACCATCCCGGGCCCCATCCCGGATGGTACCAGCCCCACCAGCCGGCCGGGTAGTACGGACCCGGACCGTACCAGGCCCAGTCCCACCACGTGTAGCGCGGGTAGCCCCACCAGAACGAGGCGGGCACCGTGTAGCCGAAGCCGAAGTACCAGCCGCCGTCGTAGACGGCCGGGCCGCCCCACGAGCCGAACATCGAGGTGATGTATTTGGGTTCGACCCATATCTGGTCGCCCATCACCACCACGTTGTAGACGGCCGGATCGTAGGCCGAGGCGTAGAAGGCCGTCGGGCTGTTGTAGCTCAGTTCGAAGTAGCTGGCGGGCCGGTGGTAGGTCGACGAGCGGAAGCCGCGCAGCCGTCGCGCGTAGGCGCTCTCGTAGTCGTCGGCCAGCACGCTGCCGTACCCTCCGGACTCCTCCTCCGCTGCTGCCCGGGCCTCGGCCTCGGCCAGCAGCGCCTCCCATTCCGCGCGGCGCGCCTCGGCTTCGGCCTTGCGCGCTTCGGCACGGGCGCGCTGCGCTTCGGCGATGGCCGCCCGGTCGTGGACGGCATACATGTCGTCGTACGAACCGCCCTGCGAGCGGTAGAATGCGGAGGAGCATCCCGTTGCCGTCAGCGCGAGCAGGGAGGCTCCGATTAGCAGCTCACTCCTTTTCATCATCTTTCCTCTTTACGGTTTGCGTTGTACGCCCCTGTATCAGGAACGGAAACCGTGCCTTGTTTCGTATTCTCCGCCTGCGGGCGCAACGCCCGCGGCGCTCCGTGCCGGGAGGGCGCTCCGCGTCTGTACGCGGCTCTTCCCGTGCGGACAAAGATAGCGATAATTCGCCTTCGGCGGCGGTTCCGGCGGGGCGGCGCCGATTTTTTTTGCTCCGATTGTGCGGAAATAAAAAATAATCCCTATATTTGCAACCCGAAACCCGAGGAGAGATGCCGGAGTGGTCGATCGGGCCGCACTCGAAATGCGGTGTACGGGCAACTGTACCGGGGGTTCGAATCCCTCTCTCTCCGCCAGGCCCCGAGGGGCGTCTGCTGAAAATCCCGCATGATTCGTTCATGCGGGATTCTTTTTTTCGTTGGTGCGGCGCGGTATCAGAGCGCCGGCACGAGCCACTTCGCCAGCAGGTAGCCGCTGCCGAGGAGCCACACGTAGAGCAGCCCGGCCAGCAGGAAGGGCCTGGCGCCCGCCTGGCGGAACTTGCGCAGGTCGGTCTCGGTGCCGAGGGCCGTCATGGCCATCGTGAGCAGAAAGGTGTCGAAGGAGTTGATGCCCTGCACCAGCGCGTCGGGAAGCAGGTCGAGGGAGTTGAATCCGATGACGGCCAGGAAGCCGAAGGCGAACCACGGAATCGCGATGCGGCCCTGTCCGGCGGCGGCCCCCTTGCGGCGTGCCACGGCCCAGCTCATGACGAGCAGTACGGGGGCGAGCATCATCACGCGGATCATCTTGGCGATGGTCGCCGTGTCGGCCACGCCGCTCCCCATGGCGTTGCCCGCCCCGACCACGTGGGCCACCTCGTGGAGCGTCGAGCCGGTATATACGGCCATCTGCTCGGGCGTGAGGTCCAGCACGCCGCTTCGCCACATGATCGGATAGAGGAACATGGAGAGGGTGCCGAAGAGCACCACGGTCGAGACGGCCACGGCCGTCTTGTGCGGTTCGGGCCGCACGACCCCCTCGGCCCCCAGCACGGCGGCCGCGCCGCATATCGAACTGCCCGTGGCGGTGAGCAGCGCCGTGTCGCGGTCCATGCGGAGAAGCCGGCCCAGCGCCGTGCCCAGCACGAGCGTGCCGGCGACGATCGCCGTGTCGACGAGTATGGCGGGCAGGCCCACGGCCGCCACCTGGGCGAAGGTGAGGCGGAAGCCGTAGAGGACGATGCCGAGGCGCAGCACCTGTTTCGAGCAGAACCTGATGCCCGGCACCCATGTCTCGGGCAGCCGGTTGCGCAGGCTGTTGGCGTAGAGCATGCCCAGCAGTATGCCCACGATGAGCGGGCTGAGCGAGAGACTCTTTACAAAATCGAATCCGGCGATGTAGCAGGCCGAGCAGGAGAAGAGTACGATGAGCAGGATGCCGTGCAGCACGTTGCCCCGTTGTTCGCTGAGTACCATGATGTCGGTTTTTCGGTTGACGGCACAAAGATAGCGGCCGCCGGCCGAAAGGAATCATCGTATTTCGTTATGCACCATAACGGAATGTTATGGCGTGGCCGGCGGGAGCGGCCGCCGGCGGGTCACGCTTCGGCCGCCGGCTCGCGGTCGAAGCCGCACGAGCCCTCCAGCGGCACCGAGACCGCGTTGGTCACGTAGCGCTCCCCGTTGCGCTCGGCCAGCACGTAGACCACCGCGCGGCACTGTTCCGTGTTCCACCTCTCCGGGAGGGTGCATTCGAAGAGGAGCGGGTACTCCCATCCCCGTTCGCAGCGACCGAGCGACAGCCCGAGACAGGAGGCGCCGACGAAGCGCCGGAGCACATGGTGGTAGAGGTGGTCCGGGGCGGTACCGCCCTCGCTGTAGAGGCTGTCCTCGACCACGGCGCAGCACACCTGGTAGTCGCCCTCCTCCGAGCAGCGCACCCGCGCTTCGATGCGGAGCGGTCCACCGGCGCTCCGCTCCGTGCGCAGCGCTATGCCGCAGCGGGCGGGGTAGGAGCCGAGCTCCGTGTCGAGTGCCGAGCGCAGGTCGGGCAGCCGCGAGCTCTCCACGGAGCGGTAGTCGAAGACCGCCTGCGGTATGCCCATGATGCCGAAGGTGTAGGCCAGCTCCGTGCCGTCGGTAATCGAGAATCCGTCGTTGATGTGTACGGACATGTGGACCATGCGGTCGGGCCGCTCCTCCCCGAGCTGGTCGAGCAGCGAGGTCATCTGCGGGCAGTAGATGCACCACGTTCCCGTGAATTTCTGCACCAGCACCCGCCGGTAGAAGCTCCCCTCCTCCTCGAAGGGGGCGTTGACGGCGACCACCGTCTCGTCGGAGCGCATCCCCTCCCGCTCCGCGACGAAGCGGTAGCATCCCGCCTCGTCGGCGCTGAAGTTTCCGGCGAGTTCCGCGCCCGTGTCGGCGCGGCGCACCGTGGCGTCGGTGACGGGCTCTCCGTCGGCATAGACCGTGAAGGCGACCTCTTCGCCTGCCGCCACGCGTTCGGCGCTCGCCTCGAGCCGCAGCTCGACGGGAGGCGTCCCGGCGGGCTCTTCCGGTTCGGAACATCCGGCGGCCGCAGCGAGGGCCGCCGCGGCCCACAGGCCGCACAGCATGAGTCTCTTCATAGGAATGTACGTTTTTGTCTGATTGCCGCAATGAGAGGTTGCGGGAGCCCCTTTCCGGAGGTCACACTCCGGCTCCGTTGTGGTTGAGCAGGAAGCGGACGAAGAGGGCCCCCGGACCGTCGCCCGCGCCCTGCGGTTCGACGAGGTGGAATTCGCGCTGCATCCGCAGCCCGGCGATATCCACTGCCCGCAGCCGTCCGTCGTAGAGCTCTCGCCGCACGGCCCGCACCGAGACGATGCCCATGCAGTCGCTGTGTTCCAGGTAGAGCTTGATGCTCTCCGTGCTTCCCAGATGGAGCCGCACGCGGAGGTCCGACAGCTTCAGCCCGTGTTCGGCCAGCGCGCGGGCGATGACGTCGAGCGTTCCCGAGCCGTTCTCGCGCAGGACGAGGGGGATGGTGCGCAGCTCGTCGAGAGTCAGCTCGTCGCGCCCGGCCAGCGGGTGCGATGCCCCCACTACGGCGACCAGTTCGTCGCGCAGGAAGTGGGTGTAGCGCAGCTCCGGACGGCGTGCCAGCCCCTCGACCAGCCCCACCTGCACGCGGTGGTCGAGCAGCGCCTCCTCCACCTCGCGCGAGTTGCCGCTCGCGAGCGAGAGTTCCACGCGCGGGAAGCGTTCGAGAAAGCGGGCCATGAGGGGAGGCAGCACGTACTGCGCCACGGTCGTGCTCGCCCCCACGGCCAGCCCTCCCTCGTGGCGGTGGCGGAGCAGGCTCATGTCGTAGGCGAGACGGTCGTACTGGTCGAGCAGCCGGTCGCAGCTTTCGAGCAGCAGGCGGCCGGCGTCGGTGAGGAGCACGTGAGCGCCGCTGCGGTCGAAGAGCCGCACGCCGTAGCCCTCCTCCAGCTCGCGGATGTGGCGGCTCACGGCCGGCTGGCTGATGCAGAGCTCCTGCGAGGCCTTGGTGAAGCTCAGGTTGCGGGCGGCGCTGCGGAAGACGCGCAGACGGAAATCGGACATCGGGATGCGGGGTTGTTGGTTGCAACGGACAAAGATAGCTGTTTTTTCCGTCGGCCGGGCCTTCCTTTCCCCCTTTGTGCGCATATCCTTTGCGGCGGTGCCGGAAGGAGCGCGCCCCGTGTTGTCAGCGCATGAGCAGCGACGAGTCGCCGTAGCTCAGGAAACGGAAGCCGTGGGCGAGGGCGTAGTCGTAGATGGCGCGCCAGCGTTCCGTGCCGACGTAGGCGGCGATGAGCAGCAGCAGCGTCGACTTGGGCTGGTGGAAGTTGGTGACGATGTGCCGCACGATGCGGAACTCGAAGCCGGCCGGGGTAATCATGATCTGCGTGGCGGCCTGCAGGCGGTCGAGGCCGTTTTCGCGCATGTAGCCGATCAGACCGTCGAGCGCCTCCGCTCCCGAGTAGTCGCGGGGCAGGGCGTAGGGCTCCCACTGTCCCACGGGGCGCCGGGTGTCGGGCGTGCCGCCCGTGCGGATGCGCCAGGCGAGTGCCGGCAGCGATTCGAGCGTGCGGACCGTGGTGGTCCCCACGGCCGTGACGGCCCCCGGATGGTGCCGCAGGCGTTCCAGCATGGAACGCCGCACCTCGAAGTGCTCGGTGTGCATCGGGTGTTTCGTCGCGTCGGACTCCTTGACCGGCAGGAAGGTGCCGGCGCCGACATGGAGCGTCACCTCCTCGAAGCCGAAGCCGCGTCGCTTCATGGATTCGATCAGTTCGGGCGTGAAGTGCAGTCCCGCCGTGGGGGCGGCCACCGAGCCCTCGATGCGCGAGTAGACGGTCTGGTAGCGCGTGTTGTCCAACTCCTCGCTCTCGCGGTTGAGGTAGGGCGGAATCGGAATGCGACCCAGCAGCTCCAGCAGCTCGCCGAAGGTGCAGTCGGCCGTCCACTCGAAGCGGATGCGCTGCTCGCGCCCCCCATCGTCGGCGCGCGTGGCACGCAGCACCTCCTGCCGTCCGGCGTGTTCGAAGGCCACCTCGACGGGCCCCTCCTTCCACCGCTTGAGGTTGCCCACGATGCAGCTCCACGTGCACGAGCCCCGCACGGCGAAGGCCCGTTCGTAGTCGGCCGGCGCAAGCGGTTCGAGACAGAAGACCTCGATGCGGGCCCCCGAGGGTCGGTGCATGATGAGGCGGGCGCGGATCACGCGCGTGTTGTTGAATACGAGCAGCTCGCCGTCGGGCAGCACGTCGCCCAGGTCGCGGAAGCGCCCTTCGCTTATCGCGCCGTCGCGCCAGACGAGCAGCTTCGAGTCGCTGCGCTCGGCGAGCGGGAAGCGGGCGATGCGCTCCTCAGGGAGGTCGTAGTCGTAGTCGTCGATGCGTATGGGGCAGGTCGGATGTTCCATGTTTCGGAGTCGGAAATTTCGGGCAAAGGTACGCATAATCCCCGAAAAGAGGCTGCGCGGGGCACGATTTCCTCCCTCTCGGGAGCGGGAATCCGCGCCGAATGGCTACCTTTGCCGGGAAAAAGCTCGTCGCATGAATTTCGCCCGAATCTTCAAGGATTGGATCCTGGTCTTCTCGATGGCCGCCGGAGTGCTCGGATACTTCGCCTATGTGAACATCCCCTTTCTCGAACCCACGCACGACGTGGTCCGCGAGGCGGTCGAGATCGTCCAGCCGCTCCTCATCTTCGTCATGCTCTTCCTCACCTTCTGCCGTGTCAACCCGCGGCGGCTGCGCCTCTGCGGCTGGCACCTGAGGCTGCTGCTGGTGCAGTGCGGCCTCTTCGCGCTCTTCGCGGCGCTGACCGTCGCGCTGCCCCGGGGCGGTCTGCGCGTGGTGCTGGAGGGGGCGATGCTCTGTTTCGTCTGCCCGACGGCGACGGCCAGCGCCGTCGTCACGCGCAAGCTCGGCGGCAGCGCAGCCCACATCACCACCTACGTCATCCTCGTCAACCTGGCCGTCGCGCTTCTCGTGCCGGCCGTCGTGCCTCTGGTCCACCCCAACCCCGACCTCTCGATGGGGAGCTCCTTCCTGCTCATCCTGGGCAAGGTCTTCCCGCTGCTGCTTCTGCCGCTGGTGGCCGCCATCCTCGTGCGCTATCTCTCGCCGAAGCTCCACTTCGCGCTGTCGCACTATCCGAACCTCTCGTTCTATCTGTGGACCGTCGCCCTGGCGCTGGCCATCGCCATGACCACGCGCAGCATCGTGCACAGCCGGCTGGAACTCTCCGCCGAGCTGGGCCTGGTCGGCGTCTCGCTGGCGAGCTGTCTCGCGCAGTTCTGGCTCGGGCGCCGCATCGGCCGCCGCTACGACGACGCCGTGACGGCCGGGCAGGCCTTCGGGCAGAAGAACACGGTGCTGGCCATCTGGATGGGATATACCTTCTTCACCCCCGCCACGGCCGTCGTGGGCGGTTTCTACTGCGTGTGGCACAACATAGTGAACGCCTGGCAGATATATCGTTACAACCGCCGCCGGGAGGGCGAATGACCCCGCACGGGTGACGATGCACCGGCGGAAAGGTGCTCCGTTCCCCGGAAAATGCGTATATTTGTAGGGTACAACCCGCACTGCATTATGAAAACCGACTTTCTGGTGATAGGCTCCGGCGCCGCGGGACTCACCTTCGCGCTGAAGGCCGCCGCCCACGGCCACGTGACCATCGTGACCAAGGGCGAGATGAACGAGTGCAACACCAACTATGCCCAGGGGGGCATCTGCTCGGTGACCTACGAACCCGACACCTTCGAGAAACATATACACGACACGCTCGTCTGCGGCGCCGGCAAGTGCGACCCCGCAGCCGTGGAGCTGGTCGTGCGCCGTGCTCCGGAGATGATCCGCGACCTCATCGGCTGGGGAACGCGCTTCGACCGCACGCCCGACGGCCGTTTCGAACTCAACCGCGAGGGGGGCCACTCCGAACACCGCATCCTCCACCACGAGGATCTCACGGGGGCCGAAATCGAGCGGGCGCTCGTCGAGGCGGTGCGGGCCCATCCAGACATCACGGTGCTCGAGCACCACTTCGCCGTAGATCTGCTGACGCAGCACCACCTGGGCGAGTTCGTCACGCGCCACACGCGGGGCCTCGCCTGTTTCGGGGCCTACGTGCTCGACCTGCGTACGAACGCCGTCGAGACGATGCTCGCCCGCTGCACGGTGGTGGCCACGGGCGGGTGCGGCAACATCTACTCCTCGACGACGAACCCCGTGGTGGCCACCGGTGACGGTATCGCCATGTGCCACCGTGCGAAGGCCATCACCGAGAACATGGAGTTCATCCAGTTCCACCCCACGGCGCTCTACCATCCGGGCGAGAAGCCCAACTTCCTCATCACCGAGGCGATGCGCGGCTTCGGCGCCATCCTGCGCCTGCAGAACGGCGAGGAGTTCATGGACCGCTATCACCCCATGAAGTCGCTCGCCCCGCGCGACGTGACGGCCCGCGCCATCCATACCGAGATGACGCGCCGCGGCGAGGATTTCGTCTATCTCGACGTGACGCACAAGGATCCCGACGCGGTGCGCAGCCACTTCCCGAACATCTGCGAGAAGTGCCTCTCGATCGGCATCGACATCACGAGGGAGTGGATTCCGGTGACGCCCGCGGCCCACTACTGCTGCGGCGGCGTGAAGGTCTCGACCGACGGCGAGACCTCGATCCGGCGGCTCTATGCGCTGGGCGAGACCTCGTGTACGGGGCTGCACGGGGCCAACCGCCTCGCCTCCAATTCGCTCATCGAGGCGCTGGTCTACGCCGACCAGGCCGCACGCCATGCCTCGGGGCAGATCGGCCGCACGGAGTTCCAGGAGGGGATTCCCGACTGGGACTTCGAGGGGACGCGCCACGCCGAGGAGATGCTGATGATCATCCAGTCGAAGCGCGAGATGCAGCAGATCATGAGCAACTACGTGGGCATCGTCCGCTCGAACCTCTCGCTCAAGCGGGCCATGCGCCGCCTTTCGATCCTCTTCGAGGAGACCGAGGAACTCTACAACAAGACCAAGCCCAACCGCGACCTGTGCGAGCTGCGCAACATGATCGCCGTGGCCTATCTGGTCATCAAGCAGGGGCGCGAACTGAAGGAGTCGGTGGGCTGCCACTACAACACCGACTACCCGAAGGAGGGCTGACCTGCTCCGAACCCCTTCGACGGGGCGGGGCCGCGTCGCGGCTCCGCCCCGCCCTTTGACGGAAAAGGGGGCGCGCCGCGCGGCCGATGGCGAAATATCGCTATCTTTGCCCCACTGAAAATCCGAAACGCATGACCCTACAGGAAGAGATCGCGCGGCGGCGTACCTTCGCCGTCATAGCCCACCCCGACGCGGGCAAGACCACCCTTACGGAGAAACTTCTCCTCTTCGGCGGCGCCATCCACGTGGCCGGCGCCGTGAAGAGCAACAAGATCAAGAAGGGGGCCACCTCCGATTTCATGGAGATCGAGCGTCAGCGCGGCATCTCGGTCGCCACGGCGGTGATGGGGTTCGAATATGCCGGATGCAAGATCAATATCCTCGATACGCCGGGTCACGAGGATTTCGCCGAGGATACCTACCGTACGCTCACGGCGGTCGATTCGGTCATTATCGTCATCGACGGCGCCAAGGGCGTCGAGGCGCAGACGCGCAAGCTGATGGAGGTGTGCCGCATGCGGTCGACCCCGGTGATGGTCTTCGTGAACAAGCTCGACCGTCCGGCAAAGGATCCCTTCGATCTGCTCGACGAGGTGGAGAAGGAGCTCCGCATCCGCGTGCGGCCGCTCGCCTTTCCCATATCGAACGGACCCACCTTCAAGGGGGTATACAATCTCTACGAGCGGCGTCTCTCGCTCTTCACCTCGGACGAAAAGCTGACGGCCGACGCCGCGACGGTCGAAATCGACGACCTCTCCGATCCCGAACTCGACGCCCGCGTGGGGGCGCAGTACGCCGCGCAGCTGCGTTCCGACGTCGAACTGGTCGAAGGGGTATACGACTCCTTCGACCGCGAGGCCTATCTGCGCGGCGAGCTGGCTCCCGTATTCTTCGGCTCGGCGGTCAACAACTTCGGCGTGCGCGAGCTGCTCGAATGCTTCGTGCGCATCGCCCCCTCGCCGCGTCCGTCGACGACCGAGACGCGCACGGTGGAGCCGGCCGAAGCGAAGATGACGGGCTTCGTCTTCAAGATCCACGCCAACATGGATCCCAACCACCGCGACCGCATCGCCTTCCTGAAGATCTGTTCGGGGATCTTCGAGCGCAACCGCAACTATCTGCACGTGCGCAGCGGCAAACAGCTGAAGTTCTCGTCGCCCACGGCCTTCATGGCCGAGAAGAAATCGGTCATCGACACCGCCTATCCGGGCGATATCGTGGGCCTGCACGATACGGGCAACTTCAAGATCGGCGACACCTTCACCGAGGGCGAGCGCCTCAAGTTCACGGGCATACCATCGTTCGCACCCGAGCAGTTCCGCTATATCGAGAATGCCGACCCCATGAAGTTCAAGCAGCTGGCCAAAGGCATCGACCAGCTCATGGACGAGGGCGTGGCGCAGCTCTTCACCTCGGCGCTCAACGGCCGCCGCATCGTCGGGACGGTGGGGGCGCTCCAGTTCGAGGTGATACAGTACCGGCTCGAACACGAGTACGGCGCCTCGTGCCGCTGGGAGCCCATATCCATCTACAAGGCCTGCTGGATCGAGAGCGACGACCGTGCCCAGCTCGACGACTTCAAGCGTCGCAAGCATGCCAGCATGGCCGTGGACAAGCACGGGCGCGACGTCTTTCTGGCCGATACGAGCTATGCGCTCTCGCTGGCCCAGGAGAATTTCAGGAACATCCGCTTCCGCTTCACCTCCGAATTCTGATTCCGCGCCGGATGCCCCGGGCTTTCGTGTCGGTGGGCCGCCGCGCCGGAGGCTTGCCGGCGGGTCCTTCGCGCCCCGCGGGTGGCACGCCGGCCGGTCCGGCCGACCGGCCGGCGATGCCGCGGAAACGGTGCGGAAAATTTGGAGAATCGGCGAAGTTTGATTAACTTGCGCCTTGAAAAGGAGCCGATGCGGGCCGCATCCGCCGCGCTCCGGAGTGTGAAACCTTCAAAACGGATTTGCCTATAGCCGAATATCTACTCTTTTCAACCTACAGAAAGAGAGGATACCATGAACGTACAGACGACCAGCGACCAGAGGTTGCTCAGTCAGTATATAGCAGGCGACAGGCAAGCCATATCCCAGCTCATCGAACGTCACAGCCGCCGCGTCCGCGACTACATCCGCATGATGGTCAAGGATGAGGAGGCCGCCGATGACATCTTCCAGGAGACCTTCGTGAAGGCCGTGCGCGTCATTGACGACGGCCGCTATGTCGACAATGGCAAGTTCCTGTCGTGGGTGCTGCGCATCGCCCACAATCAGGTGATCGACCACTTCCGCGCCCGCCGGCAGGAGCGGTCGGTGAACGAGGCCGATGCCGGTTACGACGTGCTGGGCACGCTCCGCTTCGCCGAGGGCAACGTGGAGGACGCGCTGGTGAGCGAGCAGGTCGAGCGCGACATCCGCACGCTGGTGACGCTGCTCCCGGCCGAGCAGCGCGAGGTGGTGATGATGCGCTACTATGCGGGCCTCAGCTTCAAGGAGATTGCCGAGCAGACCGGCGTGAGTATCAATACGGCGCTCGGACGCATGCGCTACGCGCTGATCAACCTTCGGCGGATGATTCGCGAGAAAAAGCTGGTCCTCAGCTGAGCTGCGGACAATAATAGACCGCGGGCCTCCGTTTCTTCCGTGAGAAGCGAAATACAAGCGGAGCGCCTATGGAGAATATCGACATGAAAGGGGGCCGGGATGCCGGCCCGGACGAGGAGCTGATGATGACGGAGGTGATACGGGGCGATGCCGATCTGTACTATCTGCACCACTATCTCTCCGAAATCTTCCGAAAAGAGTGATGCAGGGTTGAGTGGCGCGGGGCCGTCCCCAAAGGGACGGCCCCTTCCTTTTGTCCTATTCGTGTCCGGATACTGCGGACCATACCGCTCTCTTTCTGCCCCGGTGCCCGGCCGCCCGGTTCCGCACCTTTTCGTCGCTGTCCCGCCCGGGCGGATATTGCGCCGCCTGCGCGATGGCGGATTATGGTTCGAAGGATGGCTTCCCGAACTCCTTCGATGCACGGCATACGCCGCGGGAGACGAAAAAAGAAGCCCCGTCGAACTCGCGTTCAACGGGGTCTTCAGTGCCCAGGACAGGAATCGAACCTGCACGCCTTGCGGCACACGCACCTGAAACGTGCGCGTCTACCTATTCCGCCACCTGGGCATTCATTCGAATCGGTGTGCAAAGATACTACTTAAATCCGAACTTCCAAAGAAAAGCCCGCATTTTTTTTCGTATTCGCCGCTTAACGGGAGAAAAAGCGGTAGTGGAAGAGCAGCAGGTAGACCACGGCTACCGATATGTAGGCGTCGGCGAGGTTGAAGACCGGACCGAAGAAGTAGTTGCGGCTGTCGAGCAGGAAGCCGAGCCATTGCGGGGCGTCGTTCCACTGAAAAAGAGGGAAGTAGAACATGTCGACCACCTTGCCCATCATGAAGTCGGCGTAGTGGCCGCCGAACCGGGCGACGGTGAGCGGCGTAGATTCCGAGAAGAGCAGTCCGTAGAAGGCGCTGTCGAGAATGTTGCCCACGGCGCCGGCGAAGATCAGCGCCCCGCCGATGAGTACCCCCTTCGGGACGTCGCGGCGCCGGCGGATACCGTACCAGAGCAGATAGCCAACGGCGCCGGCCATGACCAGCCGGAAGATGCCGAGCAGCAGTTTGCCCCAGTCGAAACTCCCGTCCGTGGGGATGTGCATGCCGAACGCGGCCCCCTTGTTCTCGATGAAGAGCAGCTGGAACCAGTCGGGGAAGACGACAATCGACTCCCCGATGGTCATGTGGGTCTTGACCCAGATCTTGAGCGCCTGGTCGGCCGCGAGCAGCAGCAGGACCAGCAGCGAAATTTTCTTCAGACTCATATCTTCTTTCTGTACGCCGGAGCGGCATTGCCGCCTCCGCGCGGCAAAGATACGATTTATATCCGTTCGCGCCCCGGGCGGCGACCTCTTTTTGGCGGTCGTCGGATGCCGGGCGTGCGGTCGGGTGACGGCCTGCATCTTGCCGGCCCGTTCCAAGGGGGGCTTTCCCGGAGAAACCGGTCTTATTATATATAAATAGGTATGAAGGGTAAAAACGAAAAAAAAACAGCAAAAAGAGTGAAAAAGTTCGGGAAATATTTGCAGGTTCGAAAAAAGTCCCTACCTTTGCATCCGCATTTGAGAAAAACACGCTTCGCGAATGGATCCGAAAGGATCCGCAGGCAATCCGAAAGGGGGCGAGCGAAGCGGGATTTCAAAAAAATGCAAGGTTCTTGAAAAAATATTTGCAGGATTGAAAAAGATGACTTATCTTTGCAGTCCCTTTGCAACACAAAGCGCAAAGTTTTTTCGACGAGTTCTTTGAATTACTGGTTTGTTTTGAGAGAGAGAATGTAGTATTTATCTGTCAATTTCCTTTAAGGAAATAGAGAGCAGTCAGGACTCTGACGAAACATTGATTTTTTACAATGGAGAGTTTGATCCTGGCTCAGGATGAACGCTAGCGGCAGGCTTAACACATGCAAGTCGAGGGGCATCGAGGTGTAGCAATACACTG
>CASELE010000007.1 GCA_949288735.1 uncultured Alistipes sp.
CAAAACCGCGCGGCCCTTCCTCTGTCCGGGTCTGCCGTGCCGACGGCAGACGCTCCGCTACTTGTTTATTTTGGCCCAGGAGTCCTTGAGCGTCACCGTGCGGTTGAATATCGGGTGCTCCGCCGTGGAGTCGGTGTCGGGACAGAAGTAGCCCACACGCTCGAACTGAACGGCCTGTCCGACGGGAATGTCGCGCAGCGAGGGCTCGAGCCAGCCTTCGATCTTCACCATCGATTCGGGGTTGAGGTTCTCCTCCCACGAGTGTCCCTCCTCCACGTCGTCGGGGTTCTCCTTCGTGAAGAGCGGGTTGAAGAGCCTTATTTCGGCCGGTACGGCATCCGGGGCCGACACCCAGTGGATGACGCCCCTTACGCGGCGGCCGTCGCTCGACGAGCCGTCGCCCGACTGCGGGTCGTAGCTGCAGTGCAGCTCCGTGATGTTGCCTTCGGCATCCTTCACCACCTCGTCGCAGCGGATGAGGTAGGCATAGCGCAGCCGTACTTCGCCGCCGGGCTGCAGACGGTAGAACTTCTTGGGCGGATTCTCCATGAAGTCGTCACGCTCGATGTAGAGTTCGCGCGTGAAGGGCACCTGCCGTGTTCCGGCCGACTCGTCTTCAGGGTTATTGACCGCCGTGAAATATTCGCGGCGTCCCTCCTCGTAGTTGGTGATGACCACCTTCAGCGGGTTCAGTACGGCCATGCGGCGTTCGGCCACCCGATTGAGGTCCTCGCGCACGCAGTATTCGAGCTTGGCCAGGTCGATGACGTTGTCGCGCTTGGCGACACCCACCATTTCGGCGAAGTTGCGCACCGAGGCCGGTGTGTATCCCTTGCGGCGCAGGGCGCAGATGGTCGGCATGCGGGGGTCGTCCCAGCCCATCACGACGCCCTCCTGCACGAGCTTGAGCAGCTTGCGTTTCGACATCATCGTGTAGGTGAGGTTCAGACGGGCGAACTCGTACTGGTGCGAGGGATAGATGCCGAGCGCCTCGATGAACCAGTCGTAGAGCGGACGGTGTACGTCGAATTCGAGCGTACAGATCGAGTGGGTGATCCGCTCGATCGAGTCGCACTGGCCGTGGGCGTAGTCATACATGGGATAGATGCACCATTTGTTGCCCGTGCGGTGATGTTCGGCGTGGAGGATGCGATACATGATCGGGTCGCGGAAGAGCATGTTCGGGTGCGCCATGTCGATTTTGGCGCGCAGCACCCGCGAACCGTCCGGGAATTCGCCCGCCCGCATCCGGCGGAAGAGATCGAGGTTCTCCTCGACCGTGCGGTCACGCCACGGCGACGGCTTGCCCGGTTCGGAGACCGTACCGCGGTTCTGTCGGATCTCCTCCTGGGTCTGGTCGTCCACGTAGGCCAGCCCCTTGCGGATGAGCTCCTCGGCCCATTCGTAGAGCTGCTCGAAGTAGTCGGACGCGTAGCGTTCGAGCGCCCAGTCGAATCCGAGCCAGCGGATGTCGCGCTTGATCGAGTCGACATACTCCACATCCTCCTTCGTGGGATTCGTGTCGTCGAAACGCAGGTTGCACTTGCCGCCGTACTTCTGCGCCAGACCGAAATTGATGCAGATGCTCTTGGCATGGCCGATGTGCAGATATCCGTTCGGCTCGGGCGGAAAGCGGGTCTGTATGCGGGTTTCGCCTTCGGCGATCGATTTTTCGATGATCTCTTCGAGGAAGTTGAGCGGCTTTTCTTTGGTCAACTCTGCCATATGGGATGATATTTAATAGGTACAAAGATAGGGAAAAAGGCGTTATTTCGCCCGGCCTCCGAAGATTTTTTGCAGACGCACGGTGAGTTGCAGCACCTGCTGCGTGCCGAGTCCCGTACCGTCGCAATGGAACAGAATGCCGGCCCGCACGTCGACCGTGCCGTCGAAGAAGGCGCGGGCGTAGGAGAGGGCCGAGCGGCTGTAGAACCCCTCGCGTGTGCCGAAGAAGGTGCAGCAGGCATAGAGTTCGTCGCCGTAGAGTCCGTAGAAGGGGGTCTGGCTTTCGCCCGCGTAGAGCATCTCGGAGAGAGTGAAGCCCCAGCGGCTGATCCGCAGATCGAGCCGTCCGCCCGTCGGGGCCTCCCAACCCGCTTCGGCGATGCGGTCGCGCTGCATGCTCTGCAGCAGCCCCAGCCGGATGTCGAAGTCGAAGAATGCGCGGAAACGGATTCCGCCGTAGGGGTTGACGAGCAGATGATCCACGATGCCTTCGTTGGGCGCCGGATCGGAGCTCTTGGCAAAATGGAGCAGCGAGAGAGCGTAGCCGCCGTAGAGAAGCCGGCCTTCGTATTCGCCGCCGGAGAGGATGCGGAACCGCTCGCGGCGTCCTTCGCCCTGCATCCCTTCCCAGTCGATGGCGAACTCGACAAATCCGCGGTCGCTCCGGTATTGTCCCATTACGCCCTGCAGCCGGTCGTGATGGAAGAGCCAGCCCCGGTCGAAGAACTCTTCGCCGTAGGCGCCGCGCAGCATTGCACGCGGGAAGATGCCTGCGGCGGCCACGGCGCGCGGCGCGTCGTACTGGTACCAGAAGAGCGGCCGCGCCTCGGTGAGGAACTTCGAGCCGTCGCCGAACTCCTGCAGCAGCTCCACGGCCGCCATGAGCCGGTTGTGTCCCCCTCCCCATCGTATGCCGACCTCGGGCGTGAGCCGGGCGGCGAAGAGGGTCTTCGAGCCGTCGACGCCCATGGAGGCGTATTCGCGGTTGTCGAAATAGGTCTGGAAACGGGCGCCGACGAGCCACTCCTGGGCCCGGACGGCCGGAAGGGCGGCGAACAGCAGTGCGCCGGTAACGAGTATCTTGCGGAGGAACATGCCGTGCGGGAGAAATAAGCGGCTCCAAAATTAGGGATAAATATTCAAAATAGCTACTTTTGCCCGCAATTATCGAAATCGATGCGCAAGATACCGAACGAAGAATTGGGTCGTCCGACGCCCGAGGAGTTTGCCCGCATGGAGCGCATGCCCGTTGCGGTGGTGCTTGACGGCGTGCGCTCGGCGCAGAACGTCGGGGCCTTTTTCCGTACGGGCGACGCCTTCGCCGTGGAGCGGCTCTGGCTGTGCGGCATCACCCCCGTGCCGCCGGCCCGCGAGATACACAAGACGGCGCTCGGCGCCGAATGCACGGTGGAGTGGGCGTACGAGCCCGAGGCGGCCGACTGCGTGCGCCGGCTGCGCGGTGAGGGATACCGCGTACTGGCCGTGGAGCAGGTCGAGGGGGCCGTGCGGCTCGACGGCTTTCGTCCCGAGGAGGGGGTTCGTTATGCGCTCGTCTTCGGCAACGAGGTCGACGGTGTGTCGCAGCGGGTGGTGGATCTCTGCGACGGGGCGCTCGAGATTCCGCAGGCCGGGACGAAGCATTCGCTCAACGTTTCGGTCGCCGCGGGCGTCGTGTTGTGGAGCCTCTTCAGCCGCATCGGACCCCGGCGCTGAGCGGCGCGCATCCGGACCGGAACAGGAACAACCCTAAACAAAACACAGATATGTCAGTAGAGAGCAGTGTGAGGGCCGTGACGACCTATCGCCTGATGGAGATGAAGCAGCGCGGCGAGAAGATAGCGATGCTCACCTCGTACGACTATTCGATGGCCCGTATCGTCGATGCGGCGGGCGTGGATGTGATTCTGGTGGGCGATTCGGCCGCCAACGTGATGGCGGGCTACGAGACGACGGTGCCCATCACGCTCGACATGATGATCTACCACGCCCGTTCGGTGGTGCGGGCCGTGCGGCGCGCGCTGGTGGTGGTCGACCTGCCGTTCGGCACCTATCAGGGCAATTCGAAGGTGGCGCTCGATTCGGCCGTGCGCATCATGAAGGAGACCGAGGCCGACGCCGTGAAGATCGAGGGCGGCGAGGAGATTCTCGAGTCGGTGCACCGCATCCTTTCTGCCGGCATACCCGTGATGGGACATCTCGGACTGACACCCCAGTCCATCCACAAGTTCGGCACCTATGCCGTCCGGGCCCGCGATGAGGCCGAGGCGGCGAAGCTCGTGCGCGACGCGCATCTGCTGAGCGAGGCGGGCTGCTTCGGCATAGTGCTGGAGAAGATTCCGGCGCAGCTCGCCGCGCGGGTTACCGCCGAGGTCCCGGTCCCCACGATCGGCATCGGAGCGGGCGGCGCCTGCGACGGTCAGGTGCTCGTCATCCACGACATGCTGGGCATCAACAAGGGCTTTTCGCCCCGGTTCCTGCGCCGTTACGCCGATCTGCACGAAGTGATGACCGACGCCGTGACGCGCTATGTCTCCGATGTGAAGGCGTGCGATTTTCCCAATACCGAGGAGCAGTATTAGACGTTTGGACGTTCGCCCGTACGAAGCGAGGCGGGGAGACCGGTCCGGTCTCCCCGCCTTTGGCACTGCGGCCCTTGAATCAGGTCAGGCGTAGCCGCGCCGACGGTCGTGCAGCCGCAGCAGCTGCAGGTAGCCGAGCAGCACGATGTTCATCACCAGAGCGTAGACAATGGCCGGTATGGCCATCTCGCCGCTGTCGAAAAGCAGGGGAGAGGTGGCTATGGCGATTGCCTGGGCCGCATTCTGCATGCCGATTTCGATGACGATGGTCCGGCGTACGGCGCTTTCCAGCCGGAGAAGTCGGGCGAGGAGCGCACCGGCGGCCGAGGCGATGACCAGAAGCAGCAGCGCGGCCAGTCCGAGCGAAGCGATGTGTCGCGCGATGGTCCCGGCGTACTGCACGAAGAATACGGCGGCCAGGAGCAGCAGGGCGGGAAAGGCGAAGCGGCCGAGCACCGCATGTACGCGGAGTGCCGCCGCCGGCCAGCGGCGGCGGAAGAGCGAGCCGGCGGCCATGGGCAGGAAGACCATGGCGATGTTCTGTACGAGCAGCCGGCCTGCCGGCAGGTCGATCGCCGTCTCGGTGCGCACCGAGACGTAACGGGCCACGAAATCCATGATGAGCGGCAGCGTGAAGAGCGTGATGACGCTGCTCATGGCCGTAAGCGTGACCGACAGAGCCACGTCGCCGCGGGCGAGCATCGAGAAGACGTTCGACGAGCTGCCTCCCGGACAGCAGGCCAGGAGCATCAGTCCCATGAAGCAGAACGGTGGCAGGTCGAGCGTCAGCCCCACGCCGAAGGCTGCCAGCGGGAGCAGTACGAGCTGGCCGAAGAGCCCCGTCGCCACGGCCATGGGATGGCGGGCGACACGGGCGAAGGAGCCGCGGTCGAGCTCGATGCCGAGCTGGAACATCAGCACGAGCAGGATGGGAAGTACGATCCAAAGTGTGTTCATGGCGGCAAAGATAGCGTTTTTTCCTCCATGCCGTCGTCCGGAAGCGACGCTCCGGAGAGGAAACTTTTTTCGGCCGCGCAGAGCGAATCCGTAGGCCGTTTGGAAAAAAATGTGTACTTTTGCACGCAACAAAAATCCACGTTCATCATGTCTTTCATCAATGAAAGGGTGCAGCCCGAGGGTCTTACCTTCGACGACGTGCTGCTCGTGCCCGCCTATTCGGAAGTGTTGCCGCGTGAGGTCTCCGTCGAGACCCGTTTTTCGCGAAATATCGGACTCAATATCCCCGTCGTCTCTGCGGCCATGGACACCGTGACCGAGGCGCCGCTGGCCATCGCTCTGGCGCGCGAGGGAGGTATCGGTGTGATTCATAAGAATATGTCCATCGCCGAGCAGGCGGCTCAGGTGCGTCGCGTGAAGCGTGCCGAGAATGGCATGATCTACGATCCGATCACCATCACGAAGGACCATACCGTGGGCGATGCCCTGCATCTGATGCAGGAGAACCGCATCGGCGGCATCCCGGTGGTCGATGCCGAGAACCGTCTTATCGGTATCGTCACCAACCGCGATCTGCGCTTCCAGCGCGACATGGGGCGCCGCATCGACGACGTGATGACCAAGGAGGGGCTCGTGACGACCCACAGCTCCGAACTGGAGCATGCGGCCGGCGTGCTGCTCGCCAACAAGATCGAGAAGCTTCCCGTCGTGGACGAGAAGGGGCACCTCGTGGGTCTGATCACCTACAAGGATATCACCAAGGTGCAGGATCATCCCAACGCCTGCAAGGATGCCAAGGGGCGGCTGCGCGTGGCGGCGGGCGTGGGCGTGACGGCCGACGCGATGGAGCGCGTGCGTGCGCTCGTTGAGGAGGATGTCGACGCCGTGGTGCTCGATTCGGCCCATGGCCATTCGGCCAATGTGGTGCGTCTGCTCCGTGAAATCAAGAGCACCTATTCGAATATCGACGTGGTTGTGGGCAACATCGCTACGGCCGAGGCGGCGAAATACCTCGCCGAGGCGGGAGCCGACGGCGTGAAGGTGGGTATCGGCCCGGGTTCGATCTGCACCACGCGTATCATTGCCGGTGTGGGCGTGCCGCAGCTTTCGGCCATCTATGCAGCCTCCTCCGAAGCGAGGAAGCTGGGCGTGCCCGTCATCGCCGACGGCGGTCTGCGCTATTCGGGCGATATTGTCAAGGCGCTCGCCGCTGGCGGCGACTGCGTGATGATCGGTTCGATGTTTGCCGGTACGGAGGAGGCTCCGGGCGAGACGATTATCTACAACGGCCGCAAGTTCAAGTCCTACCGCGGCATGGGCTCGATCGACGCCATGAAGGCCGGATCGGCCGACCGCTACTTCCAGAAGGATTGCGAGGCGAATGTCAGCAAGCTCGTGCCCGAGGGCATCGTGGCCCGCGTGCCCTACAAGGGGACGCTCAGCGAGACGGTCTACCAGCTCATCGGCGGCATCCGTGCCGGTATGGGCTACTGCGGCGCGAAGGATATCGCGGCGCTGCAGAAGGCTCAGTTCATCCGTATCACGGCTTCGGGTATGACCGAGAGCCATCCCCACGACGTGGCCATCACGCGCGAGGCGCCCAACTACTCGAGCGAGCGGTAGGGCGGAAGAGCCGCGGCGTTGTCTCTGCGGCGACCCGCCGGCCGGTGAACGACCAACGTGAAACACATCAAGAAGATGCAGGAAAAGATATTGATTCTCGACTTCGGTTCGCAGTACACGCAGCTCATCGCGCGGCGTGTACGCGAGTTGAATGTATACTGTGAAATACATCCTTTCAACCGTATACCGGAGCTTGACGCCTCGGTACGGGGCGTGATCCTCTCGGGCAGCCCCTATTCGGTACGCGACGCCCAGGCTCCCGTGCCCGACCTGAGTGCCATCAAGGGCCGTCTGCCTCTGCTGGGTGTCTGCTACGGGGCGCAGTACCTCGCGCAGGCCTACGGCGGCGAGGTGCAGCCCGCGGCGAGCCGCGAATACGGACGCGCGATGCTCACGGTGGGCGATGCGCACGACCCGCTCATGGAGGGACTGCCGCAGACGACGCAGGTGTGGATGTCGCACGGCGATACGATCACGCGAGTTCCGGAGAACTATCGGCTGATTGCCAGTACGGAAGATGTGAAGGTGGCCGCCTATCGCATCGAGGGCGAGCGGACGTGGGCCATCCAATTCCATCCCGAAGTCTACCATTCGACCGACGGGACGCAGCTGCTCAGAAACTTCGTTGTCGGCATCTGCGGCTGTGCGCAGTCGTGGACGCCCGAAGGCTTTGTCGAGAGCACGGTGCGCGACCTGCGTGCGCGGCTGGGCGACGACCGCGTGGTGCTGGGGCTCTCGGGCGGTGTCGATTCGACGGTTGCGGCCGTGCTGCTTCACCGGGCCATCGGGCAGAACCTCTACTGCATCTTCGTCGATTCGGGCCTGCTGCGCAAGAACGAGTTCGAGGAGGTGCTCGCCTCCTACGAGCAGATGGGCCTCAATGTGCGGGGCGTGCAGGCCTCGGCGAAGTTTCTCGGCGATCTGGCGGGCGTGACCGATCCGGAGCGCAAGCGCAAGATTATCGGCCGCGACTTCGTGGAGGTATTCAACGAGGAGGCGCAGCGGCTGCGCGACGTGCGCTGGCTGGCGCAGGGAACCATCTATCCCGACGTCATCGAGTCATGTTCGGTGAACGGCCCTTCGGCCACCATCAAGTCGCACCACAATGTGGGCGGTCTGCCCGAAAAGATGAACCTGCGCATCGTCGAGCCGCTGCGGCTGCTCTTCAAGGACGAGGTGCGCCGGGTAGGCCGTTCGCTCGGCATCTCCGAGCAGCTGATCGGCCGCCATCCGTTTCCGGGTCCCGGCCTGGCAATCCGCATCCTGGGCGAGGTGACGCCCGAGAAGGTGGAGATTCTGCAGAACGTGGACCGCATCTACATCGATGCGCTGCGTACGGCCGGTCTCTACGACAAAGTCTGGCAGGCGGGAGCCATCCTGCTGCCCGTGCGGAGCGTGGGCGTGATGGGAGACGAGCGCACCTACGAAAACTGCGTGGCGCTGCGTGCCGTCACCTCGACCGACGGCATGACGGCCGACTGGGTCCATCTGCCCTATGAATTCCTGGCCGATCTTTCGAACGAGATTATAAACAAGGTACGCGGCGTGAACCGCGTCGTCTACGACATCTCCTCGAAACCGCCCGCCACGATCGAGTGGGAGTAGACGTCCGGAGACCCGCGCCGAAAGGTGCGGGTCTCTTTTTTGTCGGGATGCGCGGAGCGGGTGTCGGCGGTTTGTCATCCTCGCGTCGCGCCGATGTCATGTCCGTGATATGCGATTGTAACGGCTCTCCGGTAGTTTTGCGGCGTGAAAACCGTAAAAGACACAATCGTGAAGAGACTATCGCTACGTAACCTGTTCCTGACTGCGGCACTGCTGCTGGCCGCTCCCCTTTCGTTTGCGCAGAACAGCATCGAAGGCATCGTGACCGATGCCTCGACGGGACTGCCCGTCGTCGGTGCCACCGTAATCGTTTCGGGTACGACGAAGGGAACGGCGAGCGGTGCGGACGGCAGCTACCGTCTGAGCGGCCTGGCCGACGGCACCCATGCGCTCGACATATCGATGATCTCCTACGAGACGCAGCACATCGGAGGCGTCGAACTGCGGGGCGGACGGACGGTGCGCATCGATGCGGCCCTTGCCGTGCAGAGCGAGCAGATCGGCGACGTGGTGGTGACGGCCGTGCGCCGCACGGGCTCCGAGGTGGCCGTGAACCGTGATGTCCGCGAGGCGATGATGGTCGTCAGCGGCATCTCGAGCCAGATGATAGGCAAGACGCAGGACCGCGACGCGGGCGAGGTGGTGCGCCGTATCCCGGGCATCTCGCTCGTGGACGACAAGTTCATCATCGCACGCGGCCTCTCGCAGCGCTACAACAACGTGTGGGTGAACAATGCCGCCGTTCCCAGTTCTGAGGCCGATTCGCGCGCCTTCTCCTTCGACATCATTCCGGCTGGACAGATCGAGAATATCATGGTACTCAAGTCGCCCGCACCCGAAGTGCCGGCCGACTTTTCCGGAGGATTCATCAAGATAGCCACGAAGGACATGCCCGCCGGCGACGAGGCGTCTATTACCTATTCGACCGGATTCAATACGGCGACCCACTTCGGCGGTTTCCTTCACAATCCGGGGTCCGCGGGCGACCTCTTCGGTTTCGGCGGCGGCACCCGCATGATGCGGGGCGGCATGTCGGGTGCCTACGACAACGGCGATGCCGCCTTCGTGAGCGAGATGACGCGTCACGGATTCGACAACGACTGGAGCGTCCGGCGCCGGAGCGCCGTGCCCGACCAGCGCCTTTCGGCCTCGTTCGGACGCCTGTGGCAACTGGATCGGGAGAGCCGTTTCGCCCTGACCGGGGCGGTGAACTACAGCTACGTTGAGCGCGCCTATACCGACATGTCGAACGTGCGCTACGGCGTGTGGAACAAGACAGCCGACAAACCCGTCTACCTCTACAACTACACCGACGATCAGTATCAGACCAATGTCAAGCTGGGGGCGATGCTCAACCTGGCCTACGTACGGGAGCGGAGCCGGTACTATTTCCGCAACATCTTCAACCAGATAGGCCAGCAGCGGTATACGTTCCGCGAGGGGTGGCAGAACATCTCGTCGCGCTACGATCAGCAGAAGGCCGAGTATCTGTATTCGAGCCGCAGTTCCTACAACGGTCAGTTCGCCGGCGTGCACACGTCCGATGCCGGTCGTCTCGACTGGAATATAGGCTACGCCTACGCCAACAAGCTGCTGCCCGACCGCCGCATCATCAACCGGCTCGAGAACGACATCTACGGCGATGACTACTATGGCATGATGCGCATCGATCAGAACGAGATGCAGCGCGACTTCACCCGTCTCGACGAACACATCGTCTCGGCGGCCGTGAACTACGAACACACATTCCGCGAAGGTCGTCCGTTCGCTCCCGTACTCAAGGTGGGCGCCTACGGCGAATACCGCACCCGCAGGTACCGCGCGCGCTCCTACTACTACCGCTTCAACGCTTCGAACCTGCCCGTGGACTTCGCCTACGGAGATCCGGTATCGCAGATTCTTACCGAAGCCAACTACGGTGCAGACCGCCTCTATCTCTACGACGACAGCGACAATACGGACAGCTACGAGGGTTCGAACCGGCTGGCCGCAGCCTACGCGGCCGTAAGCCTGCCGCTGGGACGTCTGAACATCTATGCGGGTGTACGTTTCGAACACAGCGACATGACATTGACGAGCTATACGCGCAAGAACGAATGGACCTCGCGCGACCGTGACTACACCTTCGACGACCTCTTCCCCTCGGTGAACGCCACCTTCGAGATCTCGGAGAAGCACCAGCTGCGCGCCGCCTACGGCATGTCGACCAATCGCCCCGAATTCCGCGAGGTGT
Source organism: uncultured Alistipes sp. (assembly GCA_949288735.1). Lineage (GTDB taxonomy): Bacteria > Bacteroidota > Bacteroidia > Bacteroidales > Rikenellaceae > Alistipes. The sequence goes on from CASELE010000007.1 coordinate 10,723, forward strand.
CGGCCTCGACCTTCTACGATTTCGACCTCTTCTCCACGATCATGGGTAACCCCGACCTGTCGGCCGCCTACATCCAGAATGCCGATCTGCGTTACGAGTGGTATCCGTCGGCCGGAGAGAGCATTTCGCTGTCGGTCTTCTACAAGCACTTCCGCAACCCGATCGAGACGACGATCCGCGATGCGGGCGGAAGCTACACCTATACCTTCGAGAATGCCGAGCGCGCCCGGGCCTACGGTATGGAACTCGACGTGCGCAAAAATCTGGACTTCATAGGCATGCGTGACTTCTCGCTCTCGCTCAACCTCTCGCTCATCGAGAGCCGGGTCTTCTTCGACGACGCTTCGCTCGAACACGACCGCCCCATGCAGGGACAGTCGCCCTATATCGTCAACTGCGGCCTCTTCTACCAGCCGCAGCGGGCCGGGCTGACCGTCGGTGTGCTCTATAACCGCATCGGCAAGCGTATCATCGGCATCGGCCGCTCCGACCTCTCGTCGGGAGGCAGCGTCGACAACGACATCCCCGACATGTACGAGATGCCGCGCGATGCGCTCGACCTGGTGGTCACCAAGTCGCTCGGCAAGCGCTGGGAGCTGCGCCTGAGCCTCAAGGATCTTATCTGTGACCGGGTGGAGCTGTGCCAGTTCCCGCAGTTCACCGGTGCGGACGGTGCGGTGCACGAGCGCAAGGAGGTGACCAAGAGCTACGACCCGGGGCGCAGCTTCGTCATCGGAGCCTCGGTGAAGTTTTGACGGATGCAACGGAAACGATAACCTTCCTATACAATTTTCACATCTATTATGAAAAAGTTTTTCTTTGCAGCCCTTGCTGCGGCAGCCCTGATGACGGTGGGCTGCGATGACGGAGACGAGAGCACCGGCGGCGAGGCCGTGCGTCTGGCCAAGCCCATCCTCTCTTCGGAGAATGTGACAGAGGAGTCCTTCACGGTGCGTTGGTCGGCCGTGGAGAATGCCTCGGCCTATTCGTACAGCGTAAATGACGGCGATGCCGAACAGACGACCTCCACGTCGGTGACCATCCAGACCACCGAGGGCGTGACGAGCTATCGGGTAGAGGTCACGGCTCTTTCGGACGACGAGACCCTGTGGCTCGATTCGGAGACGGCCACCATCACCGTTTCGACCACGGGCGAGCAGCCCGCTGGCGGCGACCTTTCGGAGATTCTCTTCGGAGATGGTACGCAGATCGGCAACGGCGATGCCGAGTTCGAAATCCGCGGCGAGTACACGCTGCCCAAAGGCACCTATACGCTGAAGGGCTGGGTATACATCTGCGAAGGTTCCAAGCTGACGCTCGAGCCCGGTACGGTCATCCGCGGCGACAAGGAGACGCAGGCTACCCTCATCGCGGAGCGCGGCGGCCGGCTCATCGCCCAGGGTACGGCCGACGAGCCCATCGTCTTCACCTCGGCACAGCCCGCCGGCCAGCGTCGTCCGGGCGACTGGGGCGGTATCATCCTCTGCGGTCGCGCCCGCAACAACAAGACCGAGATGGCCATCGAGGGCGGTCCCCGTTCGAAGCACGGCGGCAACGACGACAGCGACAGCTCGGGCGTGCTGAGTTACGTGCGCGTGGAGTTCGCGGGCTATCCCTTCCAGACCGACGAGGAGATCAACGGCATCACGCTCGGCTCGGTAGGTTCGGGCACGAAGATCGACCACGTGCAGGTATCCTACTCGAACGACGACTCCTTCGAGTGGTTCGGCGGAGCGGCCGACGCCAAGTATCTCGTCGCTTACCACGGCTGGGACGACGACTTCGATACGGACAACGGTTTCTCGGGCAACGTGCAGTTCGCCCTCGTGGTCCGCAACCCCCGTCTGGCCGATACCTCCGTGTCGAACGGCTTCGAGAGCGACAACAACGGCGACGGTACGGCAGTCGAGCCCTATACCTCGTGCGTCTTCTCGAACGTCACCTTCGTAGGCCCCATCGGTCAGGATCCCGCCTTCGAGAATACCACCTCCTACATCAACGGCGGTGACTACAACCCGAACAACGGTTCGAAGCTCGGCCAGTTCCAGTCGGCCATGCAGATCCGCCGCAATTCGCACCTCTCCTGCTTCAACTCGGTGGCCATGGGCTATCCCGTGGGCCTGATCATCGAGAACGACAAGGGCTCGGCCACCCAGACGGCGGCCACGGAGGGCGACCTGGAACTGGGCAACATCATCTTCGCACAGATGGACGTGCTCGGCAGCGACAAGAACAAATCCTTCGTCGACGCCTATACGAACGACAGCGACAACATGGATCCCGACGCATCGCGCGAATCCTTCTCGGCCTCCTACTTCAAGGGTATCGCGTCGAACCGCGTGCTCGATACGATCGATGAGCTGATGCTCGACGACGAGTATCGTCCGCAGGCCGGCAGCCCGCTGCTCAACGCCGCATCGTTCGAGAATGCCAAGCTCGCCGATTTCGAGAAGGTCTCCTATGCGGGAGCCTTCGCCCAGGGCGACAACTGGCTCGATGGGTGGACCGAATTCGACCCTCAGAACGCGCAGTACTGATCCCGGAATCCACGGTGATTCCGTACGGCGGAGCCGGTCCTTCGGGACCGGCTCTTTCGTTTCCGGTCCGGCGAAAACGGCGCGCAATTGTTCGTTTTCGCCGATTTTATGCTATCTTTGCGTACCGAATACCAATGCGTCCGGAGACGGACAAGAACTCTAAACGACGATACGATGAAGAGACTCTTATGGTGCCTCGTACTGCTCGTCGCGGGTTGCGCGGCGTCGGCACAGGAGCTGCGCGGCGGAGACGAACTCCTGTCTCCGGAGATACTGCCCGACAACCGGGTCGTCTTCCGCCTCTTTGCGCCCGGGGCGCAGAGCGTGGAGGTGACGGGCGATTTTCTTCCCGAGCGGGAGACCGACGGGCGCAAGGCCGAACCGATGAACCGCTCCGAAGAGGGCGTATGGAGCTATACGACCCCTGCGCCGCTGGCTCCCGAGCTCTACACCTACGCCTTCGTGGTCGACGGTCTGCGGACGACCGATCCGAACAACGCCCACGTCTTCCGCAACGTGGCGACGCTCTACAACATCTTTCTCATCGAGGGCGGGCGGGCCGATCTCTACCGTGTGAACGACGTGCCGCACGGCACCGTATCGTATACCTGGTACCTGTCGCCGTCGACGGGCGAGGAGCGGCGCATTGCGATCTATACGCCGGCCGGATACGAAAGTTCCGGAAACAAGTACCCCGTGCTCTATCTGCTTCACGGTATGGGCGGCGACGAGGAGGCGTGGCTCGCCTTCGGCCGGACGGCCCAGATACTCGACAACCTGATCGCCGAAGGATGGGCCAAGCCCATGATCGTGGCGATGCCCAACGGCAACATGTCGCAGCAGGCGGCTCCCGGCGAGTCGTCGCACGGCTTCGAGAAGCCGCGTTTCGTACTGCCGCATACGATGGACGGCCTCATGGAGAGCCGTTTTCCGGAGGTCGTGCAGTATGTGGACAGCCGCTACCGTACCGTACGCCGCAAGGAGGCCCGGGCCATTGCCGGCCTTTCGATGGGCGGGTTCCATGCGCTGCACATCTCGAAGCAGTATCCCGATCTTTTTGCCTACGTGGGACTCTTTTCTGCCGTCATCACGCCGCCCGATTCGGTGCAGTCCGCCGTCTACGACCGGCCGGCCGAAAAGCTGGCAGTACAGTTTGCGCGCCTGCCCAAGCTCTACTGGATCGGTATCGGCCGTTCGGATTTCCTCTACGACGAGAATGAGGCCTACCGCCGCGAGCTCGACGCGAAGGGGTATCCCTACGTCTATTACGAATCGGAGGGCGATCATATCTGGCGCAACTGGCGCGTCTACCTTACCGAATTCGTGCCCCGGCTCTTCCGCTGAGCCGGACTCTCGGACGGCTGGCAGGGCACGTTAAGCCCGGGATCGCGATCTGCATTCGCGGTCCCGGACTTCGTTTGCATGCATTGTCGTAGAATCGCAGATAGTCATGAAAGTATTGATCGACAACGGCCACGGTGCGGAGACACCGGGCAAGAGGTCGCCCGACGGGCGGCTCAGAGAGTATGCCTACACGCGCGAGACGGCCATGGAGACGGTCCGGCGGTTGCGCGATGCCGGAATCGATGCCGTGCGGCTGGTTCCCGAGGAGCACGACGTGCCCCTGTCCGAACGCGTCGGACGGGCCAACCGGTTCCACGCCGATAACGGCGGCCGCTGCCTGCTGGTTTCGCTCCACTGCAATGCGGCGGGCGACGGGTCGCAATGGCTTGCGGCCCGCGGCTGGAGCGTCTTCGTGGATCCTGCGGCCTCCGGGGCGAGCCGCAGGCTGGCAGAAGAGCTGGCGCGTGCGGCATCGGAGCGGGGTGTGCGGGTGCGCCGCGAGCATCCCGGCCGCGACTACTGGGAGCGGCCGTTCTACATCTGCCGGCGCACGCACTGCCCGGCCGTGCTGGTGGAGAACCTCTTCCAGGACAACCGCGAGGATGTCGACTTCCTGCTGTCCGACGAGGGACGCCGTTGCATCGTCGACCTCCTTACGGCCGGCATCCGTAACTATCTGATGGTGTGATTCTCTTCCTGTGGCTCCCCGGACCTCCGACCGGTTTCCGGCATCGGACCGGAAACGGCATCCTGTTTGCAGCCGGAGGAAGTCTCCGTGCAGCCCGGACGTTGCAGCCATTGCGTGAACCGGTCGAGCTCCTCTCTGACTAGGGTGCAGACGTAGAGCACGACCGCGATGTCGTCGATCCAGCCTATCCACGGGAAGATGTCGGGAATGAGGTCGAACGGGCTGATTACGTAGAGCAGGCAGGCAATCACCTTCACGTAAACCCGTCTCGGGCTCTCCGTGTAGCGGCCTGATGCCACGGCGTTCGTGTAGCTCCACAGAAGAGCCAGTTGCCGCCGTATGCGCGAGAGACCCCTCTTTTGTGTGAACTCCCCGCGGAGACTCTCGAGATAGTCCATCCGCTTCCGGTCGTCGGCCATCTCTTCGGCCCGATGCTGCCAGCCGCCGCCTTCGAAGCTGTCGCGGGCGGCCCGTATCGAGGTCGGTGCAGGCGATCCCTCGGTCGTCGGATCCTCTCCGGCAAGCGGTGCCGTCCGGATAAGGAGCGGCGCATTTTTCATCTTTCCCGTCTTGTGCATGAATGTTCCCGGTCAATCCTGGCATGCCGGGCAGGTGCAGCGGGCGCTCCATGCGTAGCCGCAATCGTCGCAGACGAATTGAAGTTCGTCGAAGCGGCAGTGACGGTTGCCGCAGATGGGGCATTCGAGCCCCTGGATGTTCTCCGTATACATGGTCCGATTGTTTTAAGGGTTGTCCGTGTCGCCCGACAGATGCCGGCGCTTCCGTGAGGAGCGCCGCCTGCCGGACGGGCGATGCGGTCAGGGCCCCGGCGGCTGCCGGGACCTCCATCTGACCGGAGTCAGATGTACTCTTCCAGCCGTTCCGACAGGACGCCGTCCTCGTGCTCGACCCAACGGTTGTGCAGATCCCTGTCCAGCCGTTCGATTGTATTTTTCGTCAGATGCTTACGGTTGTAATGGCTGCGGATCTCGTCTTCGTCGATGTCGATTTCGTTGCCGTCGTACGTTTCCGCCCAGGTGCGGGTGATGCGCACGGGATGAACATCCGACTTCCAGTGATCTTCGGTAGATTCGATGAAGCCGATATCCCGGCGTACGTTCTTGATTTTTCCTTTCATAAGATTGCGTGTTGTTGTTTAACGATGCAAAGATCGGACGACACCACGACATAAACTGTCCGGGTGAATGTCTATTTTTGCAGCATCTAAACAATGAAGCCATGACTAAGAACGGAAAATGCCTCTGGATCGTCGAGACGCTGCTGCGTACCGACGGGCTGTCGCTGCGCGAGCTGAACGACCGTTGGATGCAGTCGTCGCTCTGCGACGACGGCCGGCAGCTGCATGAACGCACCTTTGCGCGTTACAGGGAGTTCATCTCCTCGGAGTATGCCATCGACATCGAATATTCGCCGTCGACGAACAAATATTTCATCGAAAATGCCGACGAGATACGCGACAATGCGCTCTATCGCTATCTGCTGTCGGCCTATCGTATCGCCGACCTGAACACGATGGCCATACACCACCGGAACCGGCTGCTGCTCGAACCGACACCTACGGGGACGCAGCACCTTTCGCCGTTGCTGCAGGCCATCGACCGCGGTGCGACCGTACTCTTCGACTACACCTCCTATTACGATGTGGAGCGGTTGCAGCACTGGGAGCTGATACCGTGTTTCCTGCGCATATTCGAGGGGCGCTGGTATCTGATAGCCGAATACATGGACCACAGCAAGGCCAAGGTCTTCGCGCTGGAGCGAATCTCCGAACTGCGGATCGGAAGCAACCTCATGCAGCCCGTACGAGTCACCGATGCCGCGGTGTATTACGCCGACTGTTTCGGAATCATCCGCGAGGACCGGGCGCCCTCGCTCGTCCGTCTGTGGGCCGACCGGGAGCAGCGCTGCTACCTCCGCGCCCAGCCGCTCCATGAGTCGCAGCGCGAAGTCGAAACGGCCGACGACCACTCCCTCTTCGAGTATTGGGTGCGTCCCTCCTTCGACTTTTACCAGAAGGTTCTCTGGATGCGCGAGAAGGTGTGCATCGTCTCGCCCGACAGCGTACGCGGCGAGATGGCTGCCATCGTAGGGCGTATGGCAGCCATGTACGGGGCCGCTCCGCAAGGATCCGGTACGCGGTGACCGGGGCGCGTCCGACGGAAGCCGTTGCGGGGCGGGCACAGGTCGTGTATGGGCGACGTGCCCCCGCGCCCGCATGCGCCGGAACGTCTGTCGGACGGAGGATGTGAATCACTCCGTCCGGTAGCGGACGTCGATCCGCTTCACGATATCGATACCGCAGGCGGCGCGGCTCCCGGCATCCGTGACGTCGAATGTCCGGTTGAGCGGGATAAAGCAGAGATAGGTCCGCCCCTCGTGGCGGATGCGCGTCCTCGTCGTGGTCGCATCGGCATACTGGAGCAGCTCCTCGCGCGGAATGCGGTACCACGATACGATCCGGAATCCGCCCTTGCCATCCTCTTCTCTCTCGCACTCGGCGTAGATGTATGCCGAAGAGAAGAGGCATTCGGTGTGCAGATACTCGTAGTCGCCCGTTTCGCAGCAGAACTCCCAGCCGTCGCCGACACCGGTGCGGCGATACAGTTCGTCGGTCGTTATCGGCAGCCGGGAGAAGAGCGTGGGGATGCGGTCGTAGCGGTTCGTCTTGAACTCGAACCCGAGACGGTCGGGCCGCCCGTCGTTGAAACTGAAGAACCCGAAGAGACAGGCGTCTTCGCGAATCGGCTCTCCGTGACACAGGTGTTCCAGCTCCGACTGGCGTAGGATGGTGAAGGTATGCCCCTCGTCCTCGTCGTCGTAGAGCAGCACCTCATAGCGGGCCGTGGTGACCCGATGCAGGGTGGTGTCGACATGAATGCGCGTGAGGATGTAGTCCTCGCCCAGTGTCTCGAAGTTCCAGTAGACCGAGGTGCCGCATTCGACGGCGTCGGTCCAGAGCCCCTCGATGGCCGGATGCACCTTGTTCCTGCTGCTGGCCTCGTTGGCCCGGTAGAGGGCTTCGGACGAGTAGTTGTTCCGCAGGTTCGCCAGTACCTCCTGCGTGAAGGAGATGAGATCCAGACGGGTGTAGAGCTCTCCGTCGCATATCCGCTGCATGTGGCTGCGGTATAGCATCTGCAGAAAGGGGGCGAAGCGGAAGATGGGACTGTTCTCGTAGAGCGGAATCAGACGGTCACGCAGTCTCGTCAGGTCGCTCTTCAGCATGTCGGGCCCCGTGTCGCCCGCCTTGCTGAAATAGGTGGGCAGGATCTTGAGCGACAGGAGAAGGAGCAATGCGACGTCGCAATGGGCGCATCTCTCCGACGCTTTCCGGATTTCGGGACTTACCCGCCCGGCATGTTCGGGATCGAAGCGGCAGCGCAGCATCTCGTTGATCGCATCGGTCTCCGCCAGTTTCGTGTGGCATATGGACCTCCAGAAGCGCGTTGCGTTGCGGTAGTCGGCCAGCAGACCGTCGAGGTCGATCTTCGCGCGTTCCTGCGCCTCGCAGCAGAACTCGTTGTAGACGCATCGGGCGATGAAGTCCGATTTCTTGTTGAATCCGTTGTTCTGCAGATTCATGTGCGTGTGGCGCGAGAGCTCGTAGGTCGTGTTGCGGATCAGCCTCAGACGGCGTATGTCGTTGAGCAGTTCGATGTGTGAGAGTTGGGTCTGTGCCATGGTCTTCTCGGTTTGCATGCCGCCGCAAAGTTAGCCAAACGCTCCGGACCTGCCATCGTCCGGGGGATTCCGTCTTCGGTGAGGCCGAACTTTCGTTCCCATCGGTCGTATACTACGGGAGAGTCCGATTCTACCCCGATATCCCGAATTCCGTCCTGCGGGTATGCCGGCCGGAGCAGGAAATCTTTCTACTTTTGACCGAGAATCTTGCGAACGGTTCGGTATCACGGTCACAGGCGAAAAAAGTCCGTGCCCGACGGTGCGCGTGCATGAAAAATCCCTATCTTTGCGATTGCGGATCTGTGAGGGTCTGCGACAGGATAGATACGTGAATCTTAGGATTCCTGAACAACAAAACCGCCAATTTTGTCGGTTCCCGCTCGGGGACCGTACCTCAGGGAAGAATAAGCACGGTCTGCACACCATCGTACGGGTGCGGACTGCTTGTGATTCCATTCTGAGGGAGGGTGCTTGGCGGTGCCTGTTGTTCGGATGGATACGGCAGGTTCCGCACCTTCTTGTTTGGATGTTAATTATGTAATATCAGCAAAATGATATACAAGAGTTCAGGCTCAAGTTGCTGGAAGAGGCAAGTAGCCTTCAGATAACTCAAGAGGAACGTGCACTGCTTAGACGGATACAGTCCATCAAAGGGGATAATGCGAAGTGGACTGCGTTGTCCAATGCATTGAATCCAACATTGCTTTTGACAGGTTCCGGTCCAGGAATGGTACCTCAAGCTATCTTCCAAACCTTGCTGACAGCCACTCGTACGGCAGTTGAATATAAATCCATGCAGGGAGAATTGGATATAGAAGAAATACGCGCCATGTGGAATCTGCGCAAGCAGGATATGGAAATTATAAAAGCTCTGCGGCAGGATGCCATGGAGATTGTATTCAAATTGTATGACAAATATCATCTCGATGAATATGATCGTTTGACAGAGGCTACGGCGAACATGTTCAGCTTGTGCATCTCCGAGCCGGATGTGAATAAGCGAATCCGTTTGCTCGAGGAGCATCGGAACGATTTCGGAATGCTTGCCGAATACTATTATTATTTGGGGATGGGATATTTGGAATCGGGGCAATATATAAAAGCCAAATCCTGTTTCGATACTTATTCTGACGTATATGCGAAAACCCCTCTCTTCCGTTGTGACGAAAAAGGTGGAACCATTGCTTTAGCAAGATTATCCTATGAAAAAAATTTGTCGCAAATTGAAAAGAAGCATCTTATTAATATCGTATTGCAGAATCTTCCCAATAATAGTGCCGCTCTGTTACAGTGTGCGATGATATACCTGTATGAATTGGAAGATGAAACCCAATGCCTGAATCTGTTGAGAAAAGGTCTGGACAATCCCTATGCCACCGACCGGGAGCTTCTGCTCATGACAGCGGTAGAACTGATGCCGGTAATGACAAGGCACAATGATGTAAATGGGCTGGTCCATAAATATTTGAGCGCTGGAACAATCGGATTCGATACTTATGTTGCGTATCTTATTCAATCGTCGGATTATGTTGGCGCTTTGTCGACTCTCATATGCGTTGAAGATGTGAAAAAAAGACCAATCCTTGGGTCTGTCTTGGGCTGGCCAGCCGTAAGGTTGCATATTGTTTTACCTGAGCGCTTTATATACGAAAGAGGCGATATAGCAGCAGTCTATTGGGAAACGCATAAGGCAAAAAAAATACTCATCAGAGAATTGCAGATAAAGGAGGAGGGTATAACTCTGAAGGAGATAGAGAAAGTGAGCTGTTTTGACCAATACAAGGATCTCAAATATCTGTTTTTTGAAACGCTTGTTCCCAATGAGATATTCGTTTTGAAAAGGGGAATTGATTACAATGAAATAGAGCAAGGAGAGTGGCCTCGGATGAGTCAGTTTGTTCTTTCCGGCCGTGATATAAAACAGATTGTGAAATTCTGTAAAAAGCATGAACCCGAAAATCGCGATACGGATCTCTTCTGTAAATCTAAAAGGAAAATCGGGTGGAAGAACCTGGGTGAAATCGACGGCGTAAAGTTTAAATTGTGATTATGTGCCTTCGCATGCCAAGGATCAAAGAGGTGAATACCTTAGAGTAGTGTTGTTTTTAAAGGATCATCTGACGGGTCTCATTTGTTGTATCGATACGACAAGAAAAATAAAACGCTCCAATTCTGTTCGAGAATCGAGGCGGAAATGCTGACAGATAAGTAGAAGCAGGCAGAGCCTTGAGGTCGGTAACAGAGCCCCCTGTATATGTTGATATATGATAATATGAAGAAGTCGAGAATATTGGCCTTTATTTTAATCATGGCCTTTTCGTTAGTAGAAGTTCAGGCGCATGGGAGTTGGCAAAAGCATGCCGATGATGTACGTGAAGTCTTGGGATTGCAGAAAAATATAAAACTGGATGGATGGATGGATTAGATTTATCAGTTCAGACATGATTGACAAAAGGGATTTTCATGAGCAATTGAAGAGGGAGTACGGATTGACCATGAAACATCGGCTGCTCTTTCATTGGGCCTATGACGCCGAGCCCTGGAGTGCGGATATTGAGAAAATAATCATAGATTATTGTGATTGGCGGGAATTGAATCAAGAAACGCATATCCGAATGTTTAAAGAGAAGCTCAGACGTGAGCAGAGAGAAAGAAATAGTAAAATACTGCAAAAGACCGAGGAAACATTTGGTCTCAGTCATGGCGGGCGTGATCGGACCTATTCCCGTTTCTTGGCATCAATGGCCTATAACATTCATATATTAGGAGATTATACAACAGATAATAGCGATTTGGATGGCTTGTACGATTTTAATAGACTGGTCGGACAAATTATTGAAGAACTTAAGAAGTTGGATTCTTCCCTGTATTTTGTGAAATTGAAGAGAGAGATTAATCAGATCAATAGTAAGTCTATAGGAGTTCAGGAGAAGGCAGATGAACTCATGGCGTATATGAAAAAGTCTGTCCCCGGTTTTATCCAGAAGGCATATCAAGGGAGTTTAAAAAGAAGATTGGAAAAGAACGGATATACGTTTCAGACTGTGGGCTTATTGCCAAAAATCCGAATGTGATTTGGCAAGACGCGACCCCGGCCGTGAGGCCGGGGTCGCGTCTTGCTGTATCCGTGTGCGGCGCCCGCGGGGCGGGACGGCCGCTATTTCTGCCGGAAGTAGATCTGGATGGGGACACCCGAGAAGTCCCACTGTTCGCGCAGCTTGTTCTCGAGGAAGCGGCGGTAGGGCTCGCGGATGTACTGCGGCAGGTTCACGAAGAAGGCGAACTGCGGTGTCGGTGTCGGCAGCTGCGTCACATACTTGATTTTGATGTACTTGCCCTTCGTCGCAGGGGGCGGCCAGTTCTCGATGATCGGCAGGAAGTATTCGTTCAGTTCCGAGGTCGCGATGCGGCGGCGGCGCGACTGGTGCACGCGGATGGCCGTCTGCAGCACCTCGAGGATGCGCTGCTTGTTGAGCACCGAGGTGAAGACTACCGGAATGTCGTTGAACGGGGCCAGCTTCTGCGCGATGAAGGCGCGCCACTCCTTCATCGTGTTGTTCTCCTTCTCGATGAGATCCCACTTGTTCACCACGATGACACACCCCTTGCGGTTGCGGACGATGAGGTTGTGGATGTTGAGGTCCTGCGACTCGAGCCCCTGCTGCGCGTCGAGCATGAGGATACAGACGTCCGACTCCTCGATGGCGCGTATCGAGCGCATCACCGAGTAGAATTCGAGGTCCTCCATCGTCTTGCCCTTCTTGCGCATGCCGGCCGTGTCGACCAGATAGAAGTCCATGCCGAACTTGTTGTAGCGCGTGCGTATCGAGTCTCGCGTGGTTCCGGCGATCGAGGTGACGATATTGCGCTCCTCGCCCAGCAGGGCGTTGGTAAGCGACGACTTGCCCACGTTCGGCCGGCCGACGACGGCGATGCGGGGCAGCTCCTCGTCGAGCTCGCTCGTGGGCTCGGCGGGCAGCGCCGCGAGGATGGCGTCCATCAGGTCGCCCGTGCCGCTGCCCGACATGGCGCTGATGCCGTAGGGGTCGCCCAGGCCGAGCGCGTGGAACTCGTGGACGGAGTAGAGCTGGTCGTTGTTGTCCACCTTGTTGCAGACCAGCAGCACGGGCTTGGTCGTGCGGCGCAGGATATCGGCCATCATCTGGTCGAGGTCGGTGATGCCCGTGGCTACCTCGACGAGAAAGAGTATGACGTCGGCCTCGTCGATGGCGAGCAGCACCTGACGGCGGATCTCCTCCTCGAAGATGTCGTCCGAATTGACGGTGTAGCCTCCCGTGTCGATGATGGAGAACTCCTTGCCGTTCCAGTCGGTCTTGCCGTAGTGGCGGTCGCGCGTGGTGCCGGCCGTGGAGTCCACGATGGCCTGCCGTCGTCCGACCAGACGGTTGAAAAGGGTGCTTTTGCCCACGTTGGGCCTTCCTACTATTGCTACGAGGCTCATGTTCGCTCTGTTTGGAGTGCTTTACGGAAGCGCAAAGATAGCGTAAAATCGGCAAGCGGCCAACTTTTGGCCGCTATACCATGAAGCGGTTGGGATCTTCGCCCGCCTGTACCGGGTAGATGAGTATGCAGCTGCGGTCCGTGAAGTAGGACTCCAGCATGTGGGGCAGCCGTGCCATGACGGGCGAGTACGACGGCTTCTCGCGGCGGCTCAGCACGACCCACAGCGCGTCGTCGGTCCGCATCTCGTGGGCCAGGTCGTGCAGGTGGCTCCAGTCGGGCACGGTGCGGAAGCGGGCGTTGATGGGCGACTTGCCGTTCTTTTCGCGCAGATAGTCGAGCGTCTCTTCCGTGCCGCAGAAGTACATCTCGGTGCCCGTATTGCGGCCCAGCTGCCAGAGCCGCTGTACCCAGAGCGGGAACCCGGCCTCCTTTTCGGCGTGGGCCGGTATGAGAATCAGATGGCGCTGGATGGTCGATATGGGCTGCACCGATTTATAGATGAAGGTCGTGATGTTGTTCTGCGCCAGCAGGCTCTCGGCCGTCTTGCCCAGGTACGCCTCCGAGAAGCCGTGTTCCTGGTGGGCGCCCAGTATCAGGTCGGAGGCGTTGCGCTCGCAGACGGTGCTCGTGATGGCGTTGACGATGTTCACGTCGTAGCGCAGCACGCCCTGCATGTAGTCGTCCGATGCGGCGGCCGTCTTGACGGCCATGTCGAGCAGTTTCTGGGCGTGTTTCTCGGCCTGCGGGTTGTGGGCGGCGTTGTTCACGGCGTGGAGTGCGCAGAGGGCGTTTTTCTGCTTCTTGGGTTTGAGCAGCGTGCCGAGACTCACCAGCTCGGAGACGGTCTGCTCGTGCGATACGGGTATCAGGATAAGGTCTGCGGGGTCGGCCTCCTCCTTTTCGCGCACGCCGCCGAGGGCGATGTTGTGGGCGCCGCGCTGCGTGGCGAAGGTCGAGACTGTGCAGGTGACGAAGATCATGAGTATCGTTCCGTTGAGCACGCTCTCGTTGAGCAGCCGGATGGGTTCGCCGTCGGGCGTATGGCCCAGGATGACGTTGTAGCCCACCATGACGGCGGCGAGCGTGGCGGCTACGTGGGCGCTGCTCAGTCCGAAGAGCAGCGTGCGCTGGTCGCGCGAGAGCCGGAATGCCTTCTGCGTGAGGGCGGCGGCGATATACTTGGCGGCGGTGATGCCGACAATCATCACGGCGGCGACCTTCAGCGTCTCCCAGCTCTCGAAGAAGGCGCGGTAGTCTATGAGCATCCCCACGCCGATGAGGAAGAAGGGGATGAAGATGGCGTTGCCGACGAACTCGATGCGGTTCATCAGGGGCGATGTCGAGGGGATGAGCCGATTCATGGCCATGCCCGCGAGGAAGGCGCCGATGATGGGCTCGAGCCCCGCCATCTGGGCGAGGAAGGCTCCGAGGAAGACCATCACCAGCACGAAGACGTACTGCGAGATGCTGTCGCTGCACCACTTGAAAAACCAGCGTCCGATGAGGGGGAAGATCACCATGATGACGGCGATGCAGGCGACCACCGAACCCCCCAGTCTGAGCCAGAATCCGTCGGCGAGATTGCCTGACGCCAGCCCGACGATGACCGTGAGCACGAGCAGCGCCAGCGTATCGGTGAGTACGGTGCCGCCCACGGCTATGGTCACGGCCTTGTCGCGTGTGATGCCCAGCCGGCTGACGATGGGGTAGGCCACGAGTGTCTGCGAGGCGAAGAGGCCGGCCAGCAGAATCGAGGAGTAGAGCGGGAAGCCGAGAACGTAGTATCCGAGCAGGATGCCGAAGATCATCGGTACGGAGAAGGTGAGCAGTCCGAAGACGAGGCTGCGGCCGCTGTTGCGCCGGAAGTCGTTCATGTCCATCTCTATGCCCGACAGGAACATGATATAGAGCAGTCCCACGGTACCCGACAGGATGATGCTGCTGTCGCGCAGTACGAGGTTCAGACCGTGAGGCCCGATGACGGCTCCGGCGATGATGAGTCCCAGCAGATAGGGTATGCGCAGACGGTTGAGCAGCAGGGGCGCCACGAGGACTATGGCCATGATGAGCATGAACTTCAGGACCGGATCCTCGATGGGCAGGGTAAGCGAGAGTGTCGATAGCGGCAGCATGGGGTTTGGTCAGATGGGTTGGGGTATATCACTACAAATTTAGCAAAAAAAAGGGAAGCGTGCAACCGAATCCCTCTTTTTTCGTCTCGTCGGCTCCTTCGGTGGGCGGCGGTCCGGTGCGCTGCATGCGGATTGTCGGACCGGGCCGGGCGGAAGAAAAAGAGGACATAATTTCGCCGTTTGAACGAAAAGAGTTATTTTTGGGGAATCGGAACGACGGATACGATGCGCGAAACGGGAAATTCGACAATCGGCGGGAGGGGACTGGCACCCGTGCTGGCAGGCTTCTTCGTCATGGGCTTCTGCGACCTGATAGCCCCCATATCGGGCCGGATCGCCGACGACTTTCCCGCTGCGCTCCAGGGGGCGGTGAACTTCCTGCCCACGCTGGTTTTTCTCTGGTTCCTCGTGCTGTCGCTTCCGATCGCGGCACTGATGGGACGCACGGGCCGTCGGACCATGGCGCTCGCAGGCTACGCGCTGACGGCCGTCGGTCTGCTGGTGCCCTATGCGGCGGGCGCACAGCCGGCGCTCGTGTGGTATTTCGTCGGCTTCGGCCTGCTCGGTATCGGGAACACGGCCGTGCAGGTAGCGGTCAATCCGCTGCTGGCGGCCATCGCTCCGGCCGGTCGCATGACCAGCTATCTGACCTGGGGGCAGGTCTTCCGCAACGTCTCGCTGCTGCTCATGGCTCCGCTGCTTACGGCGCTGGTCGCCCTCACGGGTTCGTGGAGGCTGCTGCTGCCCGCATACGCCGTCGCGACGGCGGCGGCGGGACTGTGGCTCTGGCGGACACCTGTGCCCGAACCCGGGCACGGCGGCCGCACCGTCGGATTTGCCGACTGCATCCGGCTGCTGCGCAGCCGTACGGTGACGTTGTGCGCCTTCGGCGTGGCGGCCTTCATCGCGGCCGACGTGGGCATCGGCTTCCTCTCGTCGCGGCTGCTCGGTTCGCCCGATTCGATTCTGACGACCACGGGGTTCTATGCGTGCCGTATCGTCGGAACGCTGGCGGGGGCGTGGCTGCTGACGCGCATGTCGGATATCGTCTACCTGCGCTGGAACATGTGCGGCGCGCTGCTGCTGGCCGCGGCGCTTCTCTTCGTGCGCAATACGGCGGCGATCTATCTGCTCGTCGGTCTGCTCGGTTTCGCGCAGTCCTGCGTCTTCGCCACGCTCTATGCCGAGGCGACGCGGAGCGAGCCGACGCGCATCGACGCCGTGGCCGGCCTCCTCATCCTGATGATTGCCGCCGGGGCGCTTCCCGGTCCGGTCATCGGCGCCATGGTCCGGGCGACGGGCGACGCACATACGGGGATGCTCTTTGTCATACTCTGCTTCGTCTATCTGGTATGGGCTTCGTTCCGGCTCGGCGGCCGGAGTGCGGCCGGGCGGGCGGAACAAATCGGAAACCAAAACGAATGAATATGCGAAAATGGATCATTGCGGCGCTGCTGGCGCTGGCGGTTACGGGCGGAGCTTCGGCTCAGAAACTGTTGGAATACGGCGTGACGGCCGGGGTCAACATGCCCAATTTCACCACCTGGACGCCGGGAGCAGAGATCGGCAATAAGCTCGGATGGCAGGCCGGCGTGGTCGTGCGCATCAATACGCCCGTCGTGGCCATACAACCCGAGCTGCTCTTCGTGCGGCAGGGACTCGACGTGCAGTGGCAGGGCAGCGACGTGCGGGTGAAATCCAATTCGTTCAGCCTTCCTCTGCTCGCGTCGGTCAGGCTGCTCAGGATACTGCATATCAACGCGGGCCCCGTCTTTTCGCTCACCAACGACTGCAAGTACAAGGTCGACGGCCTGCGTTACGACTTCGGACGGCTGCTCCCCTCGGTCGGCTATGCGGCGGGTGTCGCGCTGCAGCTGGGACACCTGATGATCGATGCCCGCTACAACGGACAGTTCAAGCGGATGCGGAGCGTCAATGCGCACGGCATCGATGTGGATGCGCAGTCGCGTTCGGTGGCCGTCGGACTCGCCTATCTTTTTTAGCTGATCCGTCATGACTGAGTCGGTCGGAAGAGAGATAGCGGTCGAAGGGGTGGATCCCCGCGAACTGTACGGCGCGCAGAACGTCTACCTCGAGCAGATGAAGGAGCTGCATCCCGGACTGAAGATCGTGGCCCGCGGGTCGTCGCTCAAGGTACTGGGTCCGAAGACGGAGACGGATCGTTTCGCACGCAGGCTCGAGGGGCTCGTGGCCTACTACCTCAAGTACGGACACATCTCGCACGAGGTGGTGACGCAGGCCTTCTCGGCCGGTATTTCGCAGGAGGATGCGCCGGTGGACAAGGAGGTGCTCGTCTACGGCAACAACGGGACGGTGGTCCGGGCCCGTACGGTCAACCAGCAGCGGCTCGTGCAGCTCTACGAGGAGTGCGACCTGCTCTTCGCCGTGGGGCCCGCCGGCTCGGGCAAGACCTATACGGCCATCGCGCTGGCCGTGCGCGCCCTGCGCGAAAGGCAGGTGCGGCGTATCGTGCTCACGCGGCCGGCCGTGGAGGCGGGCGAGAAACTGGGCTTCCTGCCCGGCGACATGAAGGAGAAGCTCGACCCCTATCTGCAACCTCTCTACGATGCCCTCAACGACATGATTCCACCGGCCAAACTGACGAAATACATGGAGGAGGGGACGGTGCAGATCGCGCCGTTGGCCTACATGCGCGGCCGGACACTCGACAACGCCTTCGTCATACTGGACGAGGCGCAGAATACGACCCTTCCGCAGATCAAGATGTTCCTCACGCGTATGGGACGCAGCGCCCGGTTCATCGTCACGGGCGACGTGACGCAGATCGACCTGCCGCATCGCGGTGACAGCGGTCTGGTGCGGGCCATGGAGATTCTGCGCGGCGTGAAGGGCATCGGCATGGTGGAATTCGACAGGCGCGACATCGTGCGCCATCCGCTCGTGAAGCAGATCGTCGAGGCCTTCGACCGCGGAGATGCGGCCGAACGGGCCGGGACCGGAAACGGAAAGGAGAACCGAAACATTACCGATAAAACAGAAAAACTATGATGGACAAGAATCTGGAGGCTCTGAAGCCCGCCCTCGTCTGGAAACACTTCGCGCGCATCGCGCGCATTCCGCACCCCTCGCATCACGAGGAGCAGATCCGCAAGTATGTGCTGGATACGCTCCGCACCCTCGGACTGGAGTGCCGCGAGGATGCCGGTCACAACATCTACGCCCGCAAGCCCGCATCGAAGGGGATGGAGGATCGCAAGGGCGTGATTCTGCAGGCTCATCTCGACATGGTGCCGCAGAAGAACAACGACAAGGAGTTCGACTTCCTGACCGATCCCATCGAGGCCTACATCGACGGCGAGTGGGTGACGGCTAACGGTACGACGCTCGGTGCCGACAACGGCATCGGCGCCGCGGCCATTCTCGCCGTGCTGGAGGACGACACGCTGGAGCACGGTCCCATCGAGGCCCTCTTCACGGCCACCGAGGAGGTGGGTATGGACGGAGCCTTCGGGCTGGAGGGCGGCATGCTGCAGGGCGACATCCTGCTCAACCTCGATTCCGAGACCGAGGGCGAGCTCTACGTGGGCTGTGCCGGCGGCCTGGATGCCAACATCACGTTCGGCTACGAGGCCGAGGCGGCTCCCGCTGCGGGTTACCGCGCGGCGAAGCTGACGGTCAAGGGGCTCAAGGGAGGCCACTCGGGCATTCAGATCGTGACACAGCGCGCCAACGCCAACAAGCTGCTCTTCCGCTTCCTGCTCGACGAGGCGCAGCGCCGCGGGCTGCTGCTCGCCTCGGTAGACGGCGGAGGTCTGCGCAACGCCATCCCGCGCGAGGCCGAGGCCGTAGTATTGGTGCCCGAGGCGCAGTGGAACGACGTGGCGGCCGAGCTGAAGAGTTACGAGGCGGCGGTGCGGACGGAGTATGCCGGTATCGAGGATTCGATCTCGCTCGCCATGACGGAGTGCGCCGCTCCTGCGGAGCTGATCGCCCGTGAGACGGCCGGCCGGCTGATGCGGGCCGTGGCGGCCTGCCCCGACGGCGTGCAGCGCATGTCGGTAGCCATGCCCGGTCTGGTGCAGACCTCGACAAACCTGGCGCGTGTGGTGTCGGACAGCCGGAGCGTGAAGCTGCAGTGCCTGCTGCGCAGTTCGGTCAATACGGAGAAGGCCGCCCTGGGTGCGGCGATCGCCGCGCTCTTCACGCTGGCAGGTGCCGAGACGGAGCTCTCGGGCAGCTACGACGGCTGGAACCCGAACATGGCGTCGCCCATCCTGAAGGCGATGACCGAGTCCTACGAGGCGCTTTACGGCAAGCGTCCCCTCGTGACGGCCATCCACGCCGGCCTGGAGTGCGGCATCATCGGCAGCAAGTATCCGAAGCTCGACATGATCTCGTTCGGCCCGACCATCTGCTATCCCCATTCGCCCGACGAGAAGGTGGAGATAGCTTCGGTAGCCAAGTTCTACGACTTCCTCGTACACACGCTGCGCAACGTTCCGAGCAGGTAAGCATGGAGCGTCCCGCAGAGGAGACCAAGTGGTTCGTGATCGTGAATCCCGTGGCCGGTTCCGGCCGCGGGCTCGATCACTTTCCCCGTATCTCGAAGCTCCTGCGCGATGCGCACATACTCTGCGAGCCGGTCTTCACCGAACACAAGTTCCACGCCACCGAGCTGACCGTCTCGGCCGTCCGGCAGGGCTACCGTCACATCATCGTCGTGGGCGGCGACGGCACGCTGCACGAGGTGGTGAACGGGCTCTTCATCCAGCGCGAGGTGGATCCGCGCGAGGTGCTGCTGGCGGTGGTGGCCGTCGGTACGGGCAACGACTGGATGCGCATGTTCGGCGTGCCGCGGCGCTACGAGGATACCGTGCGGGCCATCCGCGAAGGGCGCTCCTTCCTGCAGGACGTGGGAATCATCTCCTACGAGGAGGCGCATTACCGCCAGAGCCGTTACATGGCCAACGTGGCGGGCGCGGGGTTCGATGCGGCGGTGAACCGTCGGTTCACCCACATGCGCAAGAAGGGACGTCGCGGCAAATGGCTGTATACGTGGAGTACGATACGCAGCTTCTTCCGCTATAAGTCGACGGGGATGAAGATCTGGGTCGACGATCGGCTGGTCTATAACGACCTGCTCTTCTCCGTTTCGATAGGTATCTGCAAGTACAACGGAGGCGGTATGCAGCCGCTTCCCGAAGCGGTGGCCGACGACGGGATGTTCGACATGTCGCTCATCCGTCCGGTCCACTTCTGGCATATACTCTTCCGTATCCGATACCTCTTCAACGGCGGCATCTACCGCATCCGTCACGTGTTGCGGGAGCGCGGGAGCCGTATCCGCATAGAATCCTCTCCCGAGGTGTCGGTCGAGGTGGACGGGGAACTGCTGGGCGAATCGCCCTTCGAGTTCACGATTCTCCACCGGGCCATCCGCATCGTGGTGTCGAGGGAGTTTCTCGAATCGGAGTCGCGCGGGCGGTGACGGGGCCGTTGCATGCGGTACGAACGGATGAGGACCACGATCGTGGTCCTCATCCGTTCGTTTTCGGTCGTGCCGTGCGTGTCAGTCCGTCTCTTCGATGCCGGCGAAGAGATCGGAGGCACACTGCGCCTCCATGCGGGCGAGTTGCGAACGGTCGGTAGTGTCGGCTAGCACGGCGGCGAAGAACTGATCCATCGTCCGGTAGGCGTTGTTCACCTTCGAGGCGAAACACTGGTAGAAGGCCTTCTGCTGCCGATGATCGAGTCCTGCGGGCAGGATGCCCTGCGCCACGAGAGCGGGGTAGGGATAGAGATGCCGCATGTTGCGGGCGTCGGCATTGAGTTCTTCGACGATGGCTGCCACGACGACCGTTTCCACCGTATCCTCCACGCCCGGCATGGTGATGAAGGCGGTGTAGATGGGATAGTCCGTTTCGAGTCTTCGTGCCACGTCGTCGGCGAAGAGGGCGAACTCCGCCTCGGCGAGGTTCTCGAGGTAGACCATCCGGCGGTAGTCGCGCAGCGCTTCGCGCAGGGTGCGCCGTTCGTCGTCGTCCCAGCCCTGGCGGCCGGAGCAGTTGACCGAACCCGCGGCGAGGAGCGCCGCGAGAGGCAGGATAAGGAGCAGTCGTTTCATCGTATTCCCTGTTTTTTGGTTCGTACGACTGTTCCCGTGCAATTCGTGTGCCATGCGCGGCGCGATGCCGGCGAAAAGCGCGGGCTCCTCCGTCGGCTATGCCTCGATCCCGAACCGGAAGACCGTCTTCTGGCAGTAGAGCTCGCCCGCATGCAGCAGCGGCGATGGCAGTAACCCGGGGCGGTTTACGGCGTCGGGGCCGAATCCGCACTCCAGAACGGCGCTCCGTTCCCGGTCCGGTGCCGCGGCTCCGGGATATGTCGTTCCGGAACGGAGCGTGATGCAGGGCTGTGAGGTGAGCAGCGTCATGTGACGCCCTGACTGCGGGTCGCGCAGTTCGCCCGCCTCGGCGAGAATGCCCGATTGCCACCCGTCGAGCAGAAAGTGCCGCTCGTCGATGCCACTGTCGGAGTCGAAGGCGTCGTGCAGCGGCCTGAACGAGCCGAAGTCGCACGACGAACCCTCGGTAGCGAGGAGCCGTCCGGTCGGGAGAAGCCGTCCGTCGGTCTCGACGAGCCGTGCCGGCGCGAGCCTCAGCTCCTGAGCGGGGGCGCCGGCTGCGCCGCCTCCCGCCAGGTCGATGTGCAGCCGTGTGGCGAGATCCACCGGCGTGGTCCGGTCCGTGCGGGCGAGGTAGGTGATCTCCAGTGCATGGTCGTCGTCGAAGTCGAAGACGACCTCTGCGGCCAGCTGTCCGGGATAACCCTGGTCTCCCTCCTCCGAGAGGAGCGACATCACCACGCGGTTGGTCTCCACGCGTCCCTCCCACAGCCGTTCGCCGAAGCCCCGTGAACCGCCGTGGAGGTGGCTCCCGCGGTCGTTGCGTTCGAGCCGGTACTCCGTCCCTTCGATTGTCATGCGGCCGTGTCCGATGCGGCCGGCGCAGCGACCCAGCGTCTTGCCGCCGGCTGCCGGGTCGCCCGCGTAGTCGTCGTAGCGTCCGCAGCCGGCGATGACTTCGTCACAGCGGCCCGTACGGTCGGGTACGGAGACCGAGACGACCGTTGCGCCGTAGTTGCACAGACGTACCTCTGCTCCGGAAGCGGCACGCATGACATAGAGCACGACAGCCTCGCCTTCGGGGGTCATGCCCCAGATGTACTGCTCGATATCCATTATTCGGCCGGTGCGAGTCTCTCGAAGAGAAGGTCGATGCGCCGCAGCGTCTCCTCGCGGCCGATGAACGAGGTCACGTCGTACATGCCGGGACCCTTGCCCGCACCGACGAGCGCCAGACGCAGTGTGTTCATCACCTGTCCCGTGCCGTAGCCCTTCTCCTGGATCCAGCCGTGCACGATGCGTTCGGTGTTTTCGAGCGAGAAGTCGTCGATTGAGGCCAGCACGCCGCGCAGTTCTCGGAGAATGGCCGGATTGTCACCCTTCCAGTACTTTTTCGCCTGCTTCTCCTCGTACGCTTCCGGCGCGCGGAAGAAGAAAGAGGTGAGATCCCAGAGGTCGGTCGCGAGTACGGCCCGCTCCTTCATGATGTCGGCGGCGCGGCCGGCCCGCTCGTCGGATACCTCGATGCCGTGGGCGCGCAGGATGGGTTGCAGCAGGACCGCCAGCTCCTCCGCGCTCTTGCGGTGCATGTACTGGGCGTTGAACCAGCGGGCCTTTTCGGGTTGAAAGCGGGCCCCCGATTTCGAGACGCGGTCGAGCGAGAAGTGCTCGACGAGTTCCTGCATGGTGAAAAGCTCCTGTTCGGTGCCGGGATTCCAGCCCAGCAGGGCCAGCATGTTGACGAAGGCTTCGGGAAAGTAACCGTCCTCGCGGTATCCGCGTGCCGTCTCGCCCGTGGGCGACTGCCAGAAGAGCGGAAAGACGGGGAATCCCATCTTGTCGCCGTCGCGCTTCGAGAGCTTGCCGCCGCCCGTAGGCTTGAGCAGCAGCGGCAGGTGCGCGAAGGCGGGCTGCGTCTCCTGCCAGCCGAAGGCTTCGTAGAGCAGGTAGTGGAGCGGCAGCGACGGCAGCCACTCCTCGCCGCGGATGACGTGCGAGATCTCCATCAGATGATCATCCACGATATTGGCCAGATGGTAGGTGGGCAGTGCGTCGGCCGACTTGTAGAGTACCTTGTCGTCGAGCGTCGAGGTGTTCACCTCGACGTGGCCGCGGATGAGGTCGTCCATCCGTACAATGCGGTTTTCGGGCATCCGGAAACGGATTACCCACTGGTCGCCGCGGTCGATACGGCGGCGAACCTCGTCGGCGGGCAGCGTCAGCGAGGTGGCCAGCCGTTCGCGTACGGTATGGTCGTAGGCGAAGGCCGCACCGCGCGCCTCGGCCTCGCGGCGCAGGGCGTCGAGCTCTTCGGCCGTGTCGAAGGCGTAGTAGGCCCACCCCGCATCGACAAGCTGCAGGGCGTATTTCAGATAGATCTCGCGCCGTTCGCTCTGCCGGTAGGGGGCGTGGGGGCCGCCGACGCCGACCCCCTCGTCGATTTCGATGCCGCACCAGCGGAGCGACTCCCGGATATACTCCTCGGCGCCCGGAACGAAGCGCTGCGAATCGGTATCCTCGATGCGGAGAATCATCTTCCCGCCGTGCCGGCGGGCGAACAGGTAGTTGTAGAGGGCCGTGCGGACGCCTCCGATATGCAGGGGCCCCGTGGGGCTGGGCGCGAAGCGCACCCGTACAGGTCTGGACATCTGGTATGGTTGTATGTGAATGATAAGGGTTTCGGATTGTCGTTTCCGCTCCGCGCCGTCGCCGCATCCTCGCGCGACGGCGCGGAGAGGTTAACTCTTGCCGTTGCCTTCCTCCTTGTCCGACGGCGTGTCGCCGTAGGATCCGTAGGCTTCGTGCTTGCGCCGGCGGGCCTGCAGGGCCCCGGCCACGAGCCGGACGAGCAGGCCGGCCACGACGACGGCCGCGAGACCGATGGCCGTGTAGAGCAGCCATCCGAGCCGCAGATGCAGGGCGATGAGCCATAGCAGGATGACGGCGGCCTGCGTCCAGCGCGAGGTGACGATTCTCAGAATGCGGTTCATGACGTGTTTGCGGTTATTTGAGCCGGTATTCGATACGCATGGTGATGCGCGCCTTCTTCTGGCGGCTCGAGGTGTTGAACGAACCGCCGGCCGTGAACTCCTCGTCGGTGTTGGCACCCGTGATCTGGAAGACGCCCATGCGGGCCGAGGCCACCTTGCGGAGCTTTGCACCGGCGTTCACGGCGATCTTTTCGGCGCGGGCACGGGCATCGGCCGAGGCGCGCTCGATGAGCGAGAGCTTCACGTCGTCGAGTTTCGTATAGTAGTAGGCCGGGGCGCAGGCCTCGATCGAGACCCCCTGCGCGATGAGTGACGACATCTCGCGCACGATGCCCTCCATTCGATCCACCTCTGTCGATTCGATGGTGAAGTTCTGCCGCAGCTCATACCCCGTAAATCGCTGTCCCGCCCAGTTTCCAGAGGCGTTGTAGACGGGAGTGTACTGCTTGCCGACATTCACGAAATCGAATACCACGGCTTCGGCCGGGATACCCCGCTCGGCGAGAAATTCCAGCATCTGCGCCTTGTCGGCTTCGATCTGCCGGTATCCGGTCGAGGTGGCCGGAGCTTCTGCCGTGAGGGCGCCGCGCCAGACGATGAGGTCCGAGGTGAACTCCGTTTCGCCCAGTCCCGTCACCGTGACGGTCTCCTGCACGCGATACTTGTAGGTGTAGGCGCGGCCCAGCACTACGGCGCAGAGAAGGGCGAAGAGCCCGATGATGACGAATCGCATGTTTTTCATATCGATGGGAATTGGATGTTTATCCCTTTGTCTCGTTGGGTTCGGGGGCTCCGGTTCCGGCTATACGTTGAAGAGGAAGTGCATGATATCGCCGTCCTGGACGACATACTCCTTGCCTTCGATGCCGATCTTGCCCGCATCGCGGCATGCCTTCTCGGAGCCGAGCGTCACGTAGTCGTCGTACTTGATTACCTCGGCACGAATGAAGCCCCGCTCGAAGTCGGTGTGGATGATGCCGGCCGTCTGCGGAGCCTTCATCCCCCGCACGTAGGTCCAGGCCCGCGTTTCGTCGGGTCCCGTGGTGAAGAAGGTCTCCAGGTCGAGCAGCCGGTAGGCCGAGCGGATCAGCCGGGCCACGCCCGACTCCTTCAGCCCGAGATCCTCGAGGAACATCTGCCGCTCCTCGTAGCTCTCCAGTTCTGCGATGTCGGCTTCGGTCGCGGCGGCGACGATGAGCATCTCGGCCCGTTCGTCGGCAATGGCGGCCCGTACCGCTTCGGTGTAGGCGTTGCCCGTGGCGGCGCTCTGCTCGTCCACGTTGCAGACGTAGAGCACCGGTTTGTCGGTCAGCAGGTTGAGGTCGGCTACCAGCCGGCGGTCGTCCTTGTCGAGTTCCACCGTGCGGGCGCTTTTGCCCTGTTCAAGCACGGCCTTGTACTGCAGCAGCAGCTCCACGGCCCGCTTGGCCTGCTTGTCGCCGCCCGACGTGGCGGCCTTCTGCGTCTTTGCGAGCCGGTTCTCCACGGTCTCCAGATCCTTGAGCTGGAGTTCGGTGTCGATGATCTCCTTGTCGCGCACCGGATCGATCGAACCGTCGACGTGGGTGATGTTGCCGTTGTCGAAGCAGCGCAGCACGTGGATGATGGCGTGCGTGTTGCGGATGTTGCCGAGGAACTTGTTGCCCAGACCCTCGCCCTTCGACGCCCCCTTCACCAGACCGGCGATGTCCACGATCTCGATGGTGGTGGGTACGACCCGTTTCGGACGGTCGATATCGGCCAGCCGTACGAGGCGTTCGTCGGGTACGGTGATGACGCCCACGTTGGGCTCGATGGTGCAGAAGGGAAAGTTGGCCGCCTGCGCCTTGGCATTGGAGAGGCAGTTGAAGAGGGTCGACTTGCCGACGTTGGGCAGACCCACGATGCCGCACTGAAGAGACATATCCTGTGTTGCGTATGTGTTTTCCAATCCGGAGCTCCTCCTGCGTCGGCACGTGCCGGGTTTTGTCCGGAGAGGGCTCTCTTACGACGGGCAAAGATAGCGTTTTTCTTCGGAAGAAACCCTCTTTCCGCCCGATTTCGCCCCCTCTCTTCCCCGGCTGCCGGGCGGAACGACGAATTTTCGAGGCGGAAAAGGGCGCATAGCGGAAAAATCGTTATCTTTGCGAGATTCCTGTACTCTCGTGAGTATGCTGAACTACTAAAACCGGAAAGCATCATGGCTACTGAACAATCCCAACTCTCTGCTCCCGAGGAGCATGTCGGCGCCTCTGCGGCTGCCGAAGATGTGCGGTCCTCAGTCTCCGCCGACCCTGCGGGGAGCGGTGACGAGACCCCCCGTTCCCTTCCCGGCGCGGAACCGTCGGACGAAACGGCCGCGCACGAAGCCGGACCCGACGGCGCCCGCGTAGATTTCGCGGACGAGGAGGCGGCGCTGGCCGCTCAGAGCGACGGGTTCGATCTTGGCGAGGAGACCCCCGAAGAGGCTGAACAATCGGCAGCCGCGGACGATACTTATATCGGCCGCAGCGAGGAGGAGCTCGTGGCCATGTTCGCCCGGATGCTCGACCAGACTCCGGTGCCGGCGCTGCGCCGCGAGGCCGAGGCACTGAAGGTCGCCTTCTACAAACGCCGCCGTGCGACGGTCGAGGCCGAGCGTCGTCGTTTCGTGGAGCAGGGCGGAGCCGAGTCGGACTTCGTGCCGACGACCGACACTTCGGAACTGCGGCTGAAGGACCTTTTCCGCGAATACCGCCGCCGTCGCGACGAGTACATCGCCGCGCTCGATGCCGAAAAGGAGGCCAATCTGCAGGCGAAACTCCGCATCATCGAAGAACTCAAGGAGCTGGTCGGCTCGGACGAGACGCTCGACCACACCTTCAACCGCTTCCGCGAACTGCAGCAGCGCTGGCGGGAGGCGGGCCCCGTGCCGCAGGCCCAGGTCAAAGATCTGTGGGAGACCTACAACCTGCATGTGGAGAATTTCTATAACTTCATAAAAATCAATAAGGAACTGCGCGATCTCGACCTGCGCCGCAACTACGAGCACAAGGTGGCGCTCTGCGAGGCGGCCGAGGCGCTCGTACTGGAGCCGTCGGTCATCGAGGCCTTCCGCAAGCTGCAGAAGCTCCACGACGAGTGGCGCGAGACGGGCCCCGTGGCTTCCGAATTCAAGGAGACGCTCTGGGACCGCTTCAAGGCCGCATCGAGCCGCATCAACAAGGCGCACCAGGAGCATTTCGAGGAGCTGAAGAACGAGCAGACCCGCAACCTGGAGCTGAAGACGCAGCTCTGCGTATCGGTCGAGGAGCTGCTCGCGCGTCCGCTCGCTTCGCGCAAGGAGTGGAACCGTGCGAGCGACCGTCTGCTCGAGATCCAGAAGACCTGGAAAACCATCGGGTTCGCTCCGAAAAAGGAGAACACGCGCATCTACGAGCGGTTCCGTGCCGCCTGCGACCGCTTCTTCGAGCGCAAGCGCGACTTCTATGCCGGCATGCGCGGTGAGATGGAGGAGAACCTGAAACTCAAGACGGCCCTGTGCGAGGCGGCCGAGGCGCTCGCGGCGAGCGAGGAGTGGAAGAAGACTACCGACGAACTGATAGCCCTGCAGGCCCGCTGGAAGGAGATCGGTCCCGTGCCGCGTCGCCATTCGGACCAAATATGGAAAAGGTTCCGTGCGGCGTGCGATGCCTTCTTCGGCCGCAAGGCCGAGCACTTTGCGGGCGTGGGCGACGAGCAGGAGGAGAACCTGCGCCGCAAGCAGGCTCTGATCGACGAGATGGCTGCGGCCGACGTGAAGAGCGGCGGGTTCGACATGATCCGCGATTTCCAGCGACGCTGGGGCGAGATAGGCTTCGTGCCCATCCGGAAGAAGGAGGCGTTGCAGAGACGCTACCGCGAGGTGGTCGACGCGATGTTCGACGCGCTGCGCGGTACGGAGCGCGAACGCTCCATGGGCCGCTTCCGCGAACGGGTGGCTTCGATGCGGGCGGCCGGCGGCGGCCGGATGCGTACGGAGCGCGACCGGCTCTACGCCCGAGTGCGTCAGCTGGAACAGGACATCGCATTGCTGGAGAACAATATAGGATTCTTCGCCCATTCGAAGAATGCCGATGCGTTGATTGCCGACGTGCGGGCCAAGATCGACCGAACGAAGGCCGAACTTCAGGCTGCCGTCGAGAAGGTGAAGCTGCTCGACCGCGAGGATGCGGCGCAGCAGGATAACGACAACGAAAACAAATAGGAGAGACCGACCCATGAAACTGGCAAAACCCAAGTACGTATTCGTGACGGGCGGCGTTGCCTCGTCGTTGGGCAAGGGCATCATCGCCGCATCGCTTGCGCGGCTGCTCCAGGCCCGCGGCTATTCGGTGACGATACAGAAGCTCGACCCCTACATCAACGTCGATCCCGGGACGCTGAACCCCTACGAGCATGGCGAATGCTACGTGACCGAGGACGGCGCCGAGACCGACCTCGATCTCGGACACTACGAGCGGTTCACCGACCAGCCCACGTCGAAGGCCAACAACGTCACGACGGGCAAGATCTACAAGAGCGTCATCGACAAGGAGCGCAAGGGCGAATATCTCGGCAAGACGGTGCAGGTCATTCCGCACATCACCGACGAGATCAAGCGCCGCATCCTGCTCCTCTCGCAGCGCAAGGAGTACGATATCATCATCACCGAGATAGGCGGCACGGTGGGCGACATCGAATCGCAGCCCTTCATCGAGTCGGTGCGTCAGCTGCGCTACCAGCTCGGCGCGAAGAATACGGTGCTCGTCCATCTCACGCTGATTCCCTACATGGCCGCTTCGGGCGAGATGAAGACCAAACCCACGCAGCACTCCGTGAAGGCGCTGCTCGAGAACGGCCTGCAGCCCGATATTCTCGTGCTGCGGGCGGAGCACCCCCTTTCGTCCGACATCAAGCGCAAGGTGGCCCTCTTCTGTAATGTCGATGCCAACGCCGTGATGGAGTCCATCGACGTGCCGACCATCTACGAGGTGCCTCTCATGATGCACCGTCAGCATCTGGACGAAGTGGTGCTCTCCAAACTCGACCTCCCTTCGGAACAGGAGCCCGACATGGCGGGATGGACCCGCTTCGTGGAGAAGATCAAGCATCCGAAGCACGAGGTGGACATCGCACTGGTGGGCAAGTACACGGAGCTGCCCGACGCCTACAAGTCGATCTGCGAATCGTTCGTCCATGCCGGCGCGGTGAACGACGTGCACGTGAAGCTCCACTACGTCAACTCGGAGAAGCTCACGCACGAGAGCGTCGGCAAGGCGCTCGCGGGTATGGCGGGCATTCTGGTGGCTCCGGGTTTCGGCAACCGTGGCATCGAGGGCAAGATCGAGGCGGTACGCTTTGCGCGCGAGAACAAGGTACCCTTCCTGGGCATCTGTCTGGGGATGCAGTGCGCCGTAATCGAGTTCGCGCGCAACGTGCTGGGCATGGGCGACGCCAACTCGAGCGAGATGGAGACGACGGCTCATCCGGTCATCGACCTTATGGAGGAGCAGAAGGGTGTCACGGCCAAAGGCGGTACGATGCGTCTGGGAGCCTATCCCTGTACGCTGAAACCCGGCTCGAAGGTTGCCGAAGCCTATGGCACGACCCACATCTCCGAGCGTCACCGCCACCGCTACGAATTCAACAACGACTACCTCGCCCAGTTCGAGGCGGCCGGCATGAAGGCCGCGGGCGTCAATCCCGACACGGGGCTGGTCGAGGTGGTGGAGCTCGAGGGACACCCGTGGTTCGTCGGAACGCAGTACCATCCCGAATACAAGAGTACGGTGCTCCGGCCGCAGCCCCTCTTCGTGGCCTTCGTCCGGGCAGCGATGTGCGCCGCCGAACGCGGTGAGACCAAGAAACAGGCAACAAAATAAGAGATGAAGAAACAGGCACAGACGTACATTGGTATCGGTGTGATGGTGGTCCTCTTCGTAGGATTCGCCTATTTCACCTCCAGGGACCAGCAGAAGTACCAGCAGGAGATGGCCGCCTACGAGGCCTACCGCGATTCGGTGGCGGCGGCGACGCGCCCCGTTGTCGCGACGGCGGTCGATTCGCTTGCGGCCGCCGACCCGGCAGTCGCCGCGGCCGTGGAGCAGCAGCAGCGAGTGGCCGAGTTGGGCGAATACCTGGCCGCCGCCCGCACGGGCGAGGCGAAGAGCTTTGCGGTGGAGAACGACGTGATGACGATCGGCTTCTCCACGCAGGGCGGCCGCGTCGAGAGCGTGACGCTGAAGGACTACACGCGTTATGCGCCGCGCGGCGAACGGGACGAGGCCGTGTCGCTCTTCGATCCGGCCACGACGCGTTTCGCCCTCTCGTTCTACGTGAAAAACGGACTGAACAACGTGCCGGTCAACACGATGGACTACTGCTTCACGCTCGATACGCTCTGCCGCGTGCAGACGGAGGCCGGAGCGGCCACCTCGGTGGTGATGTCGCTGCCCGTGGCGGCCGACGCCCGGCTGAAGTACGAGTATCTCGTCTACGACGAAGCGTCGCCCGAGCGTGACTATCTGGTCGATTTCGCCGTGCGGATGGAGAACATGACGCCTCACATGACGGCGCAGAACACCATCGGCATCGACTGGTCGAACTCCTCCTACCAGAACGAGAAGGGCTTCCAGAACGAGAACATGTATACGACCCTTTCCTACCGGCTGCCGGGCGAGAGCTCGATCGAGGATATCGGCATGAGCGAGGATTCGGAGAAGAAGCATGTGGACGAACCCGTCAACTGGGTAGCCTTCAAACAGCAGTTTTTCTCCTCGGTCTTCATCGCGCCGGAGCTCCTCTCCGATGCGAGCCTCTCCTTCGATACGGCAGAGCCCGGATCGGGCTACATGAAGGACTATTCGGCGCGCATGACGGTGCCCTATACGCTCCAGACCGATGGGTATGACTTCGCCTTCTACTTCGGTCCGAACAAATATGCCATTCTCAACAAGGTGACCGATGCCGCGGGCGAAGAGCTGCATCTCGAGAGACTCATCCCGCTCGGGTGGGGCATCTTCGGCTGGGTGAACCGTTGGTTCGTGATACCGGTATTCGATTTCCTGAGCCACTATATCGCCAGCTTCGGCATCATCATCCTGATTCTGGCCGTGCTGGTGAAGATCATCATCTCGCCGCTCACCTACAAGAGCTATGTCTCGACGGCCAAGATGCGTGTCATCAAGCCCGAGGTGGACGAGCTGGCCAAGAAATACCCCAAGCAGGAGGATGCCATGAAGCGGCAGCAGGCCACCATGGAGCTCTACAAGAAGGCGGGCATCAACCCGATGGGCGGCTGTATTCCGCTGCTTATCCAGATGCCTATCATCATCGCCATGTTCCGCTTCTTCCCCGCATCGATCGAGCTGCGCGAGAAGCCTTTCCTGTGGGCCGACGATCTTTCGTCGTATGACAGCATCCTCGATCTGCCCTTCAAGATTCCCTTCTACGGCGATCATGTGAGCCTCTTCGCCCTGCTGATGGCGGCGGCGCTCTTCATCTACTCCTACGTGAACTACCAGCAGACGGCGGCCGGACAGCCCCAGATGGCGGGCATGAAGTTCGTCATGGTCTATCTGATGCCGGTCATGCTGCTCCTGTGGTTCAACAACTATTCGAGCGGTCTGTGCTTCTACTATTTCCTGACGAATGTACTCACCATCGGCCAGACCTATGTCATCCGGCGCATGATCGACGACGACAAGATCCATGCGCTCATGAAGGCCAATGCCGCCAAGCGCAACAACGGCAAGAAGTCGAAGTTCCAGCTCAAGTACGAGGAGCTGATGCGTCAGCAGGAGGAGCTGCAGCGTCAGCAGAAGGGACGTCACCGATAGGCAGGTTCGTTCCGAGCCGAACGCAGGGGGGCGTGTCGTATCGACACGCCCCCCTGCTGCGTTTTCCCCGACGGGGGATGCTCACCTGCCTGCTACTCCACGTAGAGCACCAGTCCCTTGAGGTATTCGCCTTCGGGGTGGTAGATGTCGATGGGATGGTCGGCCGGCTGTGTCAGCTGGTGCAGGATGCGTACCTTGCGCCCGGCTATGGCCGCCGCGGAGAAGATGGTCGTACGGAAGAGCTCCTTCGGTACGGCCTGCGAGCAGGAGAAGGTGAAGAGTATGCCTCCGGGGCGGATCTGCGTCAGGGCCCGCGCATTGAGCCGCTTGTATCCCTGCAGGGCATTGCCCAGAGCCTTGTGGTGTTTGGCGAAGGCGGGCGGGTCGAGCACGATGAGGTCGTAGCGGTCGCCGATGTGCTTGACGTGCTCCACCGCATCGGCCGTGAGCGCCTTATGGGGTGCCGTATCGCCGAAGTTGAGCCGCACGTTCTCCCCGGCCAGCTGCACGGCCCGCTCCGACGAGTCGATCGATACCACCTCCCTTGCTCCGCCCGCGAGGGCGTAGACGGAAAAACCGCCCGTGTAGCAGAAGGTATTGAGCACGGTGCGGCCGGAGGCGTAGCGGCGCACCAGTTCGCGGTTTTCGCGCTGGTCGAGGAAGAAACCCGTCTTCTGTCCCTCCTCCCAGTTGACCAGGAAACGGAGCCCGTTTTCGAGTACGACATGTTCCCCGCGTTCCGAGGAGCCGGTCAGATAGCCGTCCACCGCCTGGTCGCGCATGCGGCCCGGAAGCGTCTGGGCGCTCTTGTCGTAGACCGCGTCGAGCCGGTCGCCCAGGACGGTGCGCAAAGCTGCGGCGATCTCGTGGCGGGCTCGGTACATGCCTGCGGAGTGGCACTGCACGACTGCCGTACGGTCATAGAGGTCCACCACGAGACCCGGTAGCCCGTCGCCTTCGCCGTGTACCAGACGACAGCAGGTCGTTCGGTCCGAACCGGCGAATCCCAGCGTGCGGCGCAGCTCCCAGGCGGCTCCCAGACGTCGGCACCACCACGCCGGATCGATCTGCTCGGCCTCGAACGTGAGGATGCGTACGGCAATCGAGCCCGACTGGTAATGTCCGCGGGCGGCAAAGTCCCCCGCGTGGGTGTAGACATCGACCAGTGCCCCTTCGGCAATCTCGGACTCCTCTTCGGCGGCAATGTACTCCACCGCGCCCGAAAATATCCAGGGGTGGCGGCGCAGGAGCGACTCCTCCTTACCTCTGCGCAGGTGTATTTGCGGTATCATGGCGTTTGGTTCGTTTGATGCGTGCGGTGTGGCACAGCTCGTCGTAGATGCGGGTGCAGACCCAGGCATCGGTGGCGGCGTAGAGCTTCTGCTTGTCGGTGAGTGTGGCGGCTTCCCAGTTGCTCAGCCGCTGCGCCTTCGAGACGCGTTCGCCCAGCACGATGGCCGAGAGCTTGCGCAGACTCCGCTCCTCGATACCCCACTCGGGGGCTATGGTCTGCAGGTCGACGAATCCGCCGTCGGCGAAGAGCTTGATCTTGCGCAGCGAGCGGAGATCGCCCGCCACGTCGGCGCCGATTTTCAGAATCTCCTTCGATTCGAGCAGCCGGACGATAGCCTTGTCGAAGGGTATGCGGTTGAGCCGGAAAAGGTAGCATACTTCCGGCGTGGAGAGTTGCAGCAGCGAGACCCGGTAGGTGACACCCGGCCGGAACGAGGGCCGCGTCTCGGTGTCGAAGCCCAGAACGGGCTCCGCGGCCAGACGGCGGCAGGCGGCGTCGATGTCGCGCTCCTCGTCGACCACGCGTATCTCGCCCCGGAATTCGATGGCGGGCAACGCGGAGGTCTCCTCGTTGGATATGGTGGCTGCGAATCGGTTCTTTCTGTTCATGCGAAGGACAAAGATACTCATTTTCCCGTCAGCTTCCCGTTCGGCAGAAGCGAAATTTCGTCCGAGGCGAGCAGTGACTCCACTGCTTCGGCCACGGCGTCGGGTTCCGCGGCGAAGTGCCGGGCCAGCTCTTCGGGCCGCATCGGTTCGCCGGCAAGCAGTTGCACGATCGAACGCCGGTCGACGACCGGCGCGCCGTTCCGCTTCCGTCGGGCGATGCAGCGGTCGCAGATGCCGCACGGTACGGGGCGCTCCTCGCCGAAGTAGCGCTCGAGCAGGACGCTGCGGCACTCCGTCCCCGTGTCGTCGGCGTAGGAGAGCATCCGGTCGAACCGTTCGCGCATCAGCTCCTCTCTCCGGCGGTAGGTCTCGGGGGCGATGTATAGATCCCTCTCCGGAAGACGCTCCTCGTCGAGATGGATCAGCGGCGAACGGTCGGCGGGTATGTAGCGGATCAGCCGCTGCTGCCAGAGGAGCTTCAGCAGTTCGCGGACCCGGTCTTCGGTGTAGCCGCTCCAGAGCGCGAGCACGCCCGTGTCGATGGGGCGGAAGTCGGTGAAGATACCGTCGTAGAGCCGCAGCAGCGTGCGGATGATGTGATCGAGATCGTTGCGCCGTACGCGGATGCGGTAGAGATCGTCGCGGCTGACGCAGAACATCACGCGGGCCGGGCGCTCCTGCTCGTCGATGAGGGTGAGATACCCGTTCTGCTGGAGCAGCTTCAGGGCGTTGCGTACGGTACCGGCGTAGAGATGTTCGCGGGCGCAGAAGTCGTGGAGATCGAAGCGGTAGGAGGTGTCGGCCCCTTCGCCTATTCCCACCTCCAGACGGGAGCAGATGCGCCCGTAGATGGAGCGCACCTGTTCCAGGGGCGGGAATTCGGCCTCGAAACGGCGGACGATGCGTGCCTCGTCGTCGGGGGCGACCAGCAGTACGGCATAGCTGCGGCGGCCGTCGCGTCCGGCGCGTCCGGCCTCCTGGTAGTAGCTTTCGAGCGAGTCGCAGAGCGTGTAATGGATGACGAACCGGACGTCTGGCTTGTCGATACCCATACCGAAGGCATTGGTGGCGACCATGATGCGCAGGCGGCCTGCGAGCCATCCCTCCTGCCGTTCCGACCGTTCGGCGTGCGTCAGGCCGCCGTGGTAGGACGCGGCGGTCTCGCCCTCGCGGCGCAGCAGTTCGGTCACCTGTTCGGCCCCTTCGCGCGTGCGGACGTAGACGATGCCCGGGCCCTCCACGTGGCGCACGATGTGGAGCAGCTGCCCCTCCTTGTCTTCCGTGCGGCGGACGCTGTACGACAGGTTGGGCCGTGCGAAACTGCTGCGCAGCATGCGGGGCTCGGCGAAACGGAGCTGCCGCATGATGTCTTCGGCCACGGCCGGCGTGGCCGAGGCGGTGAGCGCCAGCACGGGCGTTCCGGCAGGCAGCAGATCGCGCAGTTCGGCGATACGCAGGTACGAAGGCCGGAAGTCGTATCCCCACTGGGAGATGCAGTGGGCCTCGTCCACGGCCAGCAGCCGCACGCGCATGCGGCGCAGCCGTATGCGGAAGGTCTCGGAGGCGAGCCGTTCGGGGGCGACGTAGAGAAACTTCACGTCGCCGTAGACGCAGTTGTCGAGGGCGATGTCGATCTGACGGGGCTGAAGTCCCGAATGGATGGCCACGGCCGGAATCCGGGAGGCGCGCAGTCGGTCGGTCTGGTCCTTCATCAGGGCGATCAGCGGCGTGACGACGATGCAGAGCCCCGGACCGGCAAGTGCGGGCAGCTGGTAGGTGAGCGACTTGCCGCCGCCCGTGGGCATCAGCGCCAGCGTGTCGTGCCCGTCGAGCACCGAGCGAATGATGCGCTCCTGCATGGGACGGAACGAGTCGTAGCCCCAGTAGCGTTTCAACAGGGCGAGGAGCTCTTCGTGCGTCGGTGCGCCCGTCTGCCGGGGTCCGGTCCCGGCCGGCGCCGCCGCCTCTCCGCCGGCCTCCCGTGCCGTCGTGGCGGCCGGGGAGGCGGGAAGCCTCTCCTTTCCGTCGCTTCGGGATTCCCTCTCTTCCGTTTTGCCGCTTTCCATCCGCACAAAGGTACGTATTCCGTCCGAAACGGACAAGGTCGGAAGGGAAGAGGGTCCGAATTTGCGGATTTCGGAAAAATGGCTATTTTTGCACGGAACAATCCTTTCAGACAATGAAGATACGCGACGAATACAAGGTACGGGAGATAGCGGGCGAACACGTGGTCATCATGCAGGGCCGTTACGGTGCCGACATGACGAAGGTCATATCGCTCAACGAATCCTCGCTCTATCTGTGGAACGAGCTGCATGGCCGTGATTTCGAAGCGGCCGATGCGGCCCGCCTGCTGACCGACCGTTACGGCATCGACGAGGCGACGGCACTGCACGACGCCGAAGCCTGGGTCGTCAGGCTCGGCGAGTGCGGACTGCTCGTCTGAGCATTGCGGCGCATACGTACAGACGCATGGGGAAGGGGAGATTTCATAAGGTATGGCTGACCTCGACGCTCTGCTGCCTGCTGCTGGCGGCCGGAGCGTTGCTTCCGTCATGCCTGTGTCCTCCGTCCGACAGTACTGCGGGATGCTGTGCCCGCGCAGAGCGTGCGGCGGTCCGTCCGGAGTGCTGCTACGATCTCCCGGCCGGGCAGTTTCTCTGCGCTTCGGTGCCTCTCCCCGAACGTGTGGGCTCCTCTGACGGCTGCTCCGGCGCGGCGCTTCATTCCGCCGGCCCGGTATGCGCGGAGCCGCTCCGCGGCATGTGGTCCGAGCTCCTTCTGCAGCGCCGCACGCCTCTCTCTTCGAGTGCCGCGCACCCGCCGCATGCCTTGCGCGCCCCTCCGGTGACTGGCCGATAACCCGCTACGGGCAGCGTCGTGCGCGACGTTGCCGCAACGAGTTTTCACCAGTCATACGGATATCATGAACAAAGACAAGGCAAAGATACTGTTATCCATACCGATGCTTGTGCTTCTGTGCGGCACCGTACGTGCGCAGGAGGTGCGAGGCATCGTTCGCGGAACCGACGGCAAACCGCTGATCGGGGCCTCGGTCCATTGGGCCGGTACAACGGTCGGTACGGGTACCGACGCCTCCGGAGCCTATGCCCTGCACCGGCTGCAGGGTTACGATCGTCTCGTGGCGTCGTACCTGGGCTGCAGGAGCGACACGCTCCGCATCGCCGAAGGTGCCGCCCCGGCCGATTTCATGCTCCAACCCGACGGACTCGCTCTGGAGAGCGTCGTCGTCGAAGCGGCGCAGAGCGGAAATTACATCCGCCGCGACGGCATCGCAAAGAACGAGACCATCTCCTTCGCGGGACTCTGCAAGATGGCCTGCTGCAACCTTGCGGAGAGTTTCGAGAACTCCGCCTCGGTGACGGTAGGCTACAGCGACGCCATCTCGGGTGCGCGACAGATCAAGATGCTCGGCCTGGCGGGTACCTACACCCAGATTCTCGACGAGAACCGGCCGGTCATGCGGGGCTTGAGCGCCCCGTACGGGCTGAGCTATACGCCCGGCATGTGGCTCAATTCGATACAGGTGTCGAAGGGTATCTCCTCGGTTACGGCCGGCCACGAGGCCGTGACGGGACAGATCAACCTCGAACACCGCAAACCGACCGACGAGGAGCGGCTCTTCGTCAATCTCTACCTCGACGACGAACTGCGTCCCGAGGCCAACATCTCGACCGCGCTGCCCGTCTCACGCGACGGGCGCCTCTCGACCGTGGTGCTGCTCCACGGTTCGATGGATACGCACGTGCGCGAACCGGACCATAACGGCGACGGGTTCCTCGACATGCCGAAGAGCGACCAGATCAACGTGGCGAACCGCTGGCTGTGGAGCGCTCCCGGCGGCGTGCAGCTCCGCTGGGGTTGGAAGTACGTGCGCGAAAACCGTTTGGGCGGCATGACGGAGTACCGTCGTTCGCTCTACGGACAGATGATCGAACGGCTCTTTACCGACAATCCTCTCTACGGTTCGGAGATACGCAACCGCGGGGCCAATGCCTATCTGAAACTCGGCGTACCTTTCGGTCCCGCGCTCTACGACGGAGAGAAGCAGAGCGAGCTGCGTTCGAACCTCGCCCTCGTGGTCGACTACGACCGTTTCGACGAAGAGTCCTATTTCGGGCTGAACGATTACGACGGGGTCGAAAACACCCTTTCGGCCGACCTCATGTACAATCTCTACCTCACGCTGCGTTCGTCGTTCATTGCGGGTGTGCGGGCGCGCCTTCAGCGCTTCGACGAGACGCTGCTCCACCGTGTGCCCGATTTCGGGTCGCGGAGCATCGTCGGGAAGCGGATGACGATGGATCGCAGCGAAGACGAGTTCGGCGCCTATGCCGAGTATACCTATACGCTCGGCGACCGTCTTTCGGTCGTGGCGGGTGTGCGGGGCGACTACAGCACCTTCTACCGATGCGGCTACTTCACGCCCCGTGGGCAGGTGAAGTGGAACGTCACACCTACCACGACGCTCCGTGCCTCGGCCGGGATGGGCTATCGGTCGACCAATGTCGTTACGGACCATATCGGCATCCTGGCTACGGGACGCCGTATCGTGATGCCGGCCGATTTCGGCGCGTTCGACCGCATGGAGCGGGCCGTCACGGCGGGCGGCAGCCTGACGCAGACCTTCGACCTGATACGTTCGGAGGCGGCGACGCTCAGCTTCGACTACTTCCGCACGCAGTTCTTCAATTCGGTGGTCGCCGACCAGGAACGCGATGCGGAGCATATCTATATCTACGCCACACACGGCCGTTCCCGGACGGACAGCTACCAGCTCGACTTCACGTGGACACCCGTCGATCGGCTCGACCTCTTCGCCACGTTCCGCTATACCGAT
The DNA here is from genome assembly GCA_949288735.1 of uncultured Alistipes sp. GTDB lineage: Bacteria > Bacteroidota > Bacteroidia > Bacteroidales > Rikenellaceae > Alistipes. The sequence goes on from CASELE010000007.1 coordinate 49,266, forward strand.
TCGAAGATGACCCTCGAACGTGCCGACGGGTCGCGTGCCCGTGTCGAACGGCCGCTGGTAAGCCGTTACAAAACGCTTGTCAACATACAGTATGCCACGAAGTTCCGCCGTTGGGTCTTCGATGTGACGGCGCAGCTCAACGGTCCGGCCCGTATCCCGACCCAGACGGGCGATCTGGCCGATTCGTACCATTCGCCGGCCTACCCGGTCCTCTTCGCGCAGGTGTCGCGCAAGGTGGGGAAATTCGACCTCTATCTGGGATGCGAGAATATTGCGGACTACCGGCAGCACCGGCCGATTCTTGCGGCCGACGCCCCCTTTTCGACGGCCTTCAACTCCTCTCTGGTATGGGGCCCGCTCATGGGTCGCAAGCTCTATGCGGGGATGCGCTTCAATCTCTATTGACAAACCGAAACAAGTGATGATATGAAACGAATGACAATGGCGGCGCTCATGCTCCTGCTCGTGGCGGGAGGTACGACCGTGCTCCGGGCCCGGCAGCCTGAGCGAAAGAAGACAGTGACCGTGGTTTTCGATGCGGACGTTACGTGCGAGAACTGCGTGCGCAAGATCATGAACAACGTTCCGTCGCTAGGCCGAGGCATCCGCGACGTGCGGGCCGATGTCGGGAAGGGCGAGGTGACGGTACTCTTCGATCCTGCGAAAAACAGCGTGGAACGCATCGCCCGAGGGCTTGCCTCGCTCCGTGTGGAGGCCGAGCCGAAGAGCCTCGACGGACGACCTCTTTCCGACGGGGCGCAGCATCCGACGGAACGCGAGTAGCCGGTGCGGCCCGACGCGAAGAAGCCGGACTACCTGGATGGGTAGTCCGGCTTCTTCGCATTCCGGGGGACATGCCGTCACTCCATGGGGCGGATGCGGATTTCGGTGAATCCTTCCACCTCGCGGGCGAGCCGGTCGAGATCGGTGCGCTCCTCCACCTCGCCGTAGTGATAGGGGTAGAATATGCGGGGCCGGAGCGTGCGAACGGCCTCGACAGCCTGATCCACGGTCATGGTGTAGGGCTGGTTCACGGGCAGAAAGGCGATATCGAGATCTTTCAGTGCGGCCATTTCGGGTGTAGGCTCCGTGTCGCCTGCGATATAGATGCGCGAGCCGCCGATTGTGAGTAGATAGCCGCAGTCGCCGCGTTCGCGCGGGTGGAACTGCAGGTGTCCCTCCGAAGTGTTGTAGGCGGCGACGGCCTCGATGTGCAGATAGGGCCGCGGCTCGGCCGTTGCGCCCGGTTTCATGACGAGACATCCGTCGCCGAGATCGGCAGCCGATACGCTGTCGCATACGACAAGGGTCCCGCTGTCGCTCAGGGCCTCGATTGCTGCGCGGTCGAGATGGTCGTAGTGGTTGTGGCTGACGAGAATGAGGTCGGCCTTGGGCAGACGGGCGTAGTCGGCGTAACCCGTTACGGGATCGGTGTAGATGTACTTGCCGTCCACTTCGATCGAAAGCGACGAGTGGTGGAAAAAGGTGAGAGTAAGGTTCTTGCCTTCGCGCGTGGTGAAGGTGTCGTGCGGATATTGCGGGGCATTGCCGCAACCGGTGGTGGTGAAGAGTGCCATGGTGCAAAGGATTTTTATGGGTTTCATTGTGCGGATAACGTAGGCTTTCCCGACGAAGATAACGAAAAAAATCGGGATTGCCTCGTTCGGCGGCATCTTGCGTGTGCTGTCAGCCGCGATCGAGTCCGCGCATGCGCCGCGACAGGAGACATGCTGTGCCGACGACGACAATGACGGCACCGGCGGCCGTGAAGGTGGAGCGGAGGCCCACCGAGTCGGAGAGGAATCCGGTGCCGAGCACCCCCAGTATGGCGGGCAGCAGGCTCACCGATGAGTAGAGCGAGAAGAAGCGGCCCTGTACGGCAGGGTCGATGCGCTCCTGTACGACCGAGACGAACGAGGCGTTGAAGACACTGCCCGCGATGCCTCCGATGGCGGTCAGAAGCGCGAAGAGAAGGAATCCGTCGCGGGGAAGCAGGCCCGAAAGGGCGAACGACAGACCTACGGCGATGTACATGAGAGCGATGAGCACGATGCGGTTGGCGCGGTATCGGCGCATTCCCATGATGACCCCGCCCAGAAGGGCCCCGCCTCCCCAGACAATCTCCACGATGCTCATCTCGACGGTGCCGCCGCCGAAGTGGCGGAGCGTCATCAGCGGGAAGAGTACGCCTACCGGCATGATGAAGAGGAGCGCCACGACGGCCGAAACGACCAGTTGAGGCATGCCGCCGATGTGCAGGACGGCTGCGGCGCCGTCGCGCAGTTCGCGCCACAGACCGGGCCGCGCGGTCCGGTCGCGCGGCGGGTTGGGAATACGGATGAAGAGGAGCGACAGGCAGGCTACGGCGGCGCCGAGCACGTCGAGCAGCAGAATGCGCCCCATGTCGGCGACGGCCAGCAGCAGCGCACCCAGCGCGGGACCGGCGATGCACGAGAAGGAGTCGATTACCTGGTTGACCCCGGCAATGCGCGTGAATTCCGATGCGGGGGCGAGCTGCGGCACCGAGGCCCGCATGGCCGGAGAGTGGAAGGCCGAACCGGCCGAACGGCAGGCCAGCAGCAGGTAGATGTGCCACAGTTCGGCCCTGCCGCTGAAGAAGAGCAGCGCCAAAGCCAGCGTGCAGAGCGCGATGAAGGTGTCGGCTAGGATCATGGTCCGCTTGCGATCCCAGCGATCCACGTAGACTCCGGCGAAAAGGCCCAGCACGGAGTGGGGCAGCATGCCCGCTACGGCAGCCAGCGCCAGCGTCTCGGCCGAGCCGGTTTCGAGACTCAGCCAGAAGATGACGGCGTAGCCGACCAGTTCGCTCGTCAGTATCGAGACCGCCTGTCCGACCCAGATGACGGCAAAGGTGCGCTTCCAGTTGCGCCTGACCGCGTCCTTGCTTGCATCCGTCTGCTTCATGGAAGACAAAGGTAGTGCATGACCGTCATAAAAGCAAGTCTCCGCCGCCATGGTTCTCCCTTCCTCCCGGCGGTGACGGGCTACGTGCCCCGGCAGTCGGCGATGCCACGGCACGTGCGCGAATATACCGCGGCACGGCGGTTTTTCAGCCCGGTACTCTGCAGGAGCGGGCGCAGGAAGACATGTCCGGTTGCCGGAAAAAATGCGGAGCCCGTCGCGACGGGCTCCGCTGCCGGAATCTCCTTAGGGGGAGATCCTTATTTAACCGCTTTTACGATGGCCTCGAATGCCTTGGGTTCATTCATCGCCAGGTCGGCCAGGACCTTGCGGTTCAGCTCGATGCCTTTGGCGTTGAGCTTCCCGATGAACTCCGAATAGGTCATTCCCTGCGCGCGGGCCGCTGCGTTGATACGCGTGATCCACAAGCTGCGGAACGTCCTCTTCTTGATCTGGCGGTGTGCATAGGCATACGTCAGACCCTTTTCGACCGTATTTTTCGCTACGGTCCATACATTTCCCCTTGAACCAAAGTTACCCTTGGCAAGTTTCAAAACCTTTTTCCTTCTTGCGCGAGACGCGACTGCGTTTACTGAACGTGGCATAAGCGATAAAGTTTTTGAGAGCTGTCTGCGATGCGGTTCTCCCGCATTCTTCGGGGCAGAGTCGCTCGATTGATTGTTTGGCGGCTTGCGTGGCCGGACTCCCGGAGAGACCCGTTTTTACTTTACCAGCAGGCTCTTGATTTTGGCCTCGTCGGCCGGCGAAACGATGCCCGAATAGCAGAGGTTTCGCTTCTGTTTCTTGGTTTTCTTGGTCAGGATGTGGCTGTGATAAGCGTGCTGACGCTTGATCTTTCCTGTGCCGGTGAAGGTGAAACGCTTCTTCGCCGCGGCATTTGTTTTCATTTTCGGCATGTCGCAAAAGTTTATGGTTAAATCAGTGTGCAAAGATACACATTTATTTGCAATCCACAATCCGACCCGTGGAAAATCGATGCCCGCTGGGCGATGTTTTTCTCGGGACTTGTAATATCCGGATATTATTCCTTACTTTGTCTGCGGAAAAAGGGGTGCCTTCGCCCGAAGGCTGAGATCATACCCGATGAACCTGATACGGTTAGTACCGTCGTAGGGAGTTTTTCGAGTAGCGTCGCTCTCCGGCCGCGTCCGCGCCCCGGCTTCCGTACAGCGAAAAGAGCCGAAGATGTTCGACGTACAGTTTATCACCCACCATACCGATACGATTTCGTATCTCGATTCGGTGCGTATCGCACTGGCCGGCGGCTGCCGCTGGGTGCAGCTCCGCATGAAGGAGGCGCCGGAGGAGGAAGCCGAAGCCGTTGCGCGCGAGGCGCTGGCGCTGTGCCGCGCTGCGGGAGCACTCCTCGTTGTGGACGACCGCGTGGAGCTCGCGCGCCGTATCGGTGCCGACGGAGTTCATCTGGGTCTCGGCGACATGCCTGCCGACGAGGCCCGGCGCCTGCTGGGACCCTCGTTCCGCATCGGCGGCACGGCCAACACCTTCGAGGAGGTGCGGCTTCAGGTCTCCCGCGGAGTCGACTATATCGGCTGCGGCCCCTTCCGTCATACGACCACCAAGCAGCGCCTGGCGCCGGTTCTCGGCCCGGAAGGCTACCTGTCGATTCTGGAGCGGATGCGGACGGAGGGAATCCGTCGGCCGCTCGTGGCCATAGGCGGAGTCGGAGCCGAAGACATTCCGCTGTTGCGGAGGCTCGGCGTGAGCGGCATAGCCTTGAGCGGAAGCATACTGAGAGCTCCCGACCCGGTGGCGGAGATGCGCCGCGTGATGGAGTTGGCCCGATGAAAAACCAAGCAACGAACCATATGGAAGAGAAGATCAGAATCACCTATCCCGACTCGGAGAAGGTCTACATGCACGGCACGATCCATCCGGAGGTGCGCGTTGGCATGCGCCGCGTGAAGCTGACGCCGACGGTCACCGTCGCGGGCGGCGAGAAACGCATGGAGGAGAACGCTCCGGTCTACATCTACGACACGAGCGGCCCCTACAGCGACCCCGAAGCCGCCATCGACCTGCGCAAGGGCCTGCCCCGTCTGCGCGAAGAGTGGATACGCCGCCGCGAGGTGGAGCAGCTCCCGGAGATCAGCTCCGAATACGGCCGCATGCGGCTGGCCGACCGAAGCCTCGACGCGCTGCGCTTCGAACACATCCGGCTTCCGTACCGGGCGAAGGAGGGGGCGCAGATTTCGCAGATGTACTATGCCAAACAGGGTATCGTCACTCCGGAGATGGAGTATGTGGCCATCCGCGAGAACATGAACTGCCGCGAGCTGGGCATCGACTCCTACATCACGCCCGAGTTCGTGCGGCAGGAGATTGCCGCCGGCCGTGCCGTGCTGCCCGCCAACATCAACCATCCGGAGGCCGAGCCGATGATCATCGGTCCGAAGTTCCTGGTGAAGATCAACACCAACATCGGCAATTCGGCTACCTCGTCGACCATCGAGGAGGAGGTCGAGAAGGCTGTCTGGAGCTGCAAGTGGGGCGGTGACACGCTGATGGACCTTTCGACGGGCGACAACATCCACGAGACGCGCGAGTGGATCATCCGCAACTGCCCCGTACCGGTAGGTACGGTGCCGATGTACCAGGCCATGGAGAAGGTGGGCGGCCGTGCCGAAAAGCTCACCTGGGAGCTCTTCCGCGATACGCTCGTCGAGCAGTGCGAGCAGGGCGTGGACTACTTCACCATCCACTGCGGCATCCGGCTGCAGAACGTGCGGCTGGCCGACGAACGGCTGTGCGGCATGGTGAGCCGTGGCGGCAGCATCATCTCGCAGTGGTGCCTGGCCCACAACCGGGAGAGCTTCCTCTACGAGCACTTCGACGATATCTGCGACCTCTGCGCACGCTATGACGTGGCCCTCTCGCTGGGCGACGGGTTGCGTCCGGGTTCGATACACGACGCCAACGACCGTGCACAGTTCGCCGAACTGGATACGATGGGCGAGCTGGTCGAGCGGGCCTGGGCGCGCAACGTGCAGGCCTTCATCGAAGGCCCGGGCCACGTGCCGATGCACAAGATCCGCGAGAACATGGAGCGCCAGATCGAGAAGTGTCACGGCGCTCCCTTCTATACGCTGGGTCCCATCGTTACGGACATCGCTCCGGCCTACGACCACATCACCAGTGCCATCGGGGCGGCTCAGATCGCCTGGTACGGTACGGCGATGCTCTGCTACGTCACGCCGAAGGAGCACCTCGCACTGCCCCAGAAGGAGGACGTGCGCACGGGTGTGGTGACCTACAAGATCGCCGCCCACGCCGCCGACCTGGCCAAGGGTCATCCCGGAGCCTCGGTACGCGACGACGCGCTGAGCAAGGCCCGTTACGAGTTCCGCTGGAAGGATCAGTTCAACCTGAGTCTCGACCCCGAACGGGCGCTCCAGTACTATCGCGAGGCCAACCACCTGAACGGGAAATACTGCACGATGTGCGGACCCCATTTCTGCGCCATGCGTATCAGCCAGCGGATGCGCGACTGCGAATACACGGCATCCGGAGCCGACGACGGCGTGCGTCCCGCGGAGCAGGAGAATCGATAAGCTACACTTATAAAAGTATAAAATTACAGGAAAATGATCGAAACCAAAGTATCGCAAGGTATCGTCAATACCTATTTCGAGAAGTTGCAGCGCAATCTCGACCTCGATGTCGCCATCGTGGGCGGCGGTCCGTCGGGCATCGTGGCGGCCTATTATCTGGCCAAGGCGGGTCTGAAGGTGGCCCAGTTCGACCGCAAGCTTGCCCCGGGCGGCGGGATGTGGGGCGGCGCCATGATGTTCAACCAGATTGTCATCCAGGAGGAGGCGATGGATATCGTCCGCGAGTTCGGCATCAACTACCGTTTGTTCGAGGACGGGCTCTACGTGATGGACTCGGTGGAGAGCACCTCGTCGCTGCTCTATCACGCCGTGCATGCCGGCGCCACGATTTTCAACTGCTACTCGGTCGAGGATGTCATCTTCAAGGAGGGCCGTGTCGGAGGCGTGGTGGTGAACTGGACGCCCGTGTTGCGTGAGGGACTCCATGTCGATCCGCTCAACATCCTGGCCAAGGTGGTGATCGACGGTACGGGCCATGACAGCGAGATTGCCGCAACGGTGGCCCGCAAGAACGGCATCCGTCTTGCGACGGATACGGGCGGCGTTATCGGCGAGCGTTCGCTCGATGTCGCGACGGGCGAAGCCGAGGTGGTCAATGGCACGAAGGAGATCTATCCGGGTCTCTACGTCTGCGGCATGGCGGCATCGGCCGTGTCGGGTACGCCGCGTATGGGCCCGATTTTCGGCGGCATGCTCCTTTCGGGCAAGAAGGTGGCCGACGAAATCGTCGCCCGCCTGAAGTAGGAAGTTCCTGCCGTGAACCGAGGCTCCTCCCGTCGAACGGGAGGAGCCTCTTTCTTGTCATAGCGGGCACCGTCCGCAGGTGCCGGCCTCTCTCGGCGCCGTTCGTCCGGTGGCGGCACGCAGCCGTTCGAAACGCTGGAGCAGGCCGTCCAGATCGTCGGGGCGGTAGTCGTTCCAGAGATACCCCAGTATGGCGGCTCCGCCGAAACCCAGTTCGCGCACCTGCGGCATCCGGTCAGGGTCCACGCCCCCCAGCGCCATGACACGGGAGTCGATGGTGCCGTGTCGTGCGGCCTCGCGGAGCGTCTGTAGCGGGAAGGCGGCGCGGTAGCCCTGTTTGGAGATGCTGTCGAACAGGGGGCTCAGAAACAGATAGTCGCAGCGATTGCGCCAGCGGTCGAGTTCGTCGAGCGAGTGGCACGACCGGCTGACCGGTCCGCGGAACCCTTCGGGCGGTTCGGGGTTGCGGCCGTTGAGGTGTATGCCGCCTGCCGCTCCCCGCCGGGCCAGCCCGTGGTGGTCGTGCAGCGAGATCCGTGGCCGCAGGCCGGACGGAATGGCTTCGAGAAGTGCGGCCAGCTCCTCTTCCGAGGCTCCGGGCCTGCGCAGATGCAGCCGATCGGCCCCCGCCTCCAGCAGGGCGGTCAGTGCGCGCGCCTCGCCGGGCAGCGGCTCCGGAGCGGTGATGACGATGAGGCGCATGACGATCAGCGCTCTTCGGTCGTGAGGCCGGCGAAATGCCACAGCGGTCCGTGACCATGGCCGATGCGCAGGTCGCGGGCGGCGGCGATGGCGCGGTCGATGTAGGCCTTGGCGCCGCGTACCGCTTCGGGCAGCGCGAGTCCGCGGCCGAGCAGGGTCGCGATGGCTGACGACAGGGTGCAACCCGTACCGTGGAGGTTGTGTGTCTCGATGCGGGGGCTGGAGAAACGATAGAGCGTGCCGCCGTCGCACAGGATGTCGGTCGAGCGCTCCCCGTCCAGATGTCCCCCCTTGATGAGCAGGGCGCAGCCGTAGCGGGCCTGCATCATGCGGGCCGCCTCCTCCGCTTCGGCAAGGGTGCGTAGCGGCGAGCCTGCCAGGACGACGGCTTCGTCGAGGTTGGGTGTCGCCACGCGGCAGCGGGGCATCAGCTCGCGGCAGAGCGCCTCCACGGCGTCGGTGCGGGTGAGCGAGTGGCCGCTGGTGGATACCATCACGGGGTCGAGCACCACGGGGGCGTCGCCGCAACGGTCGAGTCCGCGGGCGACGGCTTCGATGATTCCGGCCGTGCCGGTCATGCCGATCTTCACGGCGCGCGGTCCGAGATCTTCGGCCACGGCTTCGATCTGGTCCCGGACCATTTCGGGCCGCAGATATTCGACATCGCGTACGCCGCAGGTATTCTGTACGGTGACGGCGGTCAGTGCGGCGGCTGCATAGCCACCCAGGGCCGAGATGCTCTTGATGTCGGCCTGTATGCCGGCGCCGCCCGAGGGATCGGAGCCGGCAATGGCGAGAATGACGGGAGGGGTATTCATGGTTCGAGCAGTTCGAAGGTTCCTTTCCATACGTTTCGGTTGCCGCAGGCGTCGCGCACCTCGAGGCGGGCGACGTGGGTGCCGGGCGCCAGCGCAGAGTCGAGCTCGTGGCGGGCCGTCCCCTGCATCGGATAGCGGTCGCAGGCGACCCAGCGGCCGTCGATGTGGAGGTCGCACGAGACGATGCCCGAGAAGTTGTCTCTCACGCGGAAGCGGAGCGTTCCGGCCGGAGCGATACGGGCGCCGTCGGCGAAGAGCGGCCTGATGGCGGGGGCTGCCGTGTCGGCCACGATAAGGACGTCGCCCGTCCTGGTCGTGCGGGCCGTGAGACACCCCTCTTCGTAGTCGCCGCCTGCCGCGACGAGTCTCCCCCGGCGGTCGACGACGGCCAGGGTCGCATGGGGTTGCAGTTCTTCGGGTATGTAGGCCCGGATGCGGAGAGTCGCCGCCCGGTGGAGCGGGATGTCGGGGCTCAGGAAGCGATAGCGCGGCGTGAGCGGCACCACCCCGTCGGCGGCGGGTGCCGGGTCGTCGATACGGCGCGGCCGGACGAACAGCGATTCGTAGAGCGTGCCGGCCGGAAGCGTGAGCGAGGCTTCGCCGGCATGCAGGGTGCAGGTGCGCTGCCGGTCGCAGATCGCTGCATCGGATTCCGTATCGATGCGGCGTGCCTTGCGGCCGCGGATGTCGCACTCGAGGATCGAGCAGTTGCCGCAATCGTCCTCCACCTCGATGCGGATGCGCCGCGTCCGGCCCTCGTCGGCGCCTATGGCGCCGCGGTCGCGGAGCAGCGTGTAGAAGTCGGGGCAGCTCCCCTCGACGGCGGCCAGACGGAGAACCTCGCAACGGGCTCCGTTCTGGAGCGGATAGTGGGCCACGGCGTTGCAGTAGCGTGTCCGGTCGAAGGCGAAGCCATCCATGCGGTATTCGAACAGCGGCACCCCGTCGGCGTACATCGTTACGCGGTAGAGCCCGAACCGGTTGCCGACGCCGTTGCGGCGGTCCGTCGCTTCGAGTACGAGAAAGCCGTCGGGGCCGACCGGCATGGGGCCTTCGTCGGCAAGACGGTAGTCGCCCTGGGGCCGTTGTACGGCATCGCGGGCCCAACGTTCGGCGTGGATCGGGACTCCGCGTACGGTGTCGGTCTCGAAGTAGCGCAGCCGCAGGATGCGCGGTGCGATCCGGTCTTCGGGCCGGATGATGCCCAGCCGTACGGTGTTGAGGGTGCGTTGCGTGGCCGTCTCGTGGATTTCGTAGTGGAGGTGCGGCCCGAACGAGGAGCCGCTGTTGCCCGAGTAGGCGATCGTGTCGCCCTGCCGTACGGGAAAACGGTCGGCGTCGTACCACAGATCGATGCGGTTGCGGCGCAGCCGTTCGCGTTCGCACCGGACACTCCGTTCGATGTCGTCGCGGAAGCGGGATATGTGGCCGTAGACGGCCGTCGTACCGTTGTCGAGGGCGAGGTAGAGAGCTCTTCCGTAGCCCGAGGGGCTCACGGCGATGCGGGCGACGTAGCCGTCAGACACGGCGACCAGCGGCTTGCCCTCCACACCGTCGGTCTTGATGTCCACCCCCGAATGGAAGTGGTCGGGCCGCATCTCGCCGAAACTGGCGGCGTAGAGCCCTGCCACGTCGCATACGGGGTAGATGTAGTCCGCCGGGTCGGGACTCTGGGCCCGGGCCGCACGGGGTATGCCGGCCCAGAGGACGGCTGCCAGTATCAAAAGAAATCGCTCCATTCCGTCTCCTCCTCGTCTCCGGCCGTCAGCTCCTCTACCGCGTCGCGTACGCTGCCGAATGCGTATCCGAGCGAGAGGCCGTAGCGCAGCAGCTTCTCCTTGCGGTCGCGCGAGGTGACGGCGCGGAGCGTGCGGTTGCGGCGCTGCAGCCGTTCGCGCAGCCTTTCGGCCGCAGCGGCGGGATCAAGGGCCGCGAGGGCCGTATCGATCAGTTGCTGGTCCAGGCCCTTGCGTTGCAGGGCCGTGCGTATCTTGTAGGCGCCCCAGCCTCCGAGCCGGCTCTTCTCGCGGACGAAGGCTTCGGCATAGCGCGCATCGTCGATGAAGCGCCCCGCTGTCAGCTTGCGTAGCACCTCGGCACGGTCCGTTTCGGGTACGTCCCAGGTGCGCATCAGCCGCAGGGCGTCGCCCGACGAACGTTCGGCTCTGGCGCATAGCCTCATGAGGGCGGCGAGCGCTTCGTCGGCACTCTTCGCCTTTCTTTCGCGGGGTGTCTTCATCGGTCGAGTCGTGCGCACAGCATGCGGGGTTTGTCGAGAAAATCGCGGCGGATCCGGCACTCTGCATAGCCTTCGGCCGTCAGCAGCGCACGGGTCTCTTCGGCGAGATTTTCATGAAGCTCGAACCAGAGCCTTCCGCCCGGGAGAAGCAGCTTCCGGGCAGCATGGGCGATGGTCCGGTAGAAGAGCAGCGGGTCGTCGTCGGGGACGAAGAGCGCTTCGGCGGGTTCGTATTCGGTGACGTTGCGGTGCATCGCCTGGCGCTCCGCAACGGGTATGTAGGGCGGATTGGAGACTATCGCGTCGAAACCTCCGCCGAAAGCCCCGGCAAGCGACGGTGCCTCTCTGCCGCCGGCTGCCGCTGAGGCCTCCTCCTTCAGGGCGTCGGCCCGACGGAAGACGACCTGAAGCCCGAGTGCCTCGGCATTGGCCCGGGCCGTTTCGATCGCCCGGGGCGACAGATCGGCGCCGCAGATTTCGGTGTCGGGCAGCAGCCGTTTCAGCGCGAGGGCTATGCATCCGCTTCCGCATCCTACGTCGAGCAGTCGGCGGGGGCGTGGCGGGGTCGCGGCAATCCATTGTACCAGTTCTTCGGTCTCCGGCCGGGGAATCAGCACCCCTTCGCGGACGGAGAGACGCATGCCGCAGAAGTCGGCCGCTCCGACGACATATTGCAGCGGTCGTCCGGCGGCCAGCTCCTTCAGGTCGGCATCGAGCCGGGCGACGAGCGGCCGAGCGAGCGTGGCGGTCGCGTCGGCAAGTAGGGCGGCCGGTTCGACGCCGCTCCGTTCGGCAAGCAGGAGCAGGGCGATCTGCCGCGCCTCATGTTCGTCGTAGAGCGTACCGAGTGCCGCGGCCAGGCGGTGCAGCGTCGAACGCCGCGTGGCCGGCGCGGGGGCCGGTGCGTCGGAGCGGAGCGTTGTCTGGGTTTCGGTGCGGGACATGGGTGTCAGAGCATGAGATCGGCCAGGGCGACGGCCATGGCCGCTTCGACGACCACGCCGCAACGCAGGGCGATGCAGGCATCGTGGCGTCCTTCGATGACGAGCGGTTCCATGCGTCCGGCGGAAAAGTCGAAGGTATGCTGCGTGCGGGCGATACTGGGGGTAGGCTTCACCGCCACGCGCACGACGAGTTCGTTGCCGTTGGCGATACCGCCGTTGATGCCGCCGTCGTGATTGGTCGCCGTGCGGCCTTCGGCGTCGACTATGGGATCGTTGTACTGCGAGCCGCGCATGCGGCTGCCGGCGAATCCGGCGCCGAACTCCACCCCTTTCACGGCCGGTATGGCGAAAAGCAGCCGGGCGGCGACGCTCTCCACCGCACCGAAGAGCGGTTCGCCCGTACCGGCCGGAACCCCCGTGATGCGGCATTCGACGACGCCGCCTACCGAGTCGCCCGCCGCACGGGCGGCCTCCACGGTTTCGGCGAAACGGGCCGGGGTGCATAGGCCGCCCACCTCTGTCAGGCAGGTGCGGAAGCGGAGCTGCGGCAGACAGCGTTTCGCGACGACTCCGGCCGCCACGAGAGCTACAGTAAGTCGTCCCGAGAGATGTCCCCCGCCGCGCGGATCGTTGAATCCGTGCCATTTGATCCGGGCCGTCCGGTCGGCGTGCGACGGCCTGCAGTGCTCCGTCAGTGAGCGGTAGTCCTCCGGGCGGGTGTCCGTGTTGGCGAAGAGAATGGTGAGCGGTGCACCTGTCGTATGGCCCTGCCAGAGGCCCGAGACGATCTGCGGTTCGTCCCTTTCGCGGCGTGCCGTCGTCCCCGGCGCGCCGGCGCGCCGGCGCGCGAGGTCGTCGCGGAAGTCGTCGGCCGAGAGGGGGATGCCCGCCGGCACGCCGTCGATCGCGATGCCGACCATCGGCCCGTGCGATTCGCCCCACAGGGTGATGCGGAAACGTTCGCCTGCGCTGTTCATTCGGAAATACGTATCGTTTCGAGGTCGTCGAAGAAGGCGGGGTAACTCTTCGTCACGCATTCGGCCTCCTCGATCGTCACGGGCCCGTCGGCCCGCAGTGCGGCTACGGCGAGCGACATGGCGATGCGATGGTCGCCGCATGCCGAGACGTGTCCGCCGCGGATGCGTCCGCCGCGGATGAGCATCGTCTCCTCGTCCGGAAGGTCCACCTCGATGCCGAGGCGTCCGTATTGCGTGCGGATGCTCTCCGCGCGGTCGCTCTCCTTGTGGCGGAGCCGGTGCGTGCCGCGCAGTACGCTCACCCCCTCGGCCGCGGCGGCGAGGGCGGCGAGGGCGGGGAAGAGGTCGGGGCATTGCGTGGCGTCGAACTCGAAGGCGCGCAGCGGCCGCCGCTCGACAGTGATGCGGTCCGTTTCGCAGACGAGGCCCGCGCCGGCCCGTTCGAGGGCCCTGCATACGGCCGTGTCGGCCTGCTTCGAGAGGGCGGATATGGAACGGACCTCGACCGTGCCGGCCGTGGCTCCGGCCGCCAGCAGCATCGCTGCGGCACTCCAGTCTCCCTCGATATCGAAACGGACGGGCTCGTAACGCTGGTTGCCCGGGACGAAGAACTCTTCGTAGCCCTGATGGTCGATTTCGATGCCGAAGCGTTCCGCCGTCGCGATCGTGATGTCTATGTAAGGAACCGATACGGGATCGCTGACCCGCAGCGTCGTGTCGTGGCGGGCCAGCGGCAGCGCCAGCAGCAGCCCCGTGACGAACTGCGACGAGACGGACCCGTCGACCGTCGCCTCGCCGCCGAGCAGCGGTCCGCAGACCTGCAGGGGCAGGTGGCCGCCCCGCTCCTCGATGCGGGCGCCGAGCGTGCGGAGCGGTTCGAGTATAGCATCCATCGGGCGGGCGAGGAGCGTGCCCCGGCCCTCGATGCGGAGCGGTTCGGGGCAGAGCGCGGCGATGGGGGTGAAGAGACGCGAGGCGAGCCCCGATTCACCCACCTGGAGGGTATGGCTGCGGGGCGCCAGTCCTCCGTCGACGAAGAGCGTTTCGCCTTCGCGGTGGGTGCGTGCCCCGAGCGTCTCGATGCAGCCGAGTGTCGAGAGGGTGTCGTCGCAGAAGCCGATGCGATGCAGCTCGGAGCGGCCTTCGGCCAGGAGCGCGGCGGCCAGTGCCCGCTGGGCATAGCTTTTGGAGCAGGGGGGCGTGATGACGCCCCGTATGCTGCCCGGAATGACGGTTCGGTCCACGGTCTGTAATCGGGATTTAGGCTATTCGCCCTTGAGCATCTCCTGCGTGCGCTGGTGGCTCTTCTTGAGCTCGAAGTGCTGTCCGAGGTAGACCTTGCGGACCATCGGGTCGGCGGCCAGCTCTTCGGCCGTGCCGGTCTTGAGAATCTTGCCTTCGTAGAGCAGGTAGGTGCGGTCTGTGATGGCGAGCGTCTCGTCCACGTTGTGGTCGGTGATGATCACGCCGATGTTCTTGTGCTTGAGCGTGGCGACGATCGACTGGATATCCTCCACGGCGATGGGGTCGACACCGGCAAAGGGCTCGTCGAGCAGTATGAAGGCGGGGTTGATGGCTACCGCGCGGGCGATCTCGGTACGTCGCCGTTCGCCGCCCGAGAGCTGGATGCCCAAACTCTTGCGTACGTGCTGGAGACGGAATTCGTTGAGCAGCGCCTCGACGCGGTCGCGCTGGTACTCCTTCGAGTAGTCGGTCATCTGGAGTACGGAGCGGATGTTGTCCTCGACCGAGAGGCGGCGGAAGACGGAGGCCTCCTGTGCCAGGTAGCCCACGCCGAGCTGGGCGCGGCGATAGACGGGCAGTTTCGTGAGTTCGGATACCTGCCCCTCGTCGTTCTCGAGAAATATCTTCCCCTCGTTGGGGGTGATGAGTCCCACGATCATGTAGAACGTGGTGGTCTTGCCGGCTCCGTTGGGGCCCAGCAGACCGACGATTTCGCCCTGGCGGACATCGATCGACACGTGGTTCACGACCGTACGGGCCTTGTATTTCTTGACGAGTTCGCTCGTGTACAGCCTCATGTTATTTTTGCGTAAAATTTCTACAAAGTTAGGTTTTTTCCGCGGAAATAACTATCTTTACATGGAATTTTGCGTTCGAGGGGCGTTCTGAAGCGTCCGGAATAAATAAGGAGTGGAGATGGAACCGTACGAAGGAACTTTGCTGCATGACAAGCTGAAAGAGTATTTCGGCTTCTCGTCGTTCAAGGGCAATCAGGAGGAGGTGATTCGGAATCTGCTCGCGGGCCGGGATACGTTCGTGCTGATGCCTACGGGTGGGGGCAAGTCCCTGTGCTACCAGCTGCCTGCTCTGCTCATGGAGGGCGTGGCCATCGTCATATCGCCGCTGATCGCCCTCATGAAGAACCAGGTGGATGCCATGCGCGCCTTCTCGGCCGAATCGGGTATCGCCCACTTTCTCAACTCCTCGCTCAACAAGACCGCCGTGGCGCAGGTGCGCGACGACGTGCTCTCCGGAAAGACCAAGCTCCTCTACTTTGCCCCCGAATCGCTTACCAAGGAGGACAACGTGTCGTTCCTGCGCCGCATACGGATCTCGTTCTATGCCATCGACGAGGCGCACTGTATCTCGGAGTGGGGCCACGACTTCCGGCCTGAATACAGGCGTATACGTCCTATAATAAACGAGATAGGCGCTGCTCCGCTGATTGCGCTGACGGCTACGGCCACCCCCAAGGTTCAGATGGATATTCAGAAAAACCTCGGGATGAACGGTGCGGCGGTCTTCCGCTCGTCGTTCAACAGGCCCAACCTCTACTATGAAATCCGGCCCAAGCACGATGTGGACCGCGAAATCATCCGTTTCATCAAGCAGAACGAGGGCAAGAGCGGAATCATATATTGTCTGAGCCGCAAGAAGGTGGAGGAACTTACCGAACTGCTGCTCGCCAACGGCATCAAGGCGAAGCCCTATCATGCGGGCATGGATGCGGCGACGCGGGCTACCAACCAGGACGATTTTCTCATGGAGCGTGTGGACGTAATCGTGGCGACGATAGCCTTCGGCATGGGTATCGACAAGCCCGACGTACGTTACGTGATCCACTACGACATACCCAAGTCGCTCGAAGGCTACTACCAGGAGACGGGCCGTGCCGGCCGCGACGGCGGCGAGGGCCACTGTCTGGCCTTCTACAGCTACAAGGACATCCAGAAGCTCGAGAAGTTCATGCAGGGAAAGCCGGTGGCCGAACAGGAGATCGGCAAGCTGCTCCTGCAGGAGACGGTCTCCTATGCCGAGAGCTCCATCTGCCGCCGCAAGACGCTGCTGCACTACTTCGGCGAGGAGTATCCCGAGGAGCGTTGCGGCAATTGCGACAACTGCCTCCATCCGAAACAGAAACTGGAGGCCCGCGATTCGATGCGGATGCTGCTCGAGGCGCTGCGGGCCGTGGGCGACAAGTTCAAGTCCGACTATCTCATCGCTGTGCTCACGGGTCGCAATACGGCCCTCATCAAGAGCTACGGCCACAACCGCAGCAAGTGGTTCGGCGCGGGCGAGGAGCACGATGCGAAGTACTGGGGCGCCGTGCTGCGGCAGGCGCTGATTCTCGGACTGGTGGACAAGAACATCGAGAACTACGGCCTCATATCGATCAACGGGCGGGGCGAGCGTTTCATTGCCGAGCCTTACTCCGTGACCGTGACGCTCGACCACGACTACGACGAGGAGGAGCGCGAAGCCGAGGCGGTGCCCGTCGGACGGGGTGCAGCGGCCGACGAGGAGCTCTTCGCCATGCTCAAGGAGCTGCGCAAGAAGGTGGCCCGGCAGCACAATCTGCCGCCGTTCGTCGTCTTTCAGGATCCTTCGCTCGAGGACATGTCGGTGCAGTATCCCGTTTCGCTCGAGGAGCTGCAGAACATCACGGGAGTGGGCGCGGGCAAGGCTCGCAAGTTCGGCGAGGAGTTCGTGAAGCTTATCCGGGCCTATGTCGAGGAGAAGGAGATCGTCCGGCCTCAGGACATGGTGGTGAAATCGGTGGGCAACAAGTCGGGCAACAAGATATTCATCATCCAGGCCATTGACCGCAAGATGGATTTCGAGGACATAGCGCGGGCGAAGGACCTCGACTTCGGCGAACTGCTCACAGAGATAGAGGGAATAGTCAATTCGGGTACGAAACTCGACATATCCTACTACATCCGGCAGTTCATGGACGACGACAAGGCCGAGGATATATATCTCTATTTCAAGGAGGATGCCGAGAGCGATTCGCTCGACGAGGCCATCGAAGAGCTGGGATCCGACTATACGGAGGAGGAGATCCGTCTGGTGCGCATCAAGTTCATGTGCGAGCAGGGCAACTGACCGGTCGAAGAGTGAAAAAGATGAAGAACCTATAACAATGATATTATGAACAAGAAGACGTTTGCACTGGCTGTGGTTTTTCTGTGTGTGGCGGTGGCGTTGCTGGCGGTGAACCTCTTTTGGTTCAGGGATTCCTGCACGGCGTGGGACTGGGTGATCACCGTCTTTCTGGTGATTGCCGGCGTGCTGATGGTAGGCAACGAGATGCACAAGAAGCGTCGCCGCCATCTGGCTGACGTGAACCGGAACGAGATACCCTGAACGGGGTATCCCCCCGGCCGCCCCGGTTCTCTCCGCGCGGTCGCGCGAGGAAGAGAGCAGCGGAACGAAGAGTTGAAAAGATGACACGGAAACAGCGTTTCAGCATCGCGGCGATGGCCGTCGTCGCGGCGGCGATGGTCGCCCTGCTCGCATGGATGATCGTGCGGGGCGACTATCGGCTTTGGGTTGCGGAGCCGGCGTTGCTCTGCCTCTTTGCGGTTGCCCTGCGCGCCTATGCCTTCGAATGGCGGCGTCTGCGCGACGGTGACGACTGGCGCGAACGATGAGCGGGAAGTGCAACGGCCGGAGTCCGGAAGGCGGGCCGAAAGCCGCCGCGCGGCGCGAGACATGGGGCTGGGCCTGGTGTACGGTGGGTGTCGTGTGGACGGCAGGGGCGGTAGTACTGGGTCTGCGCGAGGGAGAGTGGCTCCAGCTGCCTCCCGCCCTGCTTTGTACGGCCGTGGCGGCCGCTGTCGCCCTGACGGCCCGGCGGCGGAGCGCGGCCGACGATGCGGACGGACGAGACAGGAGGGTTGAATAACCGAACCGGAGGAGCGAAGATGATTATCGAGCAGGACAGAAACTTTACGCTGCGGACGTGGAGGGAGGAGGATGCCCCTTCGCTGGCGGCTCATGCAAACAACATGCGGATTTGGAACCAGGTCCGCGACCTATTCCCGCATCCCTATACCGTGGCCGATGCCGAGGCCTTCATTGCTTCGGTCCGCGCGAAAGGCGGCCTCTGGGATTTTGCCGTCGAGGTGGGCGGTGCGGCGGTCGGCGGCGTGGGTTTCACTCCGCAGAGCGACGTGGAACGCTTCAATGCGGAGATCGGCTACTGGCTCGGTGCTCCCTACTGGGGTCGCGGCATCATGACGGCGGCCGTGCGGGCGGCCTGTGCCTATCTGTTCGCCCATACCGAGCTGCACCGTTTCTACGCAATGGTCTATCAGAACAATCCGGCATCGATGCGCGTGCTCGAGAAGTCGGGTTTCCGTAACGTGGGGCGCATGCGCGACGCCTACTACAAGAACGGCGTCTTCATAGACGGCAGCTACTACGAACGGGTGAAGAGCGAATAGGACTCCGCGGCGGGCGTTCCGCCGCACGGAACAGATGGGAGAAGTCAGAGCGAAGAAGGCATTGGGTCAGCATTTCCTGACCGACAAGAACATAGCGCGCAAGATATGTGATGCCCTGGGGGGCGGTACGCCCGACGCGCCCTGCGACGTGCTGGAGGTGGGATGCGGTACGGGTGTGCTGACGCAGTTCCTGCTTCGGCGCGACGACATCGTCACGTGGGGAGCGGAGATCGATACGGAGAGCGTGGCCTATCTGCGGAACCGCTATCCCGAATTCGTGCCGCGGCTGCTGGAGGGTGACTTCCTGCGCATGGATCTGGCCTCGCTCTTCCCGCATGGTCTGCGCGTCATCGGCAATTTCCCCTACAATATCTCGTCGCAGATCTTTTTCAAGATTCTCGCCTGCCGCGACCGGATTCCGGAATGTGTGGGAATGGTGCAGCGCGAGGTGGCCGTACGTATCGCCGAGCCGCCCGGTTCGCGCGAGTACGGAATCCTGAGCGTGCTGCTCCAGGCGTGGTACGACATAGAGTATCTCTTCACGGTGAACGAGACGGTCTTCGATCCGCCTCCGAAGGTCAAGAGCGCCGTCATCCGGCTGCGCCGTAACGGTGTCCGGTCTCTCGACTGCGACGAGGCTCTTTTCGTGCGGGTGGTCAAGGCGGCCTTCGGCCAGCGGCGCAAGATGCTGCGCAATGCCCTGCGGGCCGCCTTCGGCGATTTCGGCGGTGCGGAACATCCCTTCTTCGCCCGAAGGGCCGAACAGCTTTCGGTGGATGAATTCGTCGATCTGACCCGCTGGGTGACGGCCCATGCGGCTTCCGCTCCGTGTTCCGCAGAGCGGTGACGGCGGTCCGGACGGTTGCGGCCGATACGGAGAGTCGGGGGGGGGGGGGGGGGCCCCCCCCCA
>CASELE010000008.1 GCA_949288735.1 uncultured Alistipes sp.
GGTACCCTCGAGGGTACCGCCGCGCGGTCTTTGCGGTGCGGATATGGCTCCGTCCCTAACGCTCCTTTTTACGGCGGAAGCACTCGATCGTATTCTCCATCAGGCAGGCGATGGTCATGGGTCCTACGCCTCCCGGCACGGGCGTGATGTACGAAGCCTTCGACGACGCCGTCTCGAAATCGACGTCACCGCAGAGACGGCCCGTCTCCGGGTCGCGGTTCACGCCCACGTCGATGACGACCGCCCCCTCGGAAATCATGTCGCCCGTGATGAACCTGGGCCGTCCGATGGCCACCACCAGAATCTCCGCCCCGCGTGTGACGTCGGCCAGGCCGCGCGTGCGGCTGTGGGCCACGGTGACCGTGGCATTGGCATCGAGCAGCAGCTTGGCAACCGGAAGGCCCACGATGTTGCTGCGGCCCACCACTACGGCACGGCGTCCTTCAAGCTCGACACCGGCCGTATGCAGCATGCGCAGGATACCCTTCGGCGTGCAGGGAAGCGTACAGGGCTGCTTCATCCAGAGCGCCGCCACGTTGAGCGGATGGAATCCATCCACGTCCTTCTCGCGACCGATGGCGGCAATCACACGCTCCTCGCTGATGTGACGGGGCAGCGGAAGCTGCACCAGAATGCCGTCCACCCCTTCGTCGGCATTCAGTTCGGCGATGATGCGCAGCACCTCCTCCTCGGTCGTGTCGGCCGGCCGGCGTATCGTGGTGTTGCGGATGCCCACCGCATCGCACGCCTTGGCCTTACCCGTCACATAGGAGACACTGCCCGGATCGTCGCCCACGAGAAGCACGACCAGATGGGGCACTCGTCCGTATTTCGTCCCGAGAGCGGCGACTTCGGCCGCCATGTCGGCCTTCATCCGGGCCGACAACTCTTTTCCGCTGATAATCATATCATACTCTTTGCTTCGTTCCTACTACTTCTGCTCCAGCGCCTCGTGTCCGATATCCGTGCGGTGGAAGAGTCCGTCGCACTCGATGCGCGCCACGTCGGCCAGAGCCTCGTCGCGCGCCTCGGCCAGCGTGGCCCCGCGTCCCACGACGAAGAGCACACGGCCGCCCGCCGTGAGAATGCGGTCGCCGTCGCGCCGCGTACCCATGTGGTAGACCGTGCCCCGCATCCGGTCGAGCCCCCCGATCGGAAGGCCCTTGGCATAGGAGCCCGGGTAACCCTTCGAGGCGAGCACGATGCCGAGCGCCGCCCGGTCGTCCCACTCGAGCGGCCCGCAGTCGCGGCCGTCGGCCACGGCGCAGAAGATCCCGGCGGCATCGCTGCGCAGGCGCGGCAGCACCACCTCCGTTTCGGGGTCGCCGAAACGGGCGTTGAATTCGATGACGCGGATGCCCTGCGGTGTCTTCATCAGTCCGCCGTAGAGTACCCCCGTAAAGGGAATCCCCTCGTCGGCCAGGGCATCGGCCGCACGCTGCATGATGTGTTCCAGGGCCCAGGCCTCCTCCCCGGCCGTCAGGAACGGCAACGGCGTATAGGCGCCCATGCCGCCCGTATTGGGCCCGCAATCGCCGTCGAAGGCCCGCTTGTGGTCCTGCGTCGTCGGCATCGGCCGCACGCTGCGGCCCGCCACGAAGCACATGAACGAGAATTCGGGCCCGGTGAGAAACTCCTCGACAACGACCCGGCCTTTGCCGTAACGGTCGTCGAGAAGCATGTCGCGCAACGCCGCTTCGGCCTCTTCGGCGCTCTGCGCCACCACGACCCCCTTGCCGGCGGCCAGTCCGTCGTACTTCAGCACGACGGGCAGCGTGTGGGCGCGCACGTAGGCGAGCGCCTCGCCGTAATCGGCGAAGGCCCGGTAGTCGGCCGTCGGGATACCGTGCCGGATCATCAGCTCCTTGGCGAACTCTTTCGACGACTCGATGCGCGCCGCCCCCTTCGTGGGTCCGAAGATGCGGAGCCCCGCGGCCCGGAACGTATCCACGATGCCGGCCGCCAGTGCCGCCTCGGGGCCTACGACCGTAAGTTCCACGTCGTGCGACGCGGCGAAGTCGCGCAGCCGCTCCACCTCCGTATCGCCGATGGCCACGCACTCCGCCCGGAGCGCAATGCCGGCATTGCCCGGAGCGCAATAGATCTTTTCCACCTGCGACGAACGTGCGAGCGCGTCGACGATGGCATGTTCGCGGCCTCCGCCGCCTATGACGAGTACCTTCATGGTTGCTGTCGGATGGGCCTCCGCCGCCCGCACGGGCGGCGGAGGCGGTGAATCAGTGTTTGAAATGACGTTCGCCCGTGAAGAGCATGGCGATACCGCGCTCGTCGGCCTTGCGGACCGAATCCTCGTCGCGGATCGAACCGCCCGGCTGCACGATGGCCTCTACACCGTAATCGGCCGCAAGAGTCACACAGTCGTCGAAGGGGAAGAAACCGTCGGAGGCGAGCACGATACCCTCCGTGAAGCCGGCCGCACGCGCCTGCCTGAGGGCTATTTCGGCCGAGCCGACACGGTTCATCTGACCGGCGCCCACACCCAGTGTCCGTCCGTCGCGCACGGCGACCAGAGCGTTCGATTTCACATGCTTCACAATGCGCCAGCCGAACTCCAGGTCGGACATCTGCGCCCCGGTAGGCCGGCGGCGCGTCACGCACATGTCGGCCGTGAGGGGCTTCGTATCGAGGTCGAGTTCCTGCACGAGCAGACCGCCGTTCACACCGACGTACTGCACGGGACGCTCGTCGCTCCGCTCCATGCGCACCTCGAGAAGACGCAGGTTCTTCTTCGTGCGCAGCACCTCGAGTGCCCCCTCCTCGAAAGCGGGAGCCATGATAATTTCCAGGAAGACGGGCTTCATCAGCTCGGCCGCCTCGCGCGTGAGAGGACGGTTCACGGCCACGATGCCGCCGAAGATGGAGACCTCGTCCGCCTCGTAGGCCCGCCGCCACGCCTCGGCGACATCGCGCCCGACGGCCGCACCGCAGGGATTCATATGCTTCACTCCCACACAGAAGGGCTCGTCGAACTCCCGGACGATGTTCAGCGCGGCATTGGCATCCTGTATATTGTTATAGGAGAGTTCCTTACCGTTGAGCTGGCGGGCAAAGGCCAACGAATAGGGCACTTTGTGGTCCGTGCGGTAGAACCGGGCGCTCTGGTGCGGATTCTCGCCGTAACGGAGCTGCTGCACGAGGTCGAACTCGAGGAAGAGCTTCTCGCTCAGACCGGCCTGACGACGCATGTAGGCAGCGATCATCGCATCGTATTCGGCCGTATGGGTGAAAGCCTTGGCCGAGAGACGCAGACGCGTTTCGCGCTGCGTCGCGCCAGCGGCTCGGAGTTCGCCGAGCACGGCATCGTAGTCGGCCGGATCGCAGACCACCGTCACGTCGGCCCAGTTCTTGGCCGCACTGCGCAGCATGGAGGGACCGCCGATGTCGATGTTCTCGATCGCCTCGCCGAACGTCACGTCGGGACGCGCAATCGTCTCACGGAAGGGATAAAGGTTCACGCAGACCAGGTCGATGAAGCCGATGCCGTTCTCCTTCAGGGCCGCGACGTGCGCCGGGTCGTCGCGGCGGGCCAGCAGACCGCCGTGGACGGCCGGATGGAGCGTCTTCACGCGGCCGTCGCATATTTCGGGGAATCCCGTCACGTCGCTGATGTTCACGGTCTCGACGCCGCTGTCGCGCAGCAGTTTCATCGTCCCGCCCGTAGCGATCACCTCCCAGCCGAGGTCGCGCAGCGCACGGGCGAAATCGACCACGCCGCGTTTGTCGCTCACGCTTATCAATGCTCTCATATCTTCTCTCTCTTTTCGTTCGTTTCGTCATTGTTCCGCTCCGCCGGCCCGCCGGTCAGAAGCCGACGCACGGTCTCGACGTAAAGCGGATGTTCGGTGGCATGAATCAGCCGCTCCAGCTCGTCGATGTCGTCCCCTTCGTAGGGTACGGCACGCTGGGAGATGATCCGGCCGCCGTCGATCGTATCGTCCACATAGTGGATTGTCACACCGTAGACCTTAACGCCGTAGTCGAAGGCATCGCGGATGGCGTGCGCCCCCTTGAAGGCGGGCAGCAGCGCCGGATGGATGTTCACGATCCGCCCGCCGTAGGCTCCGAGCAGCGTCGGTCCGCAGATGCGCATGTAGCCGGCCAGACAGACCAGATCGACTCCGGCGGCATCGAGCCGCCGCACGATTTCGGCCTCATAGTCGGCCTTCGATGCATAGCTCTTCGGGTCGAAGGCGAAGCATTCGGTCGCATGGTCGGCGGCACGACGGACCACGCGGGCTCCGGGCCGGTCGCAGACGACGAGCGCCACCCGTGCCGGAATCGCCCCCTCGTCGCAGGCGCACGCAAGCGCCTCGTAGTTCGAGCCGTTGCCGCTGGCGAATACCGCAATCCGCTTCATCGCCTAACGGATGACTACTCCGGGCGTATCCGTCACGCGGCCGATGACCGAGGCACGCTCGCCGCGCGCTTCGAGCAGTTCGACGGCACACGCCGCCTCGGCGGCGTCGAGCGCCACGACGAGGCCGATGCCCATGTTGAAGATGTTGAACATCTCGCGGTGCGGAATACGGCCCCGCTGTTCGAGGAAACGGAAGACGGGAAGAATCTCCCACGACCCCTCGTCGATGGAGACGCCCTGACCCTCGTGCAGCAGGCGCGGGATGTTCTCGTCGAAGCCGCCCCCCGTGATGTGCCCGATGCCGTGCACGTCGCACGTGCGGAGCAGCTCGAGAACGGGACGCACGTAGATGCGCGTCGGCTCGAGCAGCACCTCGCCCAGCATCTTCTGCGACAGTTCCGGATAGACCTTCTTGAGCTCGAGCCCGTTGTCGGACAGTATCTTGCGTACGAGGCTGAAGCCGTTGGAGTGGACACCGCTCGAAGCGATACCCACCAGCACGTCGCCCGTGCGGACCTTCGAGCCGTCGATGAGCCGCGACTTCTCCACGGCACCCACCGTGAAGCCGGCGATGTCGTATTCACCATCGCCATACATGCCCGGCATCTCGGCCGTCTCGCCGCCCACCAGGGCGCAGCCGGCCTGACGGCACCCTTCGGCCACGCCGGCCACGATGGCCTCGATCTTGCGCGGCTCGTTGTGACCCACGGCCACATAGTCGAGGAAGAGCAGCGGCTCGGCACCCTGCGCCAGCACGTCGTTCACGCACATCGCCACGGCGTCGATGCCGATGGTGTCGTGCTTGTCCATGGCGAAGGCCAGCTTCAGCTTGGTACCCACGCCGTCGGTGCCGCTCACCAGTACGGGCTCCTTCATGCCCAGGGCCGAGAGGTCGAACATGCCGCCGAAGGCGCCGATGCCTCCCATCACGCCGGTGCGCGCCGTCGATGCCACATGCTTGCGGATGCGCCGCACCACTTCGTATCCGGCTTCGAGATTCACGCCGGCCTTTTCATAACTTTCTGCCATATTGCGGTTTCTTTCTGTTTTTTCGTTGCACTTCGGATGTCGCGGCACTCAGAACTTGCCGTCCTTGTTGGCCTCCTCCACCCGCTGGTAGAGCGCCGTCGGATAGCGGCCCGTGAAACAGGCCAGGCATAGCTCGGAACGTCCGCCCGCCCGGAAGAGGGCCTCGGGCGAGAGGAAGGCCAGCGTATCGCAGCCTATGCACTCGCGCACCTCGGCGAGGTTCTTGCGGGCGCAGAGCAGCTCCTCGTAGGTCGAGATGTCGACACCGTAGAAGCAGGGGCTCTTGATCGGAGGGCTCGCGATGCGCAGGTGCACCTCTCGTGCACCCGCCTCGCGCAGCATCGCCACGATGCGGCGCGACGTGGTGCCGCGCACCACCGAATCGTCCACGAGCACCACGCGGCGGCCGCTGACAATGGAGCGCACGGCCGAAAGCTTCATCCGCACGCCCCGCTCGCGCAGCTCCTGCGAGGGCTGGATGAAGGTGCGGCCGATATACTTGTTCTTGACAAGTCCCATCTCGTAGGGAATGCCGCTCGCCTCGGCGTAGCCCATCGCGGCGCTCAGGCTCGAATCGGGCACGCCGACCACGATGTCGGCATCGACCGGCGACTCGGCATAGAGCAGACGACCCGACTCCTTGCGGAAGGCATGGACGTTGCACCCCTCGATGTCGCTGTCCGGACGCGCGAAGTATATATACTCCATGGCGCACATCTCGTGACGCTTGAACATCGAATAGTCCGTGCTGCGCAGCCCGTGGCGGTCGATGGTCACGATCTCGCCGGGTTCGACGTCGCGCACGAACTCGGCACCCAGCACATCGAAGGCGCAGGTCTCGCTGCTCACCACGTAGCCCTCGCCCAGCCGTGCTATCGAGAGGGGGCGCAGACCGTACTTGTCGCGGCAGGCGTAGATGCGGTTGGCCGTCATGACGAGGAAGGCGAAGGCCCCCTCGAGCATGTTGAGCGCCTCGATGATCGAATAGATGCGCGGCCGGTTGGGCTGGCGCGTCTCCTTCTTGATGAGGTGGGCCAGAATCTCGCTGTCGGACGACGACTGGAAGAGGCTGCCCCGGTTCTCGAGAAAGGTGCGCAACTGCGCCGAATTGACGATGTTGCCGTTGTGCGCCAGCGCGAAGTCGCCCGAACAGTGGCGGAAAAGGAAGGGCTGCACGTTCTCGATGCCGCCGCCTCCCGTAGTCGAATAGCGGACGTGGCCGATAGCCATGTTGCCCGTGAGGGCATGCAGCGGCTCGGGCTTGAAGACCTCCGTCACGAGACCTTCGCCCTTGATGCGGCGGAAGAGCCCTCCGTCCACACTCACGATACCGGCACCCTCCTGTCCGCGGTGCTGGAGGGCATGCAGGCCGTAATAGGTCAGCGTCGCCGCCTCGGGGACTCCGAAGATTCCGAAGACGCCGCACTCCTCGTGCAGTTCACGGTCGCGAATCGGCTTCATCGCTCTATGCGTTCACCACCCGCTTCAGACGGGACAGAATCTCCTCGTAGGCCTCGCGCACCCGTCCCAGATCGCGACGGAAACGGTCCTTGTCGAGTTTCTCGTTGGTCACCATGTCCCACAGACGGCAGGTGTCGGGCGAGACCTCGTCGGCCAGCACGATCCGTCCGTCGGAGGTGCGGCCGAATTCGATCTTGAAGTCGACGAGCGTGATGTTCATCCGACGGAAGAGGTCGGTGAGCACCTCGTTGATGCGGGCCGTCATGGCGTAGATCTCCTCCAGTTCGGCATAGGAGGCCGCACCGAGCGCCACGGCGTGGTGATCGTTGATGAGCGGGTCGCCCAGTTCGTCGTTCTTGTAGCAGAGGTCGTAGATGACGTTCGAGGGTTTGGTGCCCTCCTCGATGCCCAGGCGCTGCGCCATCGAGCCGGCAATCACGTTGCGCACGATCACCTCCAGCGGAATGATCTGCACGCGGCGGCAGAGCTGGTCGCGGTCGTTGAGCGTCTCGATGTAGTGGGTCTCGATGCCGGCCCGCTGCAGTTCGCGGAAAATAAGGGTCGAGATGGCGTTGTTGAGTACGCCCTTGTTGTCGATGGTCGCCTTCTTGATGTTGTTGAAGGCGGTGGCCGCATCCTTGTAGTGGATGATGATCTTGTCCGGGTCGTCGGTCAGGAACACCTGCTTGGCCTTCCCCTCGTAGAGCATTTCGAGTTGTTTCATGGTATGGTCGGTTATTTGTGCATTTCCTTTCTGAAGTAGTCCACCGCATGGCGGAAGATGGCCTGTTCGCAGTTGCCCGCGATGTTGCGGAAGAGGCCGTCGGCATAGCGCTCCGTATGGCCCATCTTGCCCAGAATCAATCCGTCGGGCGAGACGAGACCCTCGATGGCATAGCTCGAGCCGTTGGGGTTCCACGGAGCGCGGCCCGCAGCGTGACCGTCGGGTCCGGCATACTGGAAGGCCACCTGTCCGCGTTCGAAGAGTTCGCGGGCCAGCGACTCCTCGACCACGAACTTGCCCTCGCCGTGGCTCACGGCCACCGCATGCAGCTCGCCGGGCTCGAAGCCTGCGAGCCAGGGCGAGGCGAGCGAGGCGACCCGCGTGGTGACCACCTGCGAGATGTGGCGGTTGATATCGTTGCGGAAGAGCGTCGGCGACGCCTCGGTCACCCGGCCCAGGCGTCCGTAGGGCAGCAGGCCCGACTTGACAAGGGCCTGGAAGCCGTTGCAGATGCCCAGGATGAGTCCGCCGCGGTCGAGCAGCCGATGAATTTCGGCGGCAATCTCCGCATTGTTGAGCACGTTCACGATGAACTTCGCGCTGCCGTCGGGCTCGTCGCCCGACGAGAAGCCGCCGCAGAGCGCCAGGATGTGGCATCGGGCGATCTGCTCCTTCATCCGCCGGATCGACTGTCGGATGTCGTCGCCCGCAAGGTTGCAGAGCACATCCGTCACCACCTCGGCCCCAGCACGGCGGAAGGCACGCGCCGTGTCGTAGTCGCAGTTCGTACCCGGGAAGACGGGCAGGAAGACACGCGGATGCTCCACCGCATCGCCCGGATAGACGAAGGTGCGGCGCACGGGCGCCGTCTCCATCACCGGCACGTCGTTGGGACCCTTGTCGGGATAGACGGCCGCGAAGCGCTCGGTATTGGCTCGGTAGAGGTCCTCGAGCGGCATGCGCACGCCGTTCACCGTGAGGGCCTTGTCGGACGTCGTGCGGCCGAGCCGCTCGGCACGCGCATAACCCGGATCGCCGTCGCACTCCACCACGACGGAGCCGTAGAGCCGGTCGAAGAGAGTCCGCTCGTCGCACCGGACCTCGGCGCCGATCTCGTTGCCGAAGGCCATCTTGGCCAGCGCCTCGGCCACTCCGCCGAAGCCCACGGCCCAGGCCGAGCGTATGCGGCCCGAAGCCGCGGCATCGCTTATAAAGGTGAAGTTCTCCTTCAGCTGCTCCGTGTCGGGCATTCCGTTCGGACGCGGCGTATGACGCACGAGCCACAGCTCGCTGTCGGGACGTTTCCAGTCGGTCGACACGACCTGCGAGGCCCCCACCGTCGTGATGCCGAAGGCCATCAGCATGGGCGGCACGCTGATGTGCTCGAATGTGCCGCTCATCGAATCCTTGCCGCCGATCGAGGGGAGACCCAGCTCCACCTGCATCTTCAGGGCGCCCAGCAGCGCCGCCAGCGGCTTGCCCCACGATTTCGGATCGTGGGTCATGCGTTCGAAATACTCCTGGTAGGAGTAGCGCATCCGCTCGTAGCGGGCGCCGGCGGCCACCACCTTGGCCGCGGCATGCACCACCGCATAGGCCGCGCCATGATAGGGGCTCCACGAAGAGAGATAGGGGTCGTAGCCGAAGGCCATGATGCTCGCCGTATCGGTCTCGCCCTCCACGGGGAGCTTCTGCACCGAGACCTGCGTCTCGCTGCGCTGCGTCCGCCCGCCGAAGGGAAGCAGCACGGTCGAGGCGCCGATGGTCGAGTCGAACATCTCGACAAGACCCTTCTGCGAGACGACGTTGTCGTCGCTCAGCGTACGGCGCATCCGTTCGGCCAGATCGGCCCCCTGCGGCTCGCAGCGCAGCGGATCGCGCCGTTCGACGGCCGCCACGCAGGCCTCGGCACGATGCTTCGCGCCGGCGCTGTCGATGAACGACCGGTCCAGATCCACGACCGTATCGCCCTTGTAGTACATCCGCATGCGGTTCGTGTCGGTCACGTCGGCCACGTGCGTCACCTCGATATTCTCTTCGCGGCAGTAGCGGCAGAACTCGGCTTCGTCCTTCGCCCCGACAACTACAGACATGCGTTCCTGCGACTCGCTGATGGCCAGTTCCGTGGCATTCAGTCCGCTGTATTTCACCGGCACGCGGTCGAGGTAGATGTCCAGGCCGTCGGTCAGCTCGCCGATGGCCACGCTCACGCCTCCCGCACCGAAATCGTTCGACTTCTTCACCAGACGCGTCACCTCCGGACGGCGGAAGAGGCGTTCGAGTTTGCGCTCCTCGGGGGCGTTGCCCTTCTGTACCTCGCTGCCGCACGTCTCGAGCGACTTGTCCGTATGCTCCTTCGACGAACCCGTAGCGCCGCCGATGCCGTCGCGGCCCGTCCGGCCACCGAACATCAGCACCACGTCGCCCTTGGCCGGCCGTTCGCGGCGCACGCACCCGGCCTTCACGGCACCCACCACGGCGCCCACCTCCAGACGCTTGGCCACGTAGCCCGGATGGTAGATCTCGCGCACATGCGTGGTGGCCAGACCGATCTGGTTGCCGTAGCTCGAATAGCCGGCCGCCGCCTTCTTCGAGATGACACGCTGCGGCAACTTGCCCGGAAGGGTCTCCCCCACCGGCTGATGGATATCGCCCGCACCCGTCACACGGAGTGCCTGATAGACGTAGGCGCGGCCCGACAGCGGGTCGCGGATGGCGCCGCCCAGGCAGGTCGAGGCGCCGCCGAAGGGTTCTATTTCGGTCGGATGGTTGTGCGTCTCGTTCTTGAACTGCAGCAGCCACCGCTCCGTACGTCCGTCGACGGGCACGTCCACATAGATCGAGCAGGCATTGTTCTCGTCGCTCTCCTCCAGATCGTCGAGCATGCCGTGACGCCGCAGATAGCGGGCTCCGATAGTGGCTATATCCATCAGGCAGAGACTCTTCTGCTCACGCCCCAGCTCACGGCGCAACGAGAGGTAGAGGTCGAGCGAGCCCTCTATCTCCGACTTCACGAAGGAGTCCTCCACCGTGATGCGCTCCAGTTCGGTCGTGAAGGTGGTATGGCGGCAATGGTCGCTCCAGTAGGTATCGAGAATCCGCAGCTCCGTCTCGTAGGGGTCGCGTCCCTCGGCACGGAAGTAGTGCACCACCTCACGCAGGTCGTCGGCATTCATCGCCAGTCCCTGCGCACGGCAGTAGGGCTCCAGTTCGGGCTCCTCCATCCGGCGGAACCCTTCGAGCACCGGCACGGCGTGCGGAGCGGCCTCGTCGGCCAGCGAAAGGCGCGAGAGATCCTTCTCTCGGCACTCCACGGCATTGACGCAGTAGCGGCGGATGCGGGCCAGCATCCCGTCGGAGAGGCTGCCGTCGAAGATCATCAGCCGCGCCGAACGGATGCGCACCTCGGCCTGCGGGTCGATGAGCCGCACGCAGTCCTCGGCAGACGCGGCACGCTGGTCGAACTGCCCCGGCAGGTACTCCACGGCCAGGTATTTCGTCCCTTCGAGATCGCACGCGTCGCTCACCAGATCGGTCACGCGCTCGCCGAAGACGGCATAGCGGCTCCGCTCGAGGAGCTCCTCAGTAAAGCCGAAGAGGTCGTAGACATTCACCAGGCGCAGGCTCTGCAGCTCCGCACCGAGGTTGTCGTTCAGCTCGCGGCGCAGGCTCTCGGCCTCGACCCGGAAACGGAGTCGTTTCTCTACGAAAATGCGGTAGTTGTTCATCGTATCTCTTTCTGTCTGTTGTCGCTATTCTGCAAAACGGCCGGCCCACTCCCGCCGGTAGCGGTCGAGGTCCATGCCGACGAAGGTGATGTGGCCCATCTTCCGGTCGGGACGGCTCTCGCGCTTGCCGTAGAGATGGACGAAGAGCCCTTCGCGCTCCTCGCGCGCCACGGTCTCGGCCGCGGCGAGATCGCGGCCCAGAATGTTCTTCATCACCGTGGGGGCCACCAGACGCGGCTCCTCGAGAGGCATGCCCGTCAGGTAGCGCACCAGTTCGCGGAACTGGTTGGTCGTACACCCTTCGATAGTGTAGTGTCCGCTGTTGTGCGGCCGCGGTGCCATCTCGTTGAATAGAAACTCGTTGCCCCGCACGAAGTACTCGATGGCCAGAATCCCCCTGTAGCCGCACGAACGCATGAAACGCTGGCTCTCGGCCACCATGCGCGCGCGCAGCCCGTCGTCCATCGCCGCCGGAACGACCGAAAGGTCGAGTATGCCGCGACGGTGGATGTTCCGCCCCACGGGGAAGGAGACGGCACGCTCGCCGTCGTCCACCGTGACGACGCTCGCCTCGAAATCGAAGGGAACGAACTCCTCGAGGATGCAGGGCACGGAGAGCAGCGGCCGTGCCGCCCCGAGGTCGGTCTCCGTACGCAGCAGCAGCTGTCCGTGGCCGTCGTATCCCATCGTGCGGGTCTTCAGCACGGCAGGCAGGCCGAGTCGTCGCACCGCCCCGAGCAGCGAGGCCTCGTCGTCGACGGCCTCGAAGCGGGGCGTCGGCAGACCGTGGTCGCGAGCGTTGCGCTTCTCGCGCAGCCGGTCCTGCGAATCGTAGAGCGGCCGGTAGCCCTGCGGGATGTTGTATTTCGCGCAGAGCGGCTCGAGAATCCCGCCCGGGACATTTTCGAACTCGTAGGTCACCGCATCGCACCGGCGGCAGAGCCGTTCGAGCGCCGCCGCATCGTCGAACGCGGCGACAATCCGCTCGTCCGTCACCCGGAAGGCCGGAGCCTCGGCCGACGGATCGAGCGCCACGCTCCGCACGCCGAGCCGGCGCGCCTGCTCGGCGATCATCAGCCCCAGCTGACCTCCGCCGATAATGCCTATGGTTTTCGTTTCCAACGTCGTCCTTTCTGAAGCCGTTCGTTCAAAGTTCCGCCCGCATCACCTCGGCCGTCTGGTCGGCACGGTAGGCATCGAGCTTCGAGGCCAGCTCCGCATCGGCAAGCGCGAGAATCGAGACGGCGATCAGCGCGGCGTTCTTCGCCCCGTTGATGGCCGTCGTAGCCACGGGAACGCCCGCAGGCATCTGCACGATCGAAAGAAGCGAGTCGAGCCCGTTGAGCGCTCTCGACTTCACCGGCACGCCGATGACCGGCACCGGGGTCAGCGCCGCGGTCATGCCCGGCAGATGGGCCGCACCGCCCGCACCGGCGATGATGACGCCGATGCCCCGCTCGCGGGCCCTCTTCGCATATTCGTACATCCGGTCGGGAGTGCGGTGCGCACTCACCACCAGCTTTTCGCATGGCACGCCGAAACGTTCGAGCAGGGCGACGGCATCGGCCATCACCTCCCAGTCGCTCGTCGAGCCCATGATCACACCTACCTTCATCATTGTATCTCTGTCGCTTTTCATCGGAGCAACCTGAAAAACCAAAGCCGCCACGACATGCTGGTCATGGCGGCATCCGTCCGCTCCCGGCTTTTCCGCGCCCGCTCCGCCGACGGACGGGCCCCTCGCGGCGCCGTCCGATCCGCCTCGCTGCGGCGTATCGGCATGAGGGGGATCGCCTTCCCTCCTCCTCCGCATCGTATTCCGTCGGGAGATGCCATCGGTGCGCTCCTTACACCGTACAAAAGTAGTTATTTTTCACAACACCGCCAAACTTCGGAGCCGATTCCTCCGACAATTTTCGGTGCGGTATCCTTCCGCCGCAGAGGGCCGCATGCCGGAGGGGCGGTCCGCGGCGGACCGCCCCTCCGCGCGGCGTCTATTCGGGACGCGACTCGCAGTAGGCGCAGCGCCACCCCTCGCCCGCGCGACGGAAGAGCCGGTCCACATCCTCCGTCGCCGAGATGCAGCGCGGATTCGGACAGCGCATCTCGTTCACCGAATAGGGTTCGGAGAAGAGCGGCGTGCATTCGAGCGGACGATTCTCTCCGGCCCATTTCAGCAACGTGTATATCAGAGCCATACGCACGAACTTGCCGTTCTCCACCTGTCTGAAGTAGGCAGCGCGCGGATCGTTGTCCACCGCACGCGCGATCTCGTTCACGCGCGGCAGCGGATGGAGCACGATCATATCCTTCCGCGCGGCGCGCATCTTCTCCGGATCGAGCACGAAGCTGTCCTTCACGCGTTCGTACTCCTCGCGGTCGACGAAACGCTCGCGCTGCACGCGCGTCATGTAGAGTATGTCGAGTTCGGGCATCGCCTCCTCGAGCCGGCGCACCTCGCGGAATTCGAGCGCCGACCCTTCGGCCAGCTCCTGCTGCATGTAGTCGGGCAGTCGCAGCTCCTCGGGCGAGATGAGCACGGCACGCACCCCCTCGTAGCGCGAGAGCGCCCGCAACAGCGAGTGGACCGTACGCCCGAACTTCAGGTCGCCGCAGAAGCCTACGGTGAGATGGTCGAGCCGGCCCTTCTCGCGGCGGATCGTCAGCAGGTCCGTAAGCGTCTGTGTGGGATGGGCATGGCTGCCGTCGCCCGCATTGATGACGGGGATACCCGCATACTGCGACGCCACGAGCGGCGCCCCCTCCTTGAAGTGGCGCATGGCGATGATGTCGGCGAAGCAGCGGATGACACGCACCGTGTCGGCCACCGTCTCGCCCTTCGAGACGGAGGAGGAGGCCGCATCCGAGAAGCCGATGACCGTACCGCCCAGCTCGAGCATGGCCGAGGTGAAACTCAGCCGCGTACGCGTACTCGGCTCGTAGAAGAGCGTGGCCAGTTTCTTGCCCTTGCACGCCTCGCGGTAGCGGTCGCGGTGGGCGATGATGTCTTCGGCCAGCGAGAGGATCTCCTCGATCTCCGCGACCGTCAGGTCGGTAGGTTCGATCAGATGTTTCATCGTGATGATTCCTGCTTGTTGTCGTATCGGCCGGCAGCCGGAGCCGGAAGCTACCGCATCCAGCTCTCGTCCGACGGATTGTCGCGGAAGCGGAGCAGCCGCTCGCGGTCCTCCGGACGGATATACCCCTCGGCGGCCGCCACCTCGACCAACACGTCGAGATTCGACAGGCTCCAGTTCGTGACACGCGCCTCGCGCAGACGTTCGAGACCGCGCCGCATGCTGTAGGTGAAGATCGAGACCACGCCGAGCACCTCGGCACCCGCCTCGCGCAGCGCCTCGACCACCTCGACGCACGAGCCGGCCGTCGAGATCAGATCCTCGACCACCACCGCCTTCTGTCCCTTGTCGAGACGTCCTTCGATGCGGTTGCCGCGGCCGTGGTCCTTCGAGCCGCTGCGCACGTAGCCCATAGGCAGGTCGAGCAGCGTCGCCGTGATGGCCGCATGGGCGATGCCCGCCGTCGAGGTCCCCATCAGCACCTCCGCTTCGGGAAACTTCGTACGGACCAGCTCGGCGAGCCCCGCCTCCACGTGACGGCGCACCTCGGGAGCCGAGAGCGTCAGACGGTTGTCGCAATAGATGGGGCTCTTGATGCCGCTCGCCCACGTAAACGGCTCCTCGGGGCGCAGGAAGACCGCGCCGATCGAAAGCAGATCTTTCGCTATCGTCTTTTCCAGTTCCATAATTGGTATTCTGTTCCGTTGTCGTTCGTTATCACCGGCTGCCGCCTACTCCAGCGCCCGTCTCAGGAGTGCCTCCACCTCTTCGGGGCGGATGCCTCCCTCGTGCACCTTTT
Source organism: uncultured Alistipes sp. (assembly GCA_949288735.1). Classification (GTDB taxonomy): domain Bacteria; phylum Bacteroidota; class Bacteroidia; order Bacteroidales; family Rikenellaceae; genus Alistipes. Next base: position 15,197 of record CASELE010000008.1, read on the forward strand.
CGCCGCCCACATAGAAGGTCGGCACATAGTAGTAGTCGTAGCGGTCGGCCTCTTCGGGGCGCTCCGACTCCTCGACGCATTCGACAGCCACGGCCGCCAGTTCGGGATGGGCCGTCTTCACCTCGTCGATATAGCGCAGCGCCTTCTTGCAGAAGGGGCAGTTTTTCAGGTAGAAAAGTTTTACCGGTTTCATCTCTGTTCCCGTCGATGGTTCGTACTCCGCGGCGACCCGCAAAAGTCCCGCCGCGACTCCGGCCGGAGGTCCTTTCGGGACGCTCAGCCGCAGAACTCCTCCACACAGCGGCGGTAGGCCGCCACGGGGTCGGCCGCCTGCGTGACCGGACGTCCCACGACGATGTAGTCCGATCCGATCTCGCGCGCCCGGGCGGGAGTCGTCACCCGCACCTGGTCGGCCACGTCGCCGTCGGCGAAACGCACGCCGGGCGTCACCGTAAGGAAGCCGGCACCGCACGCCTCGTGGACCATGCCCGCCTCGAGCGGCGAGCAGACCACGCCGTCGAGCCCCGCCTCACGGGCGTTGCGCGCATAGTGTACGATGGTCTCGTTCATCGAGGCATCCACGAGCAGTTCGCGCCGCATGCGCTCCTCGCTCGTGGAGGTGAGCTGCGTCACGGCGATGAGCAGCGGCCGCGTGCCGTCGGCACGCGTGAGCCCTTCGCGGGCGGCACGCATCATCTCGACCGTACCGGCGGCATGGACGTTGCACATGTCCACGTCAAGCCGCGAAAGGACGGCCATCGCCTTCCGCACGGTGTTGGGAATGTCGTGGAGCTTCAGATCGAGAAAGATCCTGTGTCCCCGGCGCTTGATCTCCCGCACGATCTCCGGGCCCTCGGCATAGAAGAGCTCCATGCCGATTTTCAGAAAGGGCTTGCGCGCCTCGCCGACAAACAGGTCGAGGAAACGGAAGGTCTCCTCCGCGCTTGCGAAATCGCAGGCTATGATGACGTCTCGCTGCATCATGATATTATGTATCGTTTTTCGCGGACGGGCCTTCGGCGGCTCCGTCGTACAAATATACCTCTTTTTTGCCGTTTTTCCGAACGGCGTCCTCTTTTTCCGCCGCCCGATCAGCCGGCGACGCCGATGATGTCGCGCAGACGTTCGATACCGAGCCGCTCCATCTCGCGGGGCAACGACTCGACAATCTCCTTCGCGGCATAGGGGTTGCGCAGATTTTCGGCCCCCACCTGCACCGCCGTGGCACCGGCCATCATCATCTCGATCACGTCGCGCGCCGAACGCACGCCGCCGCACCCCATCACCGGCACCGAGCAGGCCCGGGACACCTGCCAGACCATGCGCACGGCCACCGGGAAGATGGCGGCACCCGAGAAACCGCCCATCGTATTGGCGATGACCGGACGCCGACGCCGCACGTCGATGCGCATGCCGAGCAGCGTGTTGATGAGACAGATGCCGTCGGCGCCCGCCTCTTCGCAGGCGCGGGCTATGGAGACGATGTCCGTCACGTTGGGCGAGAGCTTGATATAGACCGGCTTGGCAGTCACGGCCTTCACGGCCCGCGTCACCTCGGCGGCCGCCTCGGGCGAAGTGCCGAACGACATGCCGCCGTGGCGAACGTTGGGGCACGAGACGTTCACCTCGATGAGCCCCACCTGGTCCTCCTTGTCGATCCGCTCGCAGCAGTAGGCATACTCCTCTATCGAGAAGCCCGATATGTTGGCTATCACCGGCTTGTGGAAGAAGCTCCGCAGGCGCGGCAGCTCCTCGGCAATCACGGCGTCGATGCCGGGGTTCTGCAGCCCCACGGCGTTGATCATCCCTTCGGTGCACTCGGCGATACGGGGCGTGGGATTGCCGAAGCGCGGCTCGCGCGTGGTCCCCTTGAACGAGAAGGAGCCCAGGATGTTGATGTCGTAGAACGAGCGGAACTCGTTACCGTAGCCGAAGGTTCCGCTGGCCGGAATCACCGGATTGTCCAGTTCGAGGCCGCTCAGCACGACCGATGTATCTACTGCCATATCACCTCCCTCTTTGTGAGCACGGGACCCTCCTTGCAGATGCGTTTGTAGCCGTCGCGGGTCTTGCACGAACAGCCCATGCAGGCGCCGAAGCCGCATCCCATGCGCTCCTCGAACGAGAGTTCCCCCTCGGTCGGGGCGACCTCGGAGAGCGCCCGCAGCATCGGCATCGGCCCGCAGGCATAGAAATAGTCGTAATCGAAGCCGCCCGCAGCGAGCAGGTCGGTCACGAAGCCCCGCGTGCCGGCCGAACCGTCGGCCGTCGTCACGTACGTATCCGCCCCCAGAGCCCTGAACTCGTCGACATAGAAGAGCTCGTCGGCCGTATTGAATCCCAGCACCACCGTCACCGGCAGACCCGAGGCGAGGAGCCGGCGCGTCAGGCCATAGAGGGGCGGCACCCCCACGCCGCCGCCGACGACGAGCGGACGGCGCGCCCCCGTATCGGTACGGAAGCCGTTGCCGAGCCCCGTCAGCAGGTCGAGCCGTTCGCCCGGCCGCATGCGCGACATCTGCGCGGTACCGTCGCCCACGACCTTGTAGACGAGCGTGAGCCGCTCCGCATTCCAGTCGCACACCGAGATCGGACGCCTCAGATAACACCCTTCGAGGGCGATGTTGACGAACTGTCCGGGGGCCGTGATGCCCCGCGTGTCGCCCGCGAGCACCATCCGCCACACGGTGGCGGTCAGCGGCTCGTTGGAGCGTATCTCGTATATTCCCTTTCCGTACATCGTATCGCTCCTCCCTACTCCGCGTCGATGGTCGAGACACCCAGCGTGATCTCCTCGAGCACGTCGAGCAGCACCTGCACGGTCTCCAGGGCCGTAAAGACCGTGACGTTGTTTTCCACGGCCGTACGGCGGATCTCGTAGCCGTCCAGACGCGTGTTGTGCTGGTTGATGTCGATCGTATTGATCACGTAGCTCACATGGCCCTGGCGCAGCGCGTCGATGATCTCCGAGCTTCCCTCGCTCAGCTTGCGCCGCGTGCGGGTGCGTATGCCGTGCCGGCGCAGGAACTCGGCCGTGCCGGTCGTCGCCTCGATGTTGAAGCCCAGGTCGTAGAAACGGCGCACGAGCGGCAGCGCCTGCTCCTTGTCCTGATCGGCGATCGTCACGAATATCGTACCGTAGTTGCAGACATTCATGCCTGTGGCCTGCAACGCCTTGTAGAGGGCGCGCGTCAGCTTGTCGTCGTAGCCGATAGCCTCGCCCGTCGACTTCATCTCGGGCGAGAGGTACGAATCCATGCCGCGGATCTTGGCGAACGAGAAGGCCGGAGCCTTCACGTACCAGCGCATCTTCTCCCGGCCGCAGACCTCCGTGATACCCTGCTCGCGCAGGCTGTGGCCCAGGATGACCTGCGTGGCGATGTGGGCCATGGGGACGCCCGTCGACTTCGAGAGGAAGGGGACCGTACGCGACGAACGGGGGTTGACCTCGATGACGTAGACCCCGTCGTCGCCCGCCACGATGAACTGGATGTTGTAGAGGCCCACGATGCCGATGCGCAGACCCAGCTTCACGGTGTAGTCCACGATCTTGCGCTTCGCCTGTTCGCTCACGCTGAAGGTCGGATAGACGCTGATCGAATCGCCCGAGTGGATACCCGTACGCTCCACGTGCTCCATGATGCCCGGAATGAAGACGTCATGGCCGTCGCAGATGGCGTCCACCTCGAGCTCCTTGCCCATGATGTAGCGGTCGACCAGTACGGGCGAATCCTCGTTTACCTCGACAGCCGTCTGCAGATAGTGGCGCAGCCGCTCCTCGTTCGAGACGATCTGCATCGCGCGGCCGCCCAGCACGTAGCTCGGGCGCACCAGCACCGGATAGCCGATACGGGCAGCGGCCCGCACGCCCGACTCGATATCCGTGACGGCTTCGGCCTCGGGTTGCGGGATGCCCAGCTCCTCCATGATCCGCTCGAAACAGCCGCGGTCCTCGGCGTTGCGGATGGCCTCGCAATCGGTGCCGATGATCGGTACGCCCAGCTCGGCGAGCGGCTCGGCCAGGTTGATGGCCGTCTGGCCGCCGAGCGATACGACTATCGCCTCGGGCTTTTCGAGCCGGATGACGTTCATCACGTCCTCGACCGTCAGCGGTTCGAAATAGAGCTTGTCGCTCGTGGTGTAGTCCGTCGAGACGGTCTCGGGGTTGTTGTTGATGATGATCGCCTCGTAGCCCGCCTCGCGGATCGACCAGATGGCGTGTACGGTCGAATAGTCGAACTCGACGCCCTGGCCGATGCGTATGGGGCCCGAACCGAGCACCACGATTTTCTTCCGGCCGCTCACGACCGACTCGTTCTCCTCCTCGTAGGTCGAGTAGAAATAGGGAACGTAGGAGTCGAACTCGCTGGCGCAGGTGTCAATCATCTTGTAGACGGGGAAGATGCCGTGCTGCTCGCGCAGACGGTACATCTCGTACTGCGAGCGGCCCCATAACATGCCTATGTATTTATCGCTGAAGCCAAGGCGTTTCGCATCGCGGAGCGTCTCCACGTCGTCGGGATGTTCGCGGACCGTCCGCTCGAATTCGACGATGTTCTTGAACTTCTCGAGGAAGAACATGTCTATTTTCGTACGGTTGTAGACAAGCGACAGGTCCGTGCCCATGCGGATGAGCTGCGCGATGGCGTAGAGACGGTCGTCCGTCCCTTCGCGGATGTAGGCCAGCAGCCGGTCCTCCGACCAGTCGTCGAACTTGCGGTGCCAGATGTGGCAGACGCCCGTCTCGAGCGAACGCACCGCCTTCAGGAGCGACTCCTCCATCGTGCGGCCCACGGCCATCACCTCGCCCGTCGCCTTCATCTGGGTGCCCAGCTTGTTCGAGGCGTCGCTGAACTTGTCGAAGGGGAAGCGGGCGATCTTCGTCACCACGTAGTCGAGCGTCGGCTCGAACGAGGCGGGTGTATTGGCTATGCGGATCTCGTCGAGCGTGAGACCCACGGCAATCTTCGCGCTCACGCGCGCGATGGGATAGCCGCTCGCCTTCGAGGCAAGGGCCGACGAACGCGATACGCGGGGGTTCACCTCGATGAGGTAGTATTTGAACGAGAGGGGATCCAGCGCGAACTGCACGTTGCACCCTCCCTCGATCTTCAGCGCGCGGATAATCCGGAGCGCCGAATCGCGCAGCATCTGGTATTCGCGGTTGGTGAGCGTCTGGCTCGGGGCCACCACGATCGAGTCGCCCGTATGGATACCCACCGGGTCGATATTCTCCATGTTGCAGACGGCGATGGCCGTATCGTTGCTGTCGCGGATCACCTCGTACTCGATCTCCTTGTAGCCCTTGATGCTCTTCTCGACGAGCACCTGATGCACGGGCGAGAGGAAGAGCGCGTTGCGCATGATCTCGCGGAACTCGGCCTCGTTGTCGGCGAAGCCGCCGCCCGTACCGCCCAGCGTGAAGGCCGGGCGAAGCACCACGGGGTAACCTATCCGCTCGGCCGCCGCGAGACCCTCCTCCATCGAGTTGGCGATCTCCGAGGGAAGCACCGGCTCGCCCAGCGACTGGCACAGCTCCTTGAAGAGCTCGCGGTCCTCGGCCCGCTCGATGCTGTCGAACGACGTGCCGAGAATCTCGACCTGGCACTCCTGCAGCACCCCCTTGCGGGCGAGCTGCACCGCGAGGTTGAGGCCCGTCTGGCCGCCCAGGCCCGGCACGATGGCGTCGGGACGCTCGTAGCGGATGATCTTGGCGACGTATTCGAGCGTCAGCGGCTCCATGTAGACCTTGTCGGCGATATGCGTGTCGGTCATGATGGTCGCGGGATTGGAGTTGACGAGCACCACCTCGTATCCCTCCTCCTTCAGGGCGAGGCACGCCTGCGTGCCCGCATAGTCGAACTCGGCGGCCTGACCGATCACGATCGGGCCCGAACCGATGACCATCACCTTGCTGATATCCGTTCTCTTAGGCATTTCTGTGCTCCTCCATCATTTGAATGAACTTGTCGAAAAGATAGCCGCTGTCCTGCGGGCCGGGGGCGCTTTCGGGATGGTACTGCACCGAGAAGACGCGCTCCTCGGGACACTCCAGCCCTTCGGCCGTGCCGTCGAGCAGGTTCACGTGCGTCAGCCGCAGAGGGGTGCCCTCCAGCGAATCGGTCGCCACGGCGAAGCTGTGGTTCTGGCTCGTAATCTCTATCTTCCCCGTGGCGAGGCACTTCACCGGATGGTTGCCGCCGCGGTGTCCGAACTTCATCTTGAAGGTCCGGGCGCCGTAGGCACGCGCAATCATCTGGTGGCCCAGGCAGATGCCGAACATCGGCACGCGGCCGCGGAGCGCCCGCACCTTCTCCACCACTTCGGGAACGTCGGCCGGATCGCCCGGGCCGTTCGAGAGGAAAACGCCGTCGGGCCGGAAGGCGAGCAGCTCCTCGACCGATATGTCGTAGGGGACGACCGTCACGTTGCACCCTTTCTCGTTGAGCTTGCGGATGATGTTGTACTTGATGCCGCAATCGACGGCCACCACGTCGTAGCGGTGGTTCGCCGTGCGCGAGAACCACCGCTTGCGACAGCTCACGCGCCGCACCATGTCGTGACGCAGCTCGGCGGCGCGCAACCGCGCCAGCGCCTCGTCGCGGGGGGTCTCCGCATCGGTAATCATCACCTTCTGCGTGCCCCGGTCGCGGATGATGCGCACCAGACGCCGCGTGTCGACGCCCCAGACGGCCGGAATGCCGTACTCCTCGAAGACCTCCGCGAGCGTCTTCGTATAGCGGAAGTTCGAGGGGGTGTCGTTGTATTCGCGCACGATCATGGCGCCGAGCGTCGGGAACTTAGTCTCGTAGTCCTCCTCGGCCGTGCCGTAGTTGCCGATCAGCGGATAGGTCATCACCACCGCCTGGTCCGTATATGAGGGGTCGGAGAGAATCTCCTGATAACCCACCATCGAGGTGTTGAAGACGATCTCGACGACCGTCTCGCGGTCGGCGCCGAAGCCGTAGCCGTAGAACTCCTCGCCGTTTTCGAGGAGAATCTTTTTCGTATAGGGTTTCATAGGCTCGTATTGGGTGCCGGAGAGGCGGACTCCCCGGCTCTAACTAACATCCGTATCCGCCGCCCGGAATCATCCGTGCAGCGCTTCGTCGCGCCAGACCTCGCGACCCTGCACCACCGTGAGCATCGTGCGGCCCCGGGCCTGCCAGCCCGCAAAGGGTGTCGCCCGTCCCTTCGAAAGAAAGGTGTCGGGATCCACCTCGTAGTCGGCGCCGAGGTCAAAGACCGCGAAGTCGGCCGGCTCGCCCGCCTCGATGCGGCCGCCGCCCAGCCCGAAGAGCTGCCGCGGCCGGATCGACATGAGCTCCATGAGCCGGCCGAAGGGGAGGATACCCCCGCAGACCAGATGGCGGTAGAGCACCCCGAAGGCGCACTCCAGTCCCACGACCCCCATGGCGCTCCCCTCCAGACCGCGTCCCTTCTCGGCGGCCGTATGGGGGGCATGGTCCGTGGCAATCGCATCGATCGTACCGTCGAGAATGCCCTCGACGAGCGCCGCACGGTCCTCGGCCGAACGCAGGGGCGGGTTCATCTTGAAACGGCCCTCCTCGCGCAGGTCCGCATCGGTCAGCAGCAGGTAGTGGGGAGCCGTCTCGCAGCTCACGCGCAGCCCGCGAGCCTTGGCCGCACGCACGAGCGCCACGCTCTCCTTCGTCGAGACGTGGCACACATGGTAGCGGCATCCCGTCCGGCCGACGAGCGCGAGGTCGCGCTCCACCTGCCGCCACTCGCTCTCGGAGCAGATGCCCCGGTGGCCGTGCCGGCGGCAGTATTCACCGTCGTGGATGTAACCGCCGCGCAGCAGTTCGTCCACCTCGCAGTGGGCCACGATGGGACGGTCGACCGCCGCGGCGCGACGCATCGCCTCCTCCATCAGCTCCTCCGACTGCACGCCGCGCCCGTCGTCCGAGAAGCCGGCCACGAACGGGGCCAGCGCCTCGAAGTCGACCAGCTCGCCGCATCCTCGCTGCCCCACCGTAATCGAGGCGTAGGGCAGCACCCGCACCCGGGCGTCGCGCCGGATAATCCCGAGTTCCTCGGCCAGGTGGTCGGGCGAATCGGGCGCCGGCGTAAGGTTGGGCATGGCGCAGACGGTCGTATAGCCGCCGTGGGCGGCGGCCGCCGTACCGGTGGCCACGCTCTCCTTTTCGGGGTGGCCGGGTTCGCGCAGGTGGACATGCACGTCGACCAGGCCCGGCACGAGACGGAGACCTTCGAGCCCGACGATGCGGTCCCCCGCCGCGGGGGTCGTGTCGTCGACGAAGCGTCCATCCTCGACGGCGACGGTGCGTCGTTCGAAGCGACCGTCGCGATAGACTTCGGCGTGCGTGTAGAGCGTCTTCATGAGCGGAGCGAGCAAAAAAATAGGGCAACCGGAACAGTTACCCCAAACAACCGGCGATGCCGAACCCCGTCGAAACGAACGACTCCGTCCCGTGGTCCTGGCGCCGGCGACGGCGCAGCGGAAGGGTGCGGAAAAGATGTTTCATGGCAAGGCTCTCGGCGTTCGCTCTTTCGGCTGCAAAGGTAGCATATTTTCACCGTGCGTGCAAACTTTCGTCCGGGAAATAATCGACAACGCCCCGGGACGGCCGGGAGAGCGCCGCGAAAGGGGCCTATCCCCATTTCGCGGTATGGCACCGCTACGGCAAATGCACTATTTTTGCATCCGAAGACCCGCACATCCATGGAACACGCCCTGCTCACGCCGCTGCTGCTCACGCTCGGGGCCGGTCTGGCCACCGGCATCGGCAGCGCCATCGCCTTCTTCGCCCGCCACACGAACCGGCGGCTCCTCTCCTTTTCGCTCGGACTCTCGGGCGGCGTGATGGTCTACGTCTCCTTCGTCGAACTGCTGAGCGAGGCCGGGACGACGCTCGCCGCCGAATGGGGCGACCGCGGAGGGGCCGCCATCGCCACGGCCGCCTTCTTCGGCGGCATCCTGCTCATCGGCATCATCGACCGGCTGGTACCTTCGGCCGAGAACCCCCACGAGGCCCACTCCGTGGAGGAGATGGAACACCGGCCCGCCCGCAACGGACGGCTCATGCGCATGGGGCTTCTCACGGCGCTGGCCATCGCCATACACAACTTTCCGGAAGGTATCGCCACCTTCGCCACGGCACTCGAGGACCGGACGCTCGGCATCGCCATCGCGGCGGCCGTGGCCATACACAACATCCCCGAAGGGATTGCCGTCTCGATACCGGTCTTCTACGCCACGGGCGACCGCATGAAGGCCTTCCGGCTCTCGCTCCTCTCGGGGCTGGCCGAACCCGTCGGCGCACTTCTCGCCTGGCTCGTGCTTATGCCCTTCATGTCGGCCACGCTCATGGGGTGCATACTGGCGGGGGTGGCGGGTATCATGGTCTTCATCTCGGTCGACGAGCTGCTCCCCGCAGCCCGCGAATACGGCGAGGCGCACACGGCCATCTACGGCGTGGTCGCCGGCATGGCCGTAATGGCCGCGAGCCTGCTCATCGTCGGCTGATCCGGCAGCGCGCGCAGCGACACGGAGTGCGCCGGCCGGGTGCGGGGAGGCTACCGGCACGGATCCTCCGCATCGAGATAACGCTCCAGAAGGCGGGGCACGGCGTACTCCCCGAGCCGGCCGGAGGGCAGCCGCAGCCACCCTTCGGGCGGGACGAAGGAGTTCCCGGGCTCCAGACGGTGAACCGCGGCGTGAATCACCCGGTGCGTGAGCCGGTGCGGCGGCAGGACGACCGACCCGGCGACACGCCACCCGGCGGCGCCGAACCAACACCGGAATCCGGGCGTGGCGGCCACCGCGGCGAAATCGACCGGGCCATCGGTCTCGATCATCGGAAATTCGTAGAGCCCGCGCCAAATGTCGCGCTCCTCGCGACGACGCAGGAAGGTGTCGCCGCCGCAATGCAGGTGCAGATAGTGGAACCACCGCTCACGCACGGCCGTTCGGCCCCGCTTCACGGGCCGCTCCGCCACGGTTCCTGCCGCCCGCGCAAGACACCGCTCCGCGAGCGGACAAGCGTCGCAGCGGGGCGCAGCGGGGGTGCAGAGCAGCGCCCCGAAATCCATGAGCGCCTGGTTGCAGTCGCCCGGCCGCCGCGGATCGAGCTCCGCGCGGGCCAGCGCGGCGACCAGCCGGTGTCCGGCAGAGGTGTCGACCGGCTCTGTCAAGTCGTACAGGCGCGCCAGCACCCGGCTCACGTTGCCGTCGACCGCCGCCTCGGGCTCGCCGAAGGCGGCCGAGGCCACGGCCGCGGCCGTATACTCCCCCACTCCGCTCAGGGTACGCAGCCCGGCCGCGCTCCGCGGGAAACGCCCACCGAAACGCTCCGTCACCTCGCGCGCCGCGGCGAGCAGGTTGCGCGCCCGGCTGTAGTAGCCCAGCCCCTGCCACAGGAGCAGCACGTCGTCTTCCGAGGCGGCCGCCAGCGACACCACGTCGGGATAGCGGACGGCGAACCGTTCGTAACAGGCCCGGCCCTGCGCCACACGGGTCTGCTGGAGAATCACCTCCGAAAGCCAGATCAGGTAGGGGTCGCGCGTACGGCGCCACGGCAGATCGCGTCCGTAGCGGTCGTACCAGCCGAGCAGTATGGGGGCTATTCCTGTCATCGGATGCAAAGATAGCGAATCGTGCCGGAATCAGCGGCCGTATCCTTCCGCCCGCATCCGGCGGCACGGGGCACGGCCGGCGCCGGCAGCCATGCGGCCGACATTCTCAGTCCAGTTATTCCGCTATGTTTCACTCCCTTCGTTACGATCGGGCGTATGAAGACGACGAAAGAAAAGCGGAGCGCAAAGCCGCTTCCACGCATTCGGAAGCAGGCAGAAGAAGAATCCGATGAGGCGAGCCTGCCGCACGCCGCCGCAGGCAGGCACGGCGAGGGAGGACTCAGCGGGAACGCTCCGTCCGGCGAAAACGGCGGAAGGGAAGCTTCGGCACGCCGAAGAAGGCCTCGCCGAAGATGCCGCCGCTCATCTTCGAGACACCCACGCGTCGTTCGGTGAAGACGATGGGCACTTCGCTCAAGCGCATGCCCAGACGCCAGGCCGTGTATTTCATCTCGATCTGGAAACCGTAGCCCTTCATCCGCACGCCGCCGAGATCGATGGCTTCGAGTGCACGGCGCGTATAACAGACGAAGCCCGCCGTGGCATCGTGCACGGGCATGAAGGTCATGGCCCGCACGTAGAGCGAAGCGCCGTAGGAGATCAGCAGCCGCGACAGGGGCCAGTTCACCACACGGCCTCCCCGCACGTAGCGCGACCCCACCACGACGTCGGCACCCCGCTCCGTCGCGGCAGCCAGCCGTTCGAGGTCGGCCGGGTCGTGCGAAAAGTCGCAGTCCATCTCGAAGACGAGATCGTATCCGCGCTCGAGCGCCCAGCGGAAGCCGGCGATATAGGCCGTGCCGAGCCCCTGCTTGCCGCTCCGTTCGATGAGATGGAGCCGCCCGGCGCTGCAGGACTGCCGTTCGCGGACCACAGCGGCCGTACCGTCGGGCGAGCCGTCGTCGATGACCAGCAGGTCGAAGCCGCCGCCGAGCGCGAGGACGCGTTCGACCATCGGTCCGACGTTGTCCCGCTCGTTGTAGGTAGGTATGATGACGAGTTTACGCATGAAGGCAACGGCAAATATAGCGATTTCCGCGCACATTCTCCATCCCGTCCCCCTTTTTCACGCCGCGGCGCCCGAAACGGCGCGCCGGCTACCGCCGTTTCAGGAGCCGGATACGCGCCTTCGCTTCGGGTGAGACGCGCCGCGACTCGACAATCTTGCGCAGCGCGAGGTTATGGGTCCGCACATCGAGCGTCGCACGGCGCAGGAAGGTCTCGGTGCGTTCGGGATACTTCACATAGCAGACCGAAAGAGCCCACGCCACCCCCATGCGTGCATAGTAGCCGTCGTGACGGCAGGCGTCGAGCCGCTCCAGCAGGGCATCGAGATGCTCGTCGTCGACGAAGTTGCCGCACCCCACGACAGCGGCGAAGCGCGCCTCGTATTCGTTCGCGGAGCGGAACAGCGGCCCGATGAAGCGCCACGTCGGCTCGCGTTCGGCCCGGGGCAGCCGACGGCAGAAGAGGTCGCAGAGGGCCCAGTTGTCCACCAGCGGCAGATAGCGCCGCGTGAGGGCGAGCCGCTCGTCGGGCGTGCAGCGTACGCAGCCGATGACAAGTCCCTGCAGCAGCCGCTCCTCGAAGCAGCCGCTCCCGGCCACGTCGAGATAGGCGCGCCAGTCGCCTCGGGCCACCTCGCGGGCCAGGCGCCGCATGGCCGGGACACGGACGCCGAGCAGCGGACCGGAATTCGGGATCAGAGAGGCGGAGAAACTGCGGTACTTCTCATCGGCCAATGCGGAGAGGCGCGCAAGGATCGGGGCGTAATCGTAGGTCTGAGGGGTCATACGGCACAAAGATAACAATTTTCACGGCATCTTCCCGCCCTGCCTTTCTCCCCGCGCCGCGCCTTCCGTCCGGTTCCGCAACACCTTCCCGCACCCTTTCCGCACGGAGACGGGCGGCTCCCCGGGCCGGGATGGCCGCCCTTATTTTGCGCAGAAGTTCGAACGACGTCCCGTTTTTCGTATATTTGTGTCATAAATACGATAAGCCGATGACGATATACCGTATGACCTCCCCCGACGCGGCACAGGCCGAAGCGCTCGGCGAACTTCTACGGCAGCTCTCGCCCGCCCTGCCGATCCCCCCGGCCGGGGAATGGGCCCGGATTGCGGCGGCCCCCAACACGGCGCTCTTCGTGGCCGAGGAGAATGAGCGGCCCGTCGGCATGCTCTCGCTGGCCTGGTACGACGTACCCTCGGGCCGCAAGGCCTGGATCGAGGATGTGGTGGTCGACGGCCCGAGTCGCTCCCGCGGCATCGGCTCGGCGCTTCTCGAACGGGCGCTCGAACAGGCGGCCCGGCTCGGCGCGACGAGCGTACTGCTCACATCGAATCCCGCACGCATCGCGGCCCGGGCACTCTACCGCAAGCGGGGATTCACCGAATACGAAACCACGCTCTTCCGGCTCAGATACAACGAACCATAACAGGGTATAGAGATGAAGCGAGGCATGAAAATCACCCTCGGAGGCATCGTACTCCTCCTTGCGGTCCTGCTGCTGCTCCCCAAACTCTACGAACGGCAGGCAGAGGCCTTCATACGCAGTGCGGCCGCCGCGCTGCGCGGCGAGCTGCGTGTCGGGCGTCTCGACATAGGCCTGCTGCGCTCCTTCCCGCGCGCCACCGTCACGCTGCGCGACGTCGTGTTCGTAGGCGACGGTATCTTCGCGGGCGACACGCTCCTGACGGCCGAACGCATATCGGCAGCCTCCTCTCCCCTGCAGCTGCTCGAGGGGAAACCCGAGGTGAAGAGACTGTATCTGAAGGGGCTTGACATCCGACTGCACAAACGCACGGACGGTGCGGCGAACTGGAAGACGACACGCGACCCGGCGGGACTCGTCGGTGCCTTCGTCCGCCGCTTCGGTCCCTGCGACCTGCATCTCGACGACGCCGTGCTGCACTACGCGAACGACTCGACCCGGACACGCTGCTCGGCCCGTATCCCGACGCTGCGGCTGCGCCAACGGGAAAAGGGTCCCCGGCTGCGCATCGAGACGGAACGCCTCTCGCTCGTCGCGGGCCGCATTCCGCTGCTGCACGAAGCTTCGGTCGACTGGCGGGCGCAGTGGAGTCCCCGGCTCGAAAAGGGACGCTGGAAACTGGAGAAAAACGATCTGAGGTTAAACGCCATACGTACGTCGCTCGAGGGATGGGTCGACCTCGGCACAGAGCGCGGTGCGGTCACAGCCGACCTCCGGGTCGACGGCGACCGCATCCGCTTCAAGGAGCTGCTCTCGCTCGTGCCGCCGCTCTACGGGCGCGACTTCCGCGCCCTGGTCGCATCGGGCGACATCGACCTCGCGGCCCGCATGCGCGGCCGGTTCGCCGACGGCTGCACACCGGCCTTCGAGGTGAAGATCGGGGTACGCGACGGCCGCTTCCAGTACACCTCGCTGCCCGAAGCCTTCCACGACATACGGATCGAAGCGCGCATAGCCCATACGGGAGGGTCGGCCGACGCCCTCACCGTCGAGATTCCCCGCTTCGAGATAGCCATGGCAGGCAATTCGCTGCGGCTCACCCTCTCGGCATCGGAACTGCGCAGCGATCCGCGCATCGGAGCGACGGTAGCCGGACGCCTCGATCTGGCCGAACTCGGCCGGGCCTACCCGCTCGACCGCGACGAACGGCGCGGGGGACTTCTGATGGCCAACGTACGGCTCACTGGCCGCCGCTCGGAGGTCGCCGCAGGAGACTACGACGCCGTCGATGCGGCCGGAACCTTCGTCGTCGAGGGGTTCGACCTGCCCTTTGCGGGGATGCCGCCCCTGCACGTACGCCGTGCCGCCGTAGCACTCAGACCCGAAGCCCTCACGCTCGGCGAACTCGACCTGCGCATCGGAGAGAGCGACCTTGCCGCGGCCGGCAAACTGACCGGATACCTCGAAGCCCTCTTCGGCGGAGCCACGCTGCAGGGCGACCTCTACACCGAATCGACCCTGCTAGACCTGAACGAACTGCTCGGCGACGAGGAGACGGGACGCGGACCGGGCCACTGGTGCTCCGCCACGCGGCGACTCGACCTCGACCTGCGCAGCGAATGCCGCACGCTGCGGCTGGGCCGCGCCGAACTCGGCGGAGTACGGAGCGAGCTGCGCGCCAAACGGGGCGGGTTCGCATTCGACGGCCGTGCCGCCTCGGCCTTCGGCGGCAATCTGACGGTCACGGGCAGCTGCCGCGCGGCGGAGGGAGCGGAAAAGAGCGGAGAGGCCCGCCTGCGGATGATGCTCGGAATCGACAGCGCCGCCCCGAAGCGTCTCTTCGCCCAGATGCCGGCCGTACGCCACTTCGCGCCGCTCTTCGGATCGGCCGAAGGAAGCTGTTCCATGCACCTCGATATGCGGAGCCGCATCGACCGCCGCTTCGCGCCCGACCCAGCCACGCTCGAGGCCAGCGGCACGCTCGAGGCCCGCGGCATCAGCGCCGCCGCCCCCGAACTGCTCGGACGGCTGGCCGACACGCTGCGCCGGGCATCGCTGCGGCGCATCGACCGGGGCGACCTGCGGCTCCGCTTTGCCGCGGCCGACGGAACGCTGAGGCTCGATCCGCTCGAACTTCGGAGCAACGGAGCACGCCTCCGGATAGCCGGATGCACGGGAGCCGACGGCTCGCTGGCCTACGTCGGCCGGCTCGAGCTGACCGACGGAAAGGCCGACACGCTCCGCCGCGAGCTGCTGATCGGCGGACAGAGCGCCGCACCTCACATCGTCTTCGGAGAGGACTCCGCGACGGAGGCTCCCGTCGCCGACACCGTTTCGGTCGGGGCCTCCGCGAAACGCGCATCGGACGGCGTCCCGGCGGCTGCAACGCCGGAACCGAAACCGGAGCCTTCACCCTCCCCCGGCATCCGCCGCGGCGGGGAGACGGCAGCCGGAGGGCGCACGCCGCATCGCACCGTACCCGACACGCTGCGGGTGTAACCGAAAAGCGGCACGCCCGCAGGGGACGTGCCGCAGCCGAAGGGGCAGCCGCCGCAGGCGGCGCGCAGCCCCGTCAGAAGAGGTGAAAGGCGAGCGTGGCTCCGGCCATGACGATGGCGACCATCGACATGAGTTTCACGAGGATGTTGAGCGACGGACCGGCCGTATCCTTGAAGGGGTCGCCCACCGTATCGCCCACGACGGCCGCCTTGTGGCACTCGGAGCCCTTGCCGCCGTGATGTCCCTCCTCGATCATCTTCTTGGCGTTGTCCCAGGCACCGCCCGCATTGGCCATGAAGACCGCGAGCACGAAGCCCGTGGCCAGGCCGCCCACCAGTAGTCCGACGACGCCCGCCACACCGAAAAGAAAGCCCGTGGCTACCGGGACGATGATGGCCAGCAGACTGGGCCAGAGCATCTCGCGCTGCGCACCGCGTGTGGCGATGGCCACGCAACGGGCGTAGTCGGGCGTGTCCTCGCCCGTGAGGATGCCTCGGATCTCGCGGAACTGGCGGCGCACCTCGTTCACCATACCCTGTGCGGCACGGCCCACGGCGTTCATCGTAAGGCCGCAGAAGAGGAACGACATCATCGCCCCGATGAAGATGCCGACCAGCACCACGGGGTTCATCAGCGTGATGCGGTAGTAATCCATGAAGTCGAGCAGCGAGGCCTCCTGCACGAGCCGCACCGTACCGTCGGCCAGTTCGAGCACCGTGTCGCCCACGCGAAGCAGACCCGCACGGATCTCCTCGATGTAGGAGGCCAGCAGCGCAAGGGCCGTGAGGGCCGCCGATCCGATGGCGAACCCCTTGCCCGTGGCGGCCGTGGTGTTGCCCAGAGCGTCGAGCATGTCCGTGCGCCGCCGCACTTCGGGGTCCAGACCGCTCATCTCGGCATTGCCGCCCGCGTTGTCGGCGATGGGTCCGTAGGCGTCGGTGGCCAGCGTGATGCCGAGCGTCGAGAGCATGCCGACCGCCGCGATGCCGATGCCGTAGAGACCCTGCGGCATGAGTTCGGCCGAGAGCATGTTCCGCACGTCGAAGCCTATGGCGCAGAGATACGACATGACGATGGCTGCACCGATCGTCACCACGGGAACGGCCGTGGAGATCATTCCCGTGCCGATACCCGATATGACCACCGTGGCGGGTCCCGTCTCGGAGCTCCGGGCGATGCGGCGCGTGGGGGCGTAAGAGTGCGAGGTGTAGTATTCGGTCGCCTTGCCGACGATGATGCCGGCGACCAGGCCCGTGATGACCGAGCAGGCGAGACCCGCCCAGTTCCCGATGCCCAGCAGGCGGAAGAGACCGAACGAAGCGGCGGCGATGAGCAGCGAGCTGACATTCACGCCGAGGTTGAGCGAACGCATCAGTTCGCGCATGCCCGCCCCCTCCTTCGTGCGGACCAGATAGATGCCCGCAAGCGAGAGGAGGATGCCGGCAGCCGCAACGAGCATCGGTGCCAGCACCGCCCGCAGCTGCATAGCCTCGGCGCCGGGAGCCGCAAAGGCCGCGGCGCCGAGCGCCGCCGTGGCGAGAATCGAACCGCAGTAGCTCTCGTAGAGGTCGGCACCCATACCCGCCACGTCGCCCACGTTGTCGCCCACGTTGTCGGCGATGGTGGCCGGATTACGGGGGTCGTCCTCCGGAATACCCGCCTCGATCTTGCCCACGAGGTCGGCACCCACGTCGGCCGCCTTCGTATAGATGCCGCCGCCCACACGCGCGAAGAGTGCCTGCGTCGAGGCTCCCATGCCGAAGGTGAGCATCGTCGTGGTGACCGCCACGAGGCGCTGTCCGCCGTCGGCTTCGATAAAGGCGTCGAGCACGAGATACCAGAGCGATATGTCGAGCAAGCCGAGCCCCACGACCACCAGTCCCATCACCGCACCGCTGCGGAAGGCGATGCGCAGGCCGCCGTCGAGCGACTGTCGGGCGGCGTGGGCCGTGCGGGCCGAGGCGTAGGTCGCCGTCTTCATCCCGAAGAAGCCGGCCAGACCCGAAAAGAGCCCTCCGGTGAGGAAGGCAAAGGGCACCCACGGATTCTGCACCCCGAGGCCGTAGGCAAGCCAGGCGAAGAAGAGGGCCAATACGAGGAAGACGACGAGCACCACGCGGTACTGCTGGCGCAGATAGGCCATGGCCCCCTTGCGGACGTGGGCGGCGATGGCACGCATACGCTCCGTACCCTCGCTCTCGCGTTTCATGCGGCGGTAGAAGTACCATGCAAAGAGCAGCGCCGCGACCGAAGCGGCGGGCACGGCCCAGAAAATCGGAAGAATCTTATTCATAAGCAGACGTTTAATATGTCATCTCACGGCCGGATCGGGCTCTCCCCGTACGGCTTATAAAGATAAGCATAAGGCGCGGAATTTCAAAATCCGCGGACGGGGAATCGCCGTCCGCATCCGAACGCCCCGGCATCCGCATCTCCGATCGGGTGCGGGGATTCCGACGGCCCGGAGACACGGAAAGTTCGGGTTGCGCGGAAGAGGATGCAAAGGGCGGAAGCAAAAGAGTGGGGCGGCCCAACGCCCTACGGCATCGGACCGCCCCGCAGCGGCGCGTGCTCCTAATCCTCGAACTTGGCCGAGAGGAACTCGCGGTTCAGACGCGCAATGTGCGCAATCGAGATCGACTTGGGACACTCGGCCTGGCAGGCACCCGTGTTGGTGCAGTTGCCGAAGCCCAGTTCGTCCATCTTGGCGACCATCGCCTTGGCACGGCGGGCACCCTCCACGCGGCCCTGGGGCAGCTTGGCGAGCGACGAGACGCGTGCAGCGACGAAGAGCATGGCCGAACCGTTCTTGCAGGTTGCGGCGCAGGCGCCGCAGCCGATGCAGGCGGCCGCATCCATCGACTCGTCGGCATCCTCCTTCGGGATGAGGACCGCATTGGCGTCGGGCACCGAATTGGTGCGCACCGAGACGAAGCCGCCGGCCTGGAGAATCTGATCGTAGGCACCGCGGTTCACCACGAGGTCCTTGATCACGGGGAAGGCGGCCGAACGCCACGGCTCGATGGTGATGGTCTCGCCGTCGCGGAACTTGCGCATGTAGATCTGGCAGGTCGTGGCACCCTGGCCGGGGCCGTGGGCCAGACCGTTGATGTGGAGCGAACACATGCCGCAGATACCCTCGCGGCAGTCGTGGTCGAAGGCCACGGGCTCCTTGCCCTCGTGGATGAGGTTGTTGTTCAGGATGTCCATCATCTCGAGGAACGAGGTATCGGGCGAGATGTTCTCTACGCGGTACGTCTCGAAGGCACCCTGGCTCTTGGCGTTCTTCTGACGCCATATTTTCAACGTAAAGTTCATTGTTTCAATCGTTAATAAAATCCGACGTCAAATTACGCCTAGTCCTTGTAGTTGCGCTGTGCGGGGTGCACGAACTCGAAGTTCAGGGGCTCCTTCGTCATCTCGGGAGCCTGGTCCATGCCCTTGTACTCCCAGACGGCCGCATAGACGAAGTGCTCGTCGTCACGCTTGGCCTCGCCCTCTTCGGTCTGGTGCTCCACACGGAAATGTCCGCCGCACGACTCCTCGCGCAGAAGCGCATCGCGGGCCATGAGCTCGCCCAGCTCGAGGAAATCGGCCAGACGGAGCGCCTTCTCCAGCTCGACGTTGAAGTCGTCGGCGCTGCCCACCACGCGCACATCCTTCCAGAACTCCTTGCGCAGAGCCTGAATCTCGGCAATCGCCTTCTCGAGCGACTCCTTCGTGCGGGCCATGCCCACGTTCTCCCACATGATGTGGCCGAGCTTCTTGTGAATATCATCCACCGACTGCTTGCCGTTGATGGACATCAGCTTCGCAATACGGTCGCGCACACCCTTCTCCGCCTCGTCGAAGGCCGGCGTATCGGTGCGCACCTTCGGAGCCTGGATCTTGTGCGAAAGGTAGTCGCCGATGGTGTAGGGGAGCACGAAGTAACCGTCGGCCAGACCCTGCATGAGGGCCGAGGCGCCCAGACGGTTCGCACCGTGATCCGAGAAGTTGGCCTCGCCGATGGCGTAGAGGCCCGGAATGGTGGTCATCAGGTTGTAGTCGACCCAGATGCCGCCCATCGTGTAGTGTACGGCGGGGAAGATCTGCATCGGCTGCTCGTAGGGGTTCACGTCGGTAATCTCCTCGTACATGTCGAAGAGGTTGCCGTAGCGCTGCTTGATCACCTCCTTGCCCAGACGCTCTATGGCCGTCTTGAAGTCGAGGAAGACGGCCAGACCCGTCTCGTTCACGCCGTAGCCGGCATCGCAACGCTCCTTGGCGGCACGCGACGCCACGTCGCGCGGCACGAGGTTACCGAAGGCCGGGTAGCGGCGCTCCAGGTAGTAGTCGCGGTCCTCCTCGGCGATATCCGAAGGTTTCTTCGCGCCCGAACGGATCGCCTTCACATCCTCCAGCTTCTTCGGCACCCAGATACGGCCGTCGTTACGCAGCGACTCGGACATGAGCGTCAGTTTCGACTGCTGGTCGCCGTGCACGGGAATACACGTGGGGTGAATCTGCGTGAAGCAGGGGTTGGCAAAACCTGCGCCCTTGCGGTAGCACTGGAAAGCGGCCGAGCCGTTCGATGCCATGGCGTTGGTCGACAGGAAGAAGACGTTGCCGTAGCCGCCCGTGGCGATCACCACGGCATGGGCGCCGTGGCGCTCGATCTCGCCCGTCACCAGGTTGCGGGCAATGATGCCGCGAGCCTCGCCGTCCTCGATGACGATGTCGAGCATCTCGTGACGCGGATAGCTCTTCACCGAACCGGCCGCAATCTCCTTGTTCAGAGCGGCATAGGCGCCCAGCAGCAGCTGCTGGCCCGTCTGGCCGCGGGCGTAGAAGGTACGCGACACCTGCGCGCCGCCGAACGAACGGTTGGCCAGCAGGCCGCCGTATTCGCGGGCGAAGGGCACGCCTTGGGCCACGCACTGGTCGATGATGAGGTTCGACACCTCGGCCAGACGGTAGACATTGGCCTCGCGGGCACGGTAGTCGCCG
The DNA here is from genome assembly GCA_949288735.1 of uncultured Alistipes sp. GTDB lineage: Bacteria > Bacteroidota > Bacteroidia > Bacteroidales > Rikenellaceae > Alistipes. Next base: position 35,739 of record CASELE010000008.1, read on the forward strand.
CCCTTGATCGTGTCGTAGAAGAGACGGTATACCGAGTCGTTGTCGTTCTGATAGTTCTTCGCCGCGTTGATGCCGCCCTGCGCCGCAATCGAGTGGGCACGACGGGGCGAATCCTGGATGCAGAATACCTTGACGTTGTATCCCAGCTCACCGAGCGAAGCGGCTGCCGAAGCACCGCCCAGACCGGTTCCGACGACGATGATGTCGAGCTTGCGCTTGTTGGCGGGGCTCACGACCTTGATAGCTGCCTTGTGGTTGCTCCACTTCTGGGCAAGTTCGCCGGCAGGGATTTTAGCATCTAATTTGAAAGCCATATTTCGCGTGTGTGTTTATATTCGACAAATCGGAAATCAGCAGGCGCCGCAGAAGCTGCGCAGGAAGTAGACGATCACCACGAGGGCGAAGCCGAGGAAGACGATCGTCGCCACGATGTTGGCGATGCACTTCAGGCGGGGATACCACGTGCCGTTGGCCCAGCCCACCGACTGGAACATCGACCACACGCCGTGCGTCAGGTGGAACCAGAGGGCGAAGAACCACACGAGGTAGATCACCACGTAGTACCACTGCGAGAAGGTGTAGGCCACCAGCGCGGCACCGTCCGTCGGGCCGAAGCCCAGCACGTTCTCGTGGCCGCCCATGATCTCGACGAGCTGCATCTTGGCCCAGAAGTTATAGAGGTGGAGTCCGAGTCCGACCAGGATGATGAAGCCCAGCACGAACATGTTCTTCGAAGCCCACGACACACCGGGCTCCTTCACCGTAACGGCATAGCGCTGCGTACCGCGCGCGCGGTAGTTCTGCAGCGTGAGGAGCAGGGCGAAGAGGAAGTGCAGCACCACGCCTGCGGCGAGCACCACCGTACCAGCCAGCGCATACCAGTTGGCTCCCAGGAAGGCGCACACGGCGTCATAGCCCTCGGGCGAGATGATCGCCGTGAGGTTCATGGCCATGTGGAAGAGTATAAAGAGCACGAGGAAACAGCCCGTCACGCTCATCACGAACTTCTTGCCCACGGAGGAATTGGATAGGAAACAGCTCATAGTTCTGAAAATTTGTTTATTTTTGTTAAGGTTTCTGTGTTCGCATCGCGTTGTGCGTACAAAGATAACGATTGTTCGCTTAATAACAACACCCTGAACCGGAAAATTGGGACGCACCGCTCCGGGACAAAAATACGAAGATGGAAAAGAAGGAGATTCGCCGCGAAATGAAGCGGCGCAACCTGGCGCTCCCGGCCAACGAACGGGCGCGCCTTTCGGAACGGATCATGGGACAGGTCGAACGGCTCGACGCCTTTGTCGCGGCCCGGACCGTCGCCCTGTTCGCCTCGCTGCCCGACGAGCCCGACACGGCGTCGCTGCTGGCACGCTGGCACGGCCGCAAACGGCTGGTCGTGCCCCGCGTCGAGGGCGACGAGATGGAGTTCTACGACTACGACCCCGGCCGCATGGAGCGCGGCGCCTTCGGAATCGCCGAACCTCAGGCCGAACGCCCCGTCGATGCGGCCGATATCGACTTCGTGCTCGTGCCCGGCACCGCCTTCACGGCCGACGGCGCCCGTCTCGGCCGCGGCCGCGGATACTACGACCGCTACCTCGCCCGCGACGGATTCCGCGCCTGCCGCGTAGGGGTATGCTACCCCCATCAGATCGTCGCCGAACTGCCCGTCGAACCGCACGACCGGCGCGTGGAGCGTCTCTGCACGGGCGACTGAGAAGAGACGACCCCGCTTCGGCGCTCCTTGCCGCAGTCGCCGGAAGAAGTGCGGCAGCCGGCCGCAGCGGACGTGCACGCCGCGACACACCGAGGGGAGGGTGCCCGCTATGGGCGCCCTCCCCTCTCCGACGGATTCCGGATGCACGGACGGCGGATTCACCGGATGACGCGCACCCAGTCGCTCAGATCGCTATCCTCAATACCCAGATAGTCGAGCGCCACCGCCTTCACCTTGTAATAGCTGGTACCGCTCAGCGGATTCTGGTCGACGAGCACCCCCCTGCCGCCCGACGTGCCGCTCACGGCCGTGATGCGGGAATAGGAACCCGAGGCGCTGCGCGACCGGTAGAGTTCGTACCGATAGGCCAGCGTCACCTCTTCGAACGAGATCTGCACGAAGCTGTCGGTCGGGCGGCTGTAGGCCTCGAGACCAGTCGGAGTATCGAGCTTCTCCAGGGTACCGCCGCCCGAGCCCGAGCCCGACGAACGGAAGCTGCAGGTCACGCGGGCCGACGGCTCGCTCAGATTGTAGTCGGCATCGGCGGCCACCACCCAGAAGGTATAGGTGCCGTCGACCATCCGCGACCATTCGAAGTCGGCGGAGGTAGCCGGAGCGGAGATGGTCTCGAAGGTTTCGATGTCGTAGGGGGCGGGACGGACATTCCACACCTGATAGCGGGCCGCACCGGGGACCGCATTCCACGACACGGTGATGGCGTTGCCGCTCTGGACGGCACGCACGCCTGTCGGCGCGGTGAGCTCCGCGGGTTCGTCCGCGGCATCGGAGACCTCCACGCGCACCCAGTCGCTCGGCTCGCTCTCGGCCGAGCCGCGGCAGGCCGTCACCCGATAGTAGTTGAGCCCCTGCCGGGGCGAAGCGTCGGCAGCGGAGGTTCCCGCGACGGAGGTCAGCTGCACGTATCCGCTTCCGGACTCCGCACTGCGGTAGACCCTATACCGGTCGGCATCCGGAACCGCACGCCACGACAGCTGCACGCTCCCGCCCGAGAGTCGGGCGGAGAGGCCCTCAGGGGTCGCGGGGAGCGACTCCGAGCCGTCGCCGGTACCGCCGGACGGATCGTCGGGAAGGTCCGGATCGTCGGCAAAGCCGCTCCAGAGACACGAGGTCACGGAATTGCCGGCCGAAAAGAGCGTACCGTCCGGTCCGTTGCGCAGCGACAGGACACGGTAGTACACCCGCACCGGGGTTTCGCCTGCGGAGGAGTGGTCGCGGTTGTCCGTATAGGAGGTGGCTCCCGTCGTGCTTATATTGCCGAAGAGCTCGCCGTCGTAACCAGACTGCACCATGTAGCCGTCGACGCCCGCCACGGCCTGCCATTCGATCCGTATGCCGCGCTGCGTCGCGCGGGCCGTCAGTCCAGCCGGGTCGGGAATCGTAGCTCCCGCCCCGGCGTCGTCCTTGCCGCAGCCGGCCAGAAGGACGGAGAGGAGCACGAACGACAGACAATAAAAGTGTTTCATCTCTTTTTCTTTCTGTTGTTTAACATTCGTTTCGGTCGTCCCACCGGAAGGCTGCAGGTCGGGATCGGAGACAAAAAAAAGACGTGGGACAATGCTCTATTTCCGTCTCTGAGGTCTTCGACTACCTGCCTAACAAAAAACGAGTAAAGCCCACGTTGCCGTGAGCGTTTACGCCTTACTCCTGTTAGGTCTTGAAAGTGTCGAAGTTTCAGAGACAAGAATAAAAGCTAACGCTTAACCGATATGTGCGATATATGTGTGTGTCTCTCCGTCCCGTTCGGTTCGGGTTATTTCATAGGCTCGTTGTTTTGGAAAACTCTTTTCCGCAAATGTAGACATTTTTTCACGACAATGCATCCGACGGCCCCGCAAAAATACGGCGGAGGCGGAAAAGCCGCAGCCTTTCCGCCTCCGGTCACCCTTTCGCGCACACTCCTCAGTGCCGCGTACGGTCGGGGAAGCATCCCCCCTCCTTCGGCCGCGAGATGGGCACGGCCAGACCGAAGTAGAAGTTCGCCGCCTTCATGCCCACCGGCAGCGGCACGCCCCGGGTCCAGCGCAGGCCGACATAGTCGGCGCCGAGGAAGAAGTTGATCCACGAGGGGTGGAAGTTGAGCGCCAGACCGAAGATACCCATCCTGTTCTGCACGATCGAATGGCTCAGCGTGCCCGAGAACCAGTGCAGCGGCCGGAAGTTGGCCGAAAGGGTCAGCTCGCTCGAGGTATGCGTGCCGCAGAAGCGGATCTGCGACAGCAGGCCGAAGCCGATACGGTCTTCGAGGATGTTGTACTCGGCGCCGAGGTTGAGCGTGGCGTTCAGCATCCTCGACAAGGCCGCGGGCTCGCTGACGACGGCCATCACGTCGTCCGGTGTATCGTAGTCGAAGTCGTCGGCGTCGAAATCGTAGCCGCGGAAGGAGACCGATTGCTCCTCGACGGCGATCCGGAGCGCTCCGGAACTGCTCCAGCGGATGAAGCCGAGATCGTTCAAACCTACCGACACACGCAGCCGGTCGTCAAGAAAACGCGTCGAAGCGCCGAGATCGAAGGCGAGACCCCAGCCTCCCCGACCGCCGCCCGGGCCGAAGTCACCGTCGAGGGCGTCGGAGAGCGGCATCCGGCCATACCGCGTCGAATAGTCCATGAACATGACGTTGGCCGAGATGTCTCCCGAAAAATCGGCACGCCACTCCTCCTCGCCCGTGCAGACGTCGAGGCGCGTAACGTCGGCCCGGACCTGGGCCAGTCCGACGAGACCCTTGACGCGGGCACCCACCTCGACCCGATGGTCGAGAATCTCGACCGGGAAAGCGGCGCCGAAGGCGAATTCGAGCCAGTTGTCCGATTCGAAACGGAAACGGTCCATGTCGTAGGTGCCGTTGCCCGGGCGTTTGAGCAACTCGAAGAACTCTTTCGGCACCGTGAGCGAACTCTCCGACCGCAGGTTGAGGTTGAACGACCAGAAGTAGCGGCGTGTGAACGAGCCGAAGCCCAGCAGATTCTCGCGCAGCGAGACGTCGACGTGGTTGTTGCGCCGCATGCGGTGCAGGAAATCCCGGGCGTCGACCGACTCGTGCATGAAGGTAACCACCCCCGAACCGTCGGGCGACGGATAGAGGAAATTACGCACCGACAGGAAGTTGCTGTTCACATCCACGCCAATGCTTCCGATGAACGGGATGTTGACGTAGCCTCTCAGCGGGACGAACGAAGCATTCATGTCGAGCCGCTGGACGGAACCCTCCATGAAGTAGGCGCTCTTTACCTGGGCTCCGGCGCCGACGGGCACAAGGGCGAAAAGAAGCGCGGCGGACAGTATGGGCAGAAACTTTTTCATCGCTGTGTGTCTTTCATCTGACCGGATGCAGGTCACGGCCGATAGGTGATGCCGCTGCCGAGTTCGAGCACCAGGCCGGCTTCGATGTACTGATCGGGGGCAAGCGCGGCACCGGCGCCGGTCGTCTCGCCCGTGAAGCGGTAGCGCAGCAGGGCGATGTCGTTCAGCCGCCGCAGGTCGCCGTCGGCCACCTCGAGACGGATATCGAGACGCGAAGCGCGCCACTCCTCGCCCGTCGCAGGGTCGTAGGCCTCGAGCCGTCCCTCGACCGAGGCCGTCACCCCGCCGACGGGGCTGCCGTCGGCGGCGAGGAACTCGATGGCGGGCTCGAGAGCCAGAGGAAGCGTCGAGCGGGCGTCGAGCCGCACGAGGAGCTCGTCGACCGAGAGCTCCTCGATATCGAGGTCGCCGATAGTGTCGCTCACATCCTCCGAATCGGAGAATTCGATCCGGGCACCCTCGCGGAAGGCGAGCGGCATGCGGATCGCATAGAGGGTCTCCACGTCGTAGGGCTCCTCCTGAAACACGATACGGTGCGGCTGCGACTCGTCGGGCTGCAGGTCGAACGACACCTCGATATACGAAGGGACGACCCGCACGAGGTCGGCCAGATTTTCGACCCGGCAGAGCTCGTAGCCCGCAGGAGCGCTCTGCGCATCGGTCACATAGAGCCGCGTGAGACGCGGTCCCTCGTCCGTGGCCGCCTCGACGCGTATGCCGCGAATCGCCACCGAATCGAGCGCCTCGCCCGCAGCGCCGTGCGGCGTGAGGAAGATATCGCCCACCAGGGCTATGCCCAGCGGATTCCGCACATCGACGGCGATCTGCGGAGCGACGAGATTGAGCTCGACCTCCCCTTCGCCGAGCGACCCGCTCAGGTCGCCGCAGTCGATATCCGTGGGAGTGAGGTACTCCGAAAGGTCGATATCCGTACGGCCCGTCATGCGCACGAAGCGCATCGGCGGAAGTGTCGCCGAACAGCGGACCTCGTATTCGGCGCCGGCCGGCACGGACGAAGCATCGGCAGCCGAGACCCGGATGTCGCTCCTGATGCCGAGAAGTCCGTCGAGCATCCCCTTGCGACCCTCGTCGGTCGTGCGGACCGGAATGTCGCGAACGCCCCGCACGGGGAGGTCGGCAATCCGCACGACGGGCTCCGTGCAGGGTATCGGACCGAGCAGCAGCGCATGGCTCTCCGCATCGTAGCCGGCGACCTCCTCCACCTCGAGAAAATCGGGCAGCTCGATACGCACCTGCTCGAGCGTGCAGTCGGGCATGTCCCCGTCGAATTCCATGGTAACGACGAGACGTGCGGTCTCTCCGGTATCGCCGTCGACCACCTCGGCGAGATCGATGGCCGAAATCTCGTCGGGAAGATCGACGCTCTTCGATATGGTGCGTTCCATGACGAGATGGCCCGTCAGTTCGCCCGCTCCGTCCTCGACGAGCCGGAACGCGGCGGGACTCATGGCCGGAATCACGTCGCTCACGGGACGTATCTCGATGGCCGAAACCGTGTCGCGGACCGAATCTTCGATGCGGTAGGCGTAGTAGCCCTCGTCCGTATCCAGCCGGAGGGTATCCATCCCGCTGTCGGCGAGCAGGTCGCGCACGCTCTGGCGCTCGACGCGGCCGAGCGGCAGGGTGATACCGTCGGCTCCGAAGGTGATCTCGGTATCGACCTCGTTCAGATCGTAGCGGTCATCCACGCACGCGGCGAAGAGCAGCAGCCCCAGCACGCATGCGGCGAGGGGGCGCAGCAGCGGCGCGGATCCGCGAAAAAACTGATACATGATTGAATGATTGTCGCTTGGTTTGGCCGCAAATATAGGTACATTTCGTTACATTCCCACTGTATTCTGGTTATTTTTTCCCGTATATTGTCCTTTCCGTCCGAACGGAGCGCACTCCGCCCCGCGCGCTTTTCGGGGAAATATTGTACTTTTGCAGCCGTATGGCCGGCGATACGAACGAAGAGGGCCTCACGCCCCGGGAACAGGCGGCCCTGCTTCCCCTCTCGCCCGGGGTCTACCAGTTCGTGGACCGCACCGGACGCATCATCTACGTGGGCAAGGCCAAGAGCCTGCGCCGACGCGTGGGCTCCTATTTCGTACAGAGCCGCGAACACAGCGCCAAGGTGCGGGCCATGGTCCGGCAGATCGCCGCCATCCGCCATATCGTGGTCGACAGCGAAGGAGACGCCCTGCTGCTCGAGAACTCCCTGATCAAGACCCTCCAGCCCCGCTACAACATCCTGCTGAAGGACGACAAAAGCTATCCGTGGATCGTCGTACGCCGCGAGCACTTCCCGCGCGTGCAGTCCACACGGCAGCTCGTACGCGACGGGTCGCAGTATTTCGGTCCCTACTCCTCGGGGATGATGCAGCGCAGCGTGCTGGAGTTCGTGCGTGAGGTTGTGCCGCTGCGCACCTGCCGGCTCGACCTCTCGCCCCAGGCGATCGCACGGGGCCGCTACACGGTCTGCCTGCAATACCACCTGGGCAACTGCCGCGGTCCCTGCATCGGGGCCCAGAGCGAGGAGGAGTACGACCGTCTGGTCGGGATGGTCGTGTCGGTACTGAAGGGCGACCTGCGACCCGTGCGCGCCTATCTCGAGACGGAGATGGCCCGCGCGGCCGAAGCGCTGCGCTTCGAGGCGGCACAACGCTTCAAACAGAGACTCGAGGCGCTCGACAACTACTCGAGCCGCTCGGTCATCGTCAGCGCGAAGATCGTCGACGTCGACGTCTTCTCGCTGCTCGTGGAGGAGGAGGCGGCCTACTGCAACTTCGTGCGCATCCGCCACGGCTCCGTCACGGGCGTCTACACGGTGCGGCTCTCGACGGGCATCGACGACGACCGCCCCGCCATGCTCGCGCTCGCCATACGGCACGCCGTCGAGGAGGTCATCGCCGACGGCCGCCTCGCACGCGAGGTGATCGTCCCCTTCCTCCCGGCGGCCGCACAACTCTTCGACGGCGTGACCTTCACCGTACCCAAACGGGGCGAAAAGCTCGACCTGCTCGAGTTCTCGCAGCGCAGCGCCCGCATCTACCGTGCCGAGCAGCTCAGGAATCTCGAGATACGCAACCCGGCACGCCATACCGAGCGCCTCATGGAGGCCATGCGCCGCGAGCTGCGCCTGGAACGGGCGCCGCGCCACATCGAGTGTTTCGACAACTCGAACCTGCAGGGTACACACCCCGTGGCCTCGTGCGTCGTCTTCCGCGACGGCAGGCCCTCGCGCCGCGAATACCGCCACTACAACGTGAAGAGCGTCGTGGGACCAGACGACTTCGCCTCGATGCGCGAGATCGTCGGACGACGCTACGGCCGCCTGCTCGCCGAAGGTGCCGAACTCCCGGACCTCGTCGTCGTCGACGGAGGCAAAGGTCAGCTGTCGAGCGCCTACGCCGTGCTGCAGGAGCTGGGCATCGCCGACCGGGTGCCAGTCGTGGGGCTGGCCAAACGCATCGAGGAGGTCTTCTACCCGAACGACCCCATGCCCTACTACCTCAGCCGCACGGGCGAGCCGCTCAAGGTGATCTGCCATCTCAGGGACGAGGCCCACCGCTTCGGCATCACCTTCCACCGGCAGAAGAGAAGCAATGACTTCATACACAGTGAGCTGGAACAGATTGCCGGCATCGGACCGAAAAGCATCGAAGAGTTGCTCCGCCGCTTCCGCACGGTGGCGCGCGTGCGGAGCGCCTCGCTCGACGAACTCACCGCCCTGCTCGGTCCGGCCAAGGGGCGGCGCGTCCACGCCCACTTCCACGGCGATGCCTGAGACCGCCGCGAAGACGCAGGACGGCGCGAGAGCGAAGAGACGGATGATGCGCGGAGGCGGACGACGCGGAGAGACGGAAGAGAAATTGCTCGTGTCGATTTTTTTGCATACATTTGCATGCCCGCTCCGCACGGAGCGCCGCACGACGAGGCCCGGATGGCGGAATCGGTAGACGCGTTGGTCTCAAACACCAATGGCAGCAATGCCGTGCCGGTTCGACCCCGGCTCCGGGTACATAGAGGACTGAAAATCAGTCCTCTATTTTTTTGCAGAACCAAAAGAATCCGACACCCAAAATTTGAGCGGCCTTCAGCCCGACACAGAAGACCGCTCCGCGAACGATTTTCAAAGGTTCGTTATTTCGCTGTTGCTAATGTTTGATATAAAGCCTCAGCCGCATAATAGACATCTGCAAATACCACGTCTTTGCCGTCAATCGAGATGGAGCATTGGCCGTCGGGCAAATACTTGATGTATCCAGTCTTGCCATCTGAGAATCTTGTCGAGCCATTTACGACAACATAGGTTATCCCACTTCCTCGGATGGCTCCAGTGATTCGCTCATCTTGGCGAATGGCCGGACCGGGTTGTTCCTTTACGAAATAACGCCTCATGGCCCGGATGTCGGAAGCAATTTGGAAAAACTTAACGAGAGTAACTATGGAGACAATCGCTACTATGATACTGAAAATTAAATACAAATTTCCCATATTATAAAAATTTATTGTTGGCATTCCTTTCCGATTCTGTCATTCAATGCTAACAGCAATTTGTCTGAGAAGTTGAAAATATCATTGATAGATTGAATCTCTACCTTCTCCTCTCCATTTTCTTTGGGGAACGCGATATATAGGTACGTCCCGAAGTAGAACCTGCAAATCCATTTCCATCTGCAATCGTCTATGGACACGACAAAGTATGTCTTGTAATCCTTATAGGTGATACGCGAAATATCCACTTCTTTTGCAAGGATTCCACGAACGATATTATACCCATCTATCTCTTCTTGGGTGGTAATAATACTGTTGTCGGCCGGTGGTTGCACTTCTTCCTCTGGGGTCGAGGTGTCTTTTCCGGTATCTGTTTCCATTGCGGTTTTAAGCCGCTCGTTTATAATGTCATTGATATATGAACCGATAGCTTTCTTTACTATTGGGGTGAATTGGTCTATCACTTTGGCTGTAATCTGTCCGGGCATATCTATTTTACGACACAGATAGCGGACGAACTCGATGGACGGATTTGTCAGTTCTTGGGATATAACTGATTTTATCTCTGTGGTATTCTTGAGGTCGCTTGCGGAGGACAAAATAGAATCCACGTCGAAATATGACTTATGAAACCGTTTCAATTCCTCGATTTGATTATCCTTCAAATCAAGCATATTGACCTCTAAAAACGGTTTTTCATCCATGATGTTGGATTCTGCCAAATCGGTATAGAACCGATAGACAATCCCGTTTGTAAGAACTCCAAAACGAGCTCTGGAAACTGTAAAATAGCGTAGCAGTTGGTTGTCGTGCAAATTGAGGTCTTGAGACCAATGTTTGCACTCGATTAAGATCACGGGGTTACCATCCTTGAAGATGGCATAGTCGATTTTCTCGCCCTTCTTCGTGCCGATGTCACACGTCATTTCAGGCAGCACCTCCAACGGGTTAAATACATCATAACCAAGAGCACTAATGAAGGGAAGAATCAACGCATTCTTCGTAGCCTCTTCTGTGGGCAGGCTATCCTTGAGCTTTTCGATTCGCCCCGGAATTTGCTTGATTGAATCTTTGAAATCCATATATAAAATAGTAACGTGGGCGCTCCTGTTGGTTTAGAGGTATCGCCAAACACCTGAATCCCTAACAAGGAAAATGCCCACGCATATACGCAGGCATCTACCATTGCTTTTAAGGGCTTCGATGAAATTGGCGATTTCCTAAACCTCAAACAATAGCAAACGCTATATTTTGCCTCAAAAATAAGCAAAGCTTTTTATATGGGCAGGATTTGAGGTTAGAATATTATTTGCTACTCAATCAGATAAATCGCCGGACAACGGCAAAATTTTTCCGATACACTATCACAAAGATTGCCAGCACAATCCAAAAGCCTTTCATCCGTGTTTGTTGCCACCATGTCAATTCTCGTTCGACCGGTACGGCCTTTTCAATAATTTTGCATCGATAAACGAGGCTATCCCGATAGATTATCTCTTTTTCGGTTGGTACGGGCTTTTTCTGCGGCTTATTTACCAGCGAGTGGAACAATGCCCGTCGGGCCTTTTGGATTTCAATAGGGGCACTCATAGTGGCTGCGACCTCGCTTGCTTGGCAGCTCATCCAAGCGATAGCATGAACGATAGGAAGGCCAATGATAATGCCGTCAAACCATTTTCAAGCCCACGACCGAGGCTATCAATGTAACGATGAAGAACAACCGGAGAAACGATACGGGCTCGTGGAAAAACACGATGCCCAGCACGACCGTGCCTACCGCGCCGATGCCCGTCCACACGGGATAGGCCGTGCCGATAGGCAATGTCTGCACGGCCCTGGCGAGCAAGAGCATGCTCAGCCCGAGACAGACAAGGAACCCGGCACCCCAAAGATACCATTCGGTGCCCGACGCCTCTTTCATCTTGCCCAAACAAAAAGCGAAACCGGACTCAAAGAATCCGGCAACAATCAGAATAATCCAGTTCATACGGCTTTCTTATCTCTGCGACAATATAATGTGCGTGCAAAGGTAACGCGATTCTCCCATTCATGCAACGTCCCGGGCAATCGGATGCTCCCCGCCCGCAGCCGCCCGGGAGTCCCCTCCGGAGAGCGAAAGAGGAGCCCGGCAAAAAAAGAGCCCCGAACGGGGCTCCCGGTGTGCGGATAAAGGGACTCGAACCCCCACGCCGTAAGGCATCAGATCCTAAGTCTGACGTGGCTACCAATTACACCATATCCGCAGCTTGCGGCACAAAGGTAGGAATTTTTTTCGAAAGCCGCGGAAGAGAAGAGCCATATCCGGCTATTTTACCTAATTTTGCGGCTGCGGAGCCCGCTCCGCCGAACGGATACGCCGACGACCATGCCCCACACCGTCACACTGCAGCTCACGCCCCGCGAGGCGGCCGACGCGAAGACCTACACCGCGCTGGCGGCACACCGCATAGGACTGAAAGATACGGACATCGCCCTCGCCCGCGTCATCAAGCGCTCGATCGATGCGCGGCGCGGCGCCCCGAAGGTGCTCCTCACGCTCGAGCTCTATGCCGACAGCGAACCGCAGCCCGGCCCCATACACTTCGACTATCCGTCGGTCGCCGGCGCCACGGAAGTGGTCGTTGTCGGGTCGGGTCCGGCCGGACTCTTCGCCGCGCTGCGGCTCATCGAGCTGGGGCTGCGTCCCGTGTTGCTCGAACGCGGCAAGGCCGTCGCCGAACGCAAGCGCGACATCGCACAGATCAACCGCAACGGAGCGGTCGACCCCGATTCGAACTACGCCTTCGGCGAGGGGGGCGCCGGCACCTTCTCCGACGGCAAGCTCTTCACGCGCAGCAAGAAGCGGGGCGACTACCGCCGGGTGCTGGAGACGCTCGTCTTTCACGGCGCCGAGCCCGAAATCTGCTACGACGCCCATCCCCATATCGGCACCGACCGGCTGCCGCGCATCCTTTCGAACATCTGCCGCACGATCCGCGAGGCGGGCGGTTCGGTCCTCTTCGGCCGCAAGGTGACGGGGCTGCTGCTGCGCGACGGCCGCATCGGCGGCGTCTGCTGCGGCGACGAACGCATCGAAGGGGCGGCCGTGGTGCTCGCCACGGGCCACTCGGCCCGCGACATCTACGGGCTGCTGCACGGGGCGGGACTTCGGCTCGAGGCCAAGCCCTTCGCCATGGGGGTGCGCATCGAACATCCGCAGCCGCTCATCGACTCGATACAGTACCGCCGGCCCGAGCGGGGTCCCTACCTGCCGGCGGCCTCCTATTCGCTCGTGAGCCAGGAGGCCGGCCGCGGCGTCTACTCCTTCTGCATGTGTCCGGGCGGCTTCATCGTACCGGCCATGACCGACGCCGCACAGTCGGTCGTCAACGGCATGTCGCCCAGCGGCCGCACGTCGCCCTACGCCAACTCGGGCCTCGTCACCGAGGTGCGGCCCGAGGACTTCGCCCACCTGCGCGACGCGTGGGGCGAACTGGCCGGGCTGCGCCTGCAGCAGGAGTTCGAGGAGCTGGCCCGCCGCGAAGGGGGCGCCCGCCAGGTGGCTCCGGCCCAGCGCGTCGCCGACTTCGTCGCCGGACGCGCCAGCGACTCGCTGCCTCCGTGCTCCTACATTCCGGGCATCGTGCCCTCGCGGCTCGACCGCTGGATGCCCCCCTTCATCGCCGAGCGGCTCCGGGCGGGTCTGGCGACCTTCGGCCGCCGCATGCGGGGCTTCGTCACGAACGAGGCGGTGGTCGTCGGCGTCGAATCGCGCACCTCGACCCCCGTACGCATTCCGCGCGACTCCGCGACGCTCATGCATCCCGAAGCCGAGGGGCTCTTCCCCACGGGCGAGGGGGCCGGCTATGCGGGCGGCATCGTCTCGGCGGCGCTCGACGGCATACGCGCGGCCGACGCCGCAGCCCGCTACATAACGCATTGACCGAGGAGACCATGTATTCGATCATCTGCTGCTCCGTCCGCCCCGCCGAGGCCGCCGCGCTCGAACGCAACGTGGCCGAGACCATAGGCGTCCCCTACGAATTCATCGCCTTCGACAACCGCGGCACCGGGCTCGGCATCGGCGAGGTCTACAACCGCTGCGCCGCCCGGGCGCGCTACGACCTGCTCTGCTTCGTGCACGAGGACGTGCGCTTCCGCACCCCGGCATGGGGCGCGCTTCTCGCCCCGCGGCTGCAGCGGCCCGACACGGGCGTGGTGGGATTCGCCGGCAGCATCGTGAAGCTGCGGCGGCTGACGGGCTGGAACACCTGCAACCGCGACCTGCGGACCCACTACGTACAGGGGATGCGGGGCGGGCTCCATCCGCGCCTGATCAACCCCGCAGGCGAGGAGTTCTCGCCCGTGGTGACGCTCGACGGTCTCTGTCTCCTCGCCCGGCGCGAGGTCTGGCGCGAGAGCCCCTTCGACACCGCCGCATTCCCCGGCTTCCACGGCTACGACCTCGACTTCACGCTCGCGACAGCGCAGCGCCGCACGAACTACGTGTGCCACACGGTGCTCGTCGAGCACCGCTCCGAAGGCTCCTTCTCGCACGCCTGGCTCGACGCCATGGGACGGCTCCACGACAAGTGGGCCGCCGGGCTGCCGATATGCGCCACGCCGCTTCCGGCCGCCGAGCTGGAGCGCTACGATCGGCTGGGCGAGGCCCACTTCATCAGGTTCATGTGGCAGAAGGGGTGCTTCGATGTCCGCGGCCTGAGCCACGCCGCGGCGTACATCCGCCGCCACCCCGTCTCGGGCACCGCCTGGGGGCTGCTGCCCAAATATGCGAAATACCGGCTCCGGAGCCTGCTCCGCCGCCCGAAAAGCGAATAATCCGATGCAAGACCCGAACCGCTCCGCCACGTCACGGCGGCAGGCCGTCGTCGTCGTCCCCGTCTACCGGCCCGCACTCACCCCCGACGAGCGGGCCTCGCTCGCACAGACGGTACGCACGCTGGGAGGCTGGCCCCTCGTGCTGCTCCACCCCGAAGGGATGGACCCCGCGCCCCTTCTCGGGGAGTTCCCGCAGCTGCGGCCCCTCGCCGTCTCGGACGAATGGCTCGGCACGCGCAACGGCATCGCCGGCTACAACCGCATGATGCTCTCCGGAGCCTTCTACGACCTCTTCGCCGGCACGGAGTACCTGCTCGTCTGCCACACCGACGCCTGGATCTTCCGCGACGAGCTGGCCGGCTGGTGCGCCCGCGGCTACGACTGCGTCGCGGCCCCCTGGGTGCGGCGTCCGGTCTACGACCTGCCCCTCGTGCGGCAGTGGATGGCGCTGCGCCGCCGGCAGGCCGACCGTCGGGGCGCGGTGCTGCGCCAGCATCTCTACGGCCGTATCGGCAACGGAGGTCTCTCGCTGCGGCGCGTGGAGGCCTTCCGTTCGGCCTGCGACCGCTACCGCACCGAAGCCGCCTGCTTCGCCTCGGTGCGTCACCATCTCTGCAACGAGGATGTCTTCTGGGCCACCGTCCCCGCCGATTTCCGCTATCCCGACTGGCGCGAGGCCCTCGGATTCGCCTTCGACACGAATCCGGGCTGCTGCTACCGCCTCAACGGCGGAGAGCTCCCCTTCGGCTGCCACGGCTGGTCGAAGCCCCGCATGCGCCGCTTCTGGAGCTTCTTCATCCATCCCGACGAACTGCCCGGCCCGGCCGTAAAGTAAAAGAGCGTCGGGCGGCCGTTGCGGCCGCCCGACACCGTGCCCCTCGGGAACTCGCGGAGCGTTGTCCTGCTGTTCCTCTTAGAATATGTTTCAGTTTTGACGCTGCAACGTAAGTGGAACACCATCACTGCCGGTCGCATACTGCCAGCCTGTACCTGCGGCGGTCAATACCGAGTTCATGTGGTCCATGGCTTCCGTCCAGTCGCCGCTCGTCACTTTGGTGGTTCCGCCGGTGCCTACCTGGTCTTCACCGATGCCTTGTGTCTGGCCGTTGTCTCCCCAGTAGCAGGCGGTGATGATACCGCCACCAAACATGGAGTCCTTGAAGTTCCGTCCCGCCACGCCGCCTGTGGCTCCTCCCGGGCCGCTGACAGTCCCTTTGGCATGGTAGCAGGCAGTCAGGATGCCTAAATTGTTGCTTCCCG
>CASELE010000009.1 GCA_949288735.1 uncultured Alistipes sp.
TTCCGCCTCTGCTTTCGCCAGACTGTCTGCCGCTGTCTGCGAGGAAGCGAGGCTGTCGGCCTTAGCCTGCTCTGCGGCAAGACGGGCCTGTTCTTTCTCGCGGGCTATGCGCTCCTGCTCCTGTTTCTGTTGTTCCAACTGTTGTTGCTTGGCTTGCTCCGCTGCCGCTCTTTCCTGTTCGGCACGCTCGGCGGCCAGCCTCGCTTCCTCTGCCTCGTCCTTCTCCGCAGGGATGACGAGCCGCACGGTCACATAGTCGCCGCTGCCGGAATGGTTCTTCGTGATGAAGCACTCCTCGGTCAGCTGCTGCCGCACAATCAGCTCCGATTTCACGCGGTTGGAACGGACTCTCGACATGGCGAGATTTTCTGCCTCGTCCTCTCCTGCCGTGCTGTAGCCGTCGACATAAAGCGGCAGCTTGCCGTCGAGGATATCCGTTATGTGATTCCCGATACACTCCTCCAGTCGGGCCAGCTCTGTGTCATTGCCGCTGTACGGGACATAGAACATATCCTTCTGCGGCATAAAGCGGAAGATGTAGACCGTATCGCTCTTCTCCTGCGCCGACAGAGGCAGCAGGGCGGAGAACAGAAGCGCCGCTACGGCAATCAGAATCTCTCTTTTCATACGATATGATACACGTTGTTAAGTCCCGGACGTCTTCTAAATCGTCCGATTTTTCCGTCTATTGCAAGACGTTGTTCCGTAACGTGTTGAAGAGTGCGCCGGGGTCCGTATCCCGCTGATGTGAAAAAAGATTCGCGCAAAAGGTTTCCGTATCATTTTTATATCGTAAATTTGTGTATTATACGGACGTTTAATCCGGAATACCCTGCCCCGCCCCCTTTTGCGCCGGCACGCGGCCCTCGCGCGACCACACGAAGGCGCCGACGACCCGCGGCCGCGACATTCGGGCGCCTCCGATGCACACCCGAAGCGCTTTATGCGTATATTTGTAGCGGGAGGACCCGATCGGTCCCGGATACGGAAACTCCGGCCGGACGATCCCCGCACGAAACTTCGAAACCGATATCGTCATGAACGTACTGCTGATCAACGGAAGCCCGCACTGCAACGGAAACACATACGCCGCCCTCGCCGAGGTGGCCGCTGCCCTCGAGGCCAACGGCGTGAAGACGGAGATCTTCTCCATAGGCACGGCCGCCGTGCAGGGCTGCATCGCCTGCAACGGCTGCGCCGAAACGGGCGAATGCCTCTTCGGCGACGCCCTCTATCTCACCGTGAGGGAGAAACTCGAGTGGGCCGACGGCCTCGTCGTCGGTTCGCCAGTCTACTACGCCGGGCCCAACGGCTCGCTCTGCGCCCTGCTCGACCGGCTCTTCCACTCCGCCTCGGCACTGCTGCGCCGCAAACCCGCGGCCGCGGTCGTCGTCTGCCGGCGCGGCGGGGCGAGCGCCGCATTCGACCGACTGAACAAATATTTCACCATCAACAACATGCCCGTAGTACCCTCCCAGTACTGGAACAGCGTGCACGGATGCCTGCCGGGCGAAGCCGCCCGGGATGCCGAGGGGATGCAGACCATGCGCACGCTGGGCCGCAACATGGCCTGGATGCTGAAAGGGCTCCGCGACGGCTCCCTCCCGCTGCCCGACGAAGAGCCGGGCGTCACCACCAGCTTCATCCGATAGGAGACCGGCGCGGAAGCGGAAAGGATTCCCGCCGCAGAAGACGGCACAATACCCCCTGTCCCATGCTCGAAGAGTTTCTGCGCTACCTCGCGGCCGAACGGCGCTGCTCGCCCCTCACGGTGCGCAACTACCGCCGCGACCTCACGGCCTTCTTCGCCTGGCTCGGCGCCGACCCCGAGACGTTCGACCCGTCGCGCATCGGGGCGGAGGATCTGCGCGGGTGGATGCTCCACCGCACCGAGACGGCCCGCCTGAGCGCCGGCTCGGTAAACCGCGAGCTCTCGTCGATCCGTTCGTTCCTGCACTGGCTCCGACGCACGGGACGCACGCAGCGCGACGTCGGGCTCGAGGTCGCCTCGCTCCGCGCCCCGAAACGGCTCCCCGTATTCGTGCCCGAGAGCCGCATGCAGCCCATCGTGGCCGAATGCAGCGGAGCGGCCGGAAGCTTCACCGGTGAGCGCAACGCTCTGGTCGTGCTGCTGCTCTACACATGCGGACTGCGTCTGGCCGAGCTGGTGGGCATCGACCGCGACGACTTCGCCGACGACTTCCGTTCGCTCCGCGTGCGCGGCAAGGGCGGCAAGATGCGGGTCGTGCCGCTGCTGGAGTTCGTGCGGGAGCGCGTCCTGGGCCACATCGGCCGCATCGACCGCGAAAAAATTTGCAGATCCGGAGAAAAAGCGTTATTTTTATCATTGAAAGGCGAACGCATCTCCCGCAGTACGGTCCAGCGAATCGTGAAGAGCGAGCTGACGCACGGCGGGGTGCAGGGCCGGAAGAGTCCCCACGTGCTGCGGCACACCTTCGCCACGCACCTGCTCGACGGCGGAGCGGACATGCGCGATATCGAGGAGCTTCTGGGCCACGCATCCCTTCAGGCGACGCAGGTCTACACCCACAACAGCATCGCCGCGCTGCGGGAGGCATATGCCGAGGCACACCCGCGCGGTAAACGCGCGGAGAAAAGTTTAACCTATAACTCTACAAAGTCATGAACGTACAGATTCAGTCCGTTAAATTCGACGCCGACCAGAAGCTCGTCGAGTTCGTCGAAGCGAAGATGAACAAACTGGACCGTTTTGCCGACCGCTCGACCGGCGCGGAGGTCATCCTGAAACTCGATAAGGACCACGACAAGGGAAACAAGGTGGCGACCATCACGCTCCACATGCCCGGCGAGGACCTGGTGGCCGAGCATCAGGCCAAGACCTTCGAGGAGGCTGTAGACGAGTCGATCGACGCACTGAAGCGCCAGCTCGACCGTTTCAAGGGCAAGTTCGAGAAATAGTCCGCGACGCGACGCGGAGGGCGGCGGGGCGAAAGCTCCGCCGCCTTTTCATTGCCTCCGGGCCGGAGGCGGGAGATGCGGATGGCACGAAGCGCCGCCGTCCGCACGAAATACGGGCAAGGCCGGAGGCGGACGGGCGCGTCAGATGACACGGCGGCGCCAGCGGCCGCTGCGCAGATAGAGCCACGCGAGCAGCAGCGTGACACCGTAATAGAGGTGGTCCGTCGTCCAGCAGACCGCTACATCGGCCTGCAGCCCGAAGGTGAGATAGAGCGTATAGGCGACGTAAAAGAGGATGGCCGCCATCACGATGACGAGCGTCATGCGCGTGTTGCCCGTCCCCGAGACGCTGAACTGCAGCACGAAGGCCGGCACGCACAAAATGAATGTCGAGAGCATCACCCACAGCGAGGGGACGCCGGCGGCGACCTGTTCGGGCCGGTCCGAATAGAGCGAGAGGGCCTGCTCGGGGAAGAGGGCGATGAGGAGCGACACGGGGATGACAAAGGCGTAGCAGAGGCCCGTCATGCGGCGGCAAAGCGGCATGACGGCGGCGGAGCGGCCGGCGCCTATGAGGTTGCTCACGAGCGAGCTGGCCGTCGAGGCGAAGGCGTTGACAAAGAGGAAGACCACCGACGAGATGCTGCGCACCATGTTCGTCACGGCGAGCTCCAGTTCGCCCAGATGCTCGATGCAGACAAAGAAGATGAACCAGCTGAGGAAGGCCATCCCCTCCTGCACCATGATCCAGACCGACACGCGCAGGATGCGGCCCAGCTGCGGGAAGTCGATGCCGCCGAAGCGGAAGAGCCGGTAGCGGCGCCAATCCACGCGCCAGTAGGTGTAGCCGACGAAGAAGAGCACCGACACGGCCTCCGAGATGGACGAGGCGATGGCCGCACCGGCGATGCCCAGTTCGGGAAATCCCCCCTTGCCGAAGATGAGCAGGTAGTTGAGTACCACGTTGGTGAGCACCATGACCACCGAATTGGCCGTGAGAATGCGCGTGCGCGTGGTACCGACGTAGAAGGCGCGGAACATGGCCGCGACGAACGAGAAGAAGAAGCCGTAGACGCGGTATTCGAGGTAGCTGTCGGCCGCCGCACGCACCGCCTCCGATTCGATCATCAAGGCGAACAGGTCGCGCGCGAAGCACTGAGAAAGGGTGAAGAGCAGCCCGGCAAGCACCAGAAGAAAGGCGGTGCCCTGCATGAATACCGGACCTATCTCGCTGTGCCGGCCCTCGCCGTTGCGGCGGGCGATAAGGACCTGCGCACCGATGCTGAAGCCGAATCCGAGCATGAAGACCACCAGATAGAAGACCCCGGCGAGGGCCGAGGCCCCCAGTTCGGTGCGGCCGTCGCCGTAGTGACCGAGGTAGATAGTATCGGTCAGGCCGATCAGCTGCTCCATCAGCAGGCTGACCAGCACGGGAAAGGTAATCTTCAGTATTTCTCGGTTCGAAAAGCGTCTCATGCCAACACTCCGCCGAAGCTTGCCGCGACGGTGCGCAAAGATACGCTTTTTTCCCTTATCGGCCGTGTTGTCGGCCTGAATCTATCCGGGTCCGGCCTTCCCGGATACGGGGCCCGGACGGAAACGCTCCCGACGGCGGGAAGACGCCGGAGGGCAAGTGCAAAAAAAGAGCGAGCGGCCTCATTTCCTGTGTCCGGGAATACGACAGCGGAAATACGGCGCAAAAAAAGCCTGCCGTTGTCGGCAGGCTTTCGTAGTGGATAGGGGATTCGAACCCCTATGTCATGCGTGAGAGGCATGTATCCTAACCCTTAGATGAATCCACCGTGACCTTGTTAGGTGGTGCAAAGGTAACGCAAAATTTCCATTCTCCAAAAAAATCCGGAACAAATTCGCATTTTTTTCTTCATGATGGCTCCTGACCCCGCTTTTTGCATACCTTTGGGAAAGATACGAACAACGACACACACCATGAGACACCCGCTCCGCCTGCTGGCCGCACTGCTGCTCTTCGGCGCCGCCTCGTGCGGCACCGAGCCCCTGCTCCCGGAATATACCACGCTCGAAACCGACACGCTGCTCGACTGCGGTCCGATCCGCTGCCGTGTACACTACCGCTACGTCTCGATTGCCAACGCCGACGAGTCGCCCGCGCTGCACGCCATCGAGGAGTCGATGATCCGCCGTTTCTATGGTCTGGGCGACGACTTCGCCGGCACGGCCCGCGAAGCGGCGGCTGCCGCCGTCGCCCGCTGCGATGCCGAGACGCGGCGCGATGTCGAGGCGCTGCGCCGCGCAGCGGCCGACAAGGGCGAAGTGCAGGCCGGTCGCCCCGTCGATTACGCCGAATCGGTCGAGGCGGAGCTCGAAGTGGTCGACTCGGTGATCGTGAGCACCATCACCGCCTCGGGCTATCGGGGCGGCGCCCACGGCTACTACAGCGTCGACGTGCGCAACTATTCGCTCGCCGACGGCTACGAACTGACGCTCGACGATCTCTTCGCACCCGCCCAGCAGGAGGGACTCGATTCGCTCATACGCCTGCGTCTGTGCGACTGCTACGACGCGGCCGACGACGAGGAGCTGGCCGCCCGCGGCTTCTTCCCCGAATACATCGCCCCCTCGGAGCACTTCGCCCTCACGCCCGAGGGCGGCATCGTCTTCTACTACAACCCCTACCAGATCGGCTGCTACGCACTGGGCGACATCGTCGTGGAGCTCGGCCGCAACGAGCTGCGCTCCCTCGCCGGACGATAGCGGGCGGAGGCGGGCCATCGATCTCTACGCGGGATTACCTGCGGCCGGAACGGCGCACGCATCCGGCCGCACGAAAAACTTTCGGCTCCGCACGCGCCGGGCGCCGGAGCCGAAAAACCTTCTTAACCAATCGGAGGTCTACCGCTGCAGATTCCGCTTCGCCCCGTAAGGGTCACGGGATATAGACGGCACGGATACGGAGCGATTCGTCGCGCTCCGCCCAGCCTCCTTCGCCGTTGTGGCTGGTAAAGCCCGCATCTGCGCTGCTCTGACGGAACTCGATGCTGCCGTCCGAGGCGATATAGGCCTTCGTCGAACGCGCATGGTTATAGTCCTCGCGGGCCAGACCCGAAGCGCTGCGCGCCGCGGGGTTGCACGACCAGTAGAAGAAGTTCTGGAACTCCGGATAGGTCGCATAATAGGTACGCACCGCCCATTCCAACTCGCGGATGGCGGGCATGAACCAATGGGCCGCATCGGGATCGACGGTACCGTCATCCTCGGTCTTGTTCTTGCGGTAGCAGTACTCGGCCGCCGTGGCGGGAACCTCGTCGAGCTCCAGCGCCCGGGAGCCGCGCACCCAGTCCCGGAATGTTCCGAACAATCCCGTTTCGATATCCACGATGCTTCCGCCCGATGCCGAATAGAGCACATTCAGCGTGCCGTTTTTGCCCTGATAGTAGTTGATCACCTCCCAATCGGCTCCGATGTCTCCTATGCCGCCGTCGTTGCTGAGGTCGTAGCTGGAGACGTTGCTGCCCATGGCGCCCCAGGGCAGGCCGTCGTAGACGGTCTCCGGATGGAGCGGTTCGAGCGGGTCGTAGTGGTCGAGATACTCCTCGTAGGCCTCGACATAGATGGTCTCCATCACACTACCGTTATCGTAGTCGATGACCTGCACGGGCATCAGTCCGTGCTGCTCGATCGCCACGGTACGCGACCCCATCTCCGTACCGCCCTCAAAATAGGTGAGATGTACGGTAGCCGTGCGGTCCTCGGTCGCGATGTTCTCGTCCACGTAGAAGTAGAGACGGTCGCGGTGTTTCAGCGCGTTGCCATCCGTATAGGAGGTCGGGAGACTTCCCGAAGAGACCAGGGTACGCGTGAAGAAGCGCCGTTTGCCCGTGCCCGCCACGAAGGACTCGTTCGGGTGGCGCAGGTAGCGGCTGGCATCGAGCGATACGCCGCCGTTGGCCATGTCCGCGGCGGCAATCCGTTCTATGCCGATCCAGGTGGGGGCGGCGCCCGTCGCGTCGTCGATGATTTCGACCTCCATCGTATAGTTGTCGTAGGCGGGACCGCGGTAGTTGTCATCCCCGCCGTCGGCGCCGTAGAGATAGATATCCATCGGCGCCACACAGTAGTGGGCGTCGAAGTTGCGCTCGCGGAGCATCGAGATGAAGAAGTTGTTCGATGTGGTCGATACATTGACGCGCGCATCGAACGACGCACCGCTCTCGATGCCGTCGTGGGTGGTGATGCCCTGGATGGTGATATCGTTCACGTATAGCTTGTTGCGGCCCAACTCATAGTTGTCCGTATGGTTCTCGCCCAGATAGAGCGTATAGCTCACGTCGGCCAGCCGCGAACCGTTGTAGGTGGTGTAGAGGCCCTCGAAACGGAAACTCGAGGCCTCGTCGGCGGCCATGAGCGGCTTGTAGCGCTGCTTGTCGTCGGGGTTCTTGTCGATATCGGTCGGATACATCGATGGATTGAAGCGGCTCAGGTCGGGCTGCTGCAGGTTCTCGAAGAGGTAGAACGACATCTCGAAGCTTCCGCTGCGGTTGTATATGGCGCGTATCTCGTCGCCCTGCGCATCGCGTTCGACGGTCGTCAGATAGCGGCCCTGGGCGTCGGTGATGCCCGCCTCCGGGTTGACGATGCCTCCCGCCTCCTCGGGACGCAGCTGGCTCACGGGCGCCGAACCCGCGGGTTCGATCAGCGGCACGCAGGTGGTCATGTTGTTCAACGAATAGCCTGTCAGACGCAGCGAGGGGAGCATGCCCGAGACGGCGTCGGTATGCTCCGAAGAGATGCGTATCGTCACGTCGACGCGTGCCATGAGGGCCCGCAGCCGGATGGTGATGTTGCCCTGGGGCCGGGTGAGATCGATGACCGAACCGCTCTCGTCGGAGAGGCCGATGCCGCCCGCATCCTGCGACACGGCCATGCCGAACATGGGCATGCCCGCGTCGGGCAGCGACATGATGCGGTCGCCGTAGTCGGAGGGAGTATAGTAGAAGTTGCGCAGCGCCTCCTCGTCGGGAATGAGCGAGGGACGCCCCTCGGCATCGAGCTCGCCGAAGGTGCCGTCCTCGACGTTGGCCACGGCATAGACGTGGGCCTCGCGCGCCAGCTCGGGATTGGCGAAGCCCTCGTTGTCGATCATGATGATGCTCGAGCCCACCGTATTGACATTGAGCCACTGGTAGGCCTGTTCGCGTCGCTCGGCAGCAGGTTCGAGGTAGTTGCCGTCCGAACCGAAGATGAAGATGTGCAGTGTGTTGATGCGGCTCTCCTCTTCGGTCTTGTCGGCGGCACGCGTCTTCACGAATTCGGGTGTCGACCGCTCTACCTCGGTGCGGAGCGCGACGCCGCCCTCCGACGGAACCGACGGAGCGGGAAGCGCCGCGTCGTCACGGGCACAGGCTGCGGCGGCGAGGGCCGCGGCGGCCAGCAGCAGCCGGCGGAACGGGATATTCTGTTTCATCGTCGTAGAATCGCGTTAGTGGTCAAAGGAAGGTGATCTGGTTCTCGTAGACCGACTCCCACTGGTTGGGGTCGGGTTCGAACTGCAGGACGAAGGCGTCGCCGATGAAGTTGAGCTGCGCCGTATAGATGGTCCCGGGCTGCGGCATGAAGGTCGCGGGGCGGTTGCGGCGCACGGTCTTCACCGTGGGAGTGCCGTCGCTCCCGGTCTCGACGAAGGAGTAGCTGATCTCGAGCGCCACGTTGCCGAAGTAGGCCATCGGATCGTCGGTGGAGAGCTGCGTGTTCGAGATGAGCAGCAGCGTCGAGCCGATCTGCCGGCCGCTGACCGTACCCGTCGAGGTCTCCACGCGCGGCACCGTGAGGGGTGCCCCCGCATCGGCAGAGTCGAAATACTCGAAACATCCGGAGAAGGTCGACCCCGCGGGGTAGGAGAACGAGACGCCGGGCTGCCACTCGAACGAACGGTGGAAGGTACCGGTGAGCCGCAGCGAATGGATGGTCACGTCGTGCTCCGAGTTGTAATTGCGCACCTCGAAGTTGAGCCCCGTGAGCATATGGCTGAACTCGAGTCCGACACGTCCCGTCGTACGCATCACGTCCACGGCCGATGCGACCATCGCGTCGGGGATCTGCTCCATCTGGCGCAGGTCCGTCTCCGCGCCGCCGTTCCACGGCATGTCGAAGCGCAGCGTGGGCGAGCCCATCATCTTCGTGAGGTCGTCGTTCCAGGCGGGCACGACGCTGAAACCCGCCTGCTCGCTCTCGTGGGGATAGTAGGCGAAGAAGGTGTAGAGATACGACGGGTCGTCGTACCATTCGCGCAGCCGCTCGCTGCCGCCGTTGCGGTAGTCGCACGTCGCGCCGTCGTAGCGGACGGCCGTGCGGTAGAAGAGGTGGGGAGCGCAGCGCGAACGTTTCACCTCCCAGCCGTAGGGTCCCGATACGGGATTGGCCTGCCAGCCATCCTGCGATTCGTCGTCGGCCAGACAGTATCCCAGCACGCCGAAACTGCGGTTCTCGGGAAAGGCGTCGAGCGGCGCACGGGTGGTGGCCTCGGCGTCGAGCGTCACCACGGGGGTGCCGAAGAGCAGCGGCAGTCCCCGATCGGCCCCGTCGGGGCCGAGCTGCTCGTCGTGCGCGCAGGCGGCCGCCGCTCCGAGGAGCAGGGCCAGCGTCCATGGGCGCAGGACGGGACTCAATTTCGTCGGTTTCATGGCTCGCACGTTATTCAATGGTTATCGACCCGCCCGATAGGTAGTTCCAGGCCTCCACCGTCGGACGGTCGAAGAGAATGTAGTTCAGCGCATCGAGCGAGAAGGTGTAGCGGTAGCTGCCGCCCGCCTCCCACGCTGAGACGACATCGGCGGGGATGGTCGCCCGCCGCACGGTGACACCCGAAGCCGCACCCGGATCGTCGTAGCGGAGTTCCAGCACGCAGGTCGTCCCGGCGAGCCGCTGCGGCACGACGAGCAGGTCGTCGGCAAAGAGCGTCTCGCCGCCGTAGTTGAGCGTCACGCCCTCGCTGCGGGCGAAGGGATCGGCCGCGGTGGTTGCCGGACCGGGGGTCCAGGCCCCGAGGCCCGTGCCGTCGGTGTCGGCGGCGCCGTCGTAGCTGCCCGTGGCGGGCAGGCCGTAGAGAAGCGCCTCGCGCAGCGTGAGCGCGGTGGCCTGCTGCGAGGTGCGTCCCTCGAAGACGACACGGGCCGTCAGATGGCGGAAGTCGAAGCAGACGGCCTCGGGCGTCGGATCGCCCGCGGCATAGCCAACGCCCGTCACCGAGGCGACCATAAGGTCGGTCGACTGCCGCGCGTCGAAATCGGCCACGGCGAAATACCCCCCGGCGAAGGTCACGCCCGGCGTCCCGGCGGGATAGAGCGCGCGGAAGTCGTAGGTCGAGCCGGGCCACCAGTACTGCGTATTCGCGTAGACCCATCCGGCCGACGTGTGGCGCACGGGTTCGGCCGTGAGAATCGGCGTCTCGACGCCGCCCGCCGTCCGGCTGGCCCATACGGCGAACTCGTCGCCGGCGCCCAGCTGCGTACGTGCGGCACGGGTCTCCACCTCGGGCCGGAAGCCGATGGCCGGCATCGCCGCGGGCGCGGGCAGCTCGCTCCGCGTATCGGCGCAGGAGACCAGCAGCAGCGCCGCGGCGCCGAGCAGGATGGTTGTGTTCGTTCTCATCGCGTTGTTCGTTGGTTGCGGTTGCGGGGATACTCCCCTGCCGGCCGCGGCCGGCAGGCCTCCGCCTGCCGGGGTTTCCGCGGCCCCTTGCGGCCGCAGGGAGAGCCAACCCCCTGCGGTCTGTGTGGTGCCGGTCATGCCGGCGGGTTCCTTACGGTACCTGTACGACGGCCGGATCGATGGTGATCTCGGGGGTAGTATCTACCCAGGCCTCCACCGTCGGGTTGCCGAAGACGATGGGCTCGATGCCCAGGTCATCCTCGGCCTCGATGTCGGCTACGTAGTTGTAGCGGTTGCCCATGGCCCATGCTGACGTGCCGGTCGTGGGCAGGTCGACCGAGAAGTTCTTCGTGATGGGGGTCGAGGTGCCTGCGGGCGTCAGCGAGATGGCGAAGGTGACGGTCACCGTACCGATGTTCTGCGGCAGAGCCACCAGGTCGAAGGTGTTGTCGCCATAGGCGAGCGTGACGTCGGTGAATGCGAACTCGGCGGGCGTGTCGGGCTCATCCCAGTTGCCGCCTGCCATATTCGTAGCCGTCGCGGCGGGCGTACCGTCGGGCGTCCAGGTAGCCTTCGTGTTGATGCCGTTGATCTTCAGATCGCTGATGGCCACCTCGCCGGCCGTCTCGGCAATCGTGTTGTTCAGCGTCAGACGCACCCACGAGAGCAGGTGGTTGAAGGTGAAGATCACCTCGCCGTTGCCCGATGCCTGGCCCGTAGCGAGCTGTGCGGCATAGATCAGGTCGTACTGGTGCGTATCGTCCGAGGTGTACTCGCCGATGTTGATCAGACCCGCATCGTTCACTGCGGGCGACGCGAGGGCTGCAGCCGGAGCATAGGCCGAGAAGACATAGTTCTGGCCGTCGACCCAGAGGCGGTCACCGCCCGTGTAGGTCCACGCGCCGGCGCCCTTCGTTACGGCCACGTTGTCGAAAATCTGCGTTGCGGAGCCCGCCGTGCCATACTGGCCGAAGACCTGGAACGTGGTGATGTCGTTGTCCAGCTCCGTCACCTCACCGGCACGCGATGCGACCGCGTTGCCTACATACGCACCCTCGAAACGGATGGCGTTCTCCGAAGAGCGCTCCACCGTCTCGGTCTTGGTGCAGCCTGCCAGGACCGCTGCGGCCGCGGCAAGCAAGATGAAACTCTTTTTCATGCGCATTGAAAATTAAGTGATTAGATTGGTTATTGGTTTATCTTTCACCCCGGGCGTCATTCAGCGCAGAGACCGCCCGCGGCTTTGTTTCTCCTATTTTTCGTTACAGCTCCAGTTCGATATCCTCGAATTCGCCCCAGCCGTCCACCTCGACCTCGAAGCCTGACTCGCTGCTGGCCTCCTCGTCGGTTACGATCAGCCCGCCGACGCGGATGACGCCGCCGCGCGGCTGTGCCGTCATCTGATCCGTGACATCGAACTCGAAGTTCTTCATCACGCCGTTCTGCAGCTTCACCTCCAGGTTGAGCCTGTGGCTCGCCCCTCCGGCACGGGTATAGTTGCCGTCGGCGAATCCCGGCACGCCGAAGGTCTCCACGCGGGCCTCGACGCCGTAGTCGGTCACCTCGCAGTCGTAGAGCACCGTAGCCGACGAGTCGTGCGTGCGGCCGTCCTGCAGATAGACCTTCTCGGCCATGCCGGCCAGCGCGCCGCGCGCCAGAGCCACATGCTCCTGTCCGTGGTCGAACTCGTAGCGGATCAGGTAGGTGTAGACCAGAGGCCGCAGCCCTACGGCCAGCGGAGCCGGTTCGACGGTCGGCACCGCATCGTAGTGTTCGATCCATGCGCCGTAGAGCATGTCGGGTTCGTTCACGGTCCGCTCGCCGGCATTCAGCTCGCGGAAGTTGACACGCGTCCGCGTGCGGGTCGTGGCCGTCGCCGTGGTCGACGAGGTGAGATCGCTCAGTACGATGTACTGCGTGTCGTCGTTGTAGAAGAGCAGCGCATGCTCCCCCTCGCTCATCGGCAGCAGACCGCCGTCGGCCTCCAGGTGGCGTTCGTCGGCCTTTCCGTCGGATCCGTAGACCAGCGCCGCGATACCTTCGGCCTCCCCGGTATGGAGCAGATCCTCGTAGTCGAGGCCGAACTCGTCGGGCCAGTTCGCCTGCCATCCGGCACCGTAATCGCGCTCCCAGGCACGTTCCCAGTCGGGCTGTACGTCGACACGGACACTCAGACCGTGCAGTGCATGGTCGTAGCAGAGTTCCTTGCGGCAGCCGCCCGCCACCATCAACAGCCCGCCCAGGGCGAGCACTCCCATAGCGTGTCGCATCATCGCGCACCTCCTTTCCTGTTCTGGTCCCAGAGCCTCCAAACGAAGGCGAACTTCAGTTTCACCGGACCGAAATAGTTCGTGCGGCTCGACTGCTGGTAGACGTAGTGCCCGTCGATGGGCAGATACTCCTCGTACCACGTACGCAGGAACCCCACGCCGATACCCGCCTCGAACGAAAGCGACCTGCTCACCGGGAACATGTATCCGTAGCTCAGACCCACCGACCAGAATTCGCCCTTGTAGCCGCGGCCGCCGTTCTCAAGGTCGTACCAGCTTCCCAGACCGAAGAGACCCACATAGTGGCCGTGCCACGGCTTCTTCGTCTTGAACCAGTAGCGCGCCTCGGGGCCGAGCGTAGCGATCTGGTAGTACTTGTGGCGGCTGTCGCGCTTCCACCACGCCACCTCGCCCTCGACATTCACCGACCAGCGGTCGTCGATGCGGTACTCCACCTCGAGCGAGGGCATCAGCACGGCGTCGTAGACGAGGTTGGTCTTGAGCGCCAGCCGGTGGAGCGGCTCCCGCGGGCCGGCTCCGGAGCCGGCCCGAGAGGGCACCTCGCGCGGCGCCAGCCGCTGCGGTGCGGGAGGCACCGCAGCCTCGGCAAGCGAGCGGCGTACGGGCATGCGTGTCGCCACGGGGTCGGCGACGAGCACCTCGCACCGCAGTACGACGCTCGTATTGCGCAGCTCGGGGAAGAGGTGTTCGTACATGTATTTGTAAGGCCGTCCGCCCGCCAGGTCCATCAGCCGCTTCTTGCGGCCGCTGACCACACGGCCTTCGTCGTCAAAAATCCACAGCGGAGTATGACGCACTATTTCAAGCACCGCTTCGCGCTCGGGCACTTCGGGCGTGCGCTCCACGAGTTCGGCCAGACCCTCCCAGTCGACACCTTCGGCCACGATATGCACGGCCGAATCGGGCAGGTCGATCCGCGTGCGCAGCCACTCCACCATACGCGCGCCACGCTTCTCGGTCAGCCGCTGGTTGGCCACATGCGATCCGTCGGGCGAAGCCTTGCCTTCGAACGTGAAGGAGAGGATGCGCTCCGGATTGCCGCCCGTGAGGCTGTCGAGCCGGGCGATGAAGCGGTCGAGCGCCTCGCCGTTGCCGGCGAACGAACGGTCGAGCACGGAGTATCCGCGCCGGTAATAGACCCGGACCGAATCGGTAACCGACCGGGCATGGACAACCGGCAGGCTCACGACCAGCAGCAGCAGAGAGAGCAACAGGCGACGGTTCTTCATTTCGTTTGTCTTTCGCACCCGGCGGCACAAGAGCCGCGGCGATCGGACGACCTCCGCGATGCTTCCGGGTAAACGTTCGTTTATAACACAAATGTACGATATTAAATGATACGAGACAAGTTTCTCGGAATCTATTTTCATATCAGCAAAATACCCCCCCCCGTATACTTTTTAACACATTAAGAAACAACAGATTACTCATGTCGGGAAAAACGAACGTTTTTTCCGCGCATCTCCTTCCGCAGGCCGGAAACGGCTCTGCCGGAGCCCCCGGACAGCCTTTGGCGCAGCCTCCGTCCGCCCTCCGCGCGCACCCTTCCGGCTGCTCCGCTGCCGCCGCCATCCGAGCCGCATCGGAACCGCGAACCGCCGCCCGCGCAGTACCGGACCGCACCCCGGCCGGAAGTCCGGGTATATTACACCTATATTAAATAGTCGTTTCAGAAGAGCTGCACCACTCTTTCGCGGTTTTCACTATCTTTGTACTCCGAATGCCGAACCGCACCATACTCCGCGCACTGCTCCTCGCGCTGCTCTGCGCCGCCGGAATCGGGCCGCTGCAGGCCGCCGGCCGGTACACCGTGCGGGGACGGGTCATCGACCGGCTCTCGCGTCGCCCCGTCCCCTACGCTGCGGTCGTGGTGGACGGCGATCCCTCGCGCGGCGCCTCGGCCGACTCGCTCGGTCGCTTCGCCATCGAAGGGGTCGAGCCGGGCCTCCGCCGCCTGGCGGTCTCCTCGATAGGCTATACGCCGCAGCTCACCCCCGAATTCCTCGTCGCCGCCACGACCCCCTTCGTCGAGATAGAGCTCGAACCCGCGGCCGAAGAGCTCGAGGCGGTCGAGGTACGGCCGTCGCCCTTCCGCCGCTCGATCGAGAGCCCGGTGAGCATGCACGTAATCGGCGTACGCGAGATCGAGAAGAGCCCCGGATCGAACCGTGACATTTCGCGCATCGTACGCTCCTATCCCGGCGTCGCCTTCTCGCCCGTAGGCTACCGCAACGACCTGATCGTCCGCGGCGGAGGCCCGGCCGAAAACCGTTTCTACATGGACGGCATCGAGATCCCGAACATCAACCACTTTGCCACGCAGGGAGCCACGGGCGGCCCCGTGAGCATCGTCAATTCGGACCTCATACGCGAAATCGACTTCTACACCGGAGCCTTCCCCGCCTCGCGCTCCGGAGCGCTGAGCTCCGTGCTCGACCTGAGGCTGCGCGACGGCGACCCCGAACGCCACGCCTTCAAGGCGACGCTCGGCGCCTCCGAGGTCTCGCTCAGCGGCGGAGGCCCGGCCGACCGCCGGACCACCTACCTATTCTCGGTGCGGCAGTCCTACCTGCAGCTCCTCTTCAAGCTGCTGGGGCTCCCCTTCCTGCCCAACTACATCGACGGGCAGGTCAAGATCCGCAGCCGCATCGGCCAGCGCGACGAACTCCTCTTCCTCGGACTGGCCGGCATCGACAACATGCGGCTGAATACCGACCAGAAGGGCGACGAGGCCGAATACATGCTCAGCTATCTGCCGCGCATCCGACAGGAGACCTTCACCGTGGGCCTCTCGTGGCGCCACTTCGCCGGCCTCCACACGCAGAGCCTCACGCTGAGCCACAACTACCTCAACAACCGTAACCTGAAGTACCGCAACAACGACTCCTCTTCCGAGGAGAACCTAACGCTGCGGCTGCGCGCCGTGGAACAGAAGAGCACGCTGCGCGCCGAGAACAGCTCGAGACTCGGCCGCTGGACCCTCCGCGCCGGCGCCGAGCTCCACCGCACCGGCTACGACGACGCCACCCTCCGGCAGCTCTACGCCGGCACGCTCCGCTACTCGAACTACCGCACCCGCCTGGGCATCGTCGGCTGGGGTCTCTACCTGGGTGCCGACTACCTCTCGGCCGACCGGCGGCTCACCCTCTCGGCCGGCCTCCGCGCCGACGGCTGCGGCTACTCGCCGCGCATGGCACGCCTCTGGAAGCGCCCCTCGCCGCGGCTCTCGCTCTCCTACGCCCTCACCGACGCCTGGTCGGTGCGCGCCAGCGGCGGCATCTACTACCAGCTGCCCCCCTGCACGGCCCTCGGCTACCGCGACGCCGACGGAATGCTCGCCAACCGCGGGCTCGACTACCAGCGCGCCGTATCGGCCGCGGCCGGTTTCGACTGGCGGCTACGCGAACGGCTCGTCGTCTCGGTCGAAGGCTTCGTCAAGCGCTACGACCGCATGCCTCTCTCTCTCGCCGACGGCATCCCCCTCGCCTGCAAGGGCGACGACTACGGCTCGGTAGGCGGCGAGGCCCTCACCGCCACAGCCCGCGGCCGCGCCTACGGCGTCGAGGCCATGGCCCGCTGGCGGCTTGCCGACCGGCTGAACGCCGTGGGCTCAGTCACGCTCTTCCGCAGCGAGTTCCGCCGCGACCGTCACGCTCCCCTCGTGGCCTCGGCCTGGGACAACCGCTTCGTGGTCAACCTGAGCGGCACCTACGACTTCGGCCGTGCCTGGAGCATCGGCGCGAAGCTGAGCGCCGTGGGCGGCGCCCCGGTCACCCCCTACGACGAGGAGCTCTCGTCGCTCGTCGAGGCCTGGGACGCACAGGGACGCCCCTACTACGACTACGACCGCTACAACAGCGAACGTCTGCCGGCCTTCTGGCAGCTCGACCTGCGCATCGACAAGATCTTCTATCTGAAGCGCTGCATGGTGGGGCTCTATGTCGACCTGCAGAACATCACCGCCTCCAAACTCCGGCGCCCCGACACGCTCCTCTCGACAGGGGTCGTGGCCAATCCCGAGGCTCCGGCCGACGAGCGGCGATACGTCATGAAGCGGCTTCGTCAACAGAGCGGCACACTTCTGCCGACACTCGGCGTGACGGTCGAATTCTGACCCAACGAGCCTCCCCGCGGTCCGACGCGACGGAGACGCGGATGAAAATAAGTATAAAGGCGTACGCACGCACGGGAAAAAACCGTTACTTTTGGTGGCAAAAACCGGAGGCTCCGCAGCCTCTGCGCACCCGAACGGGAAGAAACGGCATACAACACAAAAAACGATACGGATATGACTGATATTTTCGCACGTCTGGAGAAGAACGCCGGCGGCCCCATCGGCCAGTACATGGCCTACGCGCACGGCTACTTCGCCTTCCCGAAGCTCGAGGGCGAGCTCGGTCCCCACATGCGCTTCCGCGGCAAGATGATGCTCAACTGGAGCCTCAACAACTACCTCGGCCTGGCCAACCACCCCGAGGTGCGCGAAGCCGACGCCAAGGGCGCCGCCGAGTTCGGCATGGCCGCCCCGATGGGCGCCCGCATGATGAGCGGACAGACCAAATATCACGAGCAGCTCGAGCGCGAGCTGGCCGAGTTCGTCGGCAAGGAGGACGCCTTCCTGCTCAACTTCGGCTACCAGGGCATGCTCTCGATCATCGACTGCCTCCTCACGCCGCGCGACGTGGTGGTCTACGACGCCGAGGCCCACGCCTGCATCATCGACGGCCTGCGCATGCACAAGGGCAAGCGCTTCGTATTCGGCCACAACGACATGGATTCGCTCCGCCTGCAGCTCAGGCACGCCACCGAACTGGCCGACGAGCAGAACGGCGGCGTACTGGTCATCACCGAGGGCGTCTTCGGCATGAAGGGCGACCTGGGCAAGATCGACGAGATCGTCGCCATGAAGAAGGATTTCCAGTTCCGCCTGCTGGTGGACGACGCCCACGGCTTCGGCACGATGGGTCCCGGCGGCCGTGGCACGGCGGCCCACTTCGGCGTGGTCGACGGCGTGGACGTACTCTTCAACACCTTCGCCAAGTCGATGGCCGGCATCGGCGCCTTCGTCAGCGGTCCGCGCTGGCTCATCAACCTCTTCCGCTACAACATGCGCTCGCAACTCTACGCCAAGTCGCTCCCCATGCCGATGGTCATCGGCGCGCTGAAGCGTCTGGACCTCATCCGCAAGCATCCCGAATACCAGGAGAAGCTGTGGGAGATCACCCGCGCGCTGCAGAGCGGACTGAAGGAGAACGGCTTCGAGATCGGCGTCACGAAATCGCCCGTCACTCCCGTCTACCTGAAGGGCGGCATCCCCGAGGCGACGAACCTCGTCGTGGACCTGCGCGAGAACCACGCCCTCTTCTGCTCGATTGTGGTCTACCCCGTCATCCCGAAGGGCGAGATCATCCTGCGCATCATCCCGACGGCGGCCCATACGCTCGAGGACGTGAAGTACACCATCGAAGCGCTCCGCTCTGTGCGCGAAAAGCTCCAGAGCGGCGTCTACGCCCAGATGCCCATCCCGATGCGGGCGGACGAGGGTTTCAAGGTGCGGTAACGGAAGCGTTCCGACGACCTGCGGGGAGGGGTGCCGGCCGGCATCCCTCCCCTTTTTTCAGCCCGGCCGACAGGCGGAAAAATATCGGTGCCGGAAGCCCGGTGACACAAGTTGTCCAAAACATCCGATACCTTCGCCTTATGACCAAAACGCAAACAGCCATGAAAAAGACGGACAGCGAGGTGCGCAACTACCGTCACCTCACACATTTCGACATCGCAGGCTTCACCTATTGGGAGGGTTGCCTCGTTTTCGATTCGCTGCACATCGGCACCCGGCTCGAACTGGTCGGGGAGCCCGACAACCGGTTCGACCCCTACGCCGTCGCCCTCCATTTCGACGGACACAAACTGGGCTACGTTCCCCGCACCGAGAACCGGATGCTGAGCAAGTTCCTCGAGATGGGATACGGCACGCTCTTCGATACCCGCATTCAGCGCCTTTCGCCTGACGAGGGCCCCGAACACCAGGTGGGCGTCATCGTCTACCTGAAGCGCCGCGAGGAGTAACCGCACCTTGCGGCGGTCACGGCGGCACCCGGCGGCGTGCGTGCGGCCAGGACCGCAGGCGTATTCCACGGAATCATCGTCTCCGGCAAGCGCGGCACCGGGACCGGCTCCGGCGAGGCCCGCAACCGCCGCGCCGCCGGCCGGAGTCCGTCCATCCCGACGAACCGTCCGCCCCGGTCCGGCCATGAAAAGAGCCGGGCGGCCGTTATGGCCGCCCGGCTCGGGTGTATGTATTCGTTCAGAGATACTTGTCGAGGCCGTCGGCGCAGCGGAGCGAACCGAGCGCACGCGTGCGGTCGAGGAGCGCCACATTGCGTTCCACGGCATCGCGCGAGCGTTCGGGGTGCCACAGATGGAAGGCGACGGCCGCGAACTTGACCGTCCGGTGGCGCACCCCGTTGTGACGCAGGCGGAGCGCCAGTTCGAAATCCTCGGCGCCCCAGCCGCGGAACGACTCGTCGTAGCCGTTCGTCCGCACCATGTCGTCGCGCCAGTAGGCCATGTTGCAGCCGCGCGTACGGTCGGAACCGTAGCCTGCCAGCAGGGGCGAGAGCCACGGCAGGCGCACTCCGTTCAGACGGTTGCGCACCCCCTGCGAAAAAGGGGAGAGCGACAGGCCGTCGTCGGGCCGGGCGAGCAGCCGGGCGGTGAGCGGTTCGGTAAGCAGCAGCCGGCTGCCGCTCACGAAGCATCCCGGCCGGGCAAAGCGGGCGTGGTCGCGCAGGAAGTGGCGGTGCAGCAGGATGTCGCCGTCGATCTGCACGATATAGTTCCCTTCGGCAGCGGCGATGGCCCGGTTGCGGATGGCCGCCAGACGGAATCCCTCGTCGGGATGCCAGATGTGACGCACGGGGAGCGGCGACGAGGCCGCCACCTCGCGCACGAGACGGGCCGTCGCGTCGGCCGAGCCGTCGTCGGCCACAAGTATCTCCACGGGCGGCAGGCTCTGGTGCAGAGCGCTGCGGAGCGTCAGACGGAGCGCCTCGGGCCAGTTGTAGGTGGCCACCATCAGGCTGATGCGGGGTAGTTGCATGACTGTCGGGTTAACGGCCGCAGAATAGGCCGACAAAGGGTTTGACCAGTTCGTACCAGACGATGAGGAGCCGCGGATGCGGATAGCGGCGGCGCCACTCGACCCACGCCCGCCGGTAACCGAAAGGCCATCCGGCACGCCGGCCCATGCGCGCGAGGTGCAGCAGCTGCTTGCCCGCCACGGCCGCACGGAACGCCGCCGGAAAGACGAAGTGTTCTCCGGCCCAGCCGACGATGGACAGCACCTCGAGCCACTTGCCTCCGTTGCGTTCGGAGCGGCCCGTGGTCGTGGTCGCATGGCGGCGGAAGCAGTTGAGCGGTTCGAAAACCGTGCAGACGGAACCCTTCCGCACAAGCTCCATCCAGAAGCTCCAGTCGCCGCAATAGCGGTAACGCAAATAGGCCTCTACACGGGGAGGGGAAGAGAGTGCCTCACGGCGGAAAACGGCCATGCTCGCATTGTAGAGGTCGTTGACCCAGAGCAGATGGCGCCGCACGAAGGCGGGACCGTCGAGTTCACGCGGCGGCCTCCCCTCCGACGGCGACGGGCGGCCGAAGGGGTGTCCTTCGCCGTCGACGAAACGGCTCAGCGTATGCGCGACGACGCATCGGGGACGCGCCTCGAGTTCGGCTACGCAACGCTCCAGAAACCGGGGGTCGCTGAAGTCGTCGCTCTCGGCAATCCAGAGATACTCGCCGCGCGCCAGGCCGAAGCCTCGGCTCCACTGGCCGAAGGGCGAGCCGCCGTTCGTCTCGTTGCAGACGATGTGGCTCACGCGCGGCTCGGAGCGGTATCGTTCGAGAATCTCACGGCTGCCGTCGGTCGAGGCGTCGTCGAGCAGAATCACCTCGATGTCGCGGTAGCTCTGGCCGAGCACGCTCTCGATGCGCTGCACCAGATAGGGCGCATGACAGTAGTTGGGGATGATGACCGATACCATTGCGGAGGATTGAGTCGCGGGACAAAGATAGTTCTTTTTCGGCACAATACACCGCCGGCCGCACGCTTCGGAACAGGAGTTCCGGCGCGCCGGGAGGAAGAGGGAGCGAAACGGCGAGAAATTCGCGGACGAAATATTGGAATCCGGCCGAAAAACCCTAAATTTGTAGGGTTGGAAAATCATCTATCCTACATACCTATGGCAAGCAAGCAACTCTTTCTGGGCGACGAAGCGCTCGCACAGGGCGCACTCGACGCGGGTCTGTCGGGCGTATACGCCTATCCGGGCACGCCCTCGACCGAAATCACGGAGTACATACAGGGCCATCCGCTCACGGCCGAACGGGGCATCCACTGCGCCTGGTCCGCCAATGAAAAGACGGCCGTCGAGGAGGCGCTCGGCATGTCGTTCTGCGGCAAGCGGTCGATGGTCTGCATGAAACACGTGGGCATGAACGTGGCGGCCGACGCCTTCGTCAACTCGGCGATGACGGGCGCCAACGGCGGCATGATCGTCGTAGCGGCCGACGACCCCTCGATGCACTCGTCGCAGAACGAGCAGGATTCGCGCTTCTACGGCAAGTTCGCCCTCGTGCCGGTCTTCGAGCCCTCGTCGCAGCAGGAGGCCTACGACATGGCCGCCGACGCCTTCGCCCTCTCGGAGCGCTACCGCATTCCGGTGCTGATGCGCCTGACGACCCGCATGGCCCACTCGCGCGCCGCCGTCGAGACGGGCGTCCGCCGCGAGCCGAACCCCCTCGTCTATCCCGAAAATCCGCGTCAGTGGGTGCTCATGCCGGGCAACTCGCGGGCCCGATACAAGGTGCTCGTCGAGGATTACCGCAAGTTCGAGCAGGAGGCCGTCGCGAGCCGTTACAACAGCTATACGGACGGGGCCGACAGGTCGATGGGCATCATCGCCTGCGGCATCGCCTACAACTACCTGATGGAGAACTATCCCGACGGGTGCCCCCACCCCGTGCTGAAGCTCTCGCAATATCCTGTCCCGGGCGACCTGGTGCGCCGCATGGCCGCAGAGTGCCGTTCGATTCTCGTCATCGAGGAGGGCCAGCCGCTCGTCGAGGAGCTGATACGCGGCGTACTGGCCACCCCCGTCGAGATCCGGGGCCGCATGACGGGCGAGCTGCCCCGCACGGGCGAACTGACGCCGGACAGCGTGCGCGAGGCGCTCGGCCTGCCTCCCCACGCGGCCCACGCCGCAAGCGAGGTGACCGTGCCGCGTCCGCCCGCCCTGTGCCAGGGTTGCGGCCACCGCGACATGTACACGGCCCTCACGGACGTGGTGCGAGAATACGACAATGCAAAGGTATTCAGTGATATAGGTTGTTATACGCTGGGCTGGCTGGCGCCGTTCCACGCCATAGACACGGTGCTCGACATGGGTGCCTCGATCACCATGGCCAAGGGTGCGGCCGATGCGGGGCAGCACCCCGCCGTGGCCGTCATCGGCGACTCGACCTTCACCCACTCGGGCATGACGGGTCTGCTCGACGCGGTGAATGCCGGGAGCCCCATTACGGTCATCATCTCGGACAACCTCACCACGGGCATGACCGGCGGCCAGGATTCGGCCGGCACGGGACGTCTGGAACAGATCTGCGCGGGACTGGGCGTCGAACCCGACCACATCCGCGTGGTGGTACCCCTGCCCAAGAACCACGAGGAGATGCGCCGCATCATCCGCGAGGAGATCGAATACCGCGGCGTCTCGGTCATCATCCCGCGCCGCGAGTGCATCCAGACCGCCAAACGACACAACGCTAAAAAGTAAACCCGACCATGAAACGCGACATCATACTTTCGGGCGTGGGAGGACAAGGCATCCTCTCGATCGCCACCGTCATCGGCCGCGCCGCTCTCGACGAGGGACTCTACATCAAGCAGGCCGAAGTCCACGGCATGAGCCAGCGCGGCGGCGACGTGCAGTCGAACCTCCGTCTCTCGTCCGCGCCGATCGCCTCGGACCTCATCCCGCGCGGCGCAGCCGACATCATCCTCTCGCTGGAGCCTATGGAGGCGTTGCGCTACCTGCCCTGGCTCTCGCAACAGGGATGGGTCGTGACGAACACCACCCCCTTTGTCAATATCGAAAACTACCCCGACCCCGAACGTCTGCGCGCCGAGCTCGAATCGCTGCCCCGCATCATCGCGCTCGACGTGGACGAGCTCGCCAAAGAGGCCGCATCGCCCCGCGCCGCCAACATCGTGCTGCTGGGTGCCGCCGCACCGCTGCTGCAGATCGAGGCCGCAAAGCTCGAGCAGGGCATCCGCGACATCTTCGCACGCAAGGGCGACGCGGTGGTCGAGAGCAACCTCGCCGCCTTCCGCATCGGATACGAACACGCACAAAAAAGCATGCAGAGATGAAACAGCCCTTCGACAGCACCCTTCTCGACGGAATCCTCGCCGAGATGGAGATTCCGGATATCGCCGCGGCGACCATCCGGCAGTCGGGCGCCGTCGCGCGCCGCATGGAGCAGCAGACGGGCGAGGAGTTCGTCCACCTCGAGATGGGCGTCCCGGGGCTCAGCCCCGAAGCCATCGGCGTCGAGGCCGAACGGCAGGCGCTCGCCGAGGGCGTGGCCTCCATCTATCCGCCGCTGCAGGGCATCCCCTCGGTCAAGCAGGCCGCCTCGCGCTTCATCCGGGCCTTCCTCGACATCGGCATCGCCCCCGAAGGGTGCATTCCGACGGTGGGGTCCATGCAGGGGAGTTTCACCCTCTTCCTGCTCTGCGCGCAGCTCGACCCGAAACGCCGGAAAATCCTCTTCATAGACCCGGGCTTCCCCATTCAGCGCAACCAGACGCAGCTGCTCGACATCCCGAGCGCATCGTTCGACATCTACAACTACCGCGCCGACAAGCTCGAGGCCAAGCTCGAAAGCTACCTCTGCGAGGGCGACATCGCGGCCATCGTCTACTCCAACCCCAACAATCCGGCCTGGATCTGCCTGACGGAGCAGGAACTGGAGATCATCGGCCGGTTGGCCACGAAGTACGACGCGATCGTCATCGAGGACCTCGCCTATCTCGGAATGGATTTCCGCAAGCGGCTCGGCGAACCCGGCAAGGCGCCGTTCCAGCCCACCGTAGCCCGTTACACGGACAACTACATCCTGATGCTCTCGGCCTCGAAGATATTCAGCTACGCCGGCGAGCGCATCGCCGTGGCGGCCATCTCCGACAAGCTCTACGGACGCCATTATCCCGCCCTGCTCGAACGCTACCGCATCGGCCGTTTGGGCGACGCCTACGTGCTGGGCATCCTCTACGCCGCCTCGTCCGGCACGGGCCACGCGGCGCAGTGCGCGCTGGCCGCCATGTTCGATGCCGCGGCCGACGGACGGCTCGACTTCGTAGGCCACACCTCGGAGTATGCACGCCGCGCGAAACGCACGAAGGAGTCGTTCCTCCGCCACGGATTCCGCATCGTCTACGACAAGGATCTCGACGAACGGGTGAGCGACGGATTCTTCTACACCGTGGGCTACGGTTCGATGAGCTGCTCGGAGCTGCTGCGCGAGCTGCTGCTCTGCGGCATCTGTGCCATCTCGCTCTCGTCGACCGGCAGCCGGCAGGAGGGCGTCCGCATCTGCGTCTCGCAACTCAACCGCCCCGAACAGTTCGACCAGCTCGAGGAGCGGCTCGCCCTCTTCGAGGAGAAAAACAAAATCTGACGACTCATGACACGCTATACCACCGCGGCCGAAGCCGTCCGGCTCATCCGCTCGCACAGCAGCGTCTTCATCCAGGGCAGCACCTCGATACCGGAGGTGCTCGTCCGGGCGATGACCGACCGCGCCGACGAACTGACCGACGTGACCATCTACTCGGGCTTCGGCGTAGGACGTTCCGACGCACCCTACTGCCGGCCCGAATACAAGGAGACCTTCCTCGTGAACAGTCTCTTCGTGGCCAACAACATCCGCCGCTGGCTCGCCGACGGCTACGGACAGTCCATCCCCGCCTTCCTGGGCGAGATTCCGGGGCTCTTCCGCAGCGGCATGCTCCCCGTCGACACGGTGCTCCTCAACCTTTCGCGCCCCAACGCCGAAGGATACTGCTCCTACGGCGTCTCGGCCGACCTCACCGTCTCGGCCGTGGAGATGGCCCATACGGTCATCGCGCAGATCAACGAGGCCATGCCCTTCTCCGAAGGCGACGCCGTGATTCCGCTCTCGCGCGTGGCGGCCGCCGTCGAGGTGAACGAGCCCCTGGTCGAGGTTCCCACGGCCATACCCACCGACGTCGAGCTGCGCATAGGGCGCCACATCGCCGAACTCATCCCCGACGGCGCAACGCTCCAGATCGGTGTGGGAGGCATACCCAACGCCGTACTGGGGGCGCTGACCGACCACAAGCATCTCGGTCTGCACACCGAGGCGATGACCGACGGCGTGCTGCCGCTCATCGAGCGGGGCGTCATCGACAACTCGCAGAAGAAGGTGAAACCGGGCATGAACGTGGCGTCGCTCGCCCTTGGCTCGCGCCGTCTATACGACTGGATGGACTACTGCAAGACGCTCGAGATGCGCGACGTGGCCTGGACCAACGACCCGTTCCGCATCCGGCAGAATCCCAAGGTGATGGCCGTCAATTCGGCAGTCGAGGTGGACCTCACGGGACAGGTATGCGCCGATTCGGTCGGCACGCGTATCATCTCGGGCGTGGGCGGACAGCACGACTTCATGTACGGCGGAGCCCTATCCGAGGGCGGCAAGACCTTCATCGCCATCCCCTCGATGACGGAGAAAGGGCAGTCAAAGATCAAGGCCATGCTCACGCCGGGCGCAGGAGTCGTCACGACGCGCCACATGATCCAGCACATCGTCACCGAGTACGGCGTGGCCCACCTTCAGGGCAGGAACCTCGCCCAGCGCGCCAAGGCGCTCATCGCCATAGCCCACCCCTCGGCACGCGAGGAGCTGGAGCGGGCCGCCTGCGAGCGCTTCGGCTATTCGTTCCTGCGGCTGAAATAGACCGGGACGACCGTGAAGCGAACCGCCCCGCCGGTTTTCCGGCGGGGCGGTTCCGTCCGGCGGGCCGTCGGAGCGGAGCGTTTGTCGTACACCGGATCCGCACCCCTTTTCGTAACTTCGCCGCCGGGGAATCCCGTCACGAAGGATCCGGGCAACGGACAAGATGGCCCATTTATGGTTATCTTTGCACCGTGCCGCCGCTCCCGAGAGAGCCGCCGTCCGACAGCAAACACGAAAGCGCCATGATCATCGAACTGAAAGATATTCACAAGACCTACCGGGGCGGCGCACCGCTCCACGTCCTGAAGGGGGTGAATCTCTCGATCGACAAGGGTGAACTGGTCTCGATCATGGGGGCTTCGGGCTCGGGCAAATCGACCCTGCTGAACATCCTCGGCATACTCGACGACTACGACAGCGGCAGCTACCGCCTCGCCGGAGAGCTCATCCGCGGCTTCAGCGAGACACGGGCCGCCGCGACACGCAACCGCATGATCGGCTTCGTCTTCCAGTCGTTCAACCTGATCAGCTACAAGAACGCGATGGAGAACGTCGCCCTGCCCCTCTACTATCGGGGCGTGCCGCGACGTCGGCGCAACGCCCTCGCGCTCGAATACCTCGAGATGCTCGGACTCAGGGAGTGGGCCACGCACATGCCCAACGAAATGTCGGGCGGCCAGAAGCAGCGCGTGGCCATCGCGCGCGCGCTCATCAACCGGCCCGAAATCATCCTCG
This sequence comes from uncultured Alistipes sp., assembly GCA_949288735.1. Lineage (GTDB taxonomy): Bacteria > Bacteroidota > Bacteroidia > Bacteroidales > Rikenellaceae > Alistipes. The sequence goes on from CASELE010000009.1 coordinate 26,634, forward strand.
CCGACGAGCCCACGGGCGCCCTCGACAGCGTCACCTCGCAGGAGGTGATGAACCTGCTGCGCCGCGTGAATACCGAGATGGGAATGACGATCGTCTGCGTCACGCACGAACAGTCGATCGCCGACCAGACCGACCGCATCATCCGCATCCACGACGGCATCATCGAGAGCATCACCTCCACCGGACTCGCCGCACGATGAGAGAGCTCTTCCTCGAAATATGGGCGTCGATGCGCAGGAACAGGCTCCGCACCTTCCTCACGGGCTTTTCGGTAGCGTGGGGCATCTTCATGCTGGTCATCCTGCTCGGATCGGGCAACGGTCTGAAAAACGGCTTCTTCTCCCATTTCGACCGCTACACCGTCAATTCGATGGAGATCTACGGCGGCTACACCTCGAAACCCTACGGCGGTTACGAGAAGGGCCGCGACATCCGCCTGCGCAACAGCGACCTGACGATTCTCGAGCACGAATTTCCCGAGGTGGACCAGGTGACGGCCACCGCACGGTTCGACTCCAGGACGGCCTCGGTCGACGGCCGCTTCATGAAGACCTCCCTGCAGGGGTGCCTCCCCGAACTGACGGAGATCCGCACCATCAAGCTCTCCGCGGGCCGCTTCATCAACCGGCTCGACGTCGACCGTTACCGCAGGGTCATCGTCATCGACGAGGCGATGCGGCGCGTACTCTTCGCCGGCGCCGACCCGCTCGGGCGGCGGATCCGCGTCGGCGACTCCACCGCGATGGCCCTCTTCACGGTGGTCGGCGTCGAAGAGGGCGACGCCGAACGGAGCACCTCGTCGTGCTACATACCCCTCACCACCGGGCAGCTCATCTACACGGGCAACGACCCCGAGGTGAGCAGCGCCGTCTTCACGGTCAACGGCATCGATACCGACGACGAGATGCAGGAGTTCGAGCGGCGCCTCATACACCGCATCGCCGCCGAGCACGACTTCGACCCCGAAGACGAGAGCGCCGTCTGGCTGCGGAACAACATGGCCTTCTACAAGGAGATGTCGCTCGTCTTCGGCGGCATCGACCTCTTCATCTGGATCATCGGACTGGGAACGCTGCTGGCCGGCGTGGTCGGCGTGAGCAACATCATGCTCGTGACGGTCGCCGAGCGCACCTTCGAGTTCGGCATCCGCAAGGCGCTCGGGGCCCGGCCCTCCTCCATCATACGGCTGATTCTCATCGAATCGATAGCCGTGACCGCCCTTTTCGGATATATGGGCATGGTGCTGGGCGTCGCAGTCATGGAGGGGGTGAACCGTCTGCTCGAACGGATGCCGGCCGACGACTCGCAGTTCGGCGGCACGATCTTCGTCGACCCCACGCTCGACCTCTCGATCGCGGTGAGCGCCACGCTCGTGCTCGTCGCGGCAGGGCTCGTCGCGGGCTACGTACCGGCCCGGCGCGCCGCCCGGCTCAAGACCATCGACGCCCTGCGTCACAACAAGTAAAACGACACCGCGATGGGCTTTTTCGATTCGGACCGCTGGAACGAGATCCTTCAGACCATCTCGCGCAACCGCAAACGCAGCATCATGACCGCCCTGGGCATCTTCTGGGGCATCTTCATGCTCGTCGTGCTGCTGGGCGCCGGACAGGGGCTCGGTCGCATGGCCCGCAGCTCGCTGGGCGACATGACGGTCAACTCGGCCTTCTTCATTCCCGACCAGACATCGATTCCCTACAAGGGAATGCCCTCGGATCGCAGTTGGCGCCTCAGCGACGACGACGTGGAGGCCGTGCGGGCGAATCCGGCGGTGAAGTACGCCGGCGGCGTCATATTCGGCGGCACGCACAACTGCGCGCGCGGATCGCTCAAGGGCGACTATCATATCATGGGCTACACGCCCGAAATACACAGCCACATACACATCCAGCCCCTCCTCTACGGCCGACTGCTGAACGACATGGACCAGATGCACAAGCGCAAGGTCTGCGTCATCGGCACGCAGGTATGGAAGGACCTCTTCCCCGGAGGCGGGGATCCGAGCGGATCGATCATACAGGTGGGCGGCTCCTACTTCATGGTCGTGGGCGTAGTCGTCAAGAAGGGCATGGCCGAGCTGGGCAGCGACACCGAACGCACGCTCTTCGTTCCCGCCTCGCTCGCCCAGCAGCTCTTCGGCCGCGGCCGCACGGTGGACTTGCTCGCCGTGGCGGGCGAGGAGGGGCTGCCGAACCGCGAGGTCGTGGATATCTGCCGGCGTACGCTCTTCGCACGCCATATCATCGCTCCCGACGACCCGCGCGCCGCGTGGGTCATCTCGACCACCGATCTGCTCGAGAACGTCTCGCGCCTCTTCCGCGGCATCAGCCTGCTCACATGGATCGTAGGGCTGGGGACGCTGCTGGCCGGCGTGGTCGGCGTGAGCAACATCATGCTCGTGACGGTCAAGGAGCGCACGCAGGAGATCGGCATCCGCCGCGCACTGGGTGCGCCGCCCGCGGCCATCGTCTCGCAGATCCTGTCGGAGAGCTTCGTGCTTACCTTCATCGCCGGCGTGGCGGGCTTCGCCGCCGCCGTCGGAACCCTCTCGCTCGCCGACTCGCTCTACTACCACACCATGGTGGCGACCCTGCGCGGTCCTGAAATCACCATGCAGATACCCTTCGGCACAGGACTGCTCGCTCTCTTCATCCTCGTGAGCGGAAGCCTCGCCGCCGGCATCATCCCCGTCGTCCGGGCGCTGCGCATCAAGGCCGCCGACGCCATCCGCGAAGAGTGACACGAATCCACGGAACCGATAACGAACAACTGCCTCCGTCATGAAAAAAATCCTGAAAATCGCACTGGTCCTGCTCTTCGCGGCACTGCTGCTGGGCACGCTCTTCTTCCTGTGGCAGAAGACGCGTCCGGCGAAGACCTTCTACGCAATCGTCGAACCGCGCATCGACACCATCCGGCAGACGGTGGTCGCCACGGGCAAGATCGAACCCCGCGACGAGGTGCTCATCAAGCCCCAGATATCGGGCATCATCTCGGACCTGCACCGCGAAGCGGGCGAGACGGTACGCGAGGGCGACATACTCGCCACCGTGAAGGTCATCCCCGAGATGGGGGCCCTCAACAGCGCCGAAGCGCAGGTCACCTCGGCCGAACTCACGCTGGAGCAGACCCGCCGCGAGCACCTTCGCACGGAGCGGCTCCACGACAAGGGGGTCGTCTCGCACGAGGAGTACGAGCAGAGCCTCACGGCGCTCGAACGGGCCCGCGAAGAGCTGCAGAACGCACGCGACAACCTCGAAATCACGCGCAACGGCATCGCCGAGAAATACCGCGAGCTGAGCAACACGCAGATCCGCTCGACCATCGACGGCATGATTCTAGACGTGCCGGTCAAGGTGGGCAATTCGGTCATCCAGGCCAACACCTTCAACGACGGCACCACAATCGCCTCGGTGGCCGACATGACGCAGATGCTCTTCCGCGGCGACGTGGACGAGACCGACGTGGGCAAGCTCCGCAGGGGAATGCCCGTAAGGCTGACCGTCGGCGCGATGCAGGATGTCGAACTGGAGGCCGAGCTGGAGTACATCGCCCCCAAGGCGACCGAGGAGAACGGCATCATCCTCTTCGAGGTGAAGGCCGCCGTCCGCATCCCCGACAGCCTCTTCGTGCGGGCGGGCTACAGCGCCAACGCAGAGATTGTCATCGAGGAGCACGACTCGGTGCTCACCCTGCCCGAAGGGTGCGTGGAGTTCGACGGAGAACATGCCTACGTCCACGTGCTGACCGGCGACGCCGAAGCCTATCCGCAGCCCTTCGAGCGGCGTGCGGTGAAGGTGGGGCTCTCGGACGGCGTACGGATCGAAATCACCGGCGGACTCGGAGCGGACGAGCGCGTGCGCGGCACGCGGACCGACCGCGAGACCCTCCGGCACGAAACCGAAGAGCATGACCGGACAGACGAATAACACGCCGATCGCCATGGCCCGATATATCCTACTCGCCGCACTGCTGCTCGGAACGGGCGCAGCGCACACCGCCGGGGCCCAGGAGGCTCCGTGGACGCTCGAAGAGTGCATCGCCCATGCACAGAAGCACAACATAGACGTACGGCAGCAGGCCCTGCAGGCCGAGGAGAGCGAGGTGCAGCTCTCCACGGCACGGGGCAGCCGCCTACCCAGCCTCAACGCCTCGCTCGGCGCCGACGCCTCGTTCGGACTCTCGCCGTCGAGCAACAACGTCTATGTCAGTTCGAACCGCATCTCGGGCACGGCCGGCGTCGCCGCCAGCATGCCCCTCTTCGAAGGACTGGGCATCAACCGCCGCATACGCAGCGCACGGCTCGACCTGGAGGCTGCCGTGCAGGAGCTGGAACAGGCGCGCGAGAATGTGGCCGTACAGGTCATGACGCTCTACCTGCAGGTGCTCCTCGACCGCGAGCTGGTCGGCGTGGCCGAACGACAGCTGGAGCTGAGCCGGCGGCAGGTCGAGCGCAACCGTCAGCTGGTGACGAGCGGCAGACAGCCCGAATCGGCGCTGCGCGAAAGCGAGGCGCTGCGCGCCGAAGACGAGCTCTCGCTCACGCAGGCACGCAACGACCTCACCCTCGCCCTGCTCGACCTCAGCCAGGCCCTCGACCGTCCCTCGGCCGCCGGATTCGACGTGGCGGTGCCGACGCTCGACAGTCTCGCGCTCGAGGCGATGCGCGACCTTGGCGACCCGGAGGCCGTCTGGGCCTATGCCGACGCCCACCGTCCGGCCGTGCGGGCCGGAGAGCTGCGGCTCGAGAGCAGCGAGAACGCCGTCCGTGCGGCCCGTTCGGAGCTCTACCCCTCCGTATCGCTCACCGCGGGCTACAGCACGGGAGTCTACGACCATACGGGCGAAGCCTTCTGGGAGCAGTTCCGCCACAACAGCCGCGAATATGTCGGGCTCACGGTGAACATCCCCATCTTCAACCGGCGGAGCGCCCGCAACGGAGTCCGCTCGGCCGAGCTCTCGATGCGCATGCAGGAACTCGCCCTCGCCCGGACGCGCCAGGATCTGCGCAAGGAGATCGAACAGGCCTACTACAACGCCGACGCCGCCTGGACACGCTACCTCGCCTCGGAGCGGGCCCTCGCTTCGGCACGCGTCGCCTTCGCCTACGAAGAGCAGAAGACCGAGGCGGGACGCTCGACCCTCTTCGACTATTACGACGCCCGTACCCGCATGCAGGAGGCCGAGTCGACCCTCGTGCGCGCCAAGTACGAATTCGTCTTCCGAAGCAAGATACTCGACTTCTACCGTGGCCGGCCTATCCGGCTCTGAGGCGGGAGGCGGGAGGCGCTCGATGAGGGGCAAATCGGGCCGCCGCGCCACGCGGAATCCGGAAAATTTGCCCTACTTTTGCAGCCGGAATCCGCCGACGGCGGATGCAGCAAGGAGCATCGGAATATGAACTGGCTCGAAACCCTCTTCGTGCAACATTCGGCCCTGCAGGCCGTCGTCGTGGTGTCGCTCATCTCGGCCGCAGGGCTCATGCTGGGACGCGTGCGCCTGGGCGGCATCTCGCTGGGATCGGCCTTCATCTTCTTCGTAGGCATCGTGGCGGGGCATTTCGGACTCTCGATCGACGGGGAGATGCTGGACTACATCGAGAGCTTCGGCCTCGTACTCTTCGTCTACGCCCTCGGGCTGCAGGTGGGACCGGGCTTCTTCAGCTCGCTCCGCTCGGGTGGCATCCGCTTCGTATCGCTGGCGCTCTGCGTCGTCGTGCTCGGCACGGCGATGGCCGCAGCCTGCAGCCGGCTCTTCGGCGTCCCGCTTCCCGAGATGTCGGGCATCCTCTGCGGCGCCACGACCAACACGCCGGCCCTCGGTGCCGCGCAGCAGACCCTCGAGGCGATGGGACGCGACAGCTCGGGCGCCGCACTGGGCTGCGCCCTCACCTATCCGCTCGGCGTGGTGGGCGTCATCCTCGCCCTGGCGCTGCTGCGCCGCTTCGTCGTCCGGCCCGCCGACCTGCCCGCGGCCGACCCCGAGTACCGCCGCAACGTATACATCGTCAGCTTCCGGCTGACAAACCCCGCCGTCTTCGGCAAGACGGTCCACGACATCGCGCTGCACAGCCACCACCGCTTCGTCATCTCGCGTCTGTGGCGCGACGGACAGGTATCGATTCCCACGTCGGACACGGCCCTGCGAGCGGGCGACGTCATCCTGGTGGTCACCTCGCCCGACGAGGTCGAGGCGCTGCACATGATCTTCGGCGAGCAGGAGCAGAAGGACTGGAATTCGGGCGACATCGACTGGAACGCCGTCGACCGGCGACTCATCTCGCAACGCATACTCGTCACCCGTCCCGAGCTGAACGGCAAGAAGCTCAGCTCGCTGCGGCTGCGCAACAACTACGGCATCAACATCAGCCGCGTCTACCGTTCGGGTGTGCAGCTGCTCGCCACACCCGATCTCACGCTCCAGCTCGGCGACCGCCTCACGGTGGTCGGCGAGGCAACCGCCGTACGCAATGTGGAGCAGATACTGGGCAACGCCGTGAAGAGCCTCAACGAGCCGAACCTCGTCTCGGTATTCATCGGTCTGATTCTGGGTCTTGCGCTGGGAGCCGTGCCTCTGAGCCTGCCCGGCATCTCGGTACCCGTACAGCTGGGTCTGGCGGGCGGTCCGATCATCGTGGGCATCCTTATCGGCACCTTCGGGCCGCGGCTCCACATGATCACCTACACCACCCAGAGCGCCAATCTGATGTTGCGGGCCCTGGGGCTCTCCATGTATCTCGCCTGCCTCGGACTCGACGCCGGAGCACGCTTCTTCGAGACGGTCATGCGTCCCGAAGGGGCGATGTGGCTTCTGCTCGGCTTCGCCATCACCTTCGTGCCGGTGGTGGTCGTGGCTCTCCTCTCCATGCGCACGCTGCGGCTCGATTTCGGCTCGGTCGCGGGCATCCTCTGCGGCAGCATGGCCAATCCCATGGCGCTCAACTACGCCAACGACACCATCGACGGAGACAAGCCTTCGGTGGCCTACGCCACGGTATATCCCGTCTGCATGTTCCTGCGTGTGGTCATCGTACAGGTGATGCTGATGTTCTTCCTCTGATCTCCCCGGAGCCGCGGCACCGCGTCGGGCTTCCGGAGGTCACGCCCCGCCGTCGGAGTCGCGGAGCGCCTGAGCGGCGGCGCCTCCGAGCATCTGCAGATCGGCTCCCGCAGGGTTCTGGAAGACCCGCAGCCCGAATTCGGGAATGACGGCCAGCACGTGGTCGAAGACATCGGCCTGAATCCCCTCGTAGGCGACCCAGTCGACCGTATCGGTAAAGAAGTAGAGCTCCATCGGAAGGCCCGTCTCCGTAGGCTGGAGCTGCCGCACCATGAGCGTCATATTCCGGTTCACGCGCGGCTCGTTGCGCAGGTAGCGCACCAGATAGGCGCGGAAGATGCCCAGGTTGGTCTGACGACGGCCGTCGATGGGCAGTTCGACCCCGTCGGAGAGTCCGATACGGGCGTTGTAGCGGTCTATCTCCGCCTGCTTCGTGTCGACGTACTCCTTCAGCAGGCCACTGCGGCGGAAACGCTCGAGCATCTCGGGTGTGCAGAAACAGATGCTCGTCATGTCGATCCGCACCGAACGTTTCACGCGCCGGCCCCCCGACTGCTGCATCGCACGCCAGTTCTGGAACGAGTCGCTCACCAGAAGATAGGGCGGCACGGTGACCATCGTATTGTCGAAGTTGCGTACCTTGACCGTGGTGAGCGTCACCTCCTCCACGTAGCCGTTGGCACCGTAGCGCTCCATGGTAATCCAGTCGCCCACCTTCAGCATATCGTTGGCCGACAGCTGTATGCCCGACACGAAGCCCAGAATGCTGTCCTTGAATACCAGCATCAGCACCGCGGCCGAAGCGCCCAGACCGGTCAGCAGGATGACGGGCGACTTGCCCAGAAGAATAGAAATCACCAGGATGGCGCCGACGAGCAGCGCCAGGCCCTGGGCCGTCTGCCGCAACCCCTTGATGGGCTTGTCCTGCCAGGCGGGACGGTTCGCCGCCAAATCGAAGACACCGCCGATGACGGCGATAGCCAGCCGCAGGAAGACCACGACGATGCCCACCTGCGCGAGACGCGAAAGGATGCGCAGCGCATCCGAATCGTGCGGGAAGGCGACCGGCAGAAGGATATAGACGAGAAGGGGCGACACGACGTGACCCAAACGGCTCAGCACGCGGTCGTTCAGCAGCAGATCGTCCCACGTGGCCTTCGTGCGCTGCACCAGCCGCCGCACGCCCCGCATGAGCAATACGCGCACGAGCCTGTCGCAGAGGAGGGCCACCGTCACGATGCCGAACAGGACGAGCCACTGGTCCATCCCCCCGATGCGGGCGGGATCGAGCCCCAGCCGACTCAGCAGGACATCGGCCCATTGTTTCAACAGCGGTTGCATCTCTGAAAGGGGAGCCTCCGCATCGGCGGGAAGCGGCTCCGGAGGATAAAAGTATGAAAAAAAAGCGGACCGCGGAAATCCGGAGGCAAAAATCAGGCCGTCGCACGGCTGCGTCGCACATAGAGCGTCAGCAGAACGAAACCCGCAGCCGTGAGCACGACGCCCGGAAGTGCCGTGAAGGCCTCGCTCCGGCCGCAGGCGATCGGCACTCCGCCAAGGGCCGCGCCGAGGGCGTTGCCCATATTGAAAGCCACCTGCACCAGAGCGCCGCCCATCAGCTCGCTGCCGCGCGACCGTTCGAGGATGAGGAGCTGCTGGGGCGCCGAGACACAGAAGAGGGCCGCCGTCGAAAGGGTCATGAGAAGCAGCGCCGCCGCCGGCACCCGGGCCAGGAGGAGCATCCCCGCAAGGGCGACGCTGGCCGCGGCCAGCGTCCAGCGTGCCACCTGGGCCGGGCCGAAGCGGTCGGCCAGACGGCCACCGAGGATGTTGCCCAGGAACATGCCGAACCCGGCGAGCATGACTATCGACGTGAGATCGTCGGCCTCAAAGCCCGAGACACGGAGCATCTGCGGTCCCACGTAGCTGTACCAGCAGAAGATGCCTCCGTTGCCGCAGAGCACCGAGAGGAGGATAAACCACGGTTCGCGGCGGCGCAGGAAGCGGAACTGTCCTCCGAGTCCCGTGTCGGGCAGCGGGGCGAGATGCGGCACCCAGAGCCGCACGAGCAGCGCTGCCACGGCGCCCCACACCGCCACGAAGGCGAAGGTTGCCCGCCACGACCACTCCGCGGCGAGGTAGGTGCCCAACGGCACGCCGAAGAGGTTGGCCACGGTCATTCCGACAATCATGATCGAAACGGCCTCGGTCCTCCGTCCTTCGGAAGCGACACGTTCGGCCACAATCGATCCCACACCGAAGAAGGCTCCATGGGGCAATCCCGAGACGAAGCGCAGCAGGAGCAGAGACCCGTAGCCGGGCGCCGCGGCGGCGCCGAGGTTGGCGACGGCGATGAGTGCAGTGAGTGCCAGCAGGATACGCCGCAACGGCTGCCGACGGGCCACAAGCACCGTGAGCGGCGCGCCGCACGAGACACCGAGGGCATAGGCCGAGATGAGACGGCCCGCCTGCGGCACCGAGACGCCGAGCGAACGGGCTATCTCGGGCAGGAGGCCCATCATGACGAACTCCGACATGCCGAGTGCCAGCGTGCCGAATGCCAGGGCAATAAGACTCTTCTTCATGGAACGGAAAAGGTCCGGGGCGGAAGGGGCGACGCTCCGCGCGGCGCACGGTTCCGGCCGCCCCGGAAAATACGCCGCAAAGTTAACGCGAACGGGCTTCCGTTCAGTGGTGAAGAGGAAAAAAACCGCCGGAATCCTGCTCCGGCGGTCCTTTCGCGACGGTGCCGCATACCCGACGACACGGCTACGGCCGCTCCCGGGGTTCGCCCGGGGTGTAGCCCAGCGAACGCATCCACTCCACGGCGTCGGGCGTCAGCACATCGGCCCGGTCCACCCATCCGCGCTCCTCGGCAAAACGGCGGCGGTCCCGGTCAATGCGTCCGGCAATCGGGAAGCGGGGCCGCGGCAGCTGCTCCCGTTCGTGCCGTTCGGAGGGACGGATCGTCCGGTCGAAGACATCGCCGAGCGCCGGACGGCGCGCCGCCTCCCATTTGAAGTTGGGCAGGAAGAAGTGCTGTTCGGGCGGTATCTTGTCCATCGGGTAGATCACGTAGGTCGGGTCGGTCAGGTAGGTGATCTGCCTGATGCGGTTCTCCTCGGTGATGTAGAAGCGGATGCTGCCGCTCTCGACCACGAGCATGCCGATGATGTCGGGCGACCCCTCCTCCTGCATGTAGTAGATCGTCTGCGCGTTGCCGTTCACATCGTTGCGGAAGATGCTGTTGTTGCGGAAATAGGCCACCATCTCCTTGCCCGCCACCTGGTTGTAGTGCGCCGTATCGAGCTCGCTCACCATCATCGGCTCTTCGATGAACTCGGCGCGCACGATCTGCTGCCGCGCCGTGTAGATGTCCATGATGCGCGAGGTGATCTGGTTCTGCCCGTTCCAGAGTACGGGGTCGATGTAGAGATGGATCGTCGAGTCGCGGCTGTCGGCCGTGAGCGAATCGCAGACCGCCTGGAAGTCGGACCGGAAGATCCGCACGTTGCGGTAGGCCCGCACGAAACGGTACATCGTATCGGCCGCCGTGAGCGTATCGGTCGAATCGACGACGGGCCGCAGCACCGCCGAGTCGGCCTGAAAGTCGGCACCGAGCGAATCGGAGAGGACGCCCAGCAGCGAGTCCTGCACCGAGAAGCTCTCGTCGAGGAGCGAATCGATCCGCACCAGATGCGACGAGTCGGGCAGCTCGCGCCCGCGCTTCAAGGCACGCTGCTGCCGCTGCCGGAGCCGTGCGACGGCCCGTTCGCGCCAGGCCGTGAGCCGGGCCTCCTCGCGGGCCTCCATTTCGAGCAGCATAGCCGTCGCCCGCCGCTGGCGTTCGGCGGCTATGGAGTCGAGTTCGATGGCACGGAGGCTGTCGGCTACGGCGCGCTCGGCAGCGCGGAGGCTGTCGGCCACCGCACGTTCGGCGGCACGTCGTCGTGCCGCTTCGGCCCGCAGCCGCGCCCTCATTTCGGAACGTGTCAGCGTATCTCCGGCAACGGCCGGAGAGTCTGTCGCCAGAGAGTCGCGCATCAGCGAATCGGCCGCTCCGTGCATGCCGCTGCCGAGCGAATCGGCCGCCAGCGAATCGGGCGCCGCCGGAGAGCCGGAAGACAGGGATGCACCGGAGATGCCGGGCGCGGCGCCAGCGGATGCGGCGGCGCCGTCCACCGCGGCGGATGCCGCGGATTCCGGGCTCTCCGGTACGGCCTCCCCGGAGGACTCCGTACCGGTCAGGGCCGCACTGTCGGGAACGGTGCCGTCACCGGCCGAAGCGGCGTGGTCGCGGAATGCCGCCTCGCGCAAGGGGTAGATGGTATGGAGCCAAATGGAGTCGGCGCGCGCATAGAGCGTATCGGGCTGCGAGGGATCGTAGTTCACCACCGACGGCCGGCACGTGAGCAGGGCGTTGCCCGGATCGCGCCAATACTCGCCGTAATCGCCGAAGGCGAGGACCTTGTAGTCCGAATCGTCGATCTGTATGTCGTGCCGAAGGACGACGTGCTCCTCGCCGCGCCAATAGTCGAGCGAATCGCTCCATATCTCCTGCGCGTCGGTGAGTATGTAGCCGTTGCGCGTGAGCGAATAGAGGCTGTCGGCCTTCGTGTAGCTGCCGCGGTCGGCATAGAGGTAGTCGCCGGCGCGGTTCCAGATATGGGTCCGCTCGAAGAAGCGTGCCCGGTCGGCGTCGAGTTCGTAGATGACCGAATCGCTTCTGAGGCTGTACTCGTCGTTGCGCATCTCGACGCTGTCCACACATACGAGCCGCTTCGTATCCGAATAGTAGTATCCGCGCAGCGCCTCGAGCCGGTTGTCGCCGCTGTACATCACGCCGCCTCCCGCGAAGGTACCGACATTCGCCTCCGTATCGAAGACGAAGTTGTAGGTGTAGAGCGTGGCCTCGCCGTCGACCACCTTCACCAGGTCGGAGTAGACGCGCGCCTCGCCGCACGAACCGTCGTACTCGGCCCTGTCGCCGTAGACGTAGGTCGTGTTCTGGTTGATGAGCACGTTGCCGAAGAATTCGATGCGGTCGGCCGAATAGCGCACGGCGCTGTCGCAGGTGATGACCGCGCCGTTGTGCTGGGCCGCGAAGTTGCCCACCAGGAAAATGGCCGAATCGCCCGGAGCGACGGGTCCCGAGAGGTCGGCCTTCAGGTCGATCACCTGCCGCTCCGCCTCGGGTTCCCCCTCCGCGCCGGCGGCGGGCGGCGTCTGCGGCGCGGCCGCACGCCACGAAAAGCCGGGCGCCGAGGCGAAGACGCCTCCGACGGCCAGCAGCACACACGCTATCGAGAAGAGCCTGCGCACGACGTCCGTCACTTTTTCACCCAGCGGCGGTTTTCGAAGGGACCGTCGCGGTATTCGGGGGCGATGAAGACATACATGGCGTCGATCTTATCGTCGAGCCAGCTGCGGAAGACACGGTCGCGCTTGGCCGCGAGCGCCATCTCCTCGAGCCGCAGATAGTCGCGGTCGAGCGAGGCCGTATGGGTGGGAATGACCTCGACGAGCTTCACCACCTTGGCCATATCGTTGCCGGCCATGTCGCGCGTGAGGAAGGCGTCGGAGATCTCTCCGGGCTCCAGACGGCTCAGCGCGGCGTAGTCGTCCATCTTCTGGAAGCGACCGAAATCCTCGCGGAAGAAGGCCGTCTGCGTCAGCCGCACGTCGGCGGCGTTGTAGTATTCGAGCACGTCGTGGTTCGAGACGAGACCGCCGTTCATCTTCGAGTGGGGGTCGTCCGAATAGTCGAGCGCCGCCTTTTCGAAGGTGAGCGAATCGGCCCGCACCAGACGCACCAGGCTGTCGAGCGTCCGCATCGAGGCCACCAGCTCCTCGTCCGTATAGGTAGGACGCAGCAGGATGTGGCGGAAACGGTAGAGGCTGCCCCGCCGCTCGACGAGCTGGATGATATGGTAGCCGTACTGCGTCTCCGTCACCTCCGAAATCTGGCCCGGACGGAGCTTCTCGAGCGCCGCGGCGAACGAGGCGTCGAGCTCGTTCAGCCGCGCCGGTCCCATCTCGCCGCCGCGATAGGCCGTACCGGCATCCTGTGAATACATGCGCGCGAGATCCTCGAAACGGGCGTTGCCCGTGATGATGCGCTCGCGCATCTCGAGCAGCCGCTCGCGGGCCCGCTGCCGCGCCTGCACCATCGAAGCGGGGAAGCGCGTGATCTGGGCATAGACGTACTGCTCGGGGATGATCGGCAGGCTGTCGCGGTCGAGCCGGCGGTAGAAACGCTCCACCTCGCCCGGAGTCACCGTCACCCGTTCGATCACCGAACTCTGCATGCTCTGCGCATAGGCCTGCTCCTCGTAGCGGCGGCGCATCACCTCGCGGATGTTGAAAATCGCCATGTGCCGCTGGCGCTCCAGCCGGGCGATGCCGCCCGCCTCCTCGGCCATCTGCGCCACCTGTTCGTCCACATGGGCGGCGATGTCGGCCGTATTGATCTCGAGCGAGTCGAGCAGCGCCTGGTTGTAGAGAAGCTTCTGCGTCAGCAGCGCCTCGAGAGCCTCGTTGCGGGGGTCGCGGTCCGAGGTGTAGCCTTCGGCCCGCCGCTGCGCCGTCAGCTGACGGGCATACTCGTCCATCTCGGAGTAGAGAATCGACGAGCCGCCCACCACGGCGACCACCTTGTCGAGCATCACCTGGCGCGGTTGCGCCTCAACGCTCCACAGCCCCGACACGAGGGCCGCGAACAGCATGACTCCTTGTCTTTTGGTCATCGGTTGTCCGTTTTGGGTTCGTAAATCCGGAAGTCGCCCCGTCCGGCGGCTTCCTCGTAGAGCCGCTCCTCGCGGTCGCGGATGAGTTCGCTCTGTCTGCGGTTGAAGAGGATGCGGCGGATGTCGCCGCGCACCAGCTCGAGCGGCACGGCATCGCCCGGATGCAGCACAGCGTCGATACGGTAGGCGTAGCGCGCCCGGCTGTCGTGCATCTGCTGCACGCCCCGCACTCCGAGCACCGCGTCGTAGCTCTGCGAGCGCAGCGTGGGAAGCATCCCCAGGAACTCCTGGAAATCGACCCACCGCCCGGTGAAGTCGTGGAGTTCGAAACCGTTCTTCGCACAGAGGTCGCGGAAATCGCGCTGCCGCGCCGGCGAGGGCGATGCCATCAGCTCGAGCAGCCGCTTCGACTGGCGGCTGCCGTCGTCGAAACGCACCACGCAGCCCCGCACCAGCGTACGGTCGAGCAGATAGTCGGCGCGATGTTCGGCATAGTAGGCGGCTATCTGCTCCTCGCTGAAAAGGGTGTCGATACCGCAGTCGACCCAGTAGCGGTCGATCTTGCGCAACAGCAGCGACTGACGGTACTCCTCGACCGCCCGCTCGATGTCGGCCTCCGAATTCGAGAAGAGACGCTCGGCCTCGCGCAGCTTGAGCTGCCGGCGCACCCAGCGCTCCACGTAGCGCTCCGCACAGGCCGCGCTGTCGGCGCCGCTCATGCCGGGGGGGACGGCTGCGGCAGCCTCGCTGCGGAAGAGTTCCGCGTCACCCGCCCGTGCGAGAAGCGGCTCCCCGACCGCAGGACCGGGCAACTCGCGGCATCCGGCGAGGAACACCGTCAGCAGGAGCAGGGAGGAGGCTATGTACGCACGGTTTTTCATCTTCTGCAGGGGACAAAGATAGCGAAATTACACGGAAGAGAACGTGCCGCGCACCCGATTATTGCCCGTCGGGACGGCCGTCACCGCCCGCCGCATGGCGTTCCGTGACGGAGGCGGGACGGCCGACCGTCCGCGCGATACCCACGGCCGAGACGACGCAGATGACGGCCGCCACGGCATAGACCGCCCAATAGAGTTTCGGGTCGGGAATCAACTCGGAGAGCATGACGCTGTCCGCTCCCAGCACCAGGGCAAGGTAGGCGATGGCGTTGTTGACCGCATGCAGGATCATTACCGGCCAGATCGAACCGGCACGCATGTAGATATAGGCGAATATGAGCCCCATGAAAAAGGCGTTGACGGAGAGCTGCGGATCGATGTGCATCACGCCGAAGAAGAGCGACGACCCGAGCCAGGCCGCCGCGACGCCATAGCGTGCGCGAAGCGACTCGAGCACCACGCCGCGGCAGATCAGCTCCTCGAAGAAGGGGGCGAAGAGCACCACGCTGACGAGAATCCACCCCCCGTTGCCGAGGCTGCCCATGGGAGAGGGGGGCAGCAACGAGAGCAGCGGCTCGAGCACCACGCCCGCGGCCAGCAGCAACAGCAGGCCCCGCAGCAGCAGCGAAGGGTCGAGTCCCCGCAGCGAGAAGCGGGCAAAGGGCCCCCGCGCGCCGCGCATGCGGCGGTAGAAGAGCATGCCCCAGAGACTGAGCACATAGCATACAAGGCTGCTAAGAGCCGTCATCCGGCCCGGATCGCCGGCTCCGGCTCCGTCCGCCTGGGGGATGAAGAGCCTCCCGACAAACAGCCCGATGCACTGCGCCAGGAAAAAGATGCCCAGCAGGGCCAGCAGGTCTCCCGCATGGGGGAAGCGGCGCCGCGCGCCCCTTTCGGAGGCCGCGGTCTCCGCGGCGGACGGCTTCTCCGCTCCGGCCGCGTCGCGATGCGGCTCCGCGGCTTCGGCGGGGAGCTTCCGCGGCTCCTCTCCGTGCTCCTTGTCCATTGGTTTCATCGGTTCCCGTTTTTCGTTTCGTTCAGGTCCGAAAGATAGCCATTTTTTCGTTCGGAACACCTGCGCCGCCCAAAGTTTTTCGGCCGCGGACGGGGCGGGAAAGGGCTCCGCCTTTTCGGCGCGGATTTGCAGAAGCCGTAATATTTGCGTACATTTGCCTGCTTAGAAGTGACTCCGACCATGGCAAAGGTAATCGCATTAGCCAATCAGAAAGGGGGCGTGGGCAAGACCACCACGGCCATCAACCTCGCGGCCTCGATCGCCCTGCTGGGCAAGAAGGTTCTGCTGCTCGACGCCGACCCGCAGGCAAACGCCACCTCGGGACTCGGCTTCCCGATCGACCTCGAAGGCATCTACGAATGCATCACCGGCAGCCGCACGGCCGAGGAGGTGATCCGCCGCAGCGAGGAGGTGAAGAACCTCTGGGTGCTTCCCTCGTCGATCGATCTGGTGGCGGCCGATACGGAACTTCCGAAGATGGAGGAGGGACACCACGTGATGAAGCGCATCGTGGACGGGGTACGCGACCGTTTCGACTACATCTTCATCGACTGCTCCCCCTCGCTCGGCTACACCACCGTGAACATTCTCACGGCGGCCGACTCGGTGCTCATCCCCGTACAGTGCGAATATCTCGCTCTCGAAGGGCTCTCGAAACTGCTGAACACCGTGAAAATCGTCCGCAGCGGGCTGAACCCCTCGCTCCGCATCGAAGGGTTCCTGCTGACGATGTACATGCGCAACCGGCTCAACAACCAGGTTGCCGCCGAGGTGCGCGAGCACTTCGGCGAGCTGGTCTACGACACGATCATCCAGCGCAACATCCGTCTGGGCGAGGCCCCCTCGCACGGGAAGCCCGTCATGCTCTACGACGCCACGGCCGTCGGCGCGGTCAACTACCTGACCCTGGCGCGGGAGTTTCTCAAGCGCGACCGTACACGTTAAGGATCCCACACCACTATGACGACAAGACAGAAAGGGCTGGGTCGCGGACTCGACGCGATATTCGGCACCGACAAGATCGAGACGAGAACGACCCCCATGAGCGAGATGGCCGAAATCGCCGTGGAGGATATCGTTCCCAACCCCACGCAGCCGCGCACCTCGTTCGACGAGGAGTCGCTCGACGAACTGGCCGACTCGATCCGCCAGCTGGGTGTCATACAGCCCATCACCGTCCGTCC
The DNA here is from genome assembly GCA_949288735.1 of uncultured Alistipes sp. Taxonomy (GTDB): domain Bacteria; phylum Bacteroidota; class Bacteroidia; order Bacteroidales; family Rikenellaceae; genus Alistipes. Next base: position 43,519 of record CASELE010000009.1, read on the forward strand.
CGCGGGCGACGGCAAATACATCCTCATCAGCGGCGAGCGCCGCTGGCGCGCCGCCCGGCGCGCCGACCTGCGGACACTGCCCGCCTACATCCGCGAGGTGGACGACGAGAACCTGCACGCGATGGCCCTCGTGGAGAACATCCAGAGGCAGGACCTCAACGCCATCGAGATCGCCCTCGGCATGAAGCGCCTCATCGAGGAGTGTCACCTCACGCAGGACGCCCTCTCCGAAAAGGTGGGCAAGAAGCGCTCGACGGTGGCCAACTACATGCGTCTGCTGAAGCTGCCCGACGAGGTGCAGCTCGCCCTGAAGGAGGGACTCATCTCCATGGGCCACGCCAAGGCCATCGCCGCGGCCCCCGAGGCGGAGCAGCTGCGACTGCTGCGTCGCTGCGTGCGCCGCGGACTCTCCGTGCGGCAGGTCGAGGAGCTGGCCCGCGCCCTCGCCGAAAAGCCGGCCGCCGAGCCCCTCCCCCAAGACGAGGAGGAGTATCCCGAGAGCTACGCACGGCTGGCCGAACAGCTCGAACGGTTCTTCACCGACGAAATCACCATCCGCCGCTCGAAGAACGGCGGCGGCCGCATCGTCATCGGATTCGAGAACGACGAGCAGATCGAGCAGATACTCGAACGCTTCACGCACCACAGCTGATCCGGGCATGGAACGCAGCACGAACCGTCGGAGGAGCCTTCCGGGAGAGGCGGCTCCGCGTCCCCGCGGGCGCGGCATCCGGACACTCCTCTTCCTGACGCTCCTCGTCACGGCGCTCCTCCCCTCCGAAGCCGCGGCACAGTACCGCCGCGGACCGCGGACCCTCGTCCGCAAAGGACGAATCGAAAGGCCCGACACGCTGGCACGGGGCGGCAACCCGCTCGCCCTTGCCGCCGACATGCTGCTGCACGGCGCGCAGGGGCCGGAGGTCGATTCGCTCGGACGCATCGTCGCCCCCGAAGGGTTCGTCGCCGCACTCGATTCGGCCGGACGGCTCTACTGCGTGGCCGACACGCTCGCCCTCGACTCGCTCGGACTGCAGCCCGCACCGCCCGCCGAAGGAATCGCCGCCCTCGATTCGCTCGGACGACTGCACCGCGTGGCCGACACGCTCGCCCTCGACTCGCTCGGGCTGCGCCCGCTGGCGCCCCGGACCTCCCACCCTGCCATACAGGCCGACAGCGTCGGCGCGGCGTCCGCCATGCCACTGCCGGGCGACACGCCCCGCCGCCGGGCCGCCTGGCTGATGGGCGACTCGATGTCGCTCTCGAAGGTGTGCTGGATCTCGACCGTACTGCCCGGATACGGACAGGTATACAACAAGCAGTACTGGAAGCTCCCCATACTCTACGGCACTCTCGGCGCGGGTCTCACCCTCTTCATCCGCGAAAACCGCCGTTACCAGCCCATCAAACGGCTCTACGACGGCCTCACGCTGACCAATACCGACCGCGACGCCGCCCTGGATGTCATCCAGGCCAAGATGATCCGCAGCAACACGCGGCGCCAGATCTACCTGGGAGCGACGCTCGCCTCCTATATCTACTTCCTGGGAGACGCCGCGGTGAACTATTCGACCAACGACGTCTCGGACGTGAAGAAGGCCACCACACTGGCCTGCATCTGCCCGGGTGCCGGCCAGATCTACAACAAGAGCTACTGGAAGGTGCCCTTCGTCGTGGGCGGATTCGCCTCGCTCGTCTACTGCATCGACTGGAATAACCGCGGCTACCAGCGCTTCCGGCGCGCCTATTCGCTGCGCACGGCCTACGACGCCGACCCCACGGCCTACCCCGGCGGCTCGCCCGACGAATTCGGCGGCCGAATCGCCGCCAACACGCTCAAGAGCTACAAGGACAGCTACCGCCGCAACCGCGACCTGTGCATCATCATCACGGCGGGGCTCTACGTTCTGCAGATCGTGGACGCCCATGTGGACGCCCACCTGAAGGACTACGATATCTCGGACGACCTCTCGATGAATCTCGAGCCGATGGTCGACTACACCTACGTTCCGATGGAGGGGGGCAACCGTCCCGTCTTCGGATTCAACATGTGCCTCAACTTCTGACACCCATGAAGAGACTCATACCGCTCCTGCTGCTCCTCGCGTTCGGCGCATCCCAGGCCTCGGCCCTCGACCGCCGGCCCCGGAGCAGGAAACGGCCTGTCCGCAGCGAACAGTCGGCACCGGCTGCGGTGCCGGCAGCGGCAATCCCGGCAGCCGCTACGGCCGAAAACCCGGAGCCCCGGCCCGACCGGCCCGAAGAGCCGGCGGCAGAGGCGCCGCACCCGCTGACCGACCTCACGCCCGAGGCCATAGACTCGCTCCTGGCCGCCTGGCGCGAACGGCAGAGCGAGAAGTGCTTCGAACGCTTCTTCGACCAGTACGTCGGCATCGACTCGGCCGACCTCGCGGCCGCGGCCGCGGCCGACAAGACCCCCGATTCGGTCTATGTCCGCCGCCTGCGCGACCTCGTATCGCCCGTGCCGCTCAGCTACAACTACATCGTCCGGGGCTACATAGACCGCTACACAGCCGCCTCGACGGGCACCATCAGCCGTATGCTCGGGCTCTCGAAATACTACTTCCCGATGATCGAGGAGGAGCTCATCCGGCAGGGGCTCCCCGTCGAGCTGCGGGCCCTGCCCATCATCGAATCAGCCCTCTCGCCCACGGCCATATCGCCCATGGGAGCGGCCGGACTGTGGCAGTTCATGCCCGCGACGGGCAAGGTCTACGGGCTGGAGATCAACTCGCTCGTCGACGAACGGTGCGATCCCGTACGCGCCACCAGCGCCGCCTGCCGCTATCTGGCCGACCTCCACGCTCTCTACGGCGACTGGACGCTGGCCATCGCCGCCTACAACTGCGGCCCGGGCAACGTGAACAAGGCCATCGCCCGCGCCGGAGGCGGCAAGCGCTCGTTCTGGGACATCTACGACTTCCTGCCCCGCGAGACGCGAGGCTACGTGCCCGCCTTCATCGGCGCCACCTACGCCTACGCCTATCACGAGCTCCACGGCATCGAATGCACCGATGCGCCCCTGCCCCTGGCCACCGACACGCTGCGTATCGACCGGTTGATGCATCTGGGACAGGTCGCCTCGACAATCGACCTGCCGATCGAGGTGCTGAGACAGCTCAACCCACAGTACCGGCTCGACATCATCCCGGCGACGACCAAGCCCTATACGCTCGTGCTGCCGCAGCGCTACGTCGCACGCTACATCGAACGGCAGGACTCGATTTTCGCCAAGGATTCGGCCTATCTGAAGGAGTACATCGACCCGGCCAACATCGAGAAGAAGCGGCAGGAACGGCGGCTCACCATCTATGTCGTCAAGCGCGGCGACACGCTGGGCGCCATCGCCCGCCGCTATCGCGTCACCACAGCCCAGCTGATGCGATGGAACGGAATCAAGAACCCCGACAGGCTCCGCCTCGGCCAGCGGTTGCGCATCGAGGGGCGCTAGTCCGGTTGCCATGCAGAGCGACAACGACACCATCGTAGCCCCGGCCACCGCTCCGGGCGGCGCCCTCGCCGTCATCCGGCTGAGCGGCCCCGGCGCCCTCGCCGTGTGCGACTGTCTCTTCCGCGGCCGCACACCCGTTGCCGGGGCTCCGTCACACACGCTCCACTACGGCCGCATCGTGGAACGGACCGGTCCCGACGGCACGGCAGAAACGGAGGAAGGCGAACGGACGGTGGACGACGCCGTCGTCGCCGTATTCCGCGCACCGCACTCCTACACGGGCGAAGAGACGGCCGAGATATCGTGCCACGGCTCGCCCTACATCGTCTCCGAGATTCTGCGTCTGGCCATCGGCGCCGGCGCCCGCATGGCCCGGCCGGGCGAATTCACGCAGCGCGCCTTTCTCGCAGGACGCATGGACCTGTCGCAGGCCGAAGCCGTCGCCGACCTCATCGCCTCCTCGACGCGCACGTCCCATGCCCTCGCCTCGACACAGATGCGCGGCGGATACTCGTCGGCCCTGCGGCAGCTGCGCGACCGTCTCGTCGGACTCATGTCGCTGCTCGAACTCGAACTCGACTTCTCGGAGGAGGATGTGGAGTTCGCCGACCGCGGCGAGCTGTGTGATACGATGCGCGACATCGGCGCCGAACTCGACCGGCTGCGCGACTCGTTCCTGCTCGGCAACGCCCTCAAGCGGGGCGTCGCCGTCGCCATCGCGGGAGCGCCGAACGCCGGCAAATCGACCCTGCTCAACCGGCTGCTGGGCGAGGAGCGGGCCCTGGTCTCGGAGATCCCGGGAACGACACGCGACACGATCGAGGCGACACTCGTCATCGACGGGGTACTCTTCCGCTTCATCGACACGGCCGGCGTGCGCGCCACCGACGACCGGCTCGAACAGATGGGCATCGAGCGTACGCGTGCCGCCGTCGCACGGGCGCAGATCGTCGTCCGGCTGGTCGACGCGGCCCGCTTTGCCGAAACGGGAAGCGTGCCGGAGGCGGTAACGGCGCCGCCGCGCAGCACCGGGAAGGCAGAGGCACCGCACGGGCAACGCATCCTGACCGTAGCCAACAAGATGGACCTCCATCCGGGGCTTGCGCTCCCGGAGGGTATACTCCCCCTCTCGGCCCGGAGCGGCGAGGGCATCGAACGGCTGCGCCACGCCCTGCGCAACGCCGTGGATACCGAAGCCCTCGGCCACGGCGACCCGGTAGTCTCGTCGGCCCGCCACTACGAGGCACTCGTGGCGGCCCGCACCGCTCTGGGACAGGCTCTCGACGGCCTCGACAGGGGGCTCCCCACCGACCTGCTGGGCGAAGAGCTGCGCACCGTTCTCCATCACCTGGGCACCATCACCGGCGAAATCACCTCGGACGAAATCCTCACGACCATCTTCTCAAAATTCTGCATCGGCAAATGACGGCTTGTAAACAGCCATAACCAACCATAGCCATTTAGAATAAAGTCGCTGTATACCAGCGACTTTTGTTTTTATGTACTTCCCAGACCGTATTTGGAAGTAACGGTTTTTATCCATATTTTTCATACGTATTTCTACCGTGACAGAAATTCATGGTTTGCCCAAATATCACAGTGACGCA
>CASELE010000010.1 GCA_949288735.1 uncultured Alistipes sp.
TGACCGGCCGTCGCATCTCATGCCATGAATCGGTGCGGACTATTGGCGGCGGCGTTCGGGCTCGGCATCCTTCTCGTCGCACTCGTCGCCTTCCCAGTCGAAGAAGGGGAAGTCGGTGCGGCCGTCGAGCCGGAAGCGGGTGTAGGTAATCGGCAGCCCGCAGGCGAGGAAACGCTGTTCGTAGGCGGTCTTTACCGATAGGGTCTCGTCGGCAAGCCCCGTGCCGTAGATATCCGTGCAGGCCTCCTCGCACGGCAGTCCGAAGCGGGCGATGACCGCCTGCGTATAGTCATAAAGGTGCCGCGAGTCGGTCTTGAGGTGGATGCGCCCGCCGGGCCTGAGCATCTGTGCATAGGAGGCGAGAAAGGGGGGCGCCGTGAGTCGCTTCTTGGCCCGGCGCGTGCGGAGCTGCGGGTCGGGGAAGGTTATCCATATCTCTTCCACCTCGCCCGGGGCGAAAAACGAGCCGATGAACTCGATGCGCGTGCGCAGGAAGCCGACGTTGGCCATCTTCCGTTCCGTGGCGGTCTTCGCGCCGCGCCACATGCGGGCCCCCTTGATGTCGATGCCGATGTAGTTGCGCGCCGGATCGCGTTCGGCGAGCGCTACGGTGTATTCGCCCTTGCCGCATCCGAGCTCCAGGACGATGGGGCGGTCGTTGCGGAAGAAGTCGCTGCGCCAGTGCCCCTTGAGCGGATGGTCACGATGGAATATATCCTCGAAACGGGGCTGTACGAAGCAGTCGAAGGTCAGATTTTCGGCGAATCGGCGGAGTTTGTCTTTTCCCATGTCGGTGGAGCGGAGGTTTCGGTGTTCGGTGTATGGGGCGTAATGCGTATGCCGGCCGCCTCGATGCCCCGCACGGGACGTGCCGGTGCGATGCGCAGGCGGTAGAGACCCGAGTCGGCCAACCGTACGGCAAGCCGGTAGGGGAGGAGTTTCTCCTCGCGAACGGCGGCGGCCGTGCGGCGGTGCGGAAGGCGGAAGAGAACCCGCTCGGCGTAGCGGCGAACCGTGTCGGGGGCGACGAGCTCCAGCCGGAGCGTCAGCGTATCGTCGTCGAAGCGGGCGTCGCTGCGCAGTATGAGGGTCAGGTCGCGCAGTGCGAGCGTGTCGTCGTTGGGCAGCAGCAGTTCGACCGGCCTCTTCCACGATGCGGGGTCGGTGTCGGCCATGCGGACCGCGGGGGGTGTGCCGCAGGCGGCCGTGAAGAGAAGCGTCAGGCAGGCGATTGCCCTTCGGATGAGCATCGTGCGGCCTCCCCTATTCGGTCGGTTTCGGTTCGTCGGACCGGCGCTTCTCGCCAGTCCGCGTCCCCTCTTGCTGCGGTGCGCGGCGACGTTCGTCTTCGGAGCCGGGCTGCGTGTCGGGACGCCGGCGGCTGCGGTTGCGGCTCTGGCGTTCGGTCTGAGCGGATGCGGGCCGCGGGGCTGCCGTGCCGTCCCTGTCGGAGCTCCGGGTTTGTGCCCGGTCGTGCTGCAGGTCGCGGGGCTGCCGCCGTTCCGGTCCGTTGCGCTTCTGCCGTCCCTCCGCGGCGACTGCCGTGTCGTCGGTGTTGCGCTGCGGTTTCGGCCGCCCCCCGTTCTGTGCCGGACGGTCGGCATTCTGCGCCGCCTCGGCGCCTCCCTTCGCGCGGCCTTCGCCATTGCGGCCGCGGCCGCGGCCGTTGCGACGGCGGCGGACCTGATCGAAGCGGGTGATGCTGTCCTCCTCGGAACGGAATCCGGGCTCCTCGGGTACGTTGCGCGCCGCATCGTCGGTCTGGAGCCGTTCGGGCTTCTCGCCCGCGCGGTTCATGGCGATGATCTCGCGCACGCGGCCCACGGGCAGCGTTACGGCATTGGCCATCGAATCCTTGCTCGTGCTGAAGGTCATCGTACCTCCCAGAATGTCGTTCTTGATACAGAAGTACTCCCCGTCGAGGGTCTGGAGCGGCTCCTTCATGCGCGGGAACTCCCGCCGGGCCTCGGCGTAGGCGTCGTATTCGTACATGAGGCAGCACTTCAGCTTGGAACACTGCCCTGCCAGCTTGAGCGGATTGAGCGAGAGCTCCTGCGTGCGTGCGGCGCCGGTGGTGACGCTCGAAAAGCTCGACATCCACGAGGCGCAGCACAGTTCGCGGCCGCACGCCCCCAGACCGCCGATGCGCCCCGCCTCCTGGCGGGCACCGATCTGTTTCATCTCGATGCGGATGTGAAACCGTTCGGCGAAGACCTTGATCAGCTCCCGGAAGTCGACCCGTTCGTCGGCTATGTAGTAGAATATGGCCTTGATCTTGTCCCCCTGGTATTCCACGTCGCCGATTTTCATGTTGAGGCCCATGTCGGCGGCGATCTGCCGGGCGACGATCATCGTCTCGTGCTCGAGCGCGATGGCCTCCTGCCATCGCTCGATGTCGTAGGGCTTGGCCTTGCGGTAGACCTTCCGGTATTCGCCGTTGAAGGGAGTGAAGCCCGTGCGGCGCATCTGCCGGGCCACCATGTCGCCCGTGAGCGAGACGATGCCGATGTCGTGGCCGGGCGAGGCTTCGACGGCTACGATGTCGCCGCGGTGCAGGTCGAGACCGTTCACGTTGCGGTAGAAGGAGCGCCGCGTATTCTTGAAGCGGACCTCCACGATGTCGGTCGGGAAATTGTCCGGATAGCCTTCGAGCCAGGGCGTCTCGTGCAGCTTGAAACAACCCTCGCGCAGTTCGGCCTCGGGACTGCCGTACCCTTCGTCGCGGAAGGCGCAGCCGCGGCCTATCTCGGGCTTGAAAAATTTATGTTCTCTGGATTCGTTTGCGTCCATGTCGTTGCAGTGGATGATATGCGGCGTAAAGTTACGAAAAAAAATCAAACGGCCTGCCACCGTCCCCGGCGCATCCGCCCCATCGATCGGCGGATGCGCGCCATGTAGAGCAGGGCGGCGACGGTGAGGCCGAAGGTGAAGCCCACGTAGAGGCCCTGCGGTCCCATGCCCAGCACGAACCCCAGCAGGTAGCCGATGGGCAGGTTGAGTATCCAGTACGACACGAAGGCGATGGGGGCGATGGCCCGTACGTCCTGCATGCCGCGCAGGATGCCTACCGAGACGTTCTGCAGCCCGTCCGAGAGCTGGTAGAGGGCCGCGAGGGCCAGCAGCGCGCCCGCCGTCTCGATGACGGCCGTGTTGGTGGTGAAGAGATGCGGAATCCAGTGCCGGCCCGTGAGGAAGACTATGGCCGCAAGGGCGTTCCATGCCAGCACGAGGTGGTACGAGGCGTGCGAGGCAAGCGCCATTTCGCCCGTGCGGCGGGCTCCGTAGCAGTGCGAGACGCGGATGGTGGTGGCCGCGCCGATCGAGGTGACGATCATGAAGGCGCAGTTGCCGAGTGTCATGGCAATTTGGTTGGCGCTGAGGGCTACGGCACCGTAGGCGGCATCGGCTTCGGCGCCGCCTGCAGGTATCGAGCCGAACCATCCCATCATGATGCCCGTACCGACGAAGGCCGAACTCTCGAGAAACATCTGCATCGAAATCGGAATGCCCATGCGCAGCAGCGCCCCGACGCTCCGCCGCCGGAGACATCCGAACGAGAAGCCGCGCAGGTAGATGCGGTAGCGCGGTCGCGTGAAGAAGTAATAGAGCATCATCGCGGGCATCATCATGCGCGAGAGGAGCGTACCGAGCCCCGCTCCCGCGGCGCCCATCTCGGGGAAGCCCAGGTTGCCGTAGATGAAGAGCCAGTTGAATCCTACGTTGGCTATGTTGCAGAGGATGACGATGACCATTTCGACCTTCGTGTTGCCTACCCCTTCCAGGAACTGCTTGAAGGCGTAGAAGAGCATGACGAAGGGCATGCTGAAGAGCAGCATCCGGTAGTAGGGGATGGCCTCCGTCACCACCTCGGCGGGCTGGCCCATGCGGTGCATGAAGGGTATCAGGGCGTATTGCAGGGCGGCTATGGCGACCCCGAGCAGCGTGAAGAAGACGACGGCGTTGTGCAGATAGCGTGCCGAAATGCGGCGGTCGCCCTGGGCGAAGAGCTCGCCCACGAGGGGCGTGAGTCCCATGGCGACGCCGATGCCGGCGATGAAGAGGATGAAGAAGACCGAGCCGCCGAAGGCTACGGCGGCGAGCGGCACGGGGTCGTCGCCTCCGTAATGCCCCACCATGAGGTTGTCGGCGAACTGCACCAGAATTTGCCCCAGCTGCGTGAGCATCACGGGGAGCGCCAGCCGCAGGTTGGCGGCATATTGCGAACGGTATCTCGAAAAGCGGTACATCATCTGCATGGTCTCTGTCGGAACAGGGTTGCAAAGGTACGAATATTCTTCCGAATAAGCGGAGGCACGCGCGGCACCGTCCGCCGCGCGTGCCTCCGCCCGACCCTCGCTTCGGTCATGCGGCCCGGGCCACGCGCAGCCGGATGCCGCGGCCGCGGTCCGATTCGACGACCACCGTATCGCCCTCCCGCAGCCGTCCCTCGACGATGAGTTCCGATAGGGGTACCTCCACCTCGTCGGTGAGTGTGCGTCGCAGGGCGCGGGCCCCGTAGCGGGCCTCGTAGCCCAGTTCGGCCAGCCGGCGGCGTGCCCGTCCCGTTATGCGTAGACGGTACCCCATGCGTTCGGCCCGGACCCTGCATGCGCGTAGCTCGAGTTCGACGATACGCTCGACGTCGGCGGGTTCCAGAGGCCGGAAGACGACGATGTCGTCCACCCGGCCGAGGAATTCGGGCGGGAAGGTGCGTTCGAGCGAGCGGCGGTACTCGCTCTGCGGGGCGCCGGCCGGCCGGCACGGTGCGGAGGCGTAGCCCACGGCGGCGGCTGTGCGGGCCGCCTCGCGCGAGCCGACGTTGGAGGTCATGATGAGAATCGTGTTGCGGAAATCCACGCAGCGTCCCGTCCCGTCGGTGAGGCGGCCCTCGTCGAAGAGCTGGAGCAGCAGGTTGAGGAGCTCGGGATGGGCCTTCTCGATCTCGTCGAAGAGCACCACGGCATAGGGATTGCGCCGCACCGCCTCGGTGAGCTGTCCCCCTTCGCCGTAGCCGGCATATCCGGGCGGGGCGCCTATGAGTCGCGCCGCGTTGTGCCGCTCGCCGTATTCGCTCATGTCGAAGCGTATCGGGTCGCGCCACTCTCCGAAGAGCCATCGGGATACCTCCTTGGCCAGCAGCGTCTTTCCGACTCCCGTCGGGCCGACGAAGAGGAATACGCCGATCGGCCGGCGTTCGTCCTTCAGTCCGGTCCGGGCGCGGCGTATCGTGCGGACTATGCGCTCCACGGCCTCGCGCTGTCCCACGACGTGCCGCGTCAGATGTTCCTGCATCGTGCGCAGCCGTTCCCGTTCGTCGCCGGCGAGCCGCGCGGCCGGAATACCCGTCATCGAAGTGACGGCTTCGGCCACCGCTCCGGGCGTGACGCGTACCTCCTCCCGCCTCGGCAGCCGCTCCTCTCCGCCGGAGGGGTGTGCCCGCCGGAGGGCCGACAGACGGGCCCGGGCTCCGGCCTCGTCCAGCGCGTCGATGGCCTTGTCCGGGAAGCAGCGTCCGCTTACGTATCTCCCGGTCAGCTCCACGCAGGCGCGGAGAGCCTCCTCGTCGTAGCGCACGCGGTGGTGGCGTTCGTAGCAGGGGGCTATGCCGCGCAGGATGCGGAGCGTTTCGGCCGGAGCGGTCGGTTCGACGGCGACACGCCGGAAGCGGCGTTCGAGCGCAGGGTCGCTCTCGATGAAGGCGCGGCACTCGCCGGGTGTCGTGGCGCCGATGGTGCGTACCTCGCCCCGTGCGAGGAGCGGCTTGAGCATGTCGGCGATGTCGAGGCCTCCCCGGGAGGTGCCGCTTCCCGCGATGGTATGGATTTCGTCGATGAAGACGATCGTATCCTTTCTGCGGCGCAGCGCATCGAGCAGCTGTCGCATCCGCTCCTCGAATTCACCGCGGAGGCGGGTGCCGGCGACAAGCGCCGCGATGTCGAGGGCGAAGATCCTTTTGCCGGCGAGGGGAGCCGGCACGTCGCCCGCGGCGATGCGTCGGGCGAGCTCCTCGACGATGGCGCTCTTGCCGACACCCGCTTCGCCTACGAGCAGGGGATTGTTTTTCCTGCGCCGCAGCAGAATCTGGACCACACGGTCGATCTCCGCCTCGCGTCCCACCAGGGGGTCGATGTCGCCCGTGCGGGCCAGACGGGTGAGGTCGGTGCCGAAACGGTCGAGCGGCTCGTCGGCTTCGGCGGGGCGGGTGCCGCAGTGTTCCGTTCCGGCCTCTTCGGCCTGCCGGCATATCTCGGCGGCGATAAGTCCGGCATCGATGCCGTACATCTCCAGCCGTCGGGCCGCGACGGTCGCGGGGCCGGCGGCGAGATGCAGCAGCGCATGGGCCGTAGTGAGGGTGCGGGTCCCGGGGTGGGCCGCGACGAGTTCTCCGACGAACCGTCGGAAGAAAGCCTCCGCCGCGGAGGGCGGGAGGGGTTCGCAATGGCCGGAGTCGGAGATTTCGCGCTCCACGTCACGGCGTATCTGCCGCAGCTCCCACGCGCGGAGCCGCGAGGTGAGGATCCGAGCGGCGAGCGAACCCTCCGAGCGCAGGAGTTCCAAGAAGAGGAGCTCTCCGGGCGGGCGGGGCGAATCCGTCCGCGCCGCGTCGAATGCCGTGCGGGCGAATATGCCCTCGAGCGTTTTCGAGATTCGTGTCATCATGTTCCCGTCGTTTGGAATTTGCATGAAAAACGACATGGAACATGCTAATATTGCGTATGTTCCGCGCATGGCCTGAAGGGAACTTTCGCTCTTCGGGTGATTCACAGCCGCTTCGGCACATCCGCAAAAAAGAGACGCCGGAGGGCTCAGAGCACCTCGCGGGGCCATTCGCCGATCTCCAGGTCGCGCAGTTCGGAGCCGTCGACCGTAAGCCGTACGGCGGTGCGGAGCCGGTGAAATCCGTTGCGCCCCGCGGCTCCGGGATTGATGTGCAGCAGCTCGTAGACCGGGTCGTAGATGATGCGCAGGATGTGCGAATGACCCGCGATGAAGAGTTTCGGCCGCAACTCCCGGATGCGGCGCAGGGCCCGTGGGTCGTAGTGGCGGGGCCATCCGCCGATGTGAGTCATGAGCACCTGCACCTCTTCGCAGCGGAAGAGGGCGTATTCGGGCCAGTCGTAGCGTGTGTCGCCGCCGTCGATATTGCCGTAGACGGCCCGCAGAGGCTTGAAGCGGGCGATGCGTGCGGCCAGTTCGGCCGAGCCGATGTCGCCGGCGTGCCAGATTTCGTCCACCTCGCGCATGAACTCCTCCAGCGGGGCGTCGAAGGTGCCGTGCGTGTCCGACAGGATACCGATGCGTTTCACGGGCGTGTCTCCTTTCAGCAGGGTCAGTACTTGTCCTTCCAGAGGTCGCGTATGCGCTGGGCGATGCGCGCCTCCTGGGCGTTCTGTTCGTCGGGTTCGTAGAACTTCGTGCCGGCGAGCGTTTCGGGCAGGAACTCCAGCTCGGCGAAGTGTCCCTCGAAGTCGTGGGCGTATCTGTACCCCTTGCCGTAGCCCGCCTGTTCCATGAGGCGGGTGGGGGCGTTGCGCAGGTGAAGCGGCACGGGACGGTTCGTGGTGTCGCGTCCGACCAGGGCGAGCGCCTTGTCGATGGCCATGTAGGCCGAGTTGCTCTTGGGACTCGTGGCGAGATAGATGGTCGCCTCGGCCAGCGGGATGCGCGCCTCGGGCATGCCGATCTTGTGCACCGTGTCGAAGCAGGCGTTGGCCAGCAGCAGGGCGTTGGGGTTGGCCAGTCCGATATCCTCGGCGGCGAGAATCACCAGCCGCCGGGCGATGAAGCGGGGCTCCTCGCCGCCGGCCAGCATGCGGGCCAGATAGTAGACGGCGGCGTTGGGGTCGCTGCCGCGCACCGACTTGATGAAGGCCGAGATGACGTCGTAGTGCTGCTCTCCCTGTTTGTCGTAGAGAGCGATGTTCTGCTGGAGACAGTCGGTGATCGTGCGGTCGTCGATGACCGTGCGTCCCGTCGTGGCACCCGTCACGATTTCGAGTATGTTGAGCAGCTTGCGGGCGTCGCCTCCCGAGAAGCGGAAGAGCGCCTTCGTCTCGCGTACCTCGATGTCGCGCCTCCTCAGCTCGGCGTCGACGGTGAGGGCGCGGTCGAGCAGCCGCCGCAGATCGGTCTCCTCCATCGGTTTGAGGATGTAGACCTGGCATCGGCTCAGCAGCGGCGGGATCACCTCGAACGATGGGTTTTCGGTCGTGGCGCCGATGAGCGTGAGGAGACCCCGCTCCACGGCGCCGAGCAGCGAATCCTGCTGCGCCTTGTTGAAGCGGTGTATCTCGTCGATGAAGAGGAAGGGCGGCTTCGTGTCGAAGAAGCGCTCCTTGCCGGCCCGGTCGATGGCTTCGCGCACCTCCTTGACCCCTGACGTCACGGCCGAGAGGGTGTAGAAGGGGCGTCCGAGCTGTGAGGCGACGATCTGCGCCAGCGTGGTCTTGCCCACGCCGGGCGGGCCCCACAGGATGAACGAGGGGACGTTACCCGTTTCGAGGAACTTGCGGAAGACGCCCTGAGGACCGACGAGATGCTCCTGTCCGATGTATTCGTCGAGCGTCCGTGGACGCAGTCGTTCTGCCAGGGGAGCTGCCATCTCGTCGTTGCTTTTCGAAGGTCAAAGGTACGGATTATTTCCCGAAGCGTCAAGCGCCCGGTGTCCGCCGCCCGCCGTCCGCCTTCAGAAGCGGAACCGTTCGCTCCGCATCTCGGCCAGCTCGTGCAGGCGCGGTACGATGCGCGTGAAGTGCGGTGCGCGGCCATGCGCCGCGAGGGCCTCCTCGTCGCGCCACGTCTCGCAGATCATCAGCAGGTCGGGCTGCGTGGTGCTGCGGAAGAGGTCGTACCCGACGCACCCCTCGTCGCGGCGCGAGGCTGCGACCAGTTCTCCGGCCAGACGCTCGAATTCCGCCCGTCCGGACTCTCCGACGCGGACGAATACGTTGATTCGGATCATGATTGTCTTTCGGCTGTTTTTCCGTGCGAAGGTACCTCTTTTTTCCGTTCGTGCAACAGCTTCCGCCGAGCGTTGTTTGGCTGTTCCGGAAAAAAACGCTATTTTTGCTTTCGGACGGACCGGCTCGTGCCGGTTCCGGTAACAATCGGTAATCATGAGAACGGAAGAGACGAACGACGGCCGCCCGACGGCCGAAACGGAACCGTTCCGGCCCGCTCCGGAACAGGAATACGGCGAGGCTTCCGCCGTGAACGGTGCAGCGCCGGACGGTCCGGTTGCCGGGGAGGACTCCCCTGCGGCTCCGGCCTCCGCCCCGACGCCTCCGAATCCGGCGCAGCCGACGATCATCATCCAGCAGCCGGCCGCGCGGCCGACCAACGGGATGGGTACGGCCGGCTTCGTGCTGGCGCTCCTGGCCCTCGTCTTCAGCTGGGTGCCTGTCGCAGGGTGGATTCTCTGGTTGCTGGGACTTATCTTCTCGTGCATCGGAGTGACCCGCCAGCCCAAGGGACTGGCCATCGCGGGGCTGGTCATCTCGTGCGCGGCCCTCGTGCTGCTCGTCATCCTGCTGCTCGGTGTGCTGGGCGTTCTCTTTGCCACGAGGCTGTCGTAGCGACTGTTGAGTCCGCTGCCCCCTGCGTGTGCAGGAGACGACGACCGGAGAGAAACCGTGCGTATTTTTGAATGGCCTCGCGCGAAGTTTCGCGCGGGGCCATTCCGGTCGGATTTGTCGGACTTGCCGTACGGCGGTCGGATCCGGATATTGAGATGCGCTGCGCGGGGGAGGGACGTGCGGCGAAGAGAGCGGGGAGCGGTCCAGTCAGGCTGGACCGCTCCCCGCTCTCCGTTGACATTCCGCTATTTCGCAGGGTCGCGCAGCTCGAGGTAGAGTTCGTCGAGCTGTGCGGGGTCGAGCCGGCTCGGGGCGTCGAGCATTACGTCGCGGCCGGCGTTGTTCTTCGGGAAGGCGATGAAGTCGCGGATCGAATCCGAGCCGCCGAAGAGCGAGCAGAGCCGGTCGAATCCGAAGGCCAGGCCGCCGTGAGGGGGCGCTCCGAACTTGAAGGCGTTCATCAGGAAGCCGAACTGCTCCTGCGCACGTTCGGGCGTGAAGCCCAGCGCCCGGAAGATGCGGGCCTGCAGCGCGGCATCGTGGATACGGATCGAGCCGCCGCCGATCTCGGTGCCGTTGCATACGAAGTCGTAGGCGTTGGCGCGCACGCGGGCCGGGTCGCTCTCGAGATACTCGACATCCTCGGGTTTGGGCGAGGTGAAGGGGTGGTGCATGGCGTAGAAGCGCTGCGTCTCCTCGTCCCACTCGAACATCGGAAAGTCCACGACCCACAGCGGCGCGAACCTTTTCGGGTCACGCAGGCCGAGCTGCTGTGCCACCTCCAGACGCAGGGCGCAGAGCTGCGTGAGGGTCCGGAACTTGGCGCCGCAGAGCACGAGCACCAGATCGCCGGCCGCGGCGCCGCAGCGGGATGCCAGAAGGCGTACCTCGTCGGGCGAGAAGAACTTGTCGACCGAGGATTTCACGCCGCCGTCGGCCTCCATCCGGATCCAGACCAGACCCGAGGCGCCCACCTGCGGCCGCTTCACGTATTCGGTCAGGGCGTCGATCTGCTTGCGTGTGTACGAGGCGCATCCCGGCGCTGCGAAGCCGACAACGTACTCCGCCTGGTCGAAGACGCCGAAGCCGTGGCCGCGGGCCGCATCGGTGAGGTCGGCGAACTCCATGCCGAAACGCAGGTCGGGCTTGTCGGATCCGTATTTCTCCATCGCTTCGATCCACGGCATGCGGCGGAAGGGCTCCGTGAAGTCGATGCCCATCACCTCGCGGAACATGTGCTTGGCCCAGCGCTCGAAGATCTCCAGGATATCCTCCTGTTCGACGAACGAGAGTTCGCAGTCGATCTGTGTGAACTCGGGCTGTCGATCGGCGCGCAGGTCTTCGTCGCGGAAGCAGCGCACGATCTGGAAGTAACGGTCGTAGCCGGCTACCATGAGCAGCTGCTTGAGCGTCTGGGGCGACTGCGGCAGGGCATAGAACTGGTTGGGGTTCATGCGGCTGGGTACCACGAAGTCGCGGGCCCCCTCGGGCGTCGATCCCACCAGGTAGGGGGTCTCGATCTCGAGGAACCCTTCGGCGTCGAGGAAGCGGCGGATCTCCTGCGCCATGCGGTGGCGCAGCATCAGGTTACGCTGCAGGGGAGGACGCCGCAGGTCGAGGTAGCGGTATTTCATGCGCAGGTCGTCGCCGCCGTCCGACACCTCCTCGATGGTGAAGGGGGGCGTCTGGGCCTCGTTGAGCACGGTGATGCGGGCGGCCGCCACCTCGATGTCGCCCGTGGGCATCTTCGGATTCCTGGCCGACCGCTCCACGACGCGCCCTTCGATCTGCACTACGTATTCGCGGCCCAGCTTCGCAGCCGCCTCGCGCACCCCGGCGGGCGAGTGCTCCTCGACGACCACCTGCGTGATGCCGTAGCGGTCCCTGAGGTCGATGAAGGTCATGGCGCCCAGATTGCGCACCTTCTGTACCCATCCGGCGAGGATGACGTTTTCGTTCACGTTGCCGGCCCGCAGCGAGCCGCACGTATGGGTTCTGTACATATCTTTTCCGATGTTGGTTGCGATGAATTTGCAATCGGCAAATTTACGAATTTTATCCGCACCGTGCACCGGACACGCCTCTTTTTCTTCGCAGCGGCGGCGTCGCCGTCCGATGCGGGGAAAAAAGCGCTATCTTTGTCACGACGGGCCGCACGGCAGCGTCCGCCGCACCGTTGCGGCGGGTGTGCGGACCGTTGAAGAGACATGACCCTGGAGCATGCGGAAAAGGGAGCCGCTGGCGCCGACGAGCGCTTCATGCGGCTGGCTCTCGCCGAGGCGCGCGAGGCCTTCGCTGCGGGCGAGGTGCCCGTGGGCGCGGTTATCGTGGCGCGCGGTTCGGTGGTCGGGCGCGGTCACAATCTGGTGGAGACCCTGTCCGACCCCACGGCCCACGCCGAGATGCAGGCCATTACGGCTGCGGCCGAGACGCTCGGCGGCAAATTCCTGGACGAGTGTACGCTCTACGTTACGGTCGAGCCTTGTGTCATGTGTGCCGGGGCCATCGGCTGGAGCCGCATCGGACGGATTGTCTGGGGTGCCGACGATCCGAAACGCGGCTTCATGCGCTATGCGCCCGGGGCGCTGCACCCGAAGAGCAGCGTGACGCGCGGGGTGCTGTGCGACGAGTGCGCGGAACTCATGCGCAATTTTTTCGCGCGTTTGCGCGTTTAAGGTTTGGCGGAACGGGCGAAAACCGTTACTTTTGCGGATGGACCCGTTTCCGGGGAGTCCGTACCGGTGCATACACAAAAGAACTATTGACCATAAACACATGAAAAGAATCTTTGTTTCGGCGATCGCGCTGCTGGCGACCTTCTCGCTCTCGGCGCAGGATTTCACCGCGCTCTACAACGAGGCGGCAACGGCCTACACGAGCAAGAACTTCGCGGCTGCGGCCGAGAGTTTCCAGAAACTGATTGCGACGGGCATGGAGTCGGTCGAGGCTGCCGATCTGGTGGCTACGGCCAAGGCCACGCTGCCCAAATGCTACTACCAGATGGGCGGCGCCGCCTTCCAGCGCAAGGCCTTCGACGAGGCGCTCGTCAACTTCGAGAAGTCGGCCGAACTTGCGGACCTTTACGGTGACCATACCCAGATGCAGAAGGCCAACACGTGGGTGGCCAACGTCTATCAGGTGCAGGGCGGCGAGGCCTTCAATGCGAAGGACTACGCCCGTGCCTCCGAGATCTTCGCCAAGGGCTACGAGGCCAATCCCCGCAATACGGGCATGGCGCTCAACCTGGCGATGAGCTACTGCGAGCTGGCAATGGCCAACAACGACATGGCGCAGTACGAGAAGGGAATGGAGGTCTACGAGAACGTGGCAGCCATGAAGGGCCCCAAGTACGACGCCGACGCGGCCAAGGCCCGCGAGCAGATGGCGCTCTACACCAATAATATGGTGGCGAAGCTCCAGCAGGCGGGCGACAGCGACGGCATCATCGCCATGGCCGACGCCCTGCTGATCAAGAATCCGGTCAATCCCGTGGCACAGCGCGTGCGCGTGCAGGCCTACTTCGACAAGCAGGCCTATGCGAAGGTCGTGGAGCTGGCCGGGGAGGCCGCTGCCGCACAGACGACCGACGAGGACCGCAGTCTGGTATATCATCTGCTGGGTGCCGCCTACAATGCGCAGGAGATGAAGCCCGAGGCCATCGCCGCCTTCCAGAAGGTGACGGCCGGCCCGGCTCTGGAGTCGGCGAAGGCTGCACTTGCCGAGCTGACCAAGAAGTAGGAGCGGCGTCTGCCGGACGCCATGCGGCGCGGCTTCCGAACCGGTTCGGAAGCCGCGCTTTTTGTATGATCGGGGCAGGGGCGGCCGATGGCTGTGCGGAGGGTGCGGTTAGACGCCGTGTCCGGCGGCGGAGGCATCCGGCATCTCCCCGCGCAGCTGCTGCGGAAACTATTCGCGGCCGGTTCCGGACAGGTTGTGCCGGATGCGTTCCGCACCGCCCCGTGCGAGGGGCGTTGTGCCGAAACGTGCGGCAAACGTCTCGTCGCTCATCGTGCGCCAGGCTTCGGCGTCGAGTTCCGTGGGGTCGAAGAGAGGGTCGAAGGCGGGGAGCGCATGGCCGGGCGTGTGCCGGTTGTAGGGACAGCAACTCTGGCAGGCCTCACAGCCGAAGATCCAGCCGTGGAGGTCTATGCGGGGGCCGTATTCGCGTTCGACGGTGTGGCGCGAGATGCAGCGGCGCGTGTCGACGGTGCGCGTGTCGGAGAGGGCTCCCGTCGGGCACTCTTCGACGCAGCGGCGGCAGGTGCCGCAGCCGTTGCCCTCGAGGAGGGTGTCGTAGCGGTCGCATGCTTCGGTAAGAAGCAGCTCGCCCAACACGACCCACGTGCCGTAGCGGGGGGTTACGAGCAGCGACTGCCTTCCGATCCATCCGAGTCCGGCCTCTACGGCGAGCTGCTTCTCCGACAGGGGCGCCGTGTCGACGAAGGCGCGGCCGGCAAGCTCCGGGACATCGGCCCGCAGGCAGGCCAGCAGCTCGCCCAGCATGGAGCGCAGCGTGTCGTGGTAGTCGCGGGCGCAGGCATAGGAGGCGATCTTTGCGGGCTGGTCCGCGGACTGGATTCCGCTGAAGCGGTTCCGGTAGTTCACGGCGCAGACCACCGCCGTGCGTGCCCCCTCGACCAGCTGTCGCGGGTCGAAGCGCTTCTCGATGTGGCGCTCGAGATATCCGAGCGAGGCGTGGCACCCCTGTGCGAGCCATGCGCGGAAACGTTGTTCGTCCTCCTCCAGATGGCGGCACGGAGCAACGCCGCAGAGATCGAATCCGATCTCTGCGGCGTGTCGTTTGATGCCTTCGAGCGAGAGCATGCGCTGCGGGCGGCCCTGCCTTCGGCGCGGCTATTCGGTCAGCCGGTTCGTGGCCGTGTCGGGGAAGACGATCCAGGGGCGGAACTGACGGGCCGCCTCGAAATCCATGCGGGCGTAGGAGACGATGATCACCACGTCGCCGACCTGCACCTTGCGGGCTGCGGCGCCGTTGAGGCAGATGCAGCCGCTCTCGCGCGGACCGCGGATGACGTAGGTCTCCAGACGCTCGCCGTTGTTGATGTCGAGCACCTGCACCTTCTCGCCCTCGACGAGATTGGCCGCCTCCATGAGCGCCTCGTCGATGGTGATGCTGCCCACGTAGTTGAGGTTGGCCTCGGTGACCGTGACGCGGTGGAGCTTGGACTTGACCACCTCGATCTGGAAATTCATCATCGCAGACGTATGTTGTCGATCAGACGGACCGGGCCTGCCTGTACGGCGACGCAGCCCTGTACGCGGGGAGCTTCCTCCCAGGCAGCCACGGGCTGCATGGTACGGGCATCCACCGCCTGGAAATAGATAACCTTCAGGTGCGGGTCACGCTCGATTTCGGCCGTGACCCAGGCCGTGAGTTCGGCCGGCGTCAGGTTCCGCGACATGTCGACGGCCGCACGCAGCGAGGCGTAGATGTGCGGAGCCGCGGCGCGGTGTGCGGGATCGAGCAGGGCGTTGCGCGACGAGAGCGCCAGACCGTCTTCTCCGCGGACGATGGGACACTCGACGATCTCGACCGGCAGACCGAGCTGCTCCACCATGGCGCGAACCACGGCGATCTGCTGGAAGTCCTTCTCGCCGAAGTAGGCGCGGGCCGGCCGGACGATTTCGAAGAGCCGGCTGACGACCTGCGCCACTCCGTTGAAGTGACCCGGGCGCGTGGCCCCCTCCATCACCTTGTCGATCTGCCCGAAGTCGAAACTGCGCGTGTCGGGTTCGGGGTAGATCTCCTCCACGGAGGGCATCAGTACGAAGTCGGCTCCGGCCTCCTCCAGCAGACGGGCATCCGCTTCGGGGGTGCGGGGATAGTTGCGCAGGTCGTTTCGGTCGTTGAACTGGGTGGGATTGACAAAGACGCTTACCGCGACGGTCCCGTTCTCCCTGCGGGCGCGCTCCACGAGCGAACGATGGCCGGCGTGCAGGGCTCCCATGGTCGGGACGAATCCGAGCTCCGAACGGTCGCAGCCTTCGAGTGCGGCGCGGAACTCCTTTACCGTATGGAATAATTTCATCTCCGGATAACCTTTTCGGTTCGGTGCGGCAAAGTTAGAAATTACTCCAAACATAACGAAGAAAAACGGAATAAAAAGCGTACCTTTGTTGAATACCAAACAGAAAACCGATGGGAAAATTTGTTACATCTGCATCTATGGCATTGATTACCACTTTCTTTGCCTCGTGCTCGGGTCCGGGTGAAGCCGAGACGCCCTGGATCGTCGACCGTTTCGACGATGTCAAGGTAATTCGCTACGAGGTGCCGGGCTTCGATGCACTGCCGCTCGAGCAGAAGGAGCTCGTCTACTATCTCGCCGAGGCGGCCAAGTGCGGCCGCGACATCATCTACGACCAGAACTGCCGCTACAACCTCGCCCTGCGCCGGACGCTCGAGATCCTCTACGAGAACTATGCCGGCGACCGCGACTGCGCCGAGTGGAAGGCCGTGGAGAAGTATCTGAAAAAGGTGTGGTTCGCCAACGGCGTGCACCATCACTATTCGAACGACAAGTTCACGCCCGAATTCTCCGAGGCGTATCTGACGGAGGCGCTCGCCTCGGTCCCGGCCGAGCGTTTCGGCGAACTGAACGACCGGCGCGAGACGGTGCTCCGTCTCATCTTCGATCCCGACTTCTGTTCGAGCCGTCTCGACCAGCGGGCGGGTGTGGACATGCTCCTCTCGTCGGCGAGCAACTACTACCGGGACGTGACGCAGGCCGAGGCCGAGCGGTTCTATGCCGCCATGGCCGACCCCTCCGACCCCGAACCCGTCTCCTGCGGCCTCAATTCGCGGCTGACGAAGGGCGATGACGGCCGGCTCCGCGAAGAGGTATGGAAGGTGGGAGGCCTCTATTCGCCGGCCATCGAACGCATCGTCTACTGGCTCGAGCGGGCCGAGGCGGTGGCCGAAGGGACGCAGAAGGAGACCATTGCGGCGCTCGCATCCTACTACCGTACGGGAGACCTGCGCGAGTTCGACCGTTACAACATACTCTGGGTGAAGGATACGCTCTCGAACGTCGATTTCGTGAACGGCTTCATCGAGACCTACGGCGATCCGCTGGGCTTCAAGGCTTCGTGGGAGGCGATGGTGAACTTCCGCGACGAGGAGGCCTGCCACCGTACGGAGATCATCTCGGAGAATGCCCAGTGGTTCGAAGACCATTCGCCCGTGGCGCCTCAGTACCGCAAGAAGCAGGTGAAGGGGGTATCGGCCAAGGTGATTACGGTGGCGATACTCGGCGGCGACTGCTATCCCGCGACTCCCATCGGCATCAACCTTCCGAATGCCGACTGGATCCGCAAGGAGTACGGGTCGAAATCGGTCACCATCGACAACATCACCTATGCCTACGACCGTGCGGCGCAGGGCGACGGATTCCTTGAGGAGTTCATGCTGCGTGCCGAGGACCGCGAGCGTATCGGGAAATACGGCAAGCTGGCCGACGACCTGCATACCGACCTGCACGAGTGCCTCGGTCACGGTTCGGGACAGCTGGCTCCGGGCGTGACGGGCAGCGAGCTGCGCAGCTACGGCTCGACGCTCGAGGAGGCGCGCGCCGACCTCTTCGCCCTCTACTATCTGGGCGATCCGAAGATGGTCGAACTGGGACTCGTCCCCTCGTCCGACGTGGCGAAGGCTCAGTATGCCGACTACATCATGAACGGACTGATGACGCAGCTCGCGCGCATCGAGCCGGGCAAGAACATCGAGGAGGCCCACATGCGCAACCGCAAGCTCATCGCCCAGTGGTGCTATGAGCGCGGTGCGGAGGACCGTGTGATCGAGTGGATCGAGCACGACGGCAAACGCTATGTGGTGGTCAACGATTTCGAGGCGCTGCGCTCGCTCTTCGGCGAAATGCTCTCCGAGGTGCAGCGCATCAAGTCCGAGGGCGACTACGAGGCGGGAGCCGCGCTCGTCGAGCGCTACGGCGTGCAGGTGGACCCCGTGCTGCACGAGGAGGTGCTCCGTCGCTACCGTGCGTTGAACATCGAGCCCTACGGCGGTTTCGTCAATCCGGAATACGAGCTCGTGGAGCGTGACGGCCGCGTGGTGGACGTGAAGGTGACCTATCCGAACAACTACGTGGAGCAGATGCTCGGCTACTCGCGCGACTACTCCTTCCTGCCGACCGAGAACTGACGTTCCGTCCGTCGGCCTTCCGGACCGTCGGCTGTAACCAGAGAGGGGCGCCCTGTTGCAGGGTGCCCCTCTCTTTTCGTGCGATTGCAATACGGCGCGTTCCGGTTCGGATGCGGTACGGCGAAACTGCCGGGCTCCGTGCGGCGCGGCGTCTCCGGATGCGGTCATGCTGCCGGACGGTAGCGGTTTCGCGCGTGAGGGCGTGCCGTGCCGGTGCTGCCGGATGGACGCTGTCAGCCGCGGGGAGGTCTTTTCGTTGCCGTCTCCCTGTCGCGATGTGCCCGGATATCGGGTCGAAGCTGTGCGACGAGCCGCTCCGGATCGGTGCACGAGACATAGAGCCGTTCTTCGTATATGTCGGTAATCTCCACCATGTTGCACCATTCCGAGGCGTAGATGCGCACGCGGTCGAAATTCTTCAGGTCGAGATAGTGTCCGTAGTATCCGAAGAAGCCGCAGCCGCCGAAGAGGGGCACGATCCACTTCATGCCGCCTCTCTCCACACGGCGGACCGAGGCGATTTCGTCGCGCCGCAGTTCGGTGATGTCGAGCAGGCAGCGGATCTGCACGCTCTGCTCCGTGATGACGATGCGGCGCGGAATGGAGAGCGCCATGAGGGCGATTACGGCCACGACGAACGAGGTGAACCAGGCCGAGAGATAGCCCCCTTCGTAGAGCAGGTAGAGCAGCGCGCCCAGCAGCAGGAAGAGCAGCAGGTGCAGCGCCGTCCAGTAGAGGGTACGGCGGCCGAAACGGTATTTGTAGACGGTCTCCATGAGGTGCGGCGGCGTTCCCGGGGGTCAGCGGATCGGACCGGCGCCGCCGGCGAAGTCGTCCGATGCCGTTCCGGCGGTGCCTCGGTATCCTGCTTCGTGCCGCTCTCGCGGCGTTTCCGCTTCGCCCGTTTCCGTCTCGGCGGCGAGCAGCGCTTCGGCAAGGAGCAGATCCTCCGGTTCGGTGATTTTGAAGTTGCGGCGTTCGCCCGCGCAGAGCGCCACGGAGCAGCCGCAGGATTCGACGAGCGTGGCGTCGTCGGTGAACGACGCCGAAAAGTCGCTCCGGTAGGCGCGTTCGAGCAGTGTGGCGTCGAATACCTGCGGTGTCTGTACGGCGCGCAGACGGGAGCGGTCTACGGGGTGCGAACTCCCGTCGGCCTCCGTCGTGCGGAACGAGTCGGCCGGCCGGATTACCGGGACCGCCGACCCTTCGGCGGCAGCGAGGGCCACGGCGCGGCGAATCAGCGCGACCGGAACGAGCGGGCGGGCCCCGTCGTGTACGGCGATGAGATCGAGCCCCTGCGGCAGGGCGGCGAGACCGTTCCGTACGGAGTGGAACCGTTCGGTTCCGCCCGTCGTCACCGTGTGGGGAGCCATGTCGAACCGTGCGGTGAGGTTGTGCCAATAGGCGACGTACCCGGCCGGCAGGACCACGACGATCGGAGCTCCGGGCAGCGCTTTGGCGAAGGCATCGATGGAGCGGGCGAGTAGCGGTCTGCCGCCGAGCAGTCGGAACTGCTTGGGCAGCGCTCCGCCCATGCGGCTGCCGCTTCCGGCGGCGACGACGATGACTCCGGTGCGGGGTTCCATGGGTCAGTGGCCTGCAGCGGTTTCTGCAGTTGTCGGAAGGACGATCGAGTCGAGTTGCGTGATGCGCTTCTCTTCTGGCAGTTCGCCCGCGAGTTCGGCGACGATGCGGTCGCGCACGAATTCGAACCGTTCGCGATTGGCGGTGGCGATGGGCTCGGCGGGTTCCTGCGGAATCTTCAGAGGGTCGACGGGCTTGCCGTTCTTCCAGATGCGGTAGTCCAGATGCGGCCCGGTCGAGGCGCCGGTGCTGCCTACATAGCCGATGAGCTGTCCCTGTACGACATGGCTGCCCTGACGGATGCCCTTGGCGTAGCCGCTCAGGTGGAGGTAGCCGGTCATGAGGTTACCGGCATGTTTGATCTTCAGCGTGTTGCCGCCTCCGCCGCCCCATCCCTTGAAGATCACCGTTCCGTCGGCCGTGGCGTGTACGGGGGTTCCTTTCGGCGCGGCGTAGTCAACGCCCGTATGGGGACGGTAGACCTTGTATATGGGGTGCTTCCGGGCATAGGTGAAGCGCGAGCTGATGCGCGTGTATTTCAGCGGTGCCTTGAGCAGCTGCTTGCGCAGGCTCGCACCGTCGTACTCCCAGTACTGCACCTTTCCGTCCTGGCGGAAGGGGATGGCGTAGTACTCCTTGCCACCGTGGCTGAAACGGGCGCCCCAGATGCGGCCGATGCCCGCCGGTATGGTGTCGTCGATGAACTTCTCGTCGTAGATCACCGTGAATGCGTCGCCCTTCTGTATGCCGAAGAAGTCGACGGTCCACTGGTAGATATCCTCCATCTCGGCGGCGAGCGCGTAGGGGAGATTCTGCTCCATGATGGCCCCCCAGAGCGACGAGTTGATCGTGGCGCTCCGTCTCTGTCGGCGGAGGGTCAGCTCCTTTTCGCCCTCGGCGATGCTTACCGAGTCTTCGGCAAAGCCGAAGACCACATATTCGGTGGCGCTCCGCTCGTAGGCGAGATAGTCGAGATGGGGCTCGTGGAGCGAGTCCTCGTGGATGAAGATCGTGTAGCGATGGCCGGCGCGGATGTTGCGCAGCGGGAAGACGGGCTCGGCCATCCGGTCGAGCCGGTCGATGGCGGCGGCCGAGATGCCGTAGCGCGCGAGTATGCCGCCCAGCGTCTCGCCGCTGCGTATTTCGGCGCTTTCGGTGCGGTAGTTGTCGGCGTCGATGCCGTAGAGCAGGTTGCGGGGCGCCTCTTCCGCCGTTTCGGCTGGCGTCTTGCCTCCGTCGCGCGAGCAGGCGCCCGCCGCCAGGGTGAAGACGCAGAGGAGCAGGAGTGCGATGCGTTTCATAATCGTAGCAAAGGTAGGAAAAATTCGGGGAGATACCGTGTGCGGCGAGGCGCTTTTGCGGTGTTTCGGGCAATATTTCGCTTTTGCGCTTTGCCGTTCGGCGATTTATTGTTACCTTTGAAAAGTCATGCAATGAACCGGACGGAATGAAATTCGATTGGCTCCTGGCTCCTGCCGCGTACCTCTATCGGACGGGGGTGGTTATCCGCCACCGCCTTTTCGACTGGGGTGTACTGAAAAGCGAGAAGTTCGACGTGCCGGTGATCTGCATCGGAAACATCACCGTCGGCGGTACGGGCAAGACGCCCATGGCCGAGATGGTGCTGGGCTACATGATGCAACGGCACCGTGTGGCCCTCGTCTCGCGCGGGTACGGCCGCCGTACGAAGGGTTACCGCGAGGTGCTCGTCACGTCGCACTACCGCGACGTGGGCGACGAGCCGCTCCAGATCAAGCTCAAATTCCCCGAGGTGACGGTCGTCGTCTGCGAGAGGCGGCGCGAAGGAATCCGCCGGCTGCTGGCCGAACATCCGAATGTAGACCTCGTGGTGATGGACGACGGCTTCCAGCACCGCTACGTGGAGCCAAAGGTCAACATCGTGATGATCGACGCCACGCGTCCCGTGCAGCACGACCGTATGTTGCCGTGGGGTTCGCTGCGTGACCTTCCGGAGATGCTCCATCGCGCCCAGTACTTCGTGGTGACCAAGTGTCCCGAAAAGATGGCCCCCATCGAGCGGCGTATCATGCGCAAGGTCCTCGTGCAGATGGCCTACCAGCGGATCTACTTCTCGCGTTTCGAGAGTTTCGCGCCGCGGCCTCTCTATCCGGACGAGGCGGGATGCGGGGATACGGCGCAACTGCGCCGTGTGATAGCCCTCTCGGGTATCGGCAATCCGAAGCCCTTTCTGGCGACGCTCCGGGAGCGTTACGAGGTGGTGGCCGAGCTGACGCTCGACGACCACCATGTCTACCGTGTGCGCGACATGAAGCAGATTGCGGCGCTGCTGGCACAATACCCCGATGCGGCGGTCGTGACCACCGAGAAGGACGCCGTGAAGCTGGTTCACCCCGGGCGCATCCCGCCCGAGGTGCGGCGCGCGCTCTACTATCTGCCCATCAGCATTGCATTCATCGAGGATTCGGCGACGGATCTTCTGCAAAAACTGGAACAGGATGTTGGAAGAAATTAAGCGGACGGCGGCGTTCATCGACGAACGTACGCAGCACTTCGGCCCCGAGGCGGGAATCATCCTCGGGACGGGACTCGGCGATTTCGCCGAACAGATCGAGGTATGCCATGCGCTCGACTACAAGGATATTCCGGGATTCCCCGTGTCGACGGTCGAGGGGCACCGCGGACGACTGATATTCGGCATGCTCGAGGGTCGCCGCGTGGTGGCCATGCAGGGGCGTTTCCACTACTACGAGGGGTACACCATGGCGCAGGTGACCTTCCCCGTACGAGTGATGAAGCTGCTCGGCATCCGGACCCTCTTCGTCTCGAACGCCTCGGGCGGTATCAATCCGACCTTCCGCGTGGGCGACCTGATGGTCATTACCGACCATATCAACCTGATGCCCAATCCGCTCGTCGGGCCCAACCTCGCCGAGCTGGGACCCCGTTTCCCCGACATGCACGGATGTTACGATCCGCAGCTCATCGCCCGTGCCACGGAACTGGCCGAGCAGGCGGGGATCAAGCTCCAGTACGGCGTCTATGTCGGCGGTACCGGCCCCACCTTCGAGACGCAGGCCGAATACCGCTACTTCAAGGCCATCGGCGGCGATGCGGCGGGCATGTCTACCGTTCCCGAGGTAATCGTGGCACGCCATATGGGGCTCCCCGTCTTCGGGGTCTCGGTCATCACCAACTGCGGTCTCTCGCCCGAGGCGGGTGACCACGAGGACGTGCAGCGCCAGGGTCGTCGTGCGGGTACGCGGATGGCCGCCCTCTTCCGTGCAATGATCCGAAATCTGTAAACGATATGGTAAACAAGGTGATTCTGGTGGGCAACGTGGGAATCGACCCCGAGGTCCGTACCATCGAGTCGGGTGCTAAGGTGGCCCGTGTGCGGCTGGCGACGACCGAACGGCTCTATGACCGGCAGGCCAACGAGACGAAGGAGCATACCGAATGGCATACGGTGACGCTCTGGCGGGGTCTGGCCGACGTGGTCGACCGTTATGTCCGCAAGGGGTCTCAGCTCTACATCGAGGGACGGCTCCGTACGCGCGAATGGACCGACAAGGATGGTAACAAGCGTTATTCGACAGAGATTCTTGCCGATACGATGA
This sequence comes from uncultured Alistipes sp., assembly GCA_949288735.1. GTDB lineage: Bacteria > Bacteroidota > Bacteroidia > Bacteroidales > Rikenellaceae > Alistipes. The sequence continues at coordinate 22,938 of CASELE010000010.1, forward strand.
ATCTGCTCGGCCGTCGCAGCGACAACCCCGCGGCTTCGGCCGACGGAGGCTCCTCCTACGGAGGTGACCGTCAGGGTGCGAATGGCGGCGGAGGCGGAGCGGGGGGCTACGCCGTGCCGCAGGCGCCGCAGCAGCCGAAAGCACCGGCCGACGACCCGGATGACCTCCCCTTCTGAACGGGCGGTATCCGAAAGAACCGAGATCATACAGCGGAGCCCGGACCCAAAGGTCCGGGCTCCGCTGTATTGTTTCCGCAGCGCTGCCGGGCATGCCCGGTGTCGGGCGCGGGGCGGCTTATTGCCGCGAGCGTACGGGTAGCCGCTCCCAGAGCCATGAGGGGATGAGCCGCCAGAGCAGGACGAGCAGGGCGTAGCGGCGGTCGATCGTAGCGCGGCGTCTGCCCCGCTCGATTGCGCGGACGATGCGGGCGGCGACCCGTTCGGGACGCATGAGCATCGGGTAGCGGTGCCCGTCGGAAAGCAGCGGCGTGGCGACGAATCCGGGCCGGATGTCGGTGATGCGTATGGAGATCCGCTCCATACGGGCCAGCTGCGCCAGGGCATCGAGGTAGGTGTTCTGCATCCGCTTGGTGGCCGAGTAGGCGGGTGCGGCGCCCAGTCCGCGGGTTCCGGCTATCGAACTTATGGCTGCGATGCGGCCGCCTCCGTGGCTGCGGAACCAGGCGAAGACGGCCGAGGTCATGCGTACGAAGCCTGTGGCGTTGGTCTCGGCCGTCATGATTTCGCGTCCGGAATCGAGCTCCGGATTCTGGAATCCGATACCCGCGCAGTGGAGATAGCACTCCATGCCGCCGAGTCGTCCGATGAGCCGTTCGAGCCGTTCGGGCGCCTCTGCGCTGCGGATGTCCATCACCTCGGTCTCGACCCGTTCGGGCGCTTCGGCGCGCAGCGCCTCGAGCGCATCGGCACGCCGTCCGGCGGCTCCGACGCTCCAGCCCCGGCGCAGACAGCAGCGCGCCACCTCGAGACCGATGCCCGAGGTGGCGCCCACGATGACGATGCGGCGTTTCCGCTCCCTTTCCCTCATCGGATTATTCGCTTTCGCTCTCCGACGTTCCCGTGGGGGCCGAGGGGAGGGCCTTGCGGATCTCGGCAGGAATCTCCTCCGTGCGGATGCGCAACAGGTAGTGCGTGTTGTCGTTGTCGGCTCCCGAGGTGTAGGCCTGCACGAACTCCCACTTCTGGCGGATCATGTAGTTGAGAGCCTCGACCATCGAGTTGAAGCGGATGTTGCGGTCGCGCGAGTCGGTGATCCAGTTGTAGTTCCATGCCTCGGTCTTCTGTCCGAAGTCGAGGATGACCTTGCACCCCTTGTTCGAGGGGAGGTGGCTGCCGATGAGTTCGGCGTAGAGATAGCGGGAACTCTTCGCCATGACGGCTCCCGGAGCGGGAGCCGCCGCGGGCGGAGTCTGCGCCGCGAGCGTGCCGCAGAGGAGCAGCCCCAGCGCGAGCAGTGCGTGCTTTTTCATATCTGGTCCGTTTTTTCGTTTCCGGCGGATTCGGTCCGCCGTTCTCTCTTTCTCTCTCCGGCGTCGTCTTCCGACGTCCGGCGGAAGGCCTCCTGCGGAGTCTCGATTTCGCGCCGCACACACTCGATGCCTACGCGTCGCAGCAGGTCGAGACCCTCTTCCGAATGGTATTCGTCGCTGTAGACGACCCTCCGGATGCCTGCCTGGATGATCAGTTTCGAACATTCGAGACAAGGCGCCGCCGTGATGTAAAGGGTCGATCCGTCGCAGTTGTTGGCACTCTTGGCCACCTTGGTGATGGCGTTGGCCTCAGCGTGCAGCACATAAGGCTTCGTCTTGCCCGCGTCGTCCTCGCAGATGTTCTCGAAACCCGACGGCGTCCCGTTGTAGCCGTCCGAGATAATCATCTTGTCCTTGACGATCAGTGCTCCCACCTGCCGTCTGACGCAGTAGGAGTTTTCCGCCCAGATGCGCGCCATGCGCAGGTAGCGCAGGTCGAGCTGCCGCTGCTTCTCCTCCCGATAGCCCATCTCCGCTTTTCGTTGTCGGCGTGGGGTCAGAGCCCGCGGCCGTGGCAGTTCTTGTACTTCTTGCCGCTGCCGCAGGGGCAGGGGTCGTTGCGTCCCACCTTCTTCTCGGCATGCACGGGCATGGGCTTCTGCTTCTCGGCCTGTCCCGCCTGGGCGGCCGCCTGCATGCGCGAGGCCTGCAGCTTGTTCACATCCACCTTGGGTCGCTGCTGTTGCTGTTGCATCTGCATCTGCTGCTGGCGGCGCTGCACCTCCTCGGGCGAGGGTTCGCGTACGGGGATGTAGGCGCGGTTGAGGGTCGAGAGAACCTCGCGGTTCACCTTGACGAGCATGCGCGAGAAGAGCCCGAACGACTCGAACTTGTAGATGAGCAGCGGATCCTTCTGCTCGTAGGTGGCGTTCTGCACGCTCTGGCGCAGGTCGTCCATCTCGCGCAGATGCTCTCTCCAGGCGTCGTCGATTGTGGTGAACATCACCACCTTCGAGAAGGCCTTGTAGATCTCGGCGCCGTCGGTCTCCTTGCAGCGAAGCAGGTTGACGGGGATGTTGAATCCGAGCCTTCCGTCGGTCAGCGGGAAGTAGATGTTGGCATCCAGATGCTCCTTGCGCTCCTCGTAGACGCGCTGCATCACAGGCTGCACGGTGTCGGCTACGGCCTTGGTACGGCGTGCGTAGGTGTCGCGCAGGTTCTGTACGATCTGCTCCACGAGCTCCTCGGGCTTGATCTCCTCGTAACGCTTCTCGTCGATGGTGAGCTCGGTGGCCGTTTCGCGGATGAGCTCCACGCGGAACTCCTCGTAATCCACGCCGCGGTGCGTCTCGACGAAATTGTCGGCGTAGTCGTACATGATGTTGTTCAGGTCGATCTCGATCCGTTCGCCGTAGAGGGCATGACGGCGGCGCGTGTAGATCACCTCGCGCTGCGAGTTCATCACGTCGTCGTATTCGAGCAGCCTCTTGCGGATGCCGAAGTTGTTCTCCTCGACCTTCTTCTGGGCCCGTTCGATGGCCCGCGTCATCATCCGCGACTGGATAACCTCGCCCTCCTTCAGGCCCATGCGGTCCATCATGGCGGCGATGCGGCCCGAGCCGAACAGACGCATCAGATCGTCCTCGAGCGAGACGAAGAACTGCGACGAGCCCGGATCGCCCTGACGGCCGGCGCGGCCACGCAGCTGGCGGTCGACGCGGCGGCTCTCGTGGCGCTCGGTACCGATGATGGCCAGACCGCCCGCCTCCTTCACTTCGGGCGTCAGCTTGATGTCCGTACCGCGACCCGCCATGTTGGTGGCGATGGTCACCTGCCCCGAGCGACCTGCTTCGGCCACGATCTGGGCCTCGAGCTGATGCTGCTTGGCGTTCAGTACGTTATGCTTGATTCCCCGGAGCTTCAGCATGCGGCTGAGCAGCTCCGAGATCTCGACCGACGTCGTACCTACCAGGACGGGGCGCCCCTCGTTCACGAGCCGCACGATCTCCTCGATGACGGCGTTGTATTTCTCGCGCTTGGTCTTGTAGATGAGGTCCTGCCGGTCTTCGCGGATGACGGGCCGGTTGGTGGGGATGACCACCACGTCGAGCTTGTAGATGCTCCAGAACTCCGAAGCCTCGGTCTCGGCCGTACCGGTCATGCCCGCCAGTTTGTGGTACATGCGGAAGTAGTTCTGCAGCGTGATGGTGGCGAAGGTCTGCGTCGCGGCCTCGACCTTCACGCGCTCCTTGGCCTCGATGGCCTGGTGCAGACCGTCCGAGTAGCGGCGTCCGTCGAGGATACGTCCCGTCTGCTCGTCGACGATCTTCACCTTGTTGTCCATGACCACATACTCCACGTCGCGTTCGAACATGGCGTAGGCCTTGAGCAGCTGGTTGACCGTATGGACGCGCTCGGCCTTGATGGCGTAGTCGTTGATCACCTCGTCGCGCTTCTGCGCCTTCTCTTCGGGCGTGAGGGCGCTCTTCTCGAGTTCGGCCACCTCGGCACCGATGTCGGGCAGCACGAAGAAGCCGTCCTCCTTGAAGTAGTTCGAGAGCACCTCGTGGCCCTTGTCGGTCAGCTCGACCGAGTTGAGCTTCTCGTCGATGACGAAGTAGAGGTCGTCCGTGATTTCGGGCATGCGGCGGTTGTTGTCCGCCATGTAGACGTTTTCGGTCTTCTGCATCTGCGCCTTGATACCCGTCTCGGAGAGGTACTTGATCAGGGGCTTGTACTTGGGGAGGCCCTTGTGCACGCGGTAGAGCTTCACGCCGCCCTCGTCGTTCTTGCCTGCGGCGAGCAGATCGCGCGCTTCGGTGAGCAGCCCCGTGACGAGGTTCTTCTGCAGGTTGTAGAGATGTTCGATGGCGGGGCGGTACTGCTCGTAGAGCTGGTCGTCGCCCTTGGGTACGGGTCCCGAGATGATGAGCGGTGTACGGGCGTCGTCGATAAGCACCGAGTCCACCTCGTCGACGATGGCGAAGTGGTGTTTGCGCTGTACGAGGTCCTTGGGCGACGAAGCCATGTTGTCGCGCAGGTAGTCGAAGCCGTATTCGTTGTTCGTACCGAAGGTGATGTCGGCCATGTAGGCCTTGCGGCGCGCCTCGGAGTTGGGCTGGTGCTTGTCGATGCAGTCTACCGACAACCCGTGGAATTCGTACATCGGGCCCATCCATTCGGAGTCTCGGCGGGCGAGGTAGTCGTTCACCGTTACCAGGTGCACACCCTTGCGGGCCAGCGCATTGAGGAATACGGGGAGCGTGGCTACGAGGGTCTTTCCTTCGCCCGTGGCCATCTCGGCGATCTTGCCCTTGTGAAGCACCACGCCGCCGAAGAGCTGCACGTCGTAGTGGATCATGTCCCACCGGATGTCGTTGCCGCCCGCAAGCCAGTGGGTGGCGTATATGGCCTTGTCTCCATCGATGGTGACGAAATCCTTCGTGGCCGCCAGCTCGCGGTCGAACTCTGTGGCCGTCACCTCCACCGTCTCGTTCTGGGCGAAGCGGCGGGCCGTATCCTTCATGATGGCGAAGGCCTCGGGCAGGATCCGGTCGAGCTGCTCCTCGATCTTCTCGTCGATGCGCTTGGTCGTCGAGTCGATCTCCTTCGAGATCTTCTCCTTCTCGTCGAGCGAGGTGTCGGCCAGTTCGAGCCGCTCCTTCAGTCGGACGATGCGCTCTTCGTCGGGGGCGATGTAGTCGGCGATCTGCTTCATGAGCCCCTGGCTGCGGGCGCGGAGCCCGTCGTTCGAGAGCTGTTCGATTTCGGGGTAGACGGCCTTGATCCTGTCTACGTAGGGCTGGATCTCCTTGCGGTCCTTGTCGGCCTTCGAGCCGAAGAGGAACTTGATGATGCCTGCTGCTATATCCATCGGAAACGTCGTTTGTTTTTCGAATGCACTCTATTTGGAATCCTACAAAAGTAGTTGTTTTTTTCAAAAACTCAATCGTCTGCAGGGCTTTTTATCCGCCGCACGCCGACCGGGCACTCCCGGCACCGCCCGGCGGGGCAGTACTCCGTGGCCAGCTGCAGGAGCGCCTGCGATTCGAAGGCGGTGCGTGCCACGAGCCCCGCACCGCGCCATCCCCGCATGTAGACGTTCTCCTCGGCCGGTGTCCGTTCGAGCAGCGTGACGGCACGGTCGCGCAGACGGTCGTTGCCCGTGCGGCTGCCGTATACGTACTGCATGATCGATACCAGGTTGATGGCTATCAGATTGGATTTGAACGTTCCGATACGCCGGGGCATCTCCTGCGCCTTCACGGCCGGCAGACTGTGGGTCGTCCAGTAGTCCGAGGCCTCGACGCCGAAGAGCCGGGCCGCATCCTCGGGGGTGCGGCAGTCGAGCATGCGCTCCATCACGAAGTCGTGGCCGGCGAAGAAGGCGGCGGCTTGCGCCACGCGCAGCACGGGGTGGTTGGCCGGATGGATGCGGTTGAGGTCCCATGCGGAGGCCTCCATCGGCTCGATGGCGTATTTCGAACGCAGGTAGACGAAGTCGCGCCGCAGGTCGAGCGTGTAGCCGTCGTCCTCGTAGAGGTCGAGCAGCCCCGAGGTCCCGAAGAGCAGCGCTTCGACATTGTGCAGCGAGGCCCGTTCGCGCAGGACCATGGCGTAGGTGGCGCGGCGGGCCAGTTCGAGATAGGCGCGCTGGTTGCGTTTGTCGCCCAGCGTGCGGAAGAACATGAAGTAGAAGGTCTGGTTCCAGTTGCTTCCGGCTTCGGCGAACAGCTCCTCGACGGCGGCGATCTTGCGGCGCAGCCGGTCGTAGAGGGCGGCGGTGAGGATGGCGCTACGGTGCAGCGGGTCGAGCTCCGCGAGGTACTCCCCGCAGGCGTATACCCGTGCTCCGGCACGCAGCCGGTTGAGCATCCGCGCGTCGCGCTCCTCCATCCGTCAGAGCATGTTGAGTTCGAGCAGCGCCTCTTCGGACATCATGCTCTTGTCCCAGACGGGATCGAAGGTGAGGATCACCTGCGCCGACTCCACCCCCTTGACCTTGGCCACCTCGCGGCGTACGTCCTCCACGAGCATGTCGGCCATCGGGCAGTTGGGCGCCGTGAGAGTCATGCGGATGGTCGCTACGCCGTCGGGCGTGAAGTCTATTTCGTAGATGAGTCCCAGGTCGTAGATGTTGACCGGAATTTCGGGGTCGTAGATGTTCTTGAGCGTCGCTACGATCTCCTTTTCGACGCTCAGTATTTCGTCGGGTGTCATCATGGACGGGTCGTGTTGCCGCCCTCCGTCTCCGTACCGTTTCCGTTGCGGTTTTCGAAGGCGAGGGCGTATAGTCTCATCTGTTTGATCATCTCCGCAAGGCCGTTGGCCCGCGTGGGCGAGAGGTTGGCGCCGAGACCTATGGCGTCGATGAAGTAGAGTTGCGTGTCGAGTATTTCGCGGGGCGTGCGGCCGTCGAGCACGCGGATCAGCAGGGCGATGATGCCCTTGGTGATGATGGCGTCGCTGTCGGCCGTGAAGTGCACGCGGCCGTCGCGCAGCTCGGCGTCGACCCATACGCGCGACTGGCAGCCGCGGATCAGGTAGTCGTCGGTACGGTGTTCGGGCGCGATGGGCGGCAGCGTGTCGCCCAGGCCGATCAGGTAGTCGTAGCGGTCGAGCCAGTCGTCGAATACGGAGAATTCGCCGATGATCTCCTCCTGTACGGAATCTTTCATGAAACGCTGTTTTGCGATGGTATCACTTCTGTTGAAACGTCCCTTCCCTGGATTTTATTTTCCGCCGGCACCGTCCGTGCGTGTCACGGCTTCGAGCGGAGCCCCTTCGGCCGCCGCGGGCTTGCGTATGCCGAGCAGGCGGGCGAGGGTCGGGGCCACGTCGATGGGATCGACCGGACCGGTGATGCGCTGCGGCGCGATGCCCGCGCCGTAGAAGAGGAGCGGCACCTCGGTGTCGTAGCCGTACATCGAGCCCGAGGCGGAACGGCAGCGCGGCCGCTCCTCGATCCATCCCGGTTCGAAGTTGAGAATCACGTCGCCCGAGCGGCGCGGATAGAAACTGTTCTGCATGCGGCGGGCGTACCCGTCGCCGAAGTAGCTCGTGCGCATGGCCGTCGCCGAGAGGGCGTGCGAGACACCGCGGAACTGCATGGCGAAGATAGCCACTTCGTTCTGTACCGATGCCAGGTCGAGCCCCCGCTCGTAGATGAGGTTGTGGTCCAGGTAGAGGCACTTCTCCTCGTATTCGAGCAGCCAGTCGCCCACGCCGTAGCGGATGTTGAGGAAGCTGTTGACGATGACCTCGAACTGACGCGTGTTGAAACGGTCGCGCACCCTTTCGCCGGCATCGTAGGAGGGGCTGGTGCCGTGATCCGAGACGAGCACCACGACGTAGCTGCCGCTTCCGATCTGTGCGTCGAGGAAGGTGAGCAGGTCGGCCACGTCGCGGTCCAGGCGGTAGTACATGTCCTCGACCTCGACCGATTCGGGGCCGTAGGCCTCGCCGATCCGGCGCGAAGCGTCGAGACAGATATTCAGCAGGTCGGGCGTCGTGTCTCTCCCCAGTCCGTACTGTGCGACGGCGAGTTTGGCGAAACCCAGCACGGCGGTGTTCCCGGCGGGCGAGTAGCTCATCCGGTCGAGATCCCCTTCGGGCTTCACTTCCGGACGGTGTCCCGCGCGGCGCTCCTCGCGGCTCTGCGGCACGGGGACGATGTCGAAACGGCGCCTGTTGCGGTAGCGGCTGCGATCGAGCAGCGTGCGCCACTCCTGCTGCAGGTAGGAGAGATTGAAGCGTTCGCTGTTGAATCGCCGCACCCATTCGGGCAGCTCGGGATCGTACCATGCCGAGGTGGTCCAGTTGCAGCGCATGGGCTCCATCCAGTACACGTCGCCCGCCTTCCCGGCCATCACCACCGCCGACTCGGGCTCGACGGCCACCGTGACGATGCGGCTTTCGGGCTCCTCGGCGGCGAGCGCCTCGCCCAGCGTCGGGGCGAAGAGGTTGTGGGGTGATATGCCGTTGCGGCCGCGGACGAGTTCCACGACCTCGTTCTTCACGTAGTCGCGCCAGCGCAGGCCGATGACTCCGTGGGTCGAGGGCCGGGCCCCGGTCGTGAGAGTGGCCAGCGCTACGGGACTGACGGTCTGCTGGAAGTCGTAGCGGGCTTCGCAGCGGGTGCCGCCGTGCATGAGGCGGCGCAGACCGTCGTCGCCGAAGTTGTCGGCGTAGCGGTCGAGATCGTCGGCGCGCATCGAGCCGACGACGAGCTGCACGACAAGACGTGGCCTTTCGGCCGCGCGGAGGGCGGAGGGCAGGAGCAGCAGGGCGAGACAGAGTATGCGGAACATGACGCTGCGGTGTTGGAGACGCAAATTTACGATATTTCCTGCAAATAGTGTTCGAAAAGGGACCGCTCTTCGCTCAGGTCGATCTCCGGCAGCGTGTCGATGGCGGCGATCTGCCGGCGGCACAGGTCGAGCCACGCTGCGCCGTGCGGTATCCGGGGGCGGTGTCCGGCGGCGGCGACGATGCGTTCCACGGTCTCGGCCGTCGTGCGGGCGCGACTCTCGAGCACCGTCTCGGCGAACCGTTCCCAGACATACTCCACGGCCTGCGGTGCGGGGTGTACGAGGTCGTCGGCGTAGAAGCGGTAGTCGCGCAGGTCGTCCGTGAGAATCTCGTAGGCGGGGAAGTAGCGGACGCGGTCGTGGCGTTCGGCGAGCTCCTCGGCCGCGAGCCGCAGTACGGCCTTGCTCACGCAGTTGCCGGCCAGTCCGTCGCCCGCGTGACGCACGGGGCTGACCGTGACGATGACCTGCACGTCGGCGGGCAGTTCCCGCAGCAGGGCGTCGTAGCTGGCCGTGAGCTCCGCCACGCCGAGCCGCCGGCGGACGAATCCGGTTGCCGGCTGCCGGTGACAGTTGGCCACGATCTCCCCCTCCCGTTCGTAGACCCACGCCGTGCCGAAGGTGACGAGCAGATGGGTCGCCCGCCGCAGCGCTCCGGCGCCACGGAGGCGCGCCTCGTTCATGCGCCGCAGCGCCTCCTCCGGGTCGGTCTGCGAAAAGGAGCCGTGAAAGCCGAAGTGGAACCACACTCCGTCGGACTCGTGCAGCTCCTCGCGGCGTACGGATTCGCCCGTGCGGAAGGTGCGGAGCGCGGCGGCTATCGAGGCGGGGTTGAAGAGCACGCCCGTGGGGTTGGTCGTGCAGTCGAACTTCAGGCGTCGCAGCCGGTCGGTCATCTCTTCGGCGAAGCAGGAGCCGAGGGCGAGGATTCTGCTCCCGTAGCCGATTCGGGCCTCGGGCGGAAAGGGGTTCTTCTCTATCTCTGTACGGAACTTCATGGTCGGGGGCGGATGTTCTGTCCGGCGGCGGGGCGGGCGGCGATGGCGATGAAATACGGTGAAAAACCGCGGCGTCCGTGCGTGGTTCTGTCGGGAGTCGCTATCTTTGCCGCATGATACTTCATGCCAACTGCAAGATCAACATCGGGCTCGACGTGCTCCGCCGGCGCGCCGACGGCTACCACGACCTCGAGACGGTGATGTACCCCGTGCGGGGACTCTTCGACGTGGTGGAGGCCGGGCGCGCTCCCGTCGATTCGTTCCGTTCCACGGGCCTTGCGCTCGACTGTCCCGACGGGGAGAACCTCTGCGTGCGGGCCGTGCGGCTCATGCGCGCCCGCTACGGCGTGGGCGGTGTGGCGCTGCGGCTCGACAAGCGTGTCCCCTTCGGTGCGGGACTGGGCGGAGGGTCGTCCGACGCCACGGCGGTGCTGCTTGCCGTCGACCGGCTCTACGAACTGCACCTGACCGAGGCCGAACTGCTCGACTGCGCGGCGGCGCTGGGAAGCGACACCCCCTTCTTCGTGCGCAATACGCCGCAGCTCTGTACCGGCCGGGGCGAACGGATGGAACCCGTATCGCTTCCGCTCGAAGGGCTGCAGCTGGCCGTGGTGAAGCCCGGGGTTGCGGTCTCCACGCGCGAGGCCTACGCCGGTGTGCGGCCTGCGGTCCCGGCGGTCCCGCTCGCCGAGCGGCTCGCGCGTCCGGTGTCCGAGTGGCAGGGGTGCGTGAAGAACGATTTCGAGCCGACGGTCTTCGCCGCCCATCCCGAGGTGCGGGATGCACGCGAGCGGCTGCTGGCCGCCGGCGCGCTCTACGCCTCGATGTCGGGGAGCGGCTCGGCCGTCTACGGACTCTTCGATCCGCGGCACAGACCCGCGCCTGCCGGGCTGACGCCTTACGTATTTACTCTTTAGCGGCTCCCTGGAGCGGGATTTTGGCGATGCGGGCCACGTGACGGCCGCCCTCGAACTCGGCGCCGAAGTAGGCCTCGAGCATCCGGGCGGCCTCGTCGTTCGAGACGAAACGGGCCGGCAGGACGATGACGTTCGCGTCGTTGTGGCGGCGGATGAGTTCGGCGATCTCCGGGATCCAGCACAGACCGGCGCGGATGCCCTGGTGCTTGTTGAGCGTCATGGCCATCCCTTCGCCCGAGCCGCACATCGCCACGCCGCACTCCACTTCTCCGCGCTCTACGGCCTCGGCCAGCGGATGGGCGTAGTCGGGATAGTCGACACGCTCTTCGGAGAAGGGCCCGAAGTCGAGCACCTCCCATCCGCGGGCGTCGAGCCATCCTACCAGAAACTCCTTCAGTTCGTAGCCGGCGTGGTCGCTGGCGATACCTATTTTCCTTTTCATCGCAGGGTTTTTGTATTGAAATCCGGACAAAGATAGGCAAAAACCGCGGGAAACGGTTATATTTGCCCGCAAAGTGATGGGTCGCATCGGTAGAACGGCATGCATCGCGGGGGGGTCGCTCTGCGTGGCGCTGGCGCTGGCGGGGGTCTTCCTGCCTGTGCTTCCGACCACCCCCTTCCTGCTCGTGGCCGCGGCGCTCTATGGCCGGTCGTCGCCGCGACTCCGTGCCCGGCTGCTGCACAGCCGCTGGCTGGGGCGCTACCTGCGCGACTTCCTGACCGAACGGGCCATCCCGCTTCGGGCGAAGATTCTGTCGGTGGCGCTGCTCTGGGGCACCATGCTGGGCTGCATCCTCGGTCCGCTGGCCGGCCGTGACTGCATCGGAGGGCTGCTCGTGGTCGTGGCGGCGGCGGTGACGGGGCACATTCTCTCCTACGATACGCTGCGGCGCGACCGTGAGGCGTAGCTCCGATCTGCGATTTTTATCCCGAAATTGGTGAAAAGAGCCCGTTTTGTCCTATATTTGTCTTCAGAAAGCCGTGGACGGCCGATGTGTGACAACCCATAATCCATTAGCATATGAAAAAACATCTTCTCCTGATCTCCTTCGCTCTTCTGGTCGCCGGCGGCGTTTCGGCGCAGGAGAACACGTCGTCGCAGAGTGTCGATTCGCTTCAGCGCGTGGTCGCCGACCTGAACGAACAGATGCAGTCGGTCAAGGATGCCGAACGCAACGAGGCCGTGTGGAAAAACCGTGCCAAGTACTTCAACATCGGCTTCTCGAGCCAGAAGCTCTCGCCCGTCGATGCCCCCGCGGCCTACGGCGATGCCGCCGAACTGAAGAGCGACCTGGGCGTCGCGCTCGTCTGGGGCCGTACCTACTATCTGCACAAGAAGCCCCTCGCGCGGATGATCAAGTTCGGTATCGACTTCTCGTGGATGGATATCAACTACGCCAAGTATTCGCTGCCCGAGTATGCGGAGGGAGGTACCTCCGGCTGGGCCGGGGAGTCCGGCGACGAGCTGAGCCTGGGCGCTCATCAGCTCGAGTACGGTATGCAGGTGGGACCGTCGGTGACGATCAATCCGGTAGACCATCTGAAGGCCGGAGTCTACTTCCGTTACGTCCCCTCGGCTTCGCTCATGGTGCTCGAAGATGAGGTGAACGCCAACTTCGCCTCGTTCTTCACGGCGGGCGGCGCCGTCTCCTACAAGCTGATCTCGATCGGCGTCGAGGGTCGTTGGGGCCGTGCCAACTACAAGAACTTCGCGCTGGCCGATGAACTGGAGAACGCGATGGACGGCGACGTGATCCAGACGAGCAAGTCGAAGTGGAAGACGGGCGGCGTGCGCGTCTACGTCAGCTTCCGCTTCTGACGCGCCGACCCTCTTTCCGAACGGGAGCGGCCTCCGGAACTCTTTGTTCCGGAGGCCGCTCCTCCTTTAGCCGTCGCCGTGCGGGCCGCGTTTCGGGCAGTGCCTGCTTACTTGCCCGCCCGCTTGCGGTCCACCTCGTGCAGCAGGATCTTGCGCAGACGCAGCGCGTGGGGCGTCACCTCCACGTATTCGTCCTCCTTGATGTACTCCAGCGCCTCCTCGAGCGTGAAGATCTTGGGCGGGACGATGACCGCCTTGTCGTCCGAACCGGAGGCCCGCATGTTGGTGAGCTGCTTTGCCTTGGTCACGTTTACCGTGATGTCGTTCGAACGCGTGTGCTCGCCGATGACCTCGCCTTCGTAGACCTGGTCCATCGGCGAGATGAAGAAGCGGCCGCGGTCCTGCAGCTTGTCGATCGAGTAGGCGTATGCGGTGCCCGTCTCTCCCGAGATGATCGAACCGTTGGTGCGCATCTCGATGTCGCCCATCCACGGCTCGAAGCCGCGCAGCCGGTGGGTCATGATCGCCTCGCCCGCCGTGGCGGTGAGCATGTTCGACCGCAGTCCGATGATGCCGCGCGAAGGGATGTCGAACTCGAGCCGCACGCGGTCGCCGTTCGAGGTCATGTTCGTCAGCGTCCCCTTGCGGCGGGTGGCCATCTCGATGACCGTTCCCGAGCACTCCTCGGGGCAGTCGACCGTCATCTCCTCGACCGGTTCGCATCGGCGGCCGTCGATCTCCTTTACGATGACGCGGGGCTGACCCACCTGCAGTTCGTATCCTTCGCGGCGCATGGTCTCGATAAGCACCGAGAGGTGCAGCACGCCGCGGCCGTAGACGGTGAAGCTGTCGGCCGAGGGACCCGGCTCGACGCGCAGGGCGAGGTTCTTCTCCAGTTCGCGGTCGAGCCGCTCCTTGATGTGGCGCGAGGTGACGTACTTGCCGTCCTTGCCGAAGAAGGGCGAGTTGTTGATGGTGAAGAGCATCGACATGGTGGGCTCGTCGATGGCGATGGGGGGCAGCGGTTCGGGATTCTCGGCGTCGCAGATCGTGTCGCCGATTTCGAATCCGTCGACTCCCATGACGGCGCAGATCTCGCCGCACGTGACCTCCTCGACCTTCTTCTTGCCGAGTCCCTCGAAGACCGTCAGCTCGCGGATCTTCGCCCGCTGCATCGTCGAGCCGTCGCGTTTGGCGAGCGTCACGGTCTGACCTGCGCGGAGCGTGCCGCGCGTGAGCTTGCCTACGGCGATGCGCCCCGTGTAGGAGGAGTATTCGAGCGAGGTGACGAGCAGCTGCGGCGTCCCTTCGACGACGGCCGGTTCGGGAATCTCGTCGATGATGGTGTCGAGCAGCGGCACGATCGAATCGGTCGGCTCGTTCCACTTGTGCGACATCCATCCCTGCTTGGCCGAACCGTAGATGGTCTTGTAGTCGAGCTGCTCCTCGGTGGCGCCGAGCGAGAACATGAGGTCGAAGACCTGCTCGTTCACCGCCTCGGGACGGCAGTTGGGCTTGTCCACCTTGTTGATGACGACGATGGGTTTCTTGCCCAGCGCGAGGGCCTTCTGCAGCACGAAACGGGTCTGCGGCATGGTACCTTCGAAGGCGTCGACGAGCAGCAGCACGCCGTCGCACATGTTGAGGACACGCTCCACCTCGCCGCCGAAATCGGCGTGGCCCGGTGTGTCGATGATGTTGATCTTGTACTCCTTGTATACGACCGATACGTTTTTCGAGAGAATCGTGATGCCCCGCTCGCGTTCGAGATCGTTGTTGTCGAGTATCAGTTCGCCGGAAGCCTGTTTCGAGTTGTCGCGCAGGATGTGACCTGCGAGAATCATCTTGTCCACGAGCGTGGTCTTGCCGTGGTCCACGTGGGCTATGATGGCGATGTTGCGGAGTTTCTGCATGAACATGCGGTTTTTTACGGCGCAAAGGTAACAATTTATCGGATAAAATGCGTTATTTTTGTCGCTGCGGGCCCCTTGCGGCCCGTCGGAACACAGATGCAGGAGCATGTCGAAGCGGAGGAGCGGAGCGGGGTCTGCGTGGCTCCCGCCCGGGAGTCGCTCGCTCGGCTGGTGCCGGGAGGGCGGGTCGTCGTGGTCTCCGACGCCGAGGTGATGCGCTGCCATCCGGAACTCGCCGCGCCGTGGGGCGAACCGCTCCTCGTCGGACGGGGCGAAGGGGCGAAGACGATGGCCGGGGCCGAGCGCCTGTGCTGCGAACTGCTGCGTGTCGGGGCCGACCGGTCGACCTTTCTCGTCGCGGCCGGCGGCGGCGTCGTCACCGATCTGGCGGGCTTCGTCGCCTCGACCTACATGCGCGGCATCTCCTTCGGCTTCGTCGCCACGACCCTCGTGGGGCAGGTCGACGCCGCCATCGGCGGCAAGAACGGGGTCAATGTCGCCGGATACAAGAACATGATGGGAACCTTCACCCGGCCGCGTTTCGTCCTCTGCGATCCCGCACTCGTGCGGACGCTTCCCGACCGCGAATTCCGCGCCGGTCTGGCCGAGGCGCTCAAGACGGGACTGGTGGGCGATGCGAAGCTGTTCGCGCTGCTCGAAGGGTCATCGTTCGCGGAGCTCCGCGACGACGGGGCGCTGCTGGAGAGCGTCGTCCGTCGTGCGGTTGCCGTGAAGAGCGCCGTCGTGCGCCGCGACGAACGCGAGACGGGCGAGCGGCGCAAGCTCAATCTGGGCCATACCGTCGCCCACGCCATAGAGAAGTGTTCCGACCGGATGAACCACGGCGAGGCCGTGGCGGTCGGGACGGCACTCGCCGCACGGGCCGCCGTGCGGCTGGGGCTGCTCGGCGCCGAGGAGTGCGGCCGCATCGGACGGACGCTCCGCCGGCTCGGTCTCGATCTCGAACCGCCCGTGGATCCGGAACAGCTGCTCGAGGTCGTCGCGACGGACAAGAAGTGTGAGGGCGGGGTGCTGCACGCCGTCTTTCCGGAGGGGATAGGCGCCTGCCGCGTGGTCGACATGCCGCTCGCGGAGTTCCGATCGCTGATGCGCGGGACGATGCGGACGATGTGACGGGCTTCCCGTGTCCGGGATGCCTTTCTTCATTTGCGGCGGAGCCATCCGTTCCGGCGGATCCGGATGCCGCGTGACGCTGAGTCTGCTGTTACCGTTCGTCGACCTTGGCCGGCTGTCGGTCCACGTAGCAGGGAAAGAGGAAACGGGGCATGCCGAGGGCCATTCCCGCATGTATGCGCCCTTCGATACCCAGTTCGCGACAGAAGCGGCCGGCCTTGCCGTGGCGCAGGGCCATGTAGACGAATCCGGTCCAGAACTGGCTGACGCCGAGGCTTTCGGCCATCAGCGAGCCGTTTTGATAGGCGAGGTTCGCATCGATGACGCCGAAGGCGTTGTCGCGCGGGGTGCGGATGAGCAGCAGGGCGGTGGCGCCGCGCAGAATCATGTCGTGGCCGCGTTCGGCGGCCGCGAGCATCCGGTGGAAGGCGGGCAGGTAACGGTAGGCTCCGGGCAACAGCGGGCCGAGCAGCGGTCGGAGCAGCGGATGCTCCAGCCGTCTGGCGATCGAGGCGAAGGTATCGAGCGTGAAACGGCTCACGAAACGGAGTCTTTCCGGGTCGGTGACGAGCGTAAAGGCCACTTGCTGGCGGTTGCTCGCCGTGGGGGCGCGGTGGGCCGCTTCGATGATGCGTTCGAGATATTCGCGCGGCACGGGCCTTTCGGAGAAGGCGCGGTTCGAGCGGCGTACGCGGCAGAGCTGCAGCAGCTGTTCGGGCGAGGGCAGCGCGCTCCGTTCCGCGGGGTGGACGGTGCCGGCGGGGTAGAGTCCGTGGCGTACCGCTCCGACCGGACATGCGGCCACGCAGTGGCCGCAGGCGCAGCAGCTTTCGGGATGTGTCACCGCCGGGGCGGCACCGGGTTCGGGACGTTCGATGACGAGCGAAGGACAGACCTCCGCGCAGCGGCCGCAGCGGATACAGGCCGCGGCATCGATTTCAGGCGTGTTCGACATGGCGGATCGGATATTGCGGGGCCGGCCGGTATCCGGATTGCGGACGGTGCGGGCGGCCGGGCGTTTCGTCGGCGGTCAGAAGAGCCGTCCTTCCCCTTCGCCGGGAAGGTCGAAGCCCAGGTGGCGGTAGGCCAGCGGAGTAGCCTCGCGGCCGCGCGGGGTGCGTTTGAGGAACCCCTCCTTGATGAGGAAGGGCTCGTAGACCTCTTCGATGGTGCCGGCCTCCTCGCCTACGGCCGTGGCGATGGTGTTCAGCCCCACCGGGCCGCCCCGGAATTTCTCGATGATCGTCCCCAGGATGCGGTTGTCCATGTGGTCCAGGCCGCGCGAGTCGATGTTGAGGGCCTCGAGCGCCACCTTCGTGATGGCGAGATCGACGTGGCCTTCGCCCTTGACCTGGGCGAAGTCGCGCACGCGGCGCAGCAGGGCGTTGGCGATGCGGGGCGTGCCGCGCGAACGGAGGGCCACCTCGCGCGCCGCGTCGTCATCGATGGGTACGTCGAGTATGCGGGCCGAGCGCCGCACGATGCCGGCGAGGACCGCGGCGTCGTAGTATTCGAGGTGGCACTGTATGCCGAATCGGGCGCGCAGGGGCGATGTGAGCAGGCCGCTGCGCGTGGTGGCTCCCACGAGGGTGAAGGGGGCCAGCTCGATCTGTATCGAACGGGCCGAAGGGCCCTTGTCGAGCACGATGTCGATGCGGTAGTCCTCCATGGCCGAATAGAGATACTCCTCGACGACGGGGCTCAGACGGTGGATCTCGTCGATGAAGAGCACGTCGCCCGGGTTGAGATTCGTGAGCAGTCCGGCCAGGTCGCCCGGTTTGTCCAGCACGGGACCCGAGGTGACCCGTAGCTGGGCGTGCATCTCGTTGGCTATGATGTTGGCCAAGGTGGTCTTTCCCAGTCCCGGAGGGCCGTGGAGCAGCACGTGGTCGAGCGAGTCGCCCCGCATGAGGGCGGCGCGGATGAAGACGCGGAGGTTCTCCACGATCTTCTCCTGACCGGCGAAGGCGCCCAGTTCCTGCGGGCGGATGCGGCTCTCGAATTCGAGGTCGCTCTCGGTATTGCGTACGATGGACATGGTTTTCGGTGTGCAAAGATAGGCAAAAAAACGGAAAGCGGCACCGTGACGCGAACTGCGTGGAGGCCCGGGGAGTTGGCGCAAGTGGAGAAAAATTGTTACTTTTGCGAAAAATTCCGCACAGCTATGGAATCCGAACCGATGATGATGCTCTACAATACGCTCACCCGCCGCAAGGAGCCCTTCGAGCCGCTCGACGCCCCCCGCGTAGGGATGTATGTCTGCGGCCCTACCGTCTACGGCGATCCCCATCTGGGCCATGCACGGCCGGCGATCACCTTCGACCTGCTCTTCCGTTACCTGCGTTCGCGCGGCTACAAGGTGCGCTATGTGCGCAACATCACCGACGTGGGCCATCTGGAGCACGACGCCGACGAGGGCGAGGACAAGATCGAGAAGAAGGCCCGGCTCGAACAGCTCGAGCCGATGGAGGTGGCGCACTACTATACGGAGCGCTACCGCCATGCGATGGAGGCGCTCAATGTCCTATCGCCCTCGATCGAACCCTGTGCCTCGGGGCATATCATCGAACAGATTGCCTTAGTGCAGCGCATCCTCGACGCGGGGCTGGCCTACGTCTCGAACGGGTCGGTCTATTTCGACGTGGAGGCCTACGACCGCCGCTACGGCTACGGCCGCCTTTCGGGCCGCAACCTGGAGGATATAGTGACCAATACGCGCGATCTGGACGGTCAGGGCGACAAGCGCCGTTCGTTCGACTTCGCTCTCTGGAAAAAGGCGTCGCCCGAGCATATCATGCGGTGGCCTTCGCCCTGGAGCGAGGGGTTCCCGGGCTGGCATATGGAGTGTTCGGCCATGAGTACCAAGTATCTCGGCGACCGCTTCGACATCCACGGCGGCGGCATCGACCTCATGTTCCCCCACCACGAGTGCGAAATCGCCCAGTCCACGGCCGCTCTCGGCCACGGCTCGGCCCGATACTGGGTGCACAACAACATGATCACCATCAACGGGCAGAAGATGGGCAAGTCGCTCGGCAACTTCATCACCCTCGAGGAGCTCTTCGAGGGGCGGCACGAACGGCTGGCGCAGCCCTATTCGCCCATGACCGTGCGCTTCTTCATCCTGCAGGCCCACTACCGTTCTACGCTCGATTTCTCGAACGAGGCGCTCCAGGCAGCCGAAAAGGGCCTCGACCGTCTGATGAAGGGTTACGAGACTCTCGGCAAGCTGCGCCCCGGAAGCACGACGACGGTCGATCCGGCGGAGCTGGAGCGGCGCTGTGCCGAGGCTATGGCCGACGACCTCAACTCGCCGATGGTCGTCTCGGCCCTCTTCGACTGGGTGCGCCACATCAACCAGGCGGCCGAAGGGCAGCACTCCTTCACGGCGGAGGATCTCGAGCGGTTGAAGGAGGTCTTCCGGCGTTACGCCTTCGACATCCTCGGGCTGCGTGACGAGAAGAGCGCGTCGGGAGCCGTGCAGAGCGGCCGCGACTATGTGACGCCCCTGGTCGAAATGCTTCTCGCCGAGCGGACGCAGGCGCGTGCGGCGAAGGATTGGGCCGCATCGGACCGTATCCGCGACGGCCTGGCCGCCGCCGGCATCCGCGTGAAGGACCGCAAGGACGGGTGCGACTGGGAGCTCGAGTAACGGACGTCGCAGCCGGAGCGGAGCGACAACATGACAAAATCTGGAAAGGAAGAATCGACTATGACATCCATCAGCGGAGCGGCTGCCGAACTCGGCACCGAACGGATACGCAAACTGCTCATGCAGTATTCGCTTCCGGCCATCATCGCGATGACGGCGTCGTCGCTCTACAACATGATCGACAGCATATTCATCGGCCACGGCGTGGGACCGCTCGCCATTTCGGGTCTGGCGCTCACCTTCCCGTTGATGAACCTGGCGGCGGCCTTCGGGTCGCTCGTGGGCGTGGGAGCCGCGACGCTGCTGTCGATGCGCCTGGGACAGCGCGACTACGAATCGGCCCAGCATATCATAGGCAACGTACTGGTGCTCAATCTGGTGCTCGGTGTCGTATTCGGTGCGGTGACGCTCCTGTTTCTCGATCCGATACTCTACTTCTTCGGTGCGAGCGAGGCGACGATCGGCTATGCGCGCGACTTCATGCGGATCATTCTGCTGGGTAACGTCGTGACGCACATGTACTTGGGTCTGAATGCCGTGTTGCGTGCCTCGGGTCATCCGCGCAAGGCGATGTACGCGACCATCAATACGGTGATCATCAACGTTATTCTGGCACCCATATTCATCTACGGTTTCCACTGGGGCATCGAAGGGGCGGCCATCGCGACCGTCTCGGCGCAGGTGGTCTCGCTCCTGTGGCAACTCCGCCTCCTCTCCGATCCGAAGCAGCCGCTCCATTTCCGGCGGGGCATCTACCGGCTCAAGCGCAAGATCGTGGGCAACATCATCGCCATCGGCATGTCGCCCTTCCTGATGAACCTGGCCGCCTGCTTCATCGTCATACTCATCAACAAGGGGCTGAAGGAGTACGGCGGCGATCTGAATATCGGAGCCTACGGCATCGTGAACCGTCTCGCCTTCTTCTTCGTCATGGTGGTCATGGGACTCAATCAGGGCATGCAGCCCATTGCGGGCTACAATTTCGGTGCGCGGCAGTACGACCGTGTGCTGCGCGTGCTGAAACTCACGACGCTGGGAGGCGTCTGCGTGACGACGTGCGGTTTCCTGCTGGGCGAGCTCGCGCCCCATCTGGCCGTCTCGGCCTTCACGACCGACCCCGAACTGGTGCGGCTCGCTGCCGACGGCATGCGCATAGTCTTCATCAGCTTCCCGATTGTCGGGTTCCAGATGGTGACGACCAACTTCTTCCAGAGCATCGGCATGGCCGGTACGGCCATCTTCCTGTCGCTCACGCGGCAGTTGCTTTTCCTCATCCCGGGACTGCTTATCCTGCCGCGGCTCTTCGACCTGCATACGCAGTGGGACGGCAGCTGGGGCGTGTGGTGCGCCATTCCGATGGCGGACCTGCTGGCCGCGGTGGTCGCCGCGCTCATGCTGAGCTATCAGCTGCGTAAATTCCGTAAGCGTTTCGGCGGCGAGTCGCCCGTCGTACCGCAGAACTAATACCGCACACCCCCATGCAACCGAACGAGGATCGATTCGTCATCAACATCGGCCGCCAGCTCGGCAGCGGCGGCAAGGCCGTTGGCGAGGCCGTCGCGCGGCGGCTCGGTATCCGGGCCTACGACAAGCAGCTCATCAACCTGGCCGCGAAGCAGAGCGGCATGAGCGCCGAATTTTTCGAAAAGGCCGACGAGAAGGAGTCGCGCAGTCTTCTCTCCGCGTTGCTCGGCTACCTGCATTCGCCCTTTTCGGGCGGTGTGAACGGCGGTATGCTCAGCAGTGAGACCCTCTTCAAGATCCAGAGCGACGTGATTCGCGATCTGGCTTCGCGCGAGTCGTGTCTCTTCGTGGGACGGTGCGCCGACTACATCCTGCGCGACCATCCGCGCGTGGCCAACATCTTCATTTCGGCCTCCCGCAGCGACCGCGTCGAGCGGCTCTGCGCGCTGCACGGCATCGCGCCCGCGGCGGCCGAGGAGATGATGGATCGTGCCGACGCGCGGCGCGCCTCCTACTACAACTACTTCAGCAACGGCCGCTGGGGCGTGGCCGCGACCTATCACCTCTGTGTCGACTCGTCGGCGCTGGGGCTCGACGGTACGGTCGACTTCGTATTGGAATTCATCGGCCGCAAGCTGGGCGTGCGCCCCGCTGCGGAGCAGGGAAACGGACAGGCATGATACTCGCGGAACAGATCAGGGAGCTGACCGAACGTACGGCGCAGCTCGAACGCTACCTCGATATCGAACAGAAGCGCATAGACCTGCGCAACGAGGAGGAGAAGACCCAGGATCCCGACTTCTGGTCGGATCCCGACCGTGCGCGCAAGCAGCTGCAGAAGGTGGCGTCGATCAAGTCGTGGGTCGAGGAGTACGACGCCATCCGCAAGGATGTGGAGGATCTGGAGCTGATGCCCGACTTCGTGAAGGAGGGGGTGATGACCGAGCGGGAGATGGACGACCACTACGCCCGTACGGCCGAGCGCATCGGTGCGCTCGAGATGCGCAACATGCTGCGCCGCGACGAGGACAGGCTCGGCGCCATCATGGATATCAACGCCGGTGCGGGCGGCACCGAGGCGCTCGACTGGGCGCAGATGCTCGTGCGCATGTATACGCGCTGGGGTGAGGCCCACGGCTACAAGGTCCGCACGGTCGACTGCCAGCCCGGCGAGGAGGTGGGTATCAAGTCGTGCACGCTGGAGTTCGAGGGCGAGTACGCCTACGGCTATCTGAAGAGCGAGACGGGCGTCCACCGCATGGTGCGGCTTTCTCCCTTCAACGCCAACAACAAGCGTCAGACCACCTTCGTGTCGGTCTTTGTCTCGCCGGCGGTGGACGATACGATCGAGATCACGATCAATCCGGCCGACATCGAGTGGGATACCTTCCGTTCGAGCGGCGCGGGCGGTCAGAACGTGAACAAGGTGGAGACGGCCGTGCGCCTGCGTTACCACGGCAAGGATCCCGATACGGGCGAGCCGGTGGAGTTCCTCATCGAGAACATGGAGACCCGCTCGCAGCTCATGAACCGCGAGAATGCCATGCGCATCCTGCGTTCGAAACTCTACCAGCGCGAGCTGGACAAGCGCATGGCGACGCAGCAGGCCCTCGAGGCGACGAAGAAGCGCATCGAATGGGGTTCGCAGATCCGTTCCTACGTCTTCGACGACCGCCGGGTGAAGGATCACCGTACGGGAGTGCAGACCTCCGATGTGGAGGGGGTGATGGACGGCGATATAGACGCCTTCATCAAGGCCTACTTGATGGAGTTCGGCGGCAAGGCATAGAGATATGATATTATAAGGTGCGCGACTCCGCGTGTGCGGTGCCGGCGGAGCCCGCGCCTGCGCTCCTTCTTGCCGGAGGCCGCGTACCGTGGTGCGTTTCCGCGGCCGGCAAGGAGAGATAAATCCGGTTCATCCGATGAGATGCCCCTTTGTTCTTGTGTTGGCGGCGGCACTTTCGCTGCTGCCCGTGGCCGGATGCGCCGCCGCGCCCCCTGACGGACGGGAGACGCGGCCGCTTGTCGGCATGACCGATACGGCCTCTTATTTCCCTCTGTTGCGCGGCCGCCGCGTGGCGGTACTGGCCAACCATACGGCCGTGGCGCCGCTGAGCGACCTGCGGGCCGTGCCGGCA
>CASELE010000011.1 GCA_949288735.1 uncultured Alistipes sp.
GTCCTACGGCGGAACGTCCGCGCCCTCTCTTCTGCGCGACGAGGCACCCGGCTCCGCCGATGCGGTTTCGGTCGCCGCGGCGACCGAAACGCTCCGGGCCCCGCGGCCCAGAAGCACGACGGCGGTACGGGCCGTCGCCGCCCCGGTGCCCCAGGCCATCCTGCCCGGCCGCGGCATGCCGCAGCCGGTCCTGCGTCCGCGACTCCGCACGGCCGAGCCGCCCGCCATGCCACCCGGTCTCTCGCCCTACGTTCTGTGCCGCATCCGTATTTAGCCGCTTCGGAGATTCACCGCACAGCTTCGGCCGGGGCCGGCTCCGGCCGAAGGCCCCTGCCCGATTCGGGCAGACACGCATTCACCGATACATCGAAAAAATACGACATGGAACTCATACTCGATATTCTTCTCAACATCGACCAATACCTGATCCGCATCGTGCAGGAGTACCACATGTGGACCTACGCCATACTCTTCGCCGTCATCTTCTGCGAGACGGGCCTCGTCGTCACCCCCTTCCTGCCGGGCGACTCGCTCCTCTTCGTCGCAGGCGCCGTGGCCGCCCTGCCGGGCGTGCCCGTCGACGTGAATCTGCTCGCCCTGATTCTCTTCGCCGCCGCCGTGGCGGGCGACTCGTGCAACTACTCGATCGGCCATCTCTTCGGGCAGCGGCTCTTCAGCAATCCGGACTCGCGGATATTCAAGCGCAAATATCTCGACCGCACCCACGAATTCTACCGCAAATACGGCGGCAAGACCATCGTGCTGGCCCGCTTCGTCCCCATCGTGCGCACCTTCGCCCCCTTTGTCGCGGGCATGGGCCGGATGCACTATACCCGCTTCATGGTCTTCAACCTGGCGGGTGCCGCCGCCTGGGTCGCCCTCTTCTGCTATGCAGGCTACCTCTTCGGCGACCTGCCCTTCGTGCAGCACAACCTCGAGCTGCTCGTCGTGGCCATCGTGGTGCTCTCGCTCCTGCCGGCCGTCATCGAGGTGCTGCGCGCCCGGATGAAGGCCCGCGCCGCGGCACGGTAGAAGGCGCCGACGGATGAAACGACATCGGGTCGCCGGAGTTCGGCGACCCGATGCTTTTCAGGAGAGGGAAAGGGCTTACTCCCCGGCACGGCACACGCGCAGTCCGGTGAGCGGCCTGTACTCGAGGTCGACATACTCGAAGGCCTGCATGGCGACAAACCGCCCGTCGGGCGAACGGTAGAGCGCCACGGCGATCTCGGGTACCTGCGCACGGGGCAGCGCATCGAGTCCCGCCAGATCGCCCGCGTCGACGCGGGCGGCCACGGTCTCGCGCACGCCCCGCCCGAAACGGAGCTCCTCGTAGCGCAGACGGCAGCGGCCGGCCGTATAGTAGGGCACACCCGTCCGGTCGAACAGACGCGCAAGCAGCAGCACGAGGCCGCAGAGGGCCAGCAGCGCACCGACGAGCAGCGCGGCCGAATGGAGGTCGGCCGTGAGGGCAGGGCGCCCCGTGAAGAGGGGCAGCAGCACGATCACTCCGCCGACCAGCAGAAGAAAGGGTGTAAGAAGAGGTTTGCGGCGGCGTACGACGACCGCACCGGGCAAGGCGTACATCGCCTCGCATATCTTGTTTTTATCCATGGTATCGTATTTATTGGTTCAGAGTCCGTCGGACATTTGTTCGCAAAGGGGAGGCGGTTCCGCCGCCTTCCGCCGGCACGCCCGCGGCTAAATGATGAGCCTCCGCATGCCGTAGACGTAGCGGTCGGCCGGACGCCACGGCACGGGAGGATCGGCCCTGCGGAGTGCGGCAGGGCCGGAGACGCCGCACGACCTGTCGGCGGCGGGGAGGGGCGGCAGCGGATGCGGCACGGCTCCGAAGAGAGCACGCGGCAGCACCCGGACCGCCGGAGCCGACGGCAACGACGCATGGAGGCGCGGCGCGCAAAGGTCCGCATTGCAGCTTCGCGCACACTGCCACTGCCGCTCCGCGGCGCTCCGTTCCGTCGGGATGAGCTCGGCTTCCGCAGGCGAAGGAGTCCGGGCCGCCCCTCCGGCGAGAAGGAGCGCCCAGCCTGCGGACAAAAGCAATACGAACAGTCGGAACATTCCTGCGATACCGCTCCAATGCGGCGAAACCCGTGCGAAGATAGCTATTTTTCGTCGCGCCCCGCACGGCATCCGCACGCCGCGCGAAAAAAAATGCGATATCCGCAATGCGGAACGGACAGGCCCCGTCGCGGACCGCCGCTCCCTGTTACAATCCCGTTACAGCAAGGTTATAAATGATTTAAGATTGTACAGCGGCCGAAAAACAAAACCCCGCCCGCTATATCTTTGCCGCCGGAATGAGAATCTCCTCCCTCCCTAAACAGAGACATTCATGAACCGGAAACTCCTGCTCGTCCTTCTCGCGACAGCCTGCTCGGCCATCCTGCCGGCCGAAGCACAGCGCATCAAGGGGAGCGACACGCTGCTGCCGCTCACGCAGCAGCTGGCCGAGTGCTATCTCGAAGAGCACCCCGAGGCGGAGATCGTGGTCACGGGCGGCGGCTCGGGCGTGGGCATCGCGGCTCTGCCCGAACATACGACCGAAATCGCGATGGCCTCGCGCCGCATCAAGTTCGGCGAGAAGATGAAGTTCGCGCAGCTCGGCCTCGACGTGCGCGAAGTGGTCGTCGCCGACGACGCACTGGCCATCGTGATCCACCCCTCCAACCCGGTCGACCGCCTCACGCGCGAGGAGCTCGAGGCCATCTTCCGCGGCAAGATCACCAACTGGAAGGAAGTGGGCGGCGACGACTGCCGCATCGTGGTCTACACGCGCGAAACCTCGTCGGGAACCTACGAATTCTTCAAGGAGAGCGTACTCGAGAACCGCAACTACATGGCCGGGACCCTCTCGATGCCGGCCACGGGGGCCATCATCCAGTCGGTACGTCAGACGCGCGGCGCCATCGGCTACATCGGACTGGCCTATCTCAACCCCTACGTCAAGGCACTGGCCGTCTCCTACGACGGCGGAGCGCACTACGCCCTCCCTTCGGTGGAGAATGCGGCCGACGGTTCCTACCCCGTCGTGCGGCCGCTCTATTACTACTACAATGCCGGGGACGAGGCGCAGGTCGCCCCTTTCGTGAAGTACGCCCTCTCGGAGGAGGGGCAGCGCATCGTCCGCGAGCAGGGCTTCGTGCCGGTGACATCGGGACCCGCTGCGGAGCACAACCCCGCCGCATCGAACGAGTGACATGAAACGCATCCTGGAAAAATTCGCCCGCGTGCTCTTCACCGGCAGCGGCTTCGTGACGAGCATCGTCATCCTGCTCATCATCGGCTTCCTCTTCACCGAAGGCGCGGGGCTCTTCCGCCAGCCGACCGTCGAGGAGGGGTACGTGCTGGCCGTCCACCGGTCGAACCCGATCGAAGAGCTCACGGCCGAGGAGCTCAAGGGACTCTTCGACAATGACATCGTCAACTGGAACGAACTGGGCGGCGCCGACGTCGCCGTCGAGACCTTCCGTCTGGAGGAGGCCGAACGCTACTTCACCGAAGCGGAGCTCGGAGCGCACTACGAAAACGCTGGCACGGCCATCGCCGGCCTCGTCGCCTCGCGGCCGGGCATGATCGCCTTCGTCCCCGAAACACTCGTCGCCGACAACGATTCGGTGCGTCTCGTCGGAGCGCGCACCATCACCCCCGGCGAGGTGTTCGCCGGCAGCGAGTGGTTCCCCACGGCTACCCCCGCACCCCTCTTCGGCATGTGGCCCCTGTTGGCCGGCACGCTGTGGGTCAGCCTCTTCGCCATTCTCTTCGCGCTGCCCTTCGGACTGAGCGTCTCCATCTACATGTCCGAGGTGGCCTCCGAGCGCGTCCGCGGCATACTGAAACCGATCATCGAGCTGCTCAACGGCATTCCTTCGGTCGTCTACGGCTTCTTCGGTCTGATTGTCATCGTGCCGCTGCTTCAGCGGGGCTTCGGACTGCCCGTGGGAGAGAGCGGTCTGGCGGGCAGCATCGTACTGGCCATCATGGCGCTGCCGACCATCATCACGGTGGCCGAAGACGCCATGCGCAGCTGTCCCCGGGCACTGCGCGAGGCGAGTCTCGCACTGGGCGCCACCCGCTGGCAGACCATCTACCGCGTGGTGATCCCCGCTTCGGCCTCGGGCATCACCTCGGGCGTGGTGTTGGGTATCGGCCGCGCCGTGGGCGAGACGATGGCCGTGCTGATGGTGACGGGCAACGCCGCCATCATCCCCCACTCGATTCTGGAGCCCCTGCGCACCATCCCCGCCACGATCGCCGCCGAACTGGGCGAGGCTCCGGCCGGCGGGGCCCACTACCAGGCCCTCTTCCTGCTGGGCGTGATGCTCTTCTTCATCACGCTGGCCATCAACCTCTGCGTGGAGTACATCTCCGCCATGAACCGGACGAAAAACAGCTAAGCGATGAACACCTCCGTATACCCCCGCAACTACGACGCGCGCAAACGGCGCTCGCAGCGGGCCGCCTTCCTGCTCTTCAGGCTCTTCAGCCTGCTGATCGTGGTGATTCTCTTCGCCATCCTGGGCTTCATCGTCTACAAGGGGGCGGGAGTGCTCGACTGGAAGTTCCTGACCGAAGCGCCGGCCGACGGCATGACCTCGGGAGGCATCTTCCCGGCAATCGTCGGCACGCTCTGCCTCATGCTGGGCAGCGCCGTCGTCGCCTTTCCGGTGGGCATCATGAGCGGCATCTACATGAGCGAATACGCCTCGAAAGGGTGGCTCGTGCGTTTCATCCGTCTGATGACCAACAACCTGAGCGGCGTTCCCTCGATCGTCTTCGGGCTCTTCGGCATGGCGCTCTTCGTCAAGTACCTCGGCTTCGGCGACAGCATCCTTGCCGGTTCGCTCACGCTGGGACTGCTCTCGCTGCCGCTGGTCATCCGCACCACCGAGGAGGCGCTCAGGGATCTCCCGGCCGGCATGCGCGAAGGGAGCCTCGCACTGGGTGCCACGAAGCTCCAGACCATCTGGAAGGTGGTGCTCCCGATGGGCATGCCGCGCATCATCACGGGGCTGATTCTCTCGCTGGGCCGCGTCTCGGGCGAGACGGCCCCCATACTCTTCACCTGCGCGGCCTACTTCTTCCCGCAGCTCCCCGCGTCGATTTTCGACCAGTGCATGGCGCTGCCCTACCACCTCTACGTAATCTCGACCAGCGGTACCGACATCGAGGCCCAGCAGCCCATCGCCTACGGCACGGCACTGGTGCTCGTGCTCATCATCCTCGTGGTGAACCTGCTGGCCGGCGTACTGCGCAGATATTTCGAAAACAGACTGAAAACCAAATAGACCCCTATGGAAAAACTCGAAGCCAGAACGGTCGACTTCTACTACGGGGAGTTTCACGCGCTGAAGGGCATATCGATGGAGATACCGCGCAACAGCGTGGTCGCCTTCATCGGCCCCTCGGGCTGCGGAAAATCGACCTTCCTGCGCCTGTTCAACCGGATGAACGACCTCATACCGGGCACACGGCTGACGGGACAGATCCTGCTCGACGGCAAGGACATCTACGCTCCGGGCGTGGAGGTCGACTCGCTGCGCAAGGAGGTGGGCATGGTCTTCCAGCGCCCGAACCCCTTCCCGAAGAGCATCTTCGACAACGTGGCCTACGGATTGCGCGTCAACGGCGTGCGCGACCGCGAATTCATCGCGCACCGCGTGGAGGAAGCGCTCAAGGGCTCGGCCCTCTGGGACGAGGTGAAGGACAAGCTCAAGGCCTCGGCCTACGCCCTCTCGGGCGGCCAGCAGCAGCGCCTCTGCATCGCCCGCGCAATGGCCGTATCGCCCTCGGTACTGCTGATGGACGAGCCCGCCTCGGCGCTCGACCCCATCTCGACGGCAAAGGTCGAGGAGCTCATCCGCGAGCTGCGCAAGGAGGTGACGATCGTCATCGTCACGCACAACATGCAGCAGGCGGCCCGCGTAAGCGACCGCACGGCCTTCTTCTACATGGGCGAGATGGTCGAATACGACGAGACGAAGATCATCTTCACCAATCCCGGCAAGGAGGCGACACAGAACTACATCACCGGACGCTTCGGTTAGCGGAATTCCGCGACGCAGCGAACCTCGGAAAACAAGATTCGATATCATGGTAAAATTCATCGATTCGGAGCTGATGCAGCTCCGCGACGAGGTGGACCGGATGTGGTCGCTGGTCCACAAGCAGATGGAACAGGCCCGGCAGGCGGTCCTGACGCTCGACCGCACGCTGGCCCAACAGATCGTCGTACGCGAACGGCGCGTAGACGCCTTCGAGCTGAAAATAGACAGCGACGTGGAGGACTTCATCGCTCTCTACAACCCGGTGGCCGTCGACCTGCGGTTCGTGCTGGCCATGCTCAAGATCAACGGCGACCTGGAGCGTATCGGCGACTATGCCGACGGAATCGCCCGCTTCGTGGGCGACGTCGAAGGCGACTCGCTCGACACGCAGCTGCTCGACGCGCTCCGTCTCGGGGAGATGTTCGACACGGTACTCGGCATGCTCTCGGGTCTGCAGCAGGCGCTTATCGAGGAGGACAGCCTCAAGGCGACGACCGCAATCGAGAGCGACGACCGGCTGGACCGCATCAGCGCCGCCTCGAAGGGCATCCTCACCGACTATGCACGCAACCACCCGGAGGCCATTCCGCTCTGTCTCGCTTTCGGCGGCGTCTTCCGCAAGCTGGAGCGTACGGGCGACCACCTGACCAACATCGCCGAAGAGATCGTCTTCTACATCGACGCCAAGGTGCTCAAACACGCCGAGAAGCTCGGCGTCCCCGCCGGGAAGAGCTCCGCAGGCGAACAATAAAACCCTTTCGGCCGGCAGACCGGCCGCGCCGCCGCCTCGGTCCGGAGCGCCGGCGGCCTGCGGTCTCCAGCCGAATCCACCGGTCCGCCCCTCCGTCCTCCCCTGCCCGGGAGCGGAGGGGCGGCTCTTTTTGCTCCGACACGTCCCGCCGAAGATCCGCAGACAGAGCGGCACATCACTGCTCATCAGACAAATAACAACCAGAACGAAGAATAATCAAGAAAAAATAATTACTATGTATTGCATAGTAGTAAAATTCATTTTATATTTGCGATAGCGGAGAACCGGACAACCCCTCCGCTCGACCGTCATGAAAGAGACCCTTCACGCCAGCGTCGGCTCGCAGGCCTTCATCTTCGACGAGGACGCCTACGGCACCCTGCGAAGCTATCTTGACGAGATCCGCGCCCGCCTTCCGGAGGGGGACGCCGAGACCATGCAGGACATCGAGGAGCGGATGGCCGAGCTCCTGCGCGAACGCATCGGCGGCGACGGCATGCGCGTCGTGACGCTCGCCCTCGTGCACGAGGCGATGCTCCGCATGGGTCCGCCCTCCGAATTCGGCGAACGTCGGAGCGACGACGACCCGCACTCCGCCCCCTCCGGGCGCAGGTTCCGCCGCTCGCGCACCGACTGCGCCATCGCGGGCATCTGCGGCGGCGCGGCCGAATTCTTCGGCATCAGCTCCACGTTCATCCGCATCGTGGCGCTTCTCCTGCTGCTGTCGGGCGGCCTCACGTTCTGGATATACATCATCCTTTGGATCGCCGTACCGAAGGAGTAACCAACCGCCATACGACCATGACCGAAGAGAACATCCGGGCACAGATGCGCAAGGGTATCCTCGAGTACTGCATCCTCGCCATCATCTCGCGCGAAGACTCCTACGCCCCGAAGATCATCGCAGAGCTCAAGCAGGCGCAGATGATCGTCGTCGAGGGGACGCTCTACCCCATCCTCACCCGCCAGAAGAATGCAGGCCTGCTCACCTACCGCTGGGAGGAGTCGCCGCAGGGTCCGCCGCGCAAGTACTACTCGCTCACGGAGAAGGGGCGCGAATACCTCGCCTCGCTCGACACGGCGTGGGAGGAGCTGGTACGGCAGATACGGCTCATCCGTTTCGGACCGGGACCCGCCGACGCATAATCGCCGCGAAGAGCCCGCACCGCCGGCAAAGGCCCGGGCCATGAAACGCCGGCCGCCCTCCACCGCCGCACCGCCCGGCCGCATGCCGCGCGCGGCACCGCACCGGAATCGCGGCCGGGCCGACTCGAAAGAGCCGGCCGGCGGCATCATCCGCCACCGTCGAAAATATTTACGGACAAAAAAGACACACCGTCATGAAAGAAGTCGTACATTGCAGCATCGCGGGCATCGCCTTCACGCTCGAGGCCGACGCCCACGCCCTGCTCGGGAACTATCTCCGCTCGCTCGGCGCCCGCTATGGCGAGACGGCGGACGGCACGGAGATACTCGCCGACATCGAGGCACGCATCGCCGAACTGATTCTCGCCGAACAGGAGGCCGCACAGGTCGTCGGACGTCCTCTCGCCGAACGCATCGTCGCCCAGCTCGGGAGCGCCGACGCCATCTCCGACGAGAGCGGCGAACCGGCCGCCGGCTCCGGACCGCGCATCCCGCGGCGCCTCTACCGCGACATGGGGCGCGCACGGCTGGGCGGCGTCTGCGCGGGCGCGGGCCGCTACTTCAATATCGACCCGGTATGGCTCCGCCTGGGACTCTTCGTGCCGCTGCTGCTCGCCTGCGCAGGGTGGATTCCCGGACTCTTCTGGCTGCGGCCCGTCATGGGCAACCTCTTCGGCCTCTTCGTCCTGAGCTACCTCGTGCTCTGGTTCGCCGTGCCGGCGGCCCGCACTCCGCGCCAGAAGCTCGAGATGACGGGAGAACGCATCACCGAACGCTCCATCCGCGACACGGCCGCCGCCCCCGACTCCGAAGAGCGCGCCCGCTCGGCCGTGGCCGAAGCCGTCGCCTTCGCGGGCCGTGCCCTGCTCGTCATACTGAAGATTCTGGTCGGCGCCGTGCTCGCGGGGCTGGTGCTCGGCGCCTGCGCCCTGGTCTTCGGACTCGTGTTCGTCGCGACCGAGCCCGAGAGCCTGCCCGGAGCCGGAGCGCTCCTCGGTCCGGCTCCTTCGTGGCTCGCGATGTGGGGCATCGGCGTGGCTCTGGTTCCGGTTGTCGGACTCATCTACCTGTGCACCTGCCTCATCGCTTCGCGCAAGCCGCGCGGGGGCATTCTCCTCGCCTTCGTGCTGGCCTGGGCCGTCACGCTGGGAGGCTGCTGCTGGAGCGCGCTGCGATGCGGCGGGGCCGGCAGCTTCGGCGAACGGCACCGCTCCGTGGAGCGCATCCTCGAATCGGAGACAATCGTCGACGGCGACACCACCACGCTGCGCGAAGTACTCGACGGGAGACTTCCGCACGGCGATTCGATAACCTCGCTCCGTATCCTCGTCCGCACGACGACGGCCGTGCCGCCGGCCGACTCCCTGCCCGGAAGCGTCCGACGGTAGCCGGCGGCCCGGTTGCACGGCCCGAATATTATGCGTATCTTTGACCGCTCCCGCGCGGCGTGCGCACACCGCGCATCCCGCCGGGAGAGATCAATTCGGACAAGGCATGAACGGAATCAAGTGCATCGGCATCCTCACCTCGGGCGGCGACGCTCCGGGCATGAACGCCGCCATCCGCGCCGTCACGCGTACGGCCATCAGCCGCGGATTCGCCGTAAAAGGCATCATGCGCGGATACAAGGGACTCATCACCAACGAAATCATAGAGTTTCGCTCGCAGAGCGTAAGCAACATCATCCAGCAGGGCGGCACCATCCTCAAGACGGCGCGCTGCAAGGAGTTCGAGACCCCCGAAGGACGGCGCATAGCTTACGACCACATGAAGGCGGCGGGCATCGACGCCCTGGTGGTGATCGGCGGCGACGGCACCCTCACCGGCGCCAGCATCTTCGCCGCCGAACACGACGTGCCGGTCGTAGGGCTTCCGGGCACGATCGACAACGACCTGGGCGGCACCGACTCGACCATCGGCTACGATACGGCGCTCAACACCATCACGCAGGCCGTCGACAAGCTGCGCGATACGGCCTCGAGTCACGAGCGCCTCTTCTTCGTCGAGGTGATGGGCAACACGGCGGGCTACCTCGCCCTCAACGGCGCCATCGCCGCGGGTTCCGAAGCGGCCATCATCCCCGAGATGGAGACCGAGGTCGACCAGCTGGGCGAACTCATCAACCGGGGATTCCGCAAGAGCAAGAATTCAGCCATCGTCCTGGTGGCCGAGAATCCAGCGACGGGCGGAGCCATGGGGCTCGCCGAGCGCGTGAAGAAGGAGTTCCCGCAATACGAAGCGCGTGTGACCATCCTGGGACACCTGCAGCGCGGCGGTTCCCCCACGGCCATGGACCGCATCCTCGCCTCGCGCATGGGCGAAGCGGCCATCGAGGCCCTCGTCGAGGGGCAGCGCAACGTGATGATCGGCATTCAGAACGGAGCCATCGCCTACGTCCCCTTCCAGAAGGCGATCCGCCACAACAAGGGAATCGACCGCTCGGACATCGAGCTGGTGAAGATTCTCTCCATGTAATCAGCACGAACTTATGGACGCACTCCATCCCGAACTGCGCATCAGGCGCGTGATAGGCATCGGCAATGCCCTCACGGACATGCTGGTCAACCTCCCCTCCGACTCCGTACTGAGCCGCTTCCGGCTGCCCAAGGGGTCGATGAGTCTCGTCGACACCGCGCTCCAGACCGAAATATCGAAGTCGGTCGCCGGGTTCCCCTACTCGCTGTCGCTGGGAGGCTCGGCCGGCAACACCATCCGTGCCATGGCCCGCATGGGCTGCGACACGGGATTCATCGGCAAGGTGGGACGCGACACGACGGGCGATTTCTTCGTGCAGGCACTCGAGAACCTGGGCATCGAACCCTTCGTCTTCCGCGGTGCGGAACGCTCGGGCAAGTGCGTCTCGCTCGTCTCGCCCGACGGCGAACGGACGATGGTCACCCACCTGGGCGCCGCCCTCGAACTCTCGGCCCCCGAAATCGTCCCCGAAATCTTCCGCGAATACGACTGTCTCTACGTAGAGGGGTACCTCGTGCAGGACCACGCCCTCATCGAGGAGGCGATGCGCACGGCCAAGAACTGCGGGCTGCGCATCGCCATCGACCTGGCGAGCTACAATACGGTCGAGGAGCACCTCGGCTTCCTGCAGCGCCTCGTCTCGGAGTATGTGGACATACTCTTCGCCAACGAGGACGAGGCCAAGGCCTTCACCGGCGAGCGCGAACCGCTCAACGCCCTGCAGGCCATATCGGAACGGTGCGAACTCGCCGTCGTGAAGATCGGTACGAAGGGGGCGCTCATCAAATACGGCAGCGAGGTGGTGCACGTGGGCATCATGGCCGCGGCCCGACGTGTGGACACGACCGGAGCGGGCGACTTCTACGCCGCCGGCTTCCTCGCCGGACTCTGCGACGGTCTCTCGCTGAGGCAGTGCGGCACCATCGGCGCCATCGCCGCAGGCAAGGTGATCGAGGTGGTGGGAACCACCTTCGGCGAAGAGGGGTGGGACGATATCTTCCGCCTCACGGGCAAGGTCCGCACCGAACGGTATCTCTTCTGAATCCGGCGCTGCGGACAGCGGTCCCGCCCCGCGGCGTCAGAGGCCGCGGAGCAGCCCGCGGGTTATTTCGCGCCGCATGAGGAGCAGCCGCGCCCCGCGGCACGGCCCGAGAAGAAGCGCGAGCAGCAGCGTCGCCCCCCACTTCGCGACCTCGGCGCAGAGGGCCGCCGCATAGCGGCCGCACCGCACCGCCCGCAAGCGCTGGCTCACCCCGACGTTGCGGCAGAGCCGCACGAAGTAGTCGCGCGTCAGCTTTTCGGGCGGTATGATATGATACATCACCGCATCGGGCAGATACCAGCACCGCTCACCGCCGCGCGCCAGCCGTTCGAACAGGTCGCACTCCTCGCCGCCGATAAGGCGGCCGCCCACCCGTCCGAGGTCCGGATCGAAGGCACCGTAACGCTCCAGCGCATCGCGCCGCACGGCCATGTTGCCGCCGCCGGGGATACGGTTCCGCGGAAAGGGACGCTCGCGGTCGCCCAGGTCGAGCGGATTGGCGATGGGCCGCTCCACGTAGCGCGACATCCAGCGCGGCCGCCCGCCGGGATACTCCGCCACAATGGGTCCGCCGGCCGAAGCGATCTCGGGATGGTCTCCGAAAAAGCGGACGTAGGCCGACAGAAACCCCGGGACGATACGCTCGTCGTCGTCGATGATGGCGACGAGCGGCGCCGACGTCTCGGCAATACCGCGGTTGCGGGCGTGCGAAAGCCCCTGCCGCCGTTCGCGGACCATGCGCAGGGGGCTGGCGGGATGGCGCGCTGCAAAGTCGGCGAAGCGTTCGGCGGTATCGTCCTGCGAATTGTTGTCGACCACGACGCACTCCCACAGCGCGGGGTCGGCATCCTGGCGCACGACCGACTCGAGCGTCCGCAGGAGCGACGCCGAGCGGTTGTAGGTGGCGATGACGAGCGATATCTGCAGCATGGCCGTAAAATTAGGCAAATATTCCGGATTGGCCAACCGCCGTACATTTTAATCGCCGCACATGCAACGAAGCGGATTTTTTTCTATCTTTGTACCGATAAAGCTTAACCGAACCTTTTAATCACATGGCAAAAACTTTCCGTTTTCTCCTTCTGCCCGTCCTGCTGCTGTGCTCGTTCGTTGCGGCACAGGCGCAGAACGTGACGTGGAAGAGCGAGGTCCGCGATCTCGGCGAAGGCACCTACCGTATCGAGCTGACGGCCCAGATTCCCGACCGTTTCCACATGTACGACATGGGCCCCTACGATATGATGGGTCCCAATGCCACGATCATCAACGCCACGTCGGTCAAGGGCGCACGCCTCGTGGGTGAGGCTAAGGCCATCACCGCCCCCCACCGCTACTACGACGACATCTACGAGATGGAGATCGGCACCTACGAAGGCACCGCCCAGTTCGCGCAGGACCTCCAGCTCACCGAACCGGAGGCCGAGGTGACGCTCTATCTGGAGTGGATGATCTGCGACGACACGAGCTGCCTGCCCCTGACCGACGACGAGATCACCGTCAAGATCTCGGGCACACCGTCGGCCGAGGCAATCGCCGCCGCCGCTGCCGAGCCTCAGCAGCCCGAGGCTGCCGCGAGCGGCGAGACGGAGGCCGCCGTCTCCGCTCCCAAGGATGCCGCGGGCGGCGGTTCGCTCTGGGGCCTGATCATCGAGGCCATCATCTGGGGCTTCGCCATGCTGCTCACCCCCTGCGTCTTCCCGATGGTGCCGATGACCGTATCCTTCTTCATGAAGGGCGGCGGCAGTCCCGCACGCGGCCGCTTCAACGCCTCGATGTACGGTCTCTTCATCGTGCTGCTCTACACGCTGCCGATTGCCGCCATCATCCTCATCACGCGCATCGTGGGCGGCGACGCCGTAACGGCCGACATCTTCAACTGGCTGGCTACGCACTGGCTCCCGAACGTCATCTTCTTCCTCGTCTTCATGATCTTCGCCGCATCGTTCTTCGGCGCCTTCGAGATCACGCTGCCGAGCTGGATGGTCAACAAGAGCGACAGCAAGGCCGACAACAAGAGCCTGGGCGGCATCTTCTTCCTGGCCCTCACGCTGGTGCTCGTCTCCTTCTCGTGCACGGGTCCCATCGTAGGCTCGGTGCTCATCAAGTCGACCTCGGGCGGTGAGTTCTGGACTCCGATCATCACCATGCTCGCCTTCTCGATCGCCTTTGCGCTTCCCTTCACCATCTTCGCCTTCTTCCCCTCGATGCTGAACAATCTGCCCAAGAGCGGCGGATGGCTCAACTCGGTGAAGGTAGTCCTCGGTTTCATCGAGGTGGCGCTCGGTCTGAAGTTCCTCAGCGTGGCCGACCAGACCTACCACTGGGGGATTCTCGACCGCGAGATCTACCTCGCCATCTGGATCGTGGTCTTCACGCTCATGGGCTTCTACCTGCTGGGCAAGATCAAGTTCGCCCACGACAGCGAGCTGAAGCACATCGGCGTAGGCCGCCTGCTGCTGGTCATCATCACCTTCTCGTTCGTCATCTACCTCATTCCGGGCATGTGGGGCGCCCCCCTGAAGGGCCTCTCGGGCTATCTGCCGCCGCTGACCTCGCAGGACTTCGTCATCGGACAGAACAGCGGAAGCGTCGCCGCTGCAAGCGAAGACCGGATTCTGACGGTCGACGGCAAGGCTCCGCGCCACAGCGAGTTCCTGCACCTGCCGCATAACCTCCAGGGCTTCTTCGACCTGAAGGAGGCCGAAGCCTATGCCGCCAAGGTGAACAAGCCGATATTCATCGACTTCACGGGTCACGGCTGCGTGAACTGCCGTGAGATGGAGGCCCGCGTATGGTCCGATCCCCAGGTACTCTCGATTCTGAAGAACGACTACGTGGTTCTGGCGCTCTACGCCGACGACAAGACCGTCCTGCCCGAAGAGGAGTGGATCACGACCGAGTCGGGCAAGGTACTCAAGAGCCTCGGCAAGATCAACTCGCACTACGCGCTCGAGACCTACGGCGTCAATGCCCAGCCCTACTATGTACTGCAGGGCCGCGACGGCAAGATTCTCGTCGAGCCGCGCGGATACGATCTCGACATCCAGAGCTTCGTGAACTTCCTCAAGAGCGGTCTGGAGGCTTACAAGCAGCAGTAACCGCGGCTCCGACAGAGCGAATGCGGGGTTGTCCGAAAGGGACAACCCCGCATTTTATTTGCCCGCCTGTCCGGACCTCCCTTCCCGCAACCTCCCGGGACCGCCGCAACCGCACTGTACGGATATGCACTCCATCGTTCCTGCGAAGCGATAACGACGGGATGCAGGGAACGGAAGAGAAGCCGGCAGACGAAAGCCGGGAAGCGGAAGAAAAAAGGACCGGACCACTCGAAGAGTGATCCGGTCTTGGTAGCGGGAGGAGGACTCGAACCTCCGACCTCCGGGTTATGAGCCCGACGAGCTGCCAACTGCTCTATCCCGCGCTGTATCTTGCGTATCGGAATACGTTCCTTTTGACGGGTACAAAGGTAAGGCAAATATTCGGTTTATGCAAATATTACGAAACGATTATTACAAAACCTCTTCGCATCCGACTGCGAATCACGCCGATTCATCCCGAAAAAATTGCGACGCGTCCGGCCGCCCTTCCTTTCCGCATTCTCCTTCAGCCATGGCGCCCGTATGCCGAAGCACCGATGAAGCCTCAGCGCAGCCGGCCAGCGACCACTTCGGCCAGATCCTGCACCTCGCAGCGCGCGCCGCGCGCTATCGCCTTCTTGCAAAGCGGGCAGGCCGTAACGATGGTTCCGGCCCCGGTCGCCTCGAGCTGTCCGGCGACCGAGCGGGCAATCTGCAGTTGCTGTCCGTCGGCGATGGCGGTATTGGCCACCGAAGAGCCGCAACAGAGGGCATGCTCGCGCGTCTCGGCCGGCTCGATCAACTCTCCCACCGCCTCGATCAGGGCGCGCGGCTCATCGTAGATACCGCTCCCGCGGCCCAGCTCGCAGGGGTCGTGATAGGTGAAACGTTCGCCGCTGCGTTCGACCCGGAGCCGTCCGGCACGCAGAAGCCGCAGCAGATACTCCGAGTGGTGGAGCACCTCGATGCCCCGGAGGTCGTAGTCCTCGCGGAAGACCCGCAGGCATATCGGACACGAGGTGACGAGCGTCGTGATACCGTGGCGGCGGAAAAGCTCCGTATTGCACTGCATCATACGGCGCGCCGAATCGGTCTCGCCCGAGAGCTTCAGCGGACGGCCGCAGCAGACGCCCCCCTCGCGATCGGCCCACCAGACCTCCTCGCCCGCGGCACGGAAGATGCGCTCCATGGCGAGCAGAACCCGCGGCGTGAGCAGCGTCATGCAGCCGGCGAAGTAGCCCACCTTGCCCTCGCCCGAGGAGCGGTCCACCCCGTCGAGATAGCCGTAGCGTTTCTCGTCGGGAATGTTGCGCATCGTATCGCGCGAATTCAGACGCAGCGTATTGAGATCGATGCCCACGGGGCAGCGCTCGGCACAACGGCCGCACATGAGACAGTTGTCGGCCGTCTGAAGCCGCAGCCTCCCGTAACGTCTGTCTCGCAGAAAATAGACCGATTGCACGTCGTCAATCCCGAGCACGCTCTGCAGCTGGCAGGGGTCGATGCAGATGCCGCACCGCGAACAGGCATCGGTCTGG
Organism: uncultured Alistipes sp.; assembly: GCA_949288735.1. Classification (GTDB taxonomy): domain Bacteria; phylum Bacteroidota; class Bacteroidia; order Bacteroidales; family Rikenellaceae; genus Alistipes. The sequence goes on from CASELE010000011.1 coordinate 16,098, forward strand.
AAACGGTCGGCCGTCTGCTCCTTCTCGGTCGCGCGCAGTCCGCAACGGCGCAGGATGATGAGCGGTATCTCGGTAAAGATATGCATGTAGCGCGAGAAGGGCAGCGCCACGAAGAAGATGCCGAGTACCGACGAGTAGAACCACCACGCCGTCCCTTCGGCCCGCAGCAGCATCCCCGCATCGAGGTGTGCGGCGAGCCAGGCGCCCAGCGACCCGGTGAGGAAACCGCCGCCGCCGTAGAGGGCGCAGGTGAGGCTCTCGGCCGCCAGACGCGCCGGGAAGATGAACCAGAGCGCCGAGAGGGCGATGCGGTCTCCCGCCACGTGCTTCGTCGTGCGCCGCAGACCCATCGCCCGCGAGCAGAGCCGCTTGCCCCAGGCGAGCGCCACGCCCGAAAGGACGAAGAGCAGCAGCAGGTCCATCATGAAGTCGAACACGGGTTTGTGCTCCAGCCCCGTGGCGAAGTACTTGAAAAAGACGTGGCCCTGAAGCGGCACCCAGCGCAGGCCGAGATAGGCCACCGTCTCGATCCAGCCGACCGCAATCAGCAGAAACCAGCCGAAGGCGAGGCTCATGTGCATGTAGCCCAGCAGCGGATTCACACGGAAGATCCGGAAGTGGAGCAGCGACTCGCGCACCACCTCCCACACGCCGCCGAGAGCCCGCCGCGTGGGCAGGCCGCGCAGCAGCCGCAGACGCTCCTCGCGCGGCAGGCCGAAGAACCACTTCGCCCACTTCCAGAGAAGCACGGCGAACATCGCGGCGGCGCCGACGATGAACGGGATACAGAAGGGTGCGTAGAAGTTCATCTCAGAAATCCCCCAGTTTGCGTTTGATGAGCAGCGCCACGCCGCGCGTGTTGATGCCGCGCGGGCAGACCAGACGGCACTTGCCGCAGAGCATGCACTTGTTCAACTCCTCGTAGGCTCCCGCATATTCGCCCCGGCGGACGAGCGTATGCACCCTGCGGAAGTTGAAGGAGGTCAGACCGCCCGCCGTGCAGGTGGCCGTACAGGCGCCGCAGCCGATACAGCTCTGCAGCTCGGGCATCTCGCGCAGGATCTCGTTGCTCTTGCGCAGGTTGTTGCGGTCGAGATCGATGGCGCGGGGCTTGCTGATCGAGTATCCGAAGTGTACGGCGGCCATATCAGGCTTGTTTGAGGTAATCCAGCAGGGCGTCGGCCGCCGCATGCGCCTCGCAGAGCGTCTCGCCCACGTTCTTGGGGGCGGTGACGGTACCTGCATAGAAGATTCCGTCCGTCCCGCTCGCGACGCTCCCGAGGAAGAGGTCGCGGGGTGCCATGAATCCGCTCTCGGCACGACGCAGGCCCGCCGCCTCGTAGCGGGGGTTGGTCTCGCCGGCGCGCATGCCGACAAGCAGCACGAGCATGTCCACGCTCATGCGCAGCGGGCGTCCCGTGAGCGTATCCTCGGCCTTGATCTGCACGCGGCCGTCGATGGTGGGGGCGGCCTCCGAGATGCGTCCGCGCACGAAGTGTATGTTGCAGCGCTGCTGCGCCTCGCGGTACATCTCCTCGTAACCGGGGCCGAACATGCGGATATCCATGTAGAAGTTGAAGATGTCGGCCTCGGGGAAGCGCTCGCGCAGCTCCATCGCCTGCTTCACCCCCGTGATGCAGCAGACGCGCGAGCAGTGGCGCTGGCAGACCTTCTCGTCGCGCGAACCGACACAGTGCAGGAAGGCGATGCGCCGCGGTGCCGAGCCGTCGGCGCAGGCCACGCGGCCCTCCTCGAGCATCCGTTCGATATCGACCGAGGTGACGACATTGTCGTAGATGCCGTAGCCGTACTCCTCCTTGATGCGGGCATCGAAGAGGTCGAAACCCGAGCAGACGGCCACGGCGTCGGCCTCGAGCCGCCGGCCGTCGGCCAACGTCACGCTCCGCGGAGTGAGTTCGACCGCCTCGGCCGAGGTGAGCGTCTCGATGCCGCTGCGCGCCACACGGCCGCGCAGTTCGCCGAGCACCTCCGAGGCGGGCGTAAGCGAGGGGAAGAGCCGGTGCCAGCCCCGCAGCTTGCCTCCCAGTTCGGGCTCCTTCTCCACGATGAGGGGATGCACCCCCGCTTCGGCCAGACGGAGCGCCGTCTGCATGCCGGCGGCACCTCCGCCGATGATGATCACGCGCTTCATGGTCTCACTGTCTGATGTCGTAAATCGGACCGGCCGGCGCGTTGTTCACCGCCGCAGGCTCGGGCTTGTCGATATATTTGCCGTTGCGGCCGAGATACTTGGCCGCCGGATCGTAGTGCACGCCCATCTTGTCGAGCAGGGGTTCCACATCCACCTGGTGCATCTGCATGCCCAGCACCCAGGGGTCGTAGCCGAGCACGAGGCCGGCCATCTCCTCGTAGGTGAGCACGGGGATGCCGCGTCCGTTCTCGCCGTAGGTCGTCCCTTCCATCTCGGCTATGGCGTACTGCCACTTGTCGAGGAACATGGCGCAGCCCGGGCAGTTGGCCACGATGAAGTCGGGCCGGTAGGGCGCCATGCTCTCCAGCTTCTTGTGCGAATTGGCGATCGAATAGCCGCGGTTGGCCTGCACCAGGTAGTTGCGGAAGCCGAAGCCACAGCAGTGCCGCCGCTCGGGGTAGTCCACGCATTCGCCGCCCCACGACTCGACCATGCCGGCAAGCACATAGGGGAATTCGGAACCGCCGATGCCCGATTTGGGGAAGATCTTGGCGTAGTGGCAGCCGATGTGCTCCACCACGCGGAGCGGCTCGCCCGTCTGCGCGTTGACCAGCCGGTATTTGGCCCTGGCGGCTATCTCGTCCCGGAAATGGAAGACGACGTCCGACGTATGGGCCAGGCTCGCCGGCTTGCGGAACTCGCGCCCCGTGGCCTTGTAGAGATACTCGCGCGTACGCTCCTCGGTTTCGGGAAACTCCTGCCAGGTGGCGAGCACCTCGGTATAGATGCCGAAGGAGGTGATACACGACGAGATGAAGTGCTCGTAGCCCGCTTCGGTCATCAGCGCGAACTGCCGCGCGACGACCGTCATGATGGTCTCCAGCGGCACGATGTCCGAATGGTAGCCGATTCCCGTGCACGACGAGTGCTGCGGATCGTCCAGCACGTCGCGTCCCAGGTCGTCGCGCAGGATATCGAGAAAGGCCTTCTCGCTGCCCGGGAAGAAGTTCTGCCGGATGCAGCTGCGGGCATAGTAGTAGCGGTCGTCGGCGATCTGTTTCTGGTAATCGCTCCAGCTTCGCGGTCTCATCTCAGTAGTGTTCGTTGCTGTTGGCGGTGAAGGTCTCCATCATGTACTCCTCCGTGGCACCGTCGTAGCCCATCTCGCGGGCCTTGCGGTCGGAGTGACGTTCGATGGTCTCGAACATGGCGCTGCCGCCGCTCACGTCGAAGATGCGGTGCAGTTCGGCGAGCGACTCCTCGTCGAGCCGGCGGAGCGCACCGGCGCCGTGGCGCATGTAGACGGGCGTGAAACGCCCGTAGACGTCGCGGTCGTGGTCGTGTATCCACCGCCACACGGGGCCCTGCTCGGGATGCAGCTCGGGCTTCACCAGACGCGGCACGATGCAGTAGCCCGTACGGAGGATATTGTCGCCGATGGTCCGTTTGAGGGCCAGCTGCTGACGCCCCTTCTCGCTGTCGACGAAAAAGCCCAGCTTCTGCGAAAGGGTCCGGAGCGCCTGGATGACGTACCCGGGCGTATTGCCCCGCGGACAGCGCGGACGGCACGACATGCACTCGCCGCAGTACCAGATCGTATCGCTGCGCATCAGCCGTTCGATGGCCTCGTCGTCGCGCGTCTGGACGATGTTCACGATCTGCCGCGGGTCGTAGTCGTAGAATTCGGCTGCGGGGCAGACCCCCGTACAGACGCCGCAGTTCATGCACGAATTGAGACCTTCGCGCATGCGCACGTCCTCCATCAGCATGTCGAAATACTTGCCCATCTCTTCTCCGTTAAGGGCGGGGAGGAGCACTCCGTCCCTTCGCCGATGCAAAGGTACGGATTCGCACAGGGCCGTGCAGGAGTATAAATACCTAATTTACGAAACGCCCTACCGCCGTTCGTAGCGCTCGAAGACGAAGGGATGGGGGTACTCCGCACCCCGTTCGTGACGTTCCGAAGCCACGAGCCGCCACGCCCGCACGTCCCACTCCGGGAAGCGGGTATCCCCCTCGTAGTCGCAGTCGATACGCGTGAGATAGAGGCGGTCGGCCACGGGCAGCGCCGCGGCGTAGAGCTGCGCCCCGCCGATGACGAAGAGCTCCTCGGACGGCGGAAAGAGGGCCGCGGCCCCGGCGAGCGAGGAGGCCGTCTGCGCTCCTTCGAAGCGGAGCGCCTGCCGCGTGAGGACCACGTTCGTGCGACGCGGAAGAGGGCGTCCCAGCGACTCCCAGGTGCGGCGTCCCATCACAACGGGATGGCCCGAAGTGACGGCCTTGAAATACTTGAGGTCCTCGGCGATGTGCCACGGCAGGGCGTTGCGGTCGCCGATGACGCCGTTGCGGGCCACGGCGGCGATGATGCTGATCATGGTGTCGGAATGTTGGCGTGTTTCATTCAGAACGACATGGGGGCCTTGATCGCCGGCCAGGGGTCGTAGCCCTCCAGTTCGAAGTCGTCGTAACGGAAGCCGGTGAGCGACCTCACGGCCGGATTGAGCCGCATGCGGGGCAGCGGGCGCGGCGTGCGGGCGAGCTGTTCGGAGGCCTGCTCCAGATGGTTCAGATAGAGGTGCGCGTCGCCGAGCGTATGGACGAAGTGGCCCGGCCGGAGGCCGCAGACCTGCGCCGTCATCATCGTCAGCAGCGCGTAGGAGGCGATATTGAAGGGGACGCCGAGGAAGGTGTCGCCGCTGCGCTGGTAGAGCTGACACGAGAGGCGCCCCTCGGCCACGTAGAACTGGAAGAGAAGGTGACAGGGCGGCAGCGCCATACGCTCCACGTCGGCGACGTTCCAGGCCGAGACGATGATGCGCCGCGAGTCGGGGTTGCTGCGGATGGTCTCCACCGCCTCGGCGATCTGATCCTTCGCGCCTCCGCCGGGCAGGGGCCAGCTGCGCCACTGGTAACCGTAGACGCGGTCCAGGTCACCGTAACGGTAACCCTCCATCGGTGACGGAAGCTCCTGTCCGGCACAGGCGAGGAAGGCCTCGCGCTCCAGCGGAACGACACCCGCGGCGGCGCACCGCTCGCCATAGTACCGGAAGGCGTCGTTGTCCCAGATGTGCACTCCGTTGCGGAGCAGATATCCTATGTTCGTATCGCCCGAGAGGAACCAGAGCAGTTCGTGGATGATGCCCTTCAGGAAGACCCGCTTGGTCGTGAGCAGCGGAAAGCCCTCCTCCAGATCGAAGCGCATCTGATGTCCGAAGACGCTCCTGGTCCCCGTACCCGTGCGGTCGTGCTTCACGACCCCTTCGTCCATGATCCGCCGCAGCAGATCGAGATACTGTTTCATTTCTCCAGCAATTTGAGCGATACCTCACCCCGGTCGTCGAGCACGGCATAGGCCGGATTGCGCTCCCAGCAGCCCAGATGCACGACGTGCAGTCCGGGCTCGCGGAGGTCGAGCGCATAGTGCATGTGACCGAAGACGAAACAATCGACCCGGTGCGTGCGTGCGTAGTCGCGGGCATAGTCGGTGAGCGGCTTCGTAAGCGAGGCGTCGAAGCCGTCGGAGCGTTCGTGCCGGCGCCGCGACGAGGCGCTCCACCAGTGGCCGAAACGCACCGCCCAGTCGGGATGCACGAGCCACGAGAAGAGCCACCGCAGCGTCCGCGAACGGAACACCGTATTCATGAAGCGGAGCGCATGCTCGCCCCCGATATTCATATTGTCGCCGTGGGCCACGAAGATGCGGCGTCCGCCGAGCTCCATCTCGCAGGGCTCCGTATGAATTTCGACGCCGCACTCGCGCGACAGATAGTCGCCCACCCACATGTCGTGGTTGCCCGTGAAGAAGACGACCCGCACGCCGCGGTCCGTGAGGTCGGCCAGCCGCCCCAGCACGCGCACGAAACCCTTGGGAACCACCTCGCGGTATTCGAACCAGAAGTCGAATATGTCGCCCACGAGCAGCAGCGCCTCGGCATCGCGTCCGACCGCATCGAGCCACGCCGTAAAGCGCCGCTCGATGGCCCGGGCCTGCGCCGGAGCGCCTCCGCCCAGATGGACGTCCGAGACGAAATAGATCATTGCGGCCGCGTAAGTTCGTCGAGCCGCTCACGCAGGGTGCGGCCGTAGATGTCGCGCGCCACGACCGTCCCGTCGCGGTCGATAAGGAAGTTGGCCGGAAGCTTCCCGATGCCGTAGAGGCCCATAGCCGGCGAGGCCTGACCGCGCGGATCGTTCACCGAAATCCACGGCAGCGACTGCTCCTGCACGGCCGAAATCCAGACGGGCTTGGAGGTGTCGAACGACACCTGGTAGACCTCGAATCCCCTTCGGGCATAGTTGTCGTAGAGCTCCTTCAGTTCGGCGTTCAGGGCATTGCTGTTGCCCAGCGCGGCCGACCAGAAGTCGAGCAGGATCACCTTGCCCTGCAGCGACGAGAGCCGGATGCGCTTGCCGTACATGTCGGCCAGTTCCAGGTCGGGATAACCCGTCTCGGTAATGCGCGACGTGAGGTCGATGCGGGCATCCATACGGGCGATCTCGGCACGGAGCGCCGCCAGGTAGGGCGACTCGGGATAGCTCTGCTCGAGCGCCTCGGCCACGGTACGGTAGTAGACCACGTCACTGTCGCCGTTGAAGAGATAGGTGTCGCCCGGCAGCCGCTGATAGAGCGCATAGAGGGCCGCAATGGAGGCCTTGTGCTCGATGATGAAGCGCAGCTGTCCGCGTCGGATGCGATAGTATTCGCGCGTATAGTCACGGGCCAGTTCCCGCCGCCGGTCCGGGTCGACTCCCGGGGCGGTGTAGGCCGCCACGATCTCGTCGAGCCGCTGCACTCCGGCGACATAACCGCGGTAGAATTCGCCCAGCAGTTCGGACTCCTCCGACCCCTCCACCGTATAGTTGCGTCCGATGCTGCCGGCCGAATAGAGCCGGATACGGTCGCCGCCCGTCACCAGAAGCGGGATGCGGTCACCGCTGCAGACCACGTTGTAGAGGGCCGGCGTACGCGGGGCCTCCTTCAGCTCGAAACGGAAATCCCCCATCGGGTCGAGGCGTGCCGAATCGACCACGTCCTGCGCGAGCGGCGTCACCTGCTCGAGGTAGACGCTCTGCGCCCCGTCGCCGACGACGAAGCGCCCCTCGATGCTTACGCGCGACGACCGGCAGGCACACAGCGCGAAGGCGGCCGCGGCGGATACGAACAATATCTCTCTCTTCATCTTGTCTCGTCTGTAGGATTGCTGAAAGGGAGGCCGGGCTCCCGGCGGGCGGGTCACCGCTGCGGATTGTGGCGCTGCGTCCCGTTCTTCGGATTGTGCCGCTGCGGATGGCGGCCCCCACCGTTCTTCTGCTGCGGACGCTGGCGCGACGGCTGGGAACCGCGCTGGGAACGTGCCGGAAAGTGCTGTTTATAGTCGCTTCGGATATTATTGAGCGCCACTTCGTCGATTTCGACAGCACCTCCGGACATCCGCTTTATATCCTTTACGATCACTTCGTTGTTCGGATGCTCCTGATTGTACTCGTAGCTCTTCGCCCGCATGTAGCGGGCCAGGTTGTCGAGCGTGCGCGCCACCGTGCGGGAATCGCGTTCGCCGGCCAGGGCGCGGATCATCCGCTCCACGTATTTGCCGTAATGCTTGTATTCTATGCGCTCCTGCGCATAGCGCATCGGCCGCGGCGTGACGGTCAGCTCCTCGCGCGAAGGGCGCGGATAGGGCGAATCGACATCGAGCCGGAAGTCGGACATGATGAAGAGGTGATCCCACAGTTTGTGCGTAAAGTCGGCCGTATCGCGCAGCAGCGGATTGAGGTTGCCCATGACGGCGATCACGGCCCGCGCCTGGCGGTTGCGCTCGCGGCGGTCCTCGATCGCGAGCAGAGAATCGATCATCTCGTGGATATGGCGCCCGTACTCGGGCAGGAAGAGCTTGCGCCGCGTGTAGTTGTAGTTCTTTCTCATATCGTAGTGCATCCGGTCCGCTCCGCTCCGCGGCATGGGCGCCGGCATACGCGCTCCGGGGCTCCGCGATGGACCGTTTCAGAGTCCTTGTGCCGCCGGGAGCGACCGCGGACCGAAGGCCCGGGAATTAGGTTATCACCGGCGGAAATGCTTAACTTTGGTACAAAAGTAGGCAAAAATTCACAGAAAACAAGCCATGGCGAAAGTTTTGGTTCTCGACCGTTCAAAAAGCGTGCGAAACAATCTGCGCGAACGGCTCGAATTCGAGGGGTTCACCACCGAAGGGGCCGACGGCGACGCGGCGGCGGCGGCCCTCTGCGCAAAGATTCCGTTCGACCTCATCCTCTCGGACGGCGGCTGCCACGTCCCGTCCGACTCGGATATCCCCTTCATCGTCCTCTCCGACGATGGATCGATCGACGCCGCGGTCGACGCACTCCACCACGGGGCCAGCGACTACCTGACCAAGCCCCTCGACATGAACCGCCTCATGCGTTCCATACGCGCCGCGCTCGACCAGGGGGCCGCCGCACGGAGTGCCGCGCCCCGGAGGGTACGCCGGGCGAAGAGGGGACCCGCCGACGAGATCGTGGGGTGCTCGCCCGCCATCGAGCAGGTACGCGCGCTCATCGAGCGGGTGGCACCTACCGACGCCCGGGTGCTCATCACAGGCGAGAACGGCACGGGCAAGGAGCTCGTCGCACGCCGGCTGCACGCCCAAAGCCGCCGCGCCGGCGCCCCCTTCGTCGAGGTGAACTGCGCGGCCATCCCGTCGGAGCTGATCGAAAGCGAACTGTTCGGCCACGAACGGGGAGCCTTCACCTCGGCCGTGCGGCAGCGGCGCGGCAGGTTCGAACAGGCCGACGGCGGAACGCTCTTCATGGACGAAATCGGAGACATGTCGCCCGCGGCGCAGGCCAAGGTGCTGCGGGCGCTGCAGGAGCGCCGCATCAGCCGCGTGGGAAGCGATCGCGACGTGGAGATCGACGTGCGCGTAATCGCCGCCACGAACAAGGATCTGCGCGAGGAGATCGCCCGGGGGCGCTTCCGCGAAGATCTCTACCACCGCATCGGGGTAATCGTCCTGCGCGTGCCGCCCCTGCGCGAACGCACGGAGGATATCCCCCTGCTCGTCGACCGTTTCATCGAACGCATCACCGACGAGTACGGAACCGGTCCCAGGCGCATCGATCCCGCGGCCGTGGAGCTGCTCCGCACACGGCCCTGGACGGGCAACGTCCGCGAACTGCGCAACGCCGTCGAGCGGCTCATCGTGCTCTGTGACGAACGCATCACGGCCGGCGACGTCGAACGCTACTGCTGAACCAGCGCCCCGATCTCGGCCGGACGGTCCACGATACGCCAGGCGCCCGCCTCCTCCAGTTCGCTCCGGGAGCGGAAGCCCCACGAGACCCCCACCGACCGAATCCCTGCCGCCGCCGCAGTCTGCATGTCGACCCCCGAATCGCCGACATAGAGCGTCTCGCCCGGGAGGCACCCCGTCCGTCCGAGAATCTCGCGCACGACCGCCGGGTCGGGCTTCAGGGGAACCCCCTCGCGCTGTCCGAGCACGGCGTCGAAGCGCAGGTTGCCGAAGAAGCGGCGCACGAGCTTTTCGGTGCCGGCCTGGAACTTGTTCGAGGCGACGGCCAGCCGCACGCCGCGGCCGGAAAGTCCGGCGAGCAGGGCGGGAATACCGTCGTAGGGCCGCGTGTAGCGGTCGATGTGCTCCGTATAGTAGGCCACGAAGTCGCGCCGCACGGCCGCCACCCGTTCGGGCGTGCGCAGCGTCTCGGGAATCGCCCGCTCCACGAGCCTCAGGATGCCGTTGCCGACAAATCCGCAGTACTCCTCATAGGTATGCCGCGGCAGGTCGTGGCGCTCCAGCACTACGTTGCAGCTCGCGGCCAGGTCGCCGATCGTATCGAGCAACGTGCCGTCGAGATCGAAAATCACGAGTCGGGTATTCATACTTCTTACTATGTCTCGGTTCGTCCGCGGCGGGACGGCGTGCCCCGCCGCGGAGCCGCAAAATTAGGAATTTTCCGCCGAAAGGCCGCACCCTCCCGTCCGGAGACGCAGGCAGGGCCGCACCGCCGGCTGTCGGAAATATCGGAAATTTTTCCCTATATTTGTCCCATAACCGCTCCGCCATGGCTACCGGCCCGCTCCGCGGCATCGTCCGCTTCTACCTCGACGGCTTCCGCTCCATGACCGTGGGCCGCACCCTGTGGCTCATCGTCGCCGTGAAGCTCGTGCTTATTTTCGGGGTGCTGAAGCTCTTCTTCTTCCGCGACCCGCTGGCGGGCCGCACGACCGAGGAGCGCGGCACCGCGGTTCTGGAACGGCTTACCGAAAAACACGAAACCCAGTCGACACGATGACCGAACTCCTGCAAACCGTCGCATGGTCGCGGGCGCAGTTCGCCCTCACGGCCGCCTTCCACTGGCTCTTCGTCCCGCTGACGCTGGGACTCGGCGTACTCGTCGCCCTGATGGAGACGCAATGGTACCGCACGGGCGATCCCTTCTGGCGCCGCACCACCAAGTTCTGGATGCGCCTGTTCGCCGTCAACTTCGCCATAGGCGTCGCCACGGGACTCATCCTCGAATTCGAGTTCGGCACCAACTGGTCGAACTACTCCCACTTCGTGGGCGACATCTTCGGAGCGCCGCTCGCCATCGAGGGGATCATGGCCTTTTTCCTCGAGAGCACCTTCTTCGCCGTCATGTTCTTCGGCTGGAACAAGGTCTCGCGCGGCTTTCATCTCGCCTCGACCTGGCTCACGGCCATCGGCGCCAACCTCTCGGCATTCTGGATTCTGGTGGCCAACGCCTGGATGCAGCATCCGGCGGGCTGCACCTTCAACATCGAGACGGTGCGCAACGAGATGACCTCGTTCGGAGAGGTAGCCTTCTCGCCCGTGGCCGTCAACAAGTTCGCCCACACGGTCACCTCGTCGTTCGTGCTGGCGGCGCTCTTCGTCGCGGGCGTGAGCGCCTGGTACCTGCTGCGTGGCCGCGAACGGCGCCTGGCCACGAAGAGCATCGGCATCGCCTCGCTCTTCGGGCTTCTCTTCGCGCTGCTCGCCGCCTTCACGGGCGACCGGTCGGGAGCGGTCGTCGCCCGCGTACAACCCATGAAGCTCGCCGCCATGGAGGCCCTCTACGACGGTCGCGAAGGGGCGCCCCTCACCGTGGCGGGCATCCTGCGGCCCGAAGCCGGACAGACGAGGGGCGACGACCCTTTCCTCTTCCGCATCGAACTGCCGAAAATGCTCTCCATCATGAGTTTCCGAGACGCCGAGGCCTATGTGGCCGGCATCAACGATCTCATCGACGGCAATCCCGAACGGGGCATCATGTCGACCGAGGAGAAGATCATGCGGGGAGGCATCGCCATCGCACAGCTCAACTTCTACCGCAACGCCCGCGCAAGCGGCGACAGCATCGTGATGCGGCAGGTGAGCGGGCTCTTCGACCCGTCGACGCCCGACGGACGGAGCTTCCTCTCCGAATACTTCGCCTATCTCGGCTACGGCTACCTCTCGTCACCCCGAGAGGCCGTGCCGAACGTACCGCTGCTCTTCTATTCGTTCCGCGTGATGGTGGGGCTGGGATGCCTTTTCATCGTGCTGCTCGCCGCCCTCTGGTGGTTCAACCGCCGCGACCGCCTGGTCGGCAAGCGGTGGCTGCTGCGTCTGACGATTGCCTGCGTCCCCCTCGCCTACCTCGCCTCGCAGGTGGGCTGGGTGGTGGCCGAAGCAGGACGGCAGCCGTGGGCCATACAGGATCTCATGCCCGTAGGCGTCGCCGTCTCGGATCTTCCGGGCAGCGCCGTATCGACCACCTTCTTCCTCTTCCTCGCGCTCTTCACGGCACTGCTCGCCGCCGAGCTGAGCATCCTCTTCCGGCAGATCCGTCTGGGCCCCGGGCCCGGAGAGGAGGAGAGGGAGGGGCGATAACCCATAACCGACAACACCCACCGCGATGGATACCCTCACACTGCTGCAACACTACTGGTGGTTCGTCGTCTCCCTGCTGGGAGCGCTGCTGGTCTTCCTGCTCTTCGTGCAGGGCGGGCAGACGCTCCTGTACGGCACGGCCCGCACGGACGAGGAGCGCACGCTGCTCGTCAATGCGCTGGGACGCAAATGGGAACTCACCTACACCACGCTCGTCACCTTCGGCGGAGCCTTCTTCGCCTCGTTTCCGCTCTTCTACTCGACCTCGTTCGGAGGCGCCGTCTATCTGTGGCTTCTCATCCTCGCCGTCTTCGTACTGCAGGCCGTGGCCTACGAATTTCGCAGCAAACCGGGTAACCTCTTCGGGCGGAAGACGTACGACCTCTTCCTCATGATCAACGGCATCGCCGGGCCGCTGCTGCTCGGCGCGGCCGTCGGCACCCTCTTCACGGGAGCGCCCTTCACCGTGGACCGCTTCCAGCTGGTCGAACCGGGCGGCACCCCCGTCATTTCGCAGTGGGAGAGCCCCTGGCACGGGCTGGAGGCCTTTGCCCTGCTCCCCAACTGGCTGCTGGGATGCTCGGTCGCCCTCCTGGCCCAGGTGCTGGGATGCCAGTATCTGATGAACGCCGTGGCCGACGAACAGCTCGCCGCACGGCTCCGGCGCCGCCACCGCGTGGCCGCCGCACTCTTCGTGCCGCTCTTCCTGGGCTTCCTCGGATGGCTGCTCACGACCGACGGCCCCGCCGTCGATCCGACGACAGGGCTCGTTTCGGCCGAACCGTACAAATATCTGCACAACCTGCTCGCAATGCCCGCAGTAGCGGCCGTGCTGCTCGCCGGCATCGTGCTGACGCTCGCGGGCATCCTCCTCGGCCGGCGCGGCAGCCGCCGCGCCATCTGGTTCGGCGGCGCGGGCGCCGTGCTCGCCGTGCTGGGGCTGCTGCTCGCCGCGGGGTGGAACGACACGGCCTACTACCCATCGCTCACGCAGATGCAGTCGTCGCTCACCCTATACAACTCCTCGTCGAGCCTCTTCACGCTCCGCGTGATGGCATGGGTCACCCTGCTCGTCCCCTTCGTCGCGGCCTATATCGTCTGCGCCTGGCGCGCCCTGAACCGCAGGCCCGTCACCCGCGACGAGATGCGGCGCGAGGAGGAGCGCTACTGACGGCACCGGAGCGGCGCTGCCCGGCCGCCCGCGGTCCGAAGCGTAGGCCGGGAGGCGGAACGCACGCCTTCGGCCGTCGGCCGAAAAACCCGGAAAATAAAGGCCCGATTTGCACAATTCGCCGAAAAGCCGTACTTTTAGCGGTTGGAAATACCAAATCTAACCTTTTATATTCTTTAACCTTATGTTTATCAGCAAACTGACTCGATTCGCGGCCGCAGCGCTTCTCATTGCGGGCGTCGGATTCGCATCCTGCTCCAAGGATGACGGCGGCAACGACTCCGGTTCCAGCTACGATCGCGTGGTAAGGGGTGCCAAGGGCTACTACGTCTACAACGGAAGCTCCGACAACGGTACGGGCTCCTACACGTTGTACATCTCGACCGCCGAGATTTCCGCCTCGGGCTGGACAGGTCCGGGCGACATATACCAGTTCGCCGTCTATTCGGACATGCCTTCGAACGCGAACGCTCCGCTGCCGGCCCGTGGAAGCTACCGCTACGACTCCGGCAACAGCCACGCCGACAACACCTTCGCAGCCGAAGGCAGCATGATGTGGTCGATCTCCGCCTCCGGTTCCCAGACCGGCTCCTCGAACTATTCGGACGGTTCGCTGACACTCCGCGGCACGGACGCCAGCCCCATCATCGAGGGCGAGGTCACCCTCTCCAACGGCACCACCGTACAGCTGGTCGCCACGTCGCTCGCCTATGCTGGCAGCACGATCGAGATAGGCGATCTCCAGCGCGACGTGCAGATGGGTATCTCCTATACGAACGGCGGCGTGGAGCGCACCGAGGAGGGCAGCTACAACGTCTACGGCAACAACACCACCTCGTACATCCTCCACTGCTACGACGAGGAGTCGGACCAGGTGCGTCTGCAGCTCAACCTGATCGGCCCCGGTACGGCCGATGACGCCGTTCCGGTGCTCGAAACCGGCGACTATACGCTCGGCACCGAGCCCGCCGAGTTCTCGTGCCTGGCCGGTAGCGCCGATCTGGAGAATGCGACCGGCTCGTTCTACGACGCTTCGGGCCTGACGGGCGAAGTGGGTTGGCTGACTACCGGCTCGATCAAGGTATCGGGCGGCGAAGGCAACGTCTACACGATCGAGATCAACGCCGAGACCAACCAGGGCCGCGCCGTAACGGGCACCTACACGGGCGGCGTCATCCTCAACGGCGGCAACGTGGCTCCGACGACGACGCTCACCGACGACGCGCAGAGCAACTTCGAGGGGGTAACCACGGGTATCCTCAACTTCTACGGCGCCGCACTCGAGGCAAGACCCGACCTGGGCTACACCGTTATCGACCTCGCTCCGCAGGGCGGCAACCAGGCTGGCTTCGTCATGGCGATCCTGCTGCCCGATTCCAACACCCGCGAGCTCGCCGAAGGCACCTACGCCGTCACGAACGACTATACGGCCAACATGCTCTACCCTGGCATGATCACCAGCAACAACGAGTTCGAGCCTTCGGCCTACTACGTAACCGACGCCAACAACCAGGGTACGACGATCCAGGCTCCCGTCCAGGCAGGCAAGGTGACGATCGCCCGCGGCGAGGGCGACACGTGGGAGATCAACATCGACGTATACGACGATGCGAACAACCACATCACCGGATACTGGGTCGGCCCGCTGAAGATCCAGGAGCAATAGCGACCGTCGATCCGACCGATTCCGAGAGGGCTCTCATCCCGGCACAAGGGAGAGGGCCCTCTCTCCTTATCCGTCCCCCACGCCCTACCGGCGGAGTACACCCGGGCCGAACCCGCATCGCGCGGCGAGCTGCGCGACTATGCCTACGACCTGGGGTACAACCGGCTCTAACGGACCTTGTATTCCGAAGGGGAGAGCCCGGTACGGTGTTTGAAGTATTTGCCGAAGAAGGATTGCGACGGGAAGTTGAGCCGGTAGGCTATCTCCTGAATGCTCAGTCCGGAGTACTTGAGCAGCGTCTTGGCCTCGAGCACCACGAAATCGTCCACCCACTCCGCCGCCGTGCGGCCGCTCGCCTCCTTCACGGCCGACGAGAGGTATTTGGGCGTGATGCAGAGCTGCCCGGCATAGAAGCCGAGCGACCGCTCCGTGACATGGTAGCGTTCGAGCAGCGCCATGAAGCGTTCGAAGAGCACACGACGGCGCCCCTCGACTCCTTCGGCCGTCCCGGCCGCAACACTGCCGGCCGGGAGCATGTCGCAAAAGGCGTGAACCAGGGCCGTAGCCAGACCGCCGGCCACCTCGGAGGCGTGGGGTTCGGAGCGCACGGTCACTTCGCGCAGCAGGAAATAGAAGCGGTCGAGCAGCGCGACATCATCGTCGCGAAGTCTGAGACACACACCATTGCGGATACGCAGCCAGATCGGCATGATCAGCTTCAGGTCGACACGGAGACTCCGCAGAAAGGATGTCGAAAGGAGCATGCCGCGCAGCGTGAAGTCGCCGCCGTAGTCGATGCGCAGGATATTGCCGGGCATACAGACGGCGACCACCCCCTGCGTGGCCTCGTAGTCGTTCAGGTTGACCGAGCCGCGTATGCGCCCGCTCGTGCAGAGTATCATCCCCAGCGCATCGATACGACAGGGCTCGGCGAAGAGCGGTCGCTCCGCCCCGCCGCCGCTGCGCTCGAACATCATGAAGTCGTCGCCCATGCAGCAGGTCCGCTCCGAGCCGAAGAGCTCGCGCAGACGTCCGATCGAAAAGCTGGGCAGTATCTTGTCGTTGTGTTCCATGTGTCGCATTCGACGACAAAAATAACCATCCGGAACGGGATACCCAACAGCCGGCAGCTCTTTTGTTTGTCTCTTTTTCGCCACTTCTCCGCCCGATGGCCGGCCGAAGGAGCCGGCCATCCCACGCTGCGGGGGGCAAAAAAGAGGCGGGAGAGAAAATTCCCGCCCGTTTTTTTGGCCCGCACCGATAAGTCTCGTATCTTTGCACCCGCAACCCGGAGAGGTGCAGGAGTGGTTGAACTGGCCCGCCTGGAAAGCGAGTAAACCCCCAAAGGGTTTCAGGGGTTCGAATCCCCTTCTCTCCGCCACGGTCCGCCGATCGAACGATCGGCGGACCTTTTTTCGTTCGCGTCTCCGCCCCGACTGTCTCCATACGGCTGCCGCTCAGTCTCTTGCGGCCACGGACCAAAAAAAAGAGAGGCCTACGCGCACACTGTAGCGGATTATTCCTATCTTTGCGCCGCAAAGGTTTTCCGAGCGCCCCCCAGGGCCGCGCAAGGGAATGAAAAGGGAACGCAGTGAGAATCTGCGACAATACCCGTTGCTGTGAGTTCCTGTCCGAAAGGACACCGCAGGTACCGCAATCTTTGCCACTGGTCCCCCCGGGACCGGGAAGGCGCGGAACCGGAACGAGTCAGAAGACCTGCCGATGCATGTACGACAAAGGATTTGAAACCCGCGGGACTACGGGCGAGAATCAAGACAGCGATTTCCCCGCAGCCTCGACAGGCACCGACAGGAACGACATGGAGCCGGACGGCGCACACGCGCTGCAGCACTCCGACCCCGAGGTGGGCGCAATCCCGTTTTGATGATGGCACCGGCCGTATCCCGCACAAAGGATACGGCTTTTTCATCTTCGCAGGAAACGGAAACAGAAGCAGGCCAGAGAGCGGATGTCCCGTCCGACACCGGCCACGCACACATCTCAAAACCAAAACACAAGCAGTATGGAACAGAAAATCGACTATGCAGCGCCCCGCATCGCAGTGGTGGAGGCAGGCGCCGAACGGGGGTTCGCCCTCAGCGCCCTCACGACGGAGGATTACGTCGAAACCCCGGGAAACTGGAACTCCGGACTCTGAAAAACCGAACGACCATGACGATGAGAAGATTGTTTGCACTGACGGCCTGCGCGGCCCTGCTCGCCGGCTGTTCCGAGGAGTACGTATCGGACGACGCGCTCCACACGACCGACAATATCACGACCGTACGGCTCCGCATCGCCGCCGGGGAGGAGACACGCGCCCAGCTCGACGGCCGCACCGTACGCTGGCAGGAGGGCGACCGCTTCCGGGTGAACGGTATCGAATACACGCTCGAAGGGAGCGAAAGCGACGGCTGGTGGCTCGACGTCGCCGAGGCCGATAGCTACGAGGCCTTCTACCCCGCCGACCTCGTGCGGGATGGGAGGGTGACGCTGCCCGCCACGCAACACTACACCGCCGCATCATTCGACCCGGCCGCCCACCCCATGTACGCCGAAAACGGCCGCACCGACGGCGAACTCCGGTTCCGCAACCTGTGCGGCCTCGTCGGGCTGCAGCTCACGGGCGACGGCGAGCGGATTCTCCGGATCGCCCTACGCGGCAACGACGGCGAACTGCTTGCCGGCAGCGCGGCATCGGCCGATCCGACGGAGGGACTCGTCATCGCCGCCGGAGACGACGCATCTACAGAGGTGACGCTCCTCTTCGAGGACGAGACCCGGCTCTCGTCCGAACCGCTGGAGTGCTTTCTGACGCTCCCGCCGACCGGCTTCGCCGAGGGCTTCACCCTCACCGTCACGACCGATGCGGGCACGATGACCCGCAGCGCCTCCGGCCAGCAGGTCGTCCGCTCGGGACTCCTCGCCATGCCGCCCCTCGTCTTCGAGGCCGACCGGACCGAGGCCCCCGACTACTCCGACCCGCTGGGTGTCTTCGTTCTCAACGAGGGAAACATGACCACGGAAAGCGGTTCGCTCATCTGGATTTCGCCCGAAGGCGAGGTCTACGACGACATCTACCGCAAGGCCAACGGCACCACGCTGGGCAACAGCACCCAGGACCTCTGCATCGCCGACGGCCGGATCTACGTCATCTCGCAGAGCGGCGGCGGCGACGGAATGCTCGTCTCTGCCGACCTGAAGACCATGCAGCGGCAGAAGGCCTGGAGCGCCGAGGAGCTCTCCGCGCTGAGCCGTCCCACCCATCTGGCCGTACTGGACGAGCAGGCCGTCTTCATCCGCGACGGCAAGGGCATCTACCGCTTCGACGGCAGCGGACTCACCTTCGTCGAAGGATCGGAGCGCGCCAAGAAGCTTCCCATGGCAATCGTCGGAGGGCGGATTTTCGCCGCGGGCGGCCCGGGCGTAATCGTCCTCGAGCGGGGCAGCGACGCCGTCGTGCGGGAGATCACGCTCGAAGGCACCGTCACGGGCGTCGTCCGTTCGGCCGACGGCAACCTCTGGGTCTCGACCACATCGCCCGCACGCATCCTCAAGCTCGACGCCGAAAGCCTCGGCACCGTCGCCGCGCACGAAATCGCGACGGGCAGCCTCTCGGCCGGCTTCGGCGCCACGTCGGGCATCACGGCCGCAGGCGACATTCTCTACTACTGCGGCGCGACGACGACCGTCTACCGCCACGACTTCGCGACGGACCAAACCGCCGAGACGGTCGACGTGAGCGAGCTGGTCGAGAATGCCTCGATCGTCTACAACAACATCGCGGCCCATCCGCTCACCGGCCGCGTCTACATGACGACCATCAAGGGCTACGGCACGTCGTACCTCACCAACAACATCACCGTGCTCGCCCCCGAAGGCGACACGCTGACGCTGGAGGCCAACTACACGGACCATACGAGATTCCCGGCCGGCATCTTCTTCACGGCCGCATTCGAATAGGCACCCCCGCGATGAAGCTGGAACGGTTCATCCGCGCCGCCCTGGCGGCGCTGCTCTGCACGACGGCCTGCACGAAGGAAAAGGGCGAAAGTCCTCTTCCTCCGGCACCCGTCATCACGCTCGACAGCCCCACGTCGATCTATACGGCCAAGACGGGGCGTCCGATAGAGATCCGCCCCACGGTGGAACACGCCGACGGCGCCACCTTCGCCTGGAGCCTCGACGGCGAGCTTCTCGGCGACGGTCCGACGCTCCGCTTCGTCTCCGACCGGACAGGGCGATACTACATCACCCTCACCGTCGCCAACGCCGGAGGCGAAGCATCGGCCGAACTGCGGATCGACGTCGTCGAACTCGCGCCGCCGCGCCTTACGCTTCCGGGGGCCGACGAGGGCTTCACGCTGCTGTGCGGCTCGGAGCTGGTACTGGAGCCCACGGTCTCGACCCCGCTCGAGACCCTCTGGAGCTGGAGGGTCGACGGCACCGAGGTATCGACCGGGCCCACCTACACCTTCGTCGGGGAGAGGCCGGGCGACTATCTCGTCGAGGTGACGGCACGCAACGAGGACGGCGAGGGACGGCTCGCCTGCACCGTCGCGGTACGCGACGCCTCGGAGGTCGACTTCGCATGGCATTTCGCACAGGATACCTGCCGCGTCGCCCTCGGCCGCACCGTGCTGCTCAGGCCTCTCGACATCGAAAACGCCTTCGACGCCGAATACGTCTGGAGGGTCGACGGCACCGAAGTGCAGCGCGGCGAACGTCCCGAATATCACTTCGCCGCCACGGAGGAGGGCTTCCGCTCCCTCCGCATCGAGATGCACAACTCCTATCTGGTCGCCTCGCGCGAACTCACCGTACACGTCTGCCCGCCCGAAGGAAGCTACTACCGCGCGGGCTCGCCGGCATCGCGTGCGGAGTGCAACCGCGTCTACGAATACCTGCCCGCCCCGGGTCAGTTCATCAACGAAGAGGGGGAGGTCACGACCCCGGCCGGGGCGTGCATCCTGGCCGGGGAGCGGCTGGCCTCGGGACGCGGCATCTCGCTGGGAGGCTTCGGCGGCTACGTGGTCGTCGGGTTCGACCACAGCGTCGACAACAGCGGCGGCTACGACCTGCTCATCGAGGGCAACGCGTTCGAGGGGTCGTCCGAACCGGGCGTCGTCTGGGTGATGCAGGACGAGAACGGCGACGGACTCCCCAACGACACCTGGTACGAGCTCCGCGGCTCGGAGTACGGCAAGCCCGAGACCGACCCCGACTACGCCGTGACCTACATCCGTCCCGACACTCCGGGAAGCCCTGTGCCCTGGTACGACAACCGCGGCGGGAGCGGTACGATCGACCATCTCGGGGCCTTCCATCCGCAGGACTACTACTATCCGGCATGGGTCGAGACCGACCGTTACACGCTGCGCGGCACCCGACTGCACTCGCGCAGCTACGACCAGTCGGGCGACGGCACCTACTGGGTCAACCCCGCCTTCGACTGGGGCTACGCCGACAACTTCAGTACGATCGACCGGCCCGCCGACGGCGGAGCGGCGGGCGGCTCCGCCAACTGCTTCCGCATCGCCGATGCCGTCGCCTTCGACGGGAGCGACGCGAAGCTGCGCTATGTCGACTTCGTGAAGGTGCAGACGGCCCTGAACCAGCAGTGCGGCTGGATCGGCGAGGTCTCGACCGAGCTCTTCGGCATCCGGGACCACAACATCGGAGGAGAGCGATGAAGGGCTCTCTCATCAGAGCGCTATGCTGCGCCGCGGCGCTGGCTCCGCTCCCGCTTCCGGGGGCGGGAGCCGGCGTCCTGCGCGCACAGATGCAGGGAACCCTGGAGCAGACGCAGCGCATCGACTCGGTGACGGTCGTCGGACGCCGCACCGTGGAGAAGGTCGTCCCCGCACAACGGCTGAGCGGCAAGCGGCTGCAACGGCTGAGCGTACACTCCGTAGCCGACGCCATCCGCTACTTTTCGGGCGTGCAGCTCAAGGACTACGGCGGCATCGGCGGGCTGAAGACCATCAACGTACGCAGCATGGGCTCGCAGCACGTGGGCGTCTTCTACGACGGCGTGCAGCTCGGCAACGCGCAGAACGGGCAGATCGACCTGGGAAAGTACTCGCTCGACAACATGGAGTCCGTCACGCTCTACAACGGGCAGAAGAGCTCGGCCATCCAGTCGGCCCGCGACTACGCCTCGGCCAGCGCCGTCTATCTGCAGAGCCGGGTTCCAGCATTCGACGAGGGGCGGCGCTACCGGCTGCGCCTCACGCTCAAGGGGGGCTCGTTCGGCACGGCGAACCCCTCGGTGCTCTACGAGCAGCGGCTCGGCGAACGGCTCTCGAATTCGTTCAACGCCGAATATCTCTACACGACGGGACGCTACCGCTTCAGCTACACCAAGCGCGACGGCTACGACACGACGGCCGTGCGCCGTAACGGCGACGTACGGGCCGTGCGCATCGAGGAGGGGCTCTTCGGCCGGCTCGACAACGGCTCGTGGCGCGCGAAGCTCTACTTCTACGACTCCGAACGGGGCTATCCGGGGGCCTTCGTGCGCGAGGAGCCGGGCAAGTTCCGCCACGAGGACCGCCAGTGGGACACCAACTTCTTCCTGCAGGGATCGCTCGACAAGCGGTTCGGCCCCCGCTACCGCCTCGCCGCGAACGTCAAGTATGCCTACGACTTCCTGCGCTACCTCTCCGACCCGCGGCGCGACGTGACGACCATGTACATCGACAACCGTTACCGCCAGCAGGAGGCCTATATCTCGGCGGCGCACGAGATAGGGCTCGCTCCGTGGTGGGATCTGAATCTGGCCACCGACCTGCAGTTCAACACGCTGCGTGCCGATCTGACGAACTTCGCCTACCCCTCGCGCCTCACGCTGCTCGGAGCCGCGGCCACCACGCTGCGCTTCGGCCGCGTCAGGGTGCAGGGGAGCGTGCTCTACACCCATGTCGGCGACCGCGTCCGCGCCGCAGAGGGTGCGGCGGGCGACCGTCACGTCTTCACGCCGACGGTCGTCGCGAGCTGGCGCCCCTTCCGTTCCGAGGATCTGCAGCTCAGGGCCTTCTACAAGCGCATCTTCCGCATGCCGACGCTCAACGATCTCTACTACACCTTCATAGGCAACAAGTACCTGCGGCCCGAATACACTTCGCAGTACGACGTGGGACTCGCCCACACGAAGGAGTGGCCCGCGGCCCGGCTTCTGCGGCGGCTGGAGTGGTCGGCCGATCTCTACTACAACGAGGTGGAGGACAAGATCATCGCCATGCCCACCTCCAACCAGTTCCAGTGGACGATGGTCAATCTGGGGCATGTCGAGATCCGCGGCGTCGACCTGGCGGCCGAAGGGACGCTCCGCTTCGGATGCGTGGAGAGTCTCTGCCGCCTGAGCTACACCTACCAGCGGGCCCAGGACTTCACCGACCCGGACGAACGCTGGTACGGCGACCAGATACCCTACGTCCCGTGGCACAGCGGCTCGGTCGTCGTCGGCCTCGCCTGGCGCAGCTGGAGCCTCGACTACAGTTTCATCTACACCGGCGAACGCTACGAATCGTCGGCCAACATACCCGAAAACCACGCCCCGGCGTGGTACACGAGCGACCTCTCGCTCTCGAAAGAGTTCGCGCTGCGGCGCTCGACACTCGGCGCCGCCGTCGAGGTGAACAACCTCTTCGACCAGCAGTACGAGGTGGTGCAGTGTTATCCGATGCCGGGCATCAATTTCCGAATCATCGTCAGCTGGACACTATGACCTCTCTTCTTCTCCGCATCGCGGCCCCCTGCCTCGCGGTGCTGATCCTCGGCTCCGCCTGCCGGCGCGAGGAACCGATCGTCCCCTCGACCTCGACCGGCGTGACCGACGCAAGCGCCGGACCTGTACGGGGCTTCTTCCTGCTCAACGAAGGCAACATGGGCAGCAATAAGGCCTCGCTCGACTATTTCGACTACTCGACGGGGGTCTATACCCGGAAC
Organism: uncultured Alistipes sp.; assembly: GCA_949288735.1. Classification (GTDB taxonomy): domain Bacteria; phylum Bacteroidota; class Bacteroidia; order Bacteroidales; family Rikenellaceae; genus Alistipes. The sequence goes on from CASELE010000011.1 coordinate 38,924, forward strand.
ATCTACGCCGAACGCAATCCCGGCGTGGTGAAGGAGCTGGGCGACGTGGGCAACGACCTCGGCATCTACGGTTCGAAACTCTACGCCGTCGTCAACTGTTCGCACTTCGTCGAGGTGATGGACCGCCGCACGGCCCGCCACATAGCACAGATCTCCGTACCGAACTGCCGCTACATCGTCTTCGACCGGGGCTACGCCTACGTAAGTTCCTATGCCGGGCCCGTCCGGACCGATCCGAACGCCCGTCTGGGCTACGTGGCGAAGATCGACACGGCGACGCTGCAGGTCGTCGACACCTGTACGGTGGGCTACCAGCCCGAGGAGATGGCCGTCGCGGGCGACAAGCTCTACGTGGCCAATTCGGGCGGCTACCGCGTGCCGGACTACGACCGAACGGTCTCGGTCATCGATCTGAAGCGTTTCGAGCAGACGAAACAGATCGACGTCGAGGTCAACCTCCACCGCATGGAGGCGGACCGATACGGACAGATCTGGGTCTCGTCGCGCGGCGACTACTTCGGCACGCCGTCACGCACCTTCGTAATCGACAGCCGCACCGACGAGGTAATCGACCGCTTCGACCTGCTGCCATGCAGCGACATGACGCTCTGCGGCGACTCGCTCTACGTCTGCAGCGCCGAATGGGACTACACGCAGCAGAGCAGCACGACGGGCTACGCCATCGTCGACGTCGCCGCCCGCCGCGTCGTCTCGCGCCGCCTCATCACCGACGGGACCGACACCGCGATAGCCGTACCCTACGGCATCGCCGTACACCCTGCGACACGCGAGATTCTCGTCACCGATGCCGGCGACTACGTAACGCCCGGAACCCTCTACTGCTTCGGAACCGACGGAAGGCTCGAATGGTCGGCCGAAACGGGTGACATACCCTCGCGCATCCTCTTCACGCAGACCCCGCTCGAACCGCTCGAATAGCCGCACGCCGCGCCGAACCGCCCGTGGACCCTCCCGCAGCGATGCCACGGAGGTCCGGGCGGCCCGAATACCGGTGCCTCCGAGAAAAAAGAGAGGCGCCGGAGGCGGCTGCATGCACACCCCGGCGCCAGGCGGAGGAAGAGGGATTCGAACCCCCGGAGCCTTGCGGCTCAACGGTTTTCAAGACCGCCGCAATCGACCACTCTGCCATCCCTCCAGTAAGGCCGACGGGCAAATGTACAACCTATTTCCCGTTCCGCCAAATCCCGCCCGGGCTTTCTGCCGCGAACGGTCCGAAGAGGCCGCTTTTCGGTCTCCGGCAGGCGGAAGCGGCGCGGATTCAGAAAAATTGACTACCTTTGTAGGTGACGACGACACCCCGACGGGTACGCCGTCACCGACGAGAGTGCCGGGCGGGAAGGGTCGGATCCGGCCCGCCGGGAGTTTCGTTCCCGAAACGGGAGCCCGCACACCGGACATCGGTACGGCCGCGGCGGCGTGTCCCGCCCCGCCCGTCGGCGGAAACGCCGGGGCAGACAGGTACGCGACATATCTCTCGCAAGGAATTTGTTTTGTTGAACAAAAGAGACTACATTTGCGCGATTCGCGCCGGCCGGGCGGTTGCCCCCATCCGGCCCGGGACAAGAGGCGCAGCATGCGCATCGAGAAGTGATGATTGACCATATACTCCTGATTGTCGTTCCTTTTCTGGTTTCGCTCGTCGCCGTGACGATCGTGCATCCGCATATTGTCCGCATCGCCCGCGAAAAGGGTATCGTGGACAAGCCCAACGCGCGCAAGCTGCAGAAGGAGCCCGTCCCCATCCTGGGCGGTACGGTCGTCTTCTTCGGCATCGCCCTCGGTGCCGCATGCGTCCACACCCAGCACGACGGCGCGGCGCTGCTCGCCATTTTCGCCTCGATGACCGTCATGCTCTACACGGGCACGATGGACGACATACTCGACCTGCGGCCGACGACGCGTCTGCTCGTCCAGCTCTTCGCCGTCGGGCTGCTCCTCTACACGGGTCATTTCGGGCTGAACAACCTCCACGGGCTGTGGGGCATCTACCACCTACCCGCTCCGGTCACCATCCTGCTCACGCTCTTCGCCTGCGTGGGCATCATCAACGCGCTCAACCTGATCGACGGAGTCGACGGCCTCTCGTCGGGCTTCTGCATCCTCGCCAGCCTCATCTTCGGGCTGCTCTTCCTCTTCAGCGGGGCGAACGAGCCGCTCTGCGTGCTGGCCGCCTCGACGGTCGGATCGCTGATACCCTTCTTCCTGCACAACGTCTTCGGCCAGCGTTCGAAGATGTTCATCGGCGACGGCGGCACACTGCTCATGGGGGCCATCATGTCGGTCTTCGTCATGCGCACGATCCAGTCGGAGAGCGCCTCCGGCCTGCTCGCATCGCACGGCTATTCGCCCGTCGCCTTCACGCTCGCCGTGCTCTCGATTCCGGTATTCGACACACTGCGCGTCATGACCGCACGCATCTGCCGCCGGCAGTCGCCCTTCCATCCGGACAAGACCCATCTGCACCACCTCTTCATCGGTCTGGGCTGCTCGCACATCGTCACCACGATCATCATCCTCGCGCTCGACCTCACGGTAGTCGCCTCATGGCTCCTGGCCGGATACCTCGGTGCCTCGGCCGAGATACAGCTCTACACGGTCTGCATCGTGGCCCTGCTCGCCACGGCGGGCATCTACGGAGCTTTCGCACTGCTGCGGCGCCTCGCTCCGGCACGCTACGACCGCATCGCCGAACTGAACCTGCGCTACCGTCCGCGCCGCGAAGGTTTCTTCCTGAGGCTGCAGCACTGGATAGACAAAATCTGATGCCGGCACGGCACCGCATAGGTCACGCCGAACCCCGCTCCGAAGGCGGAATCGGATTTTTTTCCTATCTTTGCCCCGCACATCGGCCCGGCCGCCAACGGTCCGGAGGAGCAACGGCGCAGAAGCCGCTCCGCCGACGGAACCGGCTCCATAGTTCAAGGGATAGAACGAGGGTTTCCTAAACCCTAAATTCGCGTTCGAGTCGCGGTGGAGCTACCAGGGCGGGAGGGGATAACCCCTCCCGCCCTTTCTCTTCCGCGAAAAGAAGGAAGTGCCGCGGCGCGGCATGCGCCGCACGCGCAAAAACCGGAAAGTGTCGTATCTTTGCGCCGAACAAAACGCGAAGCAGATGGAATCGCTCAAGGAGTTGTACAAAATCGGCTGCGGACCTTCGAGCAGCCACACCATGGGTCCCCGGCGTGCCGCCGAAGCATTCGCTGCACGCCCCACCCTGCCCGACGCCTACCGCGTCACACTCTACGGCTCGCTCGCCGCAACGGGCAAGGGCCACCTCACGGACCACGCCATCCTCTCCGTACTCGAGCCGCTCGCACCGACCCAGATACTCTGGAAACCCGAGACGGTACTCCCCTTCCACCCCAACGGCATGCTCTTCGAGGGGCTGAAGAAGGGCGACGTGATCGACCGCTGGACCGTCTACAGCGTCGGCGGAGGCACCCTCGCCGACGAAGAGCACGGCATCGAAAAACCGGAGGAGGTCTACGCCATGAACTCCATAGGCCAGATCAAGGAGTGGTGCTACCGCGAAGGCAAGACCTACTGGGAGTATGTGAACGACTGCGAAGGTCCCGGAATATGGGACTATCTCGACTCGATATGGACTACGATGTGCGAGACCGTACAGCGAGGGCTGAACAACGACGGCGTCCTGCCCGGCGGTCTGAAAGTGGCGCGCAAGGCCAGCACCTACATGGTCAAGTCGCAGAGTTACACCGATTCGCTCCGCTCGCGCGCCCGCATCTACGCCTACGCGCTGGCCACCTCCGAGGAGAACGCCTCGGGCGGTACGGTCGTCACGGCCCCCACGTGCGGCTCGAGCGGCGTGGTGCCCGCCGTACTCTATCATCTGGCCACCTCGCGCGACTTCCTGCGCATCCGCATCCTGCGGGCGCTGGCCACGGCCGGCCTCTTCGGCAACGTGGCGAAGACCAACTCCTCCATCTCGGGCGCCGAGGTGGGATGCCAGGGCGAGGTGGGCGTCGCCTGTGCCATGGCGGCGGCGGCGGCCTGCCAGCTCTTCGGAGGAACACCCTCGCAGATCGAATATGCGGCCGAAATGGCGCTCGAACACCACCTCGGGCTCACGTGCGACCCCGTATGCGGGCTGGTGCAGGTCCCCTGCATCGAGCGCAATGCCGTAGCCGCCGCACGCGCGCTCGACGCCAACATCTACGCCACCCTCTCCGACGGCTCGCACATGGTGAGCTACGACCGCGTGGTCGAGGTGATGAAACAGACCGGCCACGATCTGCCGAGCCTCTACCGCGAGACGGCCGAGGGAGGTCTCGCCCGCGGGTATGTGCCGCGTCACGAATAGACGCGCCCGCCGGGGAGGCCGACGGAGCGCGGCGCGTTACCGGCAATGACCGGGGGACGACAAAGCGGGAGGCCGGAGCGTTGAGCTCCGGCCTCCCGCTTTGTTATCGGCCTTTGGAAATCCTACTTGGCCGCCTGCAGTGTCTCCAGATCGGACTTCAGTCCGACCACGAGGTCGTCGTACTCCCTCAGACCCGTACCGCCGGGGATGAGGTGTCCGCAGATCACGTTCTCCTTCAGGTTCTCCAGCGGGTCGACCTTCGCCTGGATGGCAGCCTCGTTGAGCACCTTGGTGGTCTCCTGGAACGAGGCGGCCGAAATGAAGCTCGACGTCTGGAGCGCGGCGCGGGTAATGCCCTGCAGCACCTGATTCGAGGTGGCGGGAACGATGTCGCGTACCTCCACCTGCTTCAGATCGCGGCGCTTGAGGCTCGAGTTCTCGTCACGCAGCTTGCGCAGCGAGATGATCTGGCCCGGCTGCACCGCCTGCGAATCGCCCGCGTCGGTGACGACCACCTTGTCGTAGAGCTCGTCGTTCACGTCCATGAACTCCCATTTGTCGACGATCTGGTCCTCGAAGAAGCGGGTGTCGCCCGGATCCTGAATCTGCACCTTGTTCATCATCTGGCGGACGATGACCTCGAAGTGCTTGTCGTTGATCTTCACGCCCTGCATGCGGTAGACCTCCTGCACCTCGTTGACGATGTACTCCTGCACCTTCGTCGGGCCGAGGATGTTGAGGGTCCGACAGCGGGCTTCCGGCCTTCACGTAGTCGTTCTCCTGCACGATGATCTGACGCGACAGAGGCACCAGATAACGCTTCACGTCACCCTGCTTCGAGGTGATGATGATCTCGCGGTTACCGCGCTTGATCTTGCCGAACGAAACCTCGCCGTCGATCTCCGAGACGATGGCCGGGTTCGACGGATTGCGCGCCTCGAAGAGCTCCGTCACGCGCGGCAGACCGCCCGTGATATCGCCGCCCGACTTGCCGACGGCACGCGGAATCTTGATGAGGATGTCGCCCGCCTTGATCTTGGCGTTGTCCTTCACCACGACGTGGGCCGTAACGGGCAGGTTGTACTGCTTGACCTCCTCGCCCTCCTTGTTGATCACGCGGATGACGGGGTTCTTCGTACGGTCCTTCGATTCGATGATCACCTTCTCCGAGAGGCCCGTCTGTTCGTCGCGCTCCTCACGGAAGGTGACACCCTCGATCACGCTGTCGTAGACGGCGCGGCCCTCGTACTCGGAGATGATCACCGCGTTGTAGGGATCCCACTCGCAGATGAGGTCGCCCTTCTTCACCTCGGCGCCGTCGCTCATGTGGAGCGTCGCACCGTAGGGAAGGTTGTGCGTATAGAGGACGATGCCCGTATTCGGCTCGACGATGCGGAACTCCGACTGCCGCGAGATGACGATGTCGATCGCCTCGCCTGCCGAGTTCTTGCCCTTCACCGTGCGGAGCTCGTCAATCTCGAGACGGCCCTCGTACTTCGACACGACATTCGTCTCGACGGCGCTGCCGCCGGCCACACCGCCGACGTGGAACGTACGCAGGGTCAGCTGCGTACCCGGCTCGCCGATCGACTGGGCGGCGATGACGCCCACGACCTCGCCCTTCTGCACCATGCGCGCCGTCGCCAGGTTGCGGCCGTAGCACTTGGCGCAGACGCCGCGACGCGATTCGCACGTCAGCACCGAGCGGATCTCCACCGACTCCAGAGGCGACTTTTCGATCGCCTCGGCGATGTCCTCCGTAATCTCCTCGCCCGCACAGCAGAGTATCTCGCCCGTGAGCGGATGCACCACGTCGTTGAGCGCCACACGGCCCAGAATGCGGTCGTAGAGGGTCTGCACCACGTCGTCGTTACGCTTGATGGCCGTAGCCGTCAGGCCGCGCAGCGTGCCGCAATCCTCCTCGTTGATGATGACATCCTGAGCCACGTCGACCAGACGGCGCGTCAGATAACCGGCATCGGCCGTCTTCAGGGCCGTATCGGCCAGACCCTTACGGGCACCGTGCGTCGAGATGAAGTACTCGAGCACCGAAAGTCCCTCCTTGAAGTTCGAGAGAATCGGGTTCTCGATGACCTGCTGTCCGCCCTCGACACCCGACTTCTGCGGCTTGGCCATCAGGCCTCGCATGCCGCTCAGCTGGCGGATCTGCTCCTTCGAACCACGGGCGCCCGAGTCGAGCATCATGTAGACGGGGTTGAATCCGTCGTCGTCCTTGACCAGGGTATCGATCACCGCCTTCGTAAGCTTCGAGTTGATGTTCGTCCAGACGTCGATGATCTGGTTGTATCGCTCGTTGTTGGTGATCAGACCCATGTTGTAGTCCTCCATGATGGCGTCCGAACGATCGTAGCCCTCCTGCACCAGACGCTGCTTCTCATCGGGGATGATCACCGCGTCGAGGTTGAACGACAGACCGCCCCGGAAGGCCATCTGGTAGCCCATGTTCTTGATGTCGTCGAGGAAGTTGGCCACCTTGTCGGCACCCGCCTTCTTCATCACCACGGCGATGATGTCACGCAGCGAACGCTTCGTGAGCACCTCGTTGATGTAGCCCACCTCCTCGGGCACCACCTGGTTGAAGAGAATGCGGCCGATGGTCGTCTCCTTCAGCACGCGCACGGGTTCGCCCTGCTCGTTCAGGTCGCGCACCATGCACTTCACCACGGCGTGCAGGTCGGCACGCTTCTCGTTGTAGGCGATAATCGCCTCCTCGGGGCCGTAGAAGGTCAGGCCCTCGCCCTTCACGCCCTTGCGGGGCTTGGTGATGTAGTAGAGTCCGAGGACCATGTCCTGCGACGGCACCGTAATCGGGGCGCCGTTCGCCGGGTTGAGCACGTTGTGCGAGCCGAGCATCAGCAGCTGCGCCTCCAGAATGGCGGCGTTGCCCAACGGCAGGTGCACGGCCATCTGGTCGCCGTCGAAGTCTGCGTTGAAGGCCGTACATGCCAGCGGATGCAGCTGCATGGCCTTGCCCTCGATGAGTTTCGGCTGGAAGGCCTGGATACCCAGACGGTGCAGCGTCGGGGCACGGTTCATCAACACGGGATGTCCCTTGATGACATTCTCGAGAATGCCCCAGATCACGGGATCCTTGCGGTCGATAATCTTCTTGGCCGACTTGACCGTCTTCACGATGCCGCGCTCGATGAGCTTGCGGATGACGAACGGCTTGTAGAGCTCGGCGGCCATATCCTTCGGGATACCCATCTCGTGCATCTTCAGCTCGGGGCCGACGACGATGACCGAACGGGCCGAATAGTCGACACGCTTACCGAGCAGGTTCTGACGGAAGCGGCCCTGCTTGCCCTTGAGCGAATCGGAGAGCGACTTGAGCGGACGGTTCGACTCGTTCTTCACGGCGTTCGACTTGCGCGAGTTGTCGAAGAGCGAATCGACGGCCTCCTGCAGCATGCGCTTCTCGTTGCGCAGAATCACCTCCGGAGCCTTGATCTCGATCAGCCGCTTGAGGCGGTTGTTGCGGATAATCACACGGCGGTAGAGGTCGTTGAGGTCCGACGTGGCGAATCGGCCGCCGTCCAGCGGCACGAGCGGACGCAGCTCGGGCGGGATGACCGGAATGACGCTCAGCACCATCCATTCGGGCTTGTTTTTGCCGTTCGAGGCACGGAACGACTCGATGACGTTCAGACACTTCAGCGCCTCGCTCTTGCGCTGCTGCGAGGTCTCGGTCGAGGCCTTGTGGCGCAGCGCGTAGGACATCGAGTCGAGATCCACCTGCTGCAGCAGCGTGCGGATGGCCTCGGCGCCCATCATGGCGACGAACTTCTCCGGATCCGAGTCGTCGAGCGCCTGGTTGCCCTTGGGCAGGGCGGCCAGCACGTCGAGATACTCCTTTTCGGCGAGCGTCTGCAGGCGCTCGATACCCTGCGAGGCGGCAGCACCGGCATTGATGACCACGTAACGCTCGTAGTAGATGATCGACTCGAGCTTCTTCGAGGGGATACCCAGCAGATAGCCGATCTTCGAGGGGAGCGAACGGAAGTACCAGATGTGCACCACGGGCACGACCAGCGAGATGTGGCCCATGCGCTCGCGGCGCACCTTCTTCTCGGTCACCTCCACGCCGCAGCGGTCGCAGACGATGCCCTTGTAGCGGATGCGTTTGTACTTGCCGCAGTGGCACTCGTAGTCCTTCACCGGACCGAAGATGCGCTCGCAGAAGAGACCGTCGCGCTCGGGCTTGTAGGTGCGGTAGTTAATGGTCTCCGGCTTCAGCACCTCGCCGCTCGACTGGGCCAGGATCTCCTCGGGCGAGGCCAGGCCTATCGAGATGCGGCTATACCCGCTATTGTTCGCTTTGTTATCTTTGGTGAATGCCATATCTTCTCAATTTTTCTTGTCCACACTTACGGCCTTCCTTATTCGAGCTTGACCGAGAGCGCCAGACCGCGCAGCTCGTGCAACAGCACGTTCATGGCCTCCGGGATGCCCGGACGGGGCAGGTTCTCGCCCTTGACGATCGCCTCGTAGGCCTTGGCGCGGCCCGTCACGTCGTCCGACTTGATGGTCAGAATCTCCTGCAGGATGTTGGCGGCGCCGAAGCCCTCGAGCGCCCACACCTCCATCTCGCCGAAACGCTGGCCGCCGAACTGCGCCTTACCGCCCAGCGGCTGCTGCGTGATGAGCGAGTAGGGACCGATCGAACGCGCGTGCATCTTGTCGTCGATCATGTGGCCCAGCTTGAGCATGTAGATCACACCCACGGTCGCCGGCTGATCGAACTTCTCGCCCGTGCCGCCGTCGTAGAGGTAGGTGCGGCCGCTGCGCGGCAGACCCGCCTTGGCCGTATACTCGTTGATCTGCTCGAGCGACGCGCCGTCGAAAATCGGCGTGGCGAACTTCAGGCCCAGCTCCTTGCCGGCCCAGCCGAGCACCGTCTCGTAGATCTGGCCGAGGTTCATTCGCGAAGGTACGCCCAGCGGGTTGAGGCAGATGTCCACGATGGTGCCGTCCTCGAGGAAGGGCATGTCCTCGTCGCGGACCACCTTCGCCACGATACCCTTGTTGCCGTGACGGCCGGCCATCTTGTCGCCCACCTTCAGCTTACGCTTCTTGGCGATATAGACCTTCGCCATCTGGATGACGCCCGTCTGCGGCAGCTCGTCGCCGTTGGTGAGGTTGTACTTCTCGCGCTTGACGGCGGCGTCGGCCTTCTTCCACTCGATCGTGTAGTTGTTGACCGTCGCCTCGATCAGGGCGTCGATATGGTCGTCGCCCGTCCAGCGGCAGGCACCAAGGTTCAGGTAGCCCATCGCCACGCCCGTCTTCTCGTCGGTCGCGCAGCGGGCGAGCTCCTCGAGCATCCGCTGCGAGAACTTCGTCCCGGCGGGATAGAGCTCCACGCCGAAGTAGTCGGCGATACCCGTCGTCGTCTTGCCCTGGAGCAGCGTCCAGAGTTTCGACACGAGGATCTTCGTGAGGTCTGCGATCTGCGCGGAGAACTTCTCGTCGAGCTGTTCGAGCGCAGCCTTCTCGGCGCTCTTGCTCTTCTTGCTCTCCTTGCCGGCACGGCTGTAGAGCTTCGTGTCGATCACCACGCCGTGCAGCGAAGGCTGCGCCTTGAGCGAGGCATCCTTCACGTCGCCCGCCTTGTCGCCGAAAATGGCGCGCAGCAGCTTCTCCTCGGGCGAGGGATCGCTCTCACCCTTGGGCGTGATCTTGCCGATGAGGATGTCGCCCGGGTGGACATTGGCGCCGATACGGATGATGCCGTTCGCGTCGAGGTCCTTCGTCGCATCTTCCGAAACGTTCGGAATGTCCGACGTGAGCTCCTCGACACCGCGCTTCGTGTCTCGCACCTCCATGATGTACTCGTCCACGTGCACCGAGGTGAAGATATCCTCGCGCTGGATGCGCTCCGAGATGACGATGGCATCCTCGAAGTTGTAGCCCTTCCAGGGCATGAAGGCCACCTTCAGGTTGCGGCCCAGGGCCAGCTCGCCGTTCTGCGTCGAGTAGCCCTCGGTAAGTATCTGTCCCTTCGTCACGTGGTCGCCCGTCAGCACGGCGGGTTTCAGCGTGATCGAGGTGTTCTGGTTCGTCTTGCGGTAGCGCGGCAGCATGTAGGTGGTTACCTCCGGAGCGAACGAGACGAGACGCTCCTCGTCGGTCCGCTCGTAGCGGATCTGGATCTGCGTCGCGTCGGCGAAGACCACCTCGCCCTCGCCTTCGGCAACGATCTGGATGCGGCTGTCGGAGATCATCTCCTTCTCGATGCCCGTGCCGACGATCGGCGCCTCGCTCGTAACGAGGGGCACGGCCTGGCGCATCATGTTCGAGCCCATCAGCGCGCGGTTGGCGTCGTCGTGCTCGAGGAAGGGGATGAGGCTCGCCGCGATCGAGGCGATCTGGTTCGGCGCCACGTCCATGAGGTTCACCTCGTCGGCCGTCACCACGGGGAAGTCGGCACCCTCGCGCGCCTTGATGCGGTCGGGATTCAGGAAGTGGCCCTCGTCGTCGAGCGGTTCGTTCGACTGCGCCACGATCTTGCCCTCCTCCTCTTCGGCCGAGTAGTAGCGGATATGGCTGTTGTCCATGTCCACGACGCCCTGCTCCACCGAACGGTAGGGGGTCTCGATGAAGCCCATGGGCGAAATCCGGGCATAGACGCACAGCGACGAGATCAGACCGATGTTCGGGCCCTCGGGCGACTCGATCGGGCAGAGACGGCCGTAGTGCGTATAGTGCACGTCGCGCACCTCGAAACCGGCGCGGTCACGCGACAGACCGCCCGGACCGAGGGCCGACAGACGGCGCTTATGCGTGATCTCGGCCAGCGGGTTGATCTGGTCCATGAACTGCGAGAGCTGCGAGGTGCCGAAGAAGGAGTTGATCACGCTCGAGAGGGTCTTGGCGTTGATCAGGTCCACCGGCGTGAACACCTCGTTGTCGCGCACGTTCATCCGCTCGCGGATGGTGCGCGCCATGCGCACGAAACCGACCGAGAACTGGTTCGAAAGCTGCTCGCCCACCGTGCGCACACGACGGTTCGAGAGGTGGTCGATGTCGTCCACCTCGGCCTTCGAGTTGATGAGCTGGATCAGGTAGCGGATGATGGCGATGATGTCCTCGCGCGTCAGCGTGCGGATCGCCGGATCGGTATCCAGCCCCAGTTTCTTGTTGATGCGGAAACGGCCCACGTCGCCCAGGTCGTAGCGCTTGTCCGAGAAGAAGAGCTTCTCGATCACGTCGCGCGCCGTCGCCTCGTCGGGCGGCTCCGAGGCGCGGAGCTGCCTGTAGATATAGACTACGGCCTCCTTCTCGGAGTTGCAGGGATCCTTCTGCAACGTATTGTATATGATGGAAAAATCGACTCCCGAAGGATTTTCCTTGTGGAGCAGCACCGTCTTGGCGCCGCTCTCGATAATCTCGTCGATGTGCTGCTCCTCGAGCACCGTCTCGCGATCCACGATGACGTTGTTGCGCTCGATGGATACCACCTCGCCCGTATCCTCGTCCACGAAGTCCTCGACCCAGGTCGAAAGAACGCGCGCGGCCAGCTTGCGGCCCACGGCCTTCTTCAGGTTGGTCTTCGTCACCTTCACCTCGTCGGCCAAATCGAAGATCTCCAGGATCTGCTGGTCGGTCTCGTAACCGATGGCGCGCAGCAGCGTCGTAACGGGGAGCTTCTTCTTGCGGTCGATGTAGGCGTACATCACGTTGCTGATGTCCGTGGCGAACTCGATCCACGACCCCTTGAAGGGGATGATGCGGGCCGAATAGAGCTTCGTACCGTTCGTGTGCATGCTCTGACCGAAGAAGACGCCCGGCGAGCGGTGGAGCTGCGAGACGATGACGCGCTCGGCACCGTTGATGACGAACGTACCCCGCTCGGTCATGTAGGGTATCGTACCGAAATAGACATCCTGCACGACGACGCCGAAGTCCTCATGCTCGTCGTCCGTGCAGTAGAGCTTCAGTTTGGCTTTCAGGGGAACGCTGTAGGTCAGGCCGCGCTCGAGACACTCTTCGATCGAATAACGGGGAGGATCGATGTAGTAGTCGATGAATTCCAGGACGAAGTTGTTGCGCGTATCCGTGATGGGGAAATTCTCCTGGAACACCTTGTACAGCCCCTCGTTCTTGCGGTTCTCGGCTGTGGTGTCCATCTGGAAGAAGTCCCTGAATGATTTGAGCTGGACCTCCAGCAGATCGGGGTAAGGAACCCTGTTCTTGACGGTCGAAAAGCTGACTCGTTGTTGTGTTTTAGTTGCGGACATCGGTGTAATCCAAATTAGGTTGAAGTCTGGTACTCCGGGACGGATGATGTTACGCTCCCCGAAAACGGGACCGGTCTATCCCGCCGATGCCCTCCGGTGCGGACGAGCCGCACCCCGAAGAGCATCCCAACGCCAAAGACCGGGCACAGCACACGGCACTCCCGACCTTTAGACCAAGAAAGGCATCGAGCTTACGCTCTCCGTAAGCCCGACACCTGCATCGTCAGAAGACGTACTGAGCAGCAGAGCTACTTGACCTCAACTTCGGCACCTGCCTCCTCGAGCTGAGCCTTGATCTGCTCGGCCTCCTCCTTGGAGACACCCTCCTTAATGGCCTTGGGGGCACCGTCCACCAGAGCCTTGGCATCGCCCAGCGACAGGCCAGCGATATCCTTGACGGCCTTGATCACCTGAAGCTTGGCCTGTCCGGCATTCTTCAGAATAACGTCGAACGACGACTTCTCGGCAGCGGCGGCTTCGCCGGCTCCTGCAGCGGGTGCAGCGACAGCGACAGCGGCGGCGGCAGGCTCGATGCCGTACTCCTCCTTGAGGATCGTTGCCAGTTCGTTAACCTCCTTTACAGTCAGGTTCACCAGTTCTTCAGCCAGTTTCTTTACATCTGCCATAGTTGTAGTTGTTGTAATTTGTTTTGTTTCTTGTTCGGTTAATTGTTACGGGTTTCGAGCGTCTTCACGAGACCCGCGATCTTTTGGCCGGCATTGGCCTGCAGGGCGGAAATAACATTCTTAGCCGGCGACTGGAGCAGGGCGACGATATCGCCGATGAGCTCTTCGCGGCTCTTGATGTTGCTCAGCATCTCGACCTGGCTGTCGCCCACATAGACGCAACCCTCGACGTAGGCGGCCTTCAGGACGGGCTTGTCCGACGTCTTGCGGAACTCCTTGATGAGCTGCGCAGGCATCTTGGCTACCTCGGCGAACATGATCGAGGTAGGACCCTCGAGCTTGGCCACCAGTTCGGCGTCGGCCTTCTCCACCTTCTCCAGCGCCTTCGTGAGAAGCGTGTTCTTCACGACGACGAGCTTCACCCCGCTCTCGAAGCACTTGCGGCGCAGAGCAGCGGTCTGCTCGGCGTTGAGGGCCTCGATGTCGGTGATGTAGAAGTGAGGATACTCGTTGAGCTGAGCCGCCAGGTTGTCGATTACAACCGCTTTTTCTTCCTTAGTCATCTCTTCAGGTCCTCCTTCTATTTGGTTTCAACGGATTTGGTGTCGATCAGCAGACCCGGGCTCATCGTGGTCGAGAGATAGATACTCTTCACGTACGAACCCTTGGCGGCCGCGGGCTTGAGCTTGATGATCGTGCTCAGCACCTCGTTGGCGTTGTCGGCGATCTGGTCGGCCGAGAACGAAATCTTGCCGATCGAGGTGTGTACGATACCGAACTTGTCGACCTTGAAATCGATCTTGCCGGCCTTCACCTCGCTCACCGCCTTGGCGACATCCATCGTCACCGTACCCGTCTTGGGGTTCGGCATCAGACCGCGCGGGCCCAGAATACGGCCCAGCGCGCCGACCTTGCCCATGACGTTGGGCGTGGTGATGATCACGTCCACATCGGTCCAACCGCCCTTGATCTTCTCCACATACTCGTCCAGACCCACGTAGTCGGCGCCTGCGGCCTTGGCCTCGGCCTCCTTCTCGGGGGTGCAGAGCACGAGCACACGTACGGTCTTGCCCGTACCGTGAGGCAGCGTCACCACGCCGCGGACCATCTGGTTCGCCTTGCGGGGATCCACGCCCAGACGCACGTCTATATCAACCGAAGCATCGAACTTCGTAAAGGTGATTTCCTTCAGAAGAGCAGCGGCCTCGGTCAGTCTGTAGGCCTTGCCGGCCTCTACCTTCGCGTAGGCGATCTTTTGATTTTTCGTCAACTTACCCATCTTCTTCAACTACAGTTTAGGAAATTCACCCACGACATTGATACCCATACTGCGGGCAGTACCGGCAACCATGCGCATGGCAGCCTCAAGAGTGAAGCAGTTCATGTCGGGCATCTTGTCCTGAGCGATCTCGCGGACCTGATCCCACGTCACCTCGCCGACGCGGTCACGGTTGGGCTGGGCCGAACCGGACTTGATCTTGGCGGCTTCCTTGAGCTGGATGGCTACAGGCGGCTGTTTAACGACGAAGTCGAACGACTTGTCGCTGTACACCGTAATGATGACCGGCAACACCTTGCCCGCCTTGTCCTGGGTACGCGCGTTGAACTGCTTGCAGAAGTCCATGATGTTGACTCCCTTCGAGCCCAGCGCGGGTCCCACCGGAGGGGAAGGATTGGCAGCACCGCCTTTGATCTGCAACTTGATAAAAGCAGCAACCTCTTTTGCCATAATGTTCCTTGATTTATTCTTTTTCTACTTGTGTGAAACTCAACTCCATGGGAGTTTTGCGCCCGAATATCTTCACCGATACCGTGAGTTTCTTGCGCTCGTTGTCGACAGTCTCAATGGTACCTTGGAAGCTTGAGAAAGGACCGTCCGTAACCTTGACGGTCTCGCCGACAAAGAAGGGTATTTCGTTCTCCTCCTCCATGGTGCTCATCTCGTCCACGCGACCGAGGATGCGGCTCACCTCCTGCGGACGCAGCGGGGTGGCTATCATCTTGCGGCTGTCTTCCTTCGTGTCTCCGAGAAAGCCGAGCACATTGGGGGTATTGCGTATGATCATGGGGACCTGTCCCACGAAAGCGGCCTCGATCAGCACGTAACCCGGATAGGAGACCTTCTCCTTGGAGATCTTCTTTCCGTTGCGGATGGTGTAGACCTTTTCCGTAGGAATCAGTACCTGCGACACATACTCCTCGAGGTGGTTGTGGCGGATTTCGGCTTCGATATACTCCTTCACCTTGTTCTCCTTGCCGCCGACCGCGCGGACCACGTACCACTGTTTGGTGATCTCTCCCATTGCAGCGTCGGATTAACGGCCCACCGAGCCGAGGAACTTGTAGATCTGTGCGAGGATGGTCTCGAACGTCGTATCCATCACGACCACGACGATCGCGAAGATAACCGAGGCCACCATCACGACCACCGTCGAACTCTGAAGCTGCGGGAACGTGGGCCACGTCACCTTGTGCACGAGTTCGTTGTAGGACTCCTTCACGTAGTTCAACATACTCAAATACGCTTTTTACTTGGCAGGAGCAGAGAGATTCGAACTCCCATCAACGGTTTTGGAGACCGCTATTCTACCCTTGAACTATGCTCCTAAGCAGGAAAACGGCGCGCGGGGCGCCGCTTTCCCGAAATCGGATCGGGGATTACTTGAGCACCTTGATGATCTGACCGGCACCCACCGTACGGCCGCCCTCGCGGATGGCGAAGCGCAGACCCTCGTTCAGAGCGACGGGGTAGATCAGCTTCACGGTGATGGTCACGTGGTCACCGGGCATCACCATGTCTACGCCCTCGGGCAGGTGCACCTCGCCCGTCACGTCCATCGTACGCAGATAGAACTGGGGACGATAGTTGTTGTGGAACGGCGTGTGACGGCCACCCTCCTCCTTCTTCAGGATGTAGACCTCGGCCTGGAACTCGGTGTGCGGGGTAATCGAGCCGGGCTTGGCAACGACCATACCGCGCTTTACCTCCTTCTTGTCGATACCGCGGAGCAGCAGACCCACGTTATCGCCGGCCTCGCCCTCGTCGAGCAGCTTGCGGAACATCTCCACGCCGGTGCAGGTCGAGGTGAGGATCTTGTCCTCCAGACCTACGATCTCGACGGGATCGCCCACCTTGATGATACCGGTCTCGATACGGCCCGTAACCACGGTACCGCGGCCGGTGATCGAGAAGACGTCCTCGATAGGCATCAGGAAAGGCTTCTCGTTCTCACGCTGCGGAATGGGGATATAGGAGTCAACGGCATCCATCAGCTCCATGATCTTGTCCTCCCACTTGGCCTCGCCGTTCAGACCGCCGAGGGCCGAACCGCGGATGATGGGGGCGTTGTCGCCGTCGTACTCGTACTTGTTGAGCAGGTCGCGAACCTCCATCTCGACCAGGTCGAGCATCTCGGGGTCATCCACCATGTCGCACTTGTTCAGGAAAACGACGATACGCGGCACGTTCACCTGACGGGCGAGCAGCACGTGCTCGTTGGTCTGGGGCATCGGACCGTCGGTTGCGGCAACTACGAGAATGGCACCGTCCATCTGTGCGGCACCCGTAACCATGTTCTTCACGTAGTCGGCGTGGCCCGGGCAGTCCACATGCGCATAGTGACGCGTTGCGGTCTGATACTCGACGTGCGAGGTGTTGATCGTGATACCGCGCTCCTTCTCCTCGGGAGCGTTGTCGATCGAGTCGAACGAGCGGAGCTCCGAAAGACCCTTCTTGGCCAGAACGGTCGTAATCGCAGCGGTAAGGGTCGTCTTACCGTGGTCTACGTGTCCGATGGTACCGATGTTCACATGCGGTTTCGAACGGTCGAATTTCTCTTTTGCCATAGCATTAAAGGTATTTAAAGTTTTTATAAAAATTGCCGGACACTCCGATCCCGTTCCGCGGAACATGCGGGCGACGCAGCCACCCCTCCTTCACTGCGGTCCGAAAGACCGCCGGACGAGCTCCGCATCACGCGCACTCCCTGGATTTTCGAGCGGAAGACGAGGCTCAAACTCGCGACCCTTAGCTTGGAAGGCTAATGCTCTATCAACTGAGCTACTTCCGCAATAATACACCGTTCCGGGGGCCGCCCCCGCCGTCCGTCCGAAGACTCGCGACAACAAGACCGTGCAACCCCGTCGGTTTCGTGGGAAGTGATGGATTCGAACCACCGAAGGCGTAAGCCAGCAGATTTACAGTCTGCCCCATTTGGCCACTCTGGTAACTTCCCTTTTCATGTCGTAACGTCCGGCGCGCGGACCGCCTCGCCGCCCCTCCCGACACCGGCTTCCGAGCCGATGGAGGGATTCGAACCCCCGACCAGCTGATTACAAATCAGCTGCTCTGGCCAACTGAGCTACATCGGCGTTACAACCGTTTGGATTGCAAAGTTAGGGATAAAAAAATTAACAGCCAAATATTCGGTCCGAATTTTTCATCTCCCTCGCTTTCCCCTCTCAAAGAACCGGTTTATCCGCCCTGCTCACGGGCGAAATCGGGTGCAAAGATAGGAAAATTATTCACAACTCCCAATTCAAGCCGGGAAAAATGCGTCCCGCGCAAAAGATTTTCTCCGTCCGGACCCGTATATATATTAAAGGTAGCGCGCCGGGGCCGGCCAGCGAACGCCGCGAACTCCCGCGCCGGCATACGGCGGCATGCCGGCGCGCCGCCCGTCCCTCCGGCCTCGCGCCCACTGCTCCTCCCGCCATCCGGTCCGCCCTTCGCGGAGCCGGGCTACCGGCGGACACAAAAAAAGTCCGGCACTCTCTGCGGAGAGTGCCGGACGCTCTTCGGAGGGCAACGCCTATTTGCCGGCGGCCTTCTTATCGTAGCGTTTTGCGTAGCGGCTCATAAACTTATCGACGCGACCAGCGGTGTCCACCAACTTCATCTTGCCCGTATAGAACGGGTGCGACGTGTTGGAAATCTCCATCTTATACACGGGATAGGTTTCGCCGTTCACTTCGATGGTCTCTTTGGTCGAAACGGCGGACCGGCACAAAAACACGTGGTCGTTGGACATGTCCTTGAACGCCACTAAACGATAATTCTCCGGGTGGATCCCTTGTTTCATTGCTCGTTCGTTTTTGCTGTTAATACTCCTTTAGCGGGGCAAAGGTAACAAATTAAATCCGATTTGCAATCCACCGGCCGTTTTTTTGCCGGATTTTTTGATATTACGCGACGAATGGCTATTTTTGTGCGCTCGTTCGCGGCGCACCGCGGACGACCGGGGCCCATAGCTCAGTTGGTCAGAGCAGCGGACTCATAATCCGAAGGTCGTGGGATCATGCCCCTCTGGGCCCACCGTCGCAACGGAGCAGCAGGCGAAAGCCGCGCTGCTCCGTTGCTTCTTGTCCGGCGCGAATATATCCGTATCACCCGCCCTCCGCGGCGGAACCATGCGGCCATCGCCGGCACGCAGCCGCGCCCGCGTACGAAAATCGGACTATTTCTTGCCAAAAGGGGAACAAACGTATATCTTTGCAGCCATAAACCCCGAACAAACCGCAAACATGGCCATTAAGAACAATGTGATGATCGTCCGCCAGAAACTGCTGACGAAACTCATCAAACTCTGGAACGACGGAGAGCTGGTCGACCAGATCGACCGCGTGCCCATCGAACTGAGCCCGCGCGACGCACGTCCCAAGGGGCGTTGCTGCATCCACAAGGAGCGCGCCATCTGGAAGTACAAGTCGCTGCCGCTGCTCGGATTCGACATGACCGACGAGAAGGACGAACTCACACCCCTCTCGGACTATGCGCGCCGCGCGCTCGAACGCACGGAGAATCCGAAGGATAACATCATGTGCGTCATCGACGAGGCCTGCTCGTCGTGCGTGCGCATCAACTACGAGATATCTAACCTCTGCCGCGGCTGCGTGGCGCGCGCCTGCGCCCTCAACTGTCCGAAGAGCGCCATCGACTTCAACCGCGAGACGGGACAAGCACGCATCGACCACGAGAAGTGCGTCAGCTGCGGCATCTGCCACAACAGCTGTCCCTACCACGCCATCGTCTACATCCCCGTACCGTGCGAGGAGGCCTGCCCCGTACAGGCCATCACGAAGGACGAGCGCGGCGTGGAGCATATCGACGAGAGCAAGTGCATCTACTGCGGCAAGTGCCTAAACAGCTGTCCGTTCGGTGCCATATTCGAAATTTCCCAGGTATTCGACGTGCTGCAGGCCATCCGCCGCGGCGAGAAGGTGGTGGCCATCGTCGCCCCGTCGATTCTCTCGCAGTACAACGTGCCGGTCGACCAGGTCTACGGCGCCATCAAGGCCATCGGCTTCGCCGACGTGCTGGAGGTGGCCCAGGGCGCCATGGAGACCATCCGCCACGAAGCGGCCGAACTGCAGGAGAAGCTGGCCGAAGGCCAGCCCTTCATGACCACGTCGTGCTGCCCCTCCTACGTGCAGATGGCACGCAAGCATGCCCCCGACCTGCAGAAATACATCTCGGGCACCGGTTCGCCCATGTACTACGCCGCCCGCATCGCCCGCGAGAAGCATCCCGACGCGAAGATCGTCTTCGTGGGGCCCTGCATCGCCAAGCGCAAGGAGGGTCGCGACGACGAGTGCGTCGACTACGTGATGACCTTCGAGGAGATCCACTCCGCACTGACAGGCCTCGGCATCGAGTTCAGCCCCGAACAGAGCTACCCCATGGCCTTCACATCGATCAAGACGGCCCACGGATTCGCCCAGAACGGCGGCGTGATGGCCGCCGTACAGGCCCATGTGGAGGGGAGCGGCTTCACATTCACGGGACTCCAGGTGGCCAACCTCACGAAGAAAAACGTCAATCTGCTGCGCGCCTACGGCAAGACGGGCAAGTCACCCGCCCAGTTCATCGAGGTGATGGCCTGCGAGGGGGGCTGCATCTCCGGTCCCAGCGCACACATCACCTACGACGTCAGCAAGCAGATCTTCAACAAGGAGATGGCCAAACGATAGCCCCGTCATGAGAGCGAGGAGCGAAGCGGCCGAAAGGCTCGAAAACGAAGGCACGCTCCCGCGCGAGGAGCTCGTGCAGCTCCTCACCGAGTGCGATGATCCGACGCTCGAGCGTCTGCGCGGGGCTGCCCGGCGCACGACGCTCGGGCGTTTCGGCGACGGAATCTACGTCCGCGGGCTCATCGAGATCGGCAACGTCTGCCGCAACGACTGCCTCTACTGCGGCATCAGGCGCAGCAACCGCGAGGCCGAACGCTACCGCCTCACCTCCGACGAAATCCTCGGCTGCTGCGAGCGGGGCTACGCCCTCGGCCTGCGCACCTTCGTGCTCCAGGGGGGCGAGGACCCCTCGCTCGGCGACGGGCCGCTCGCGGAGCTCATAGCCGAAATCCGCCGGCGCTGGCCCGACTGTGCCGTCACGCTCTCGCTCGGCGAACGGAGCGAAGCCTCCTACGAACGGCTCTTCCGCGCCGGCGCCACGCGCTACCTGCTGCGCCACGAGACGGCCGACCCCGAACTCTACGCCGCCCTCCATCCGGGCATGTCCCACGCCCGGCGGCTCGAATGCCTCGCCGCGCTGCAGCGCATCGGGTACCAGACGGGCATGGGAATGATGGTCGGCGTGCCGGGGCAGAACGCCGGTACGCTGGCCGACGACCTGCTGCTCATGGAGCGTTTCCGTCCCGAGATGATAGGCATAGGCCCCTTCCTGCCGCAGAGGCAGACCCCGCTGGGCGACGCCCCCGCCGGCTCGCTGCGCCTCACGCTGCTGCTGCTCGCCATCCTGCGGCTCATGCACCCGGCGGCGCTCATTCCGGCGACCACGGCCCTGGCGACGCTCGCGCCCGAGGGGCGCAACCTGGGCATCCTGTCGGGCGCCAACGTCGTGATGCCCAACCTTTCTCCCCCCGCCGAACGGAAGAAATACGTCCTCTACGACCACAAGGCCGCCTTCGGCTGCGAAGCGGCCGAAGGTCTCGCGGCACTCGACCGCGAACTGCACGCCATCGGCCGCCGCATCGACTACGGCCGCGGCGACTACCGCGGCTGACGCCGCGGACCGGCGGCACCGCGGACCGGGCCGCACGCAACACCTTTTTCGGACCAACAAAGCATAGAGAACCATGTACCGCACAGATTCAGAAAAGGCCGAGGAGTTCATCCACGACGGCGAAATCGGCGAAACGCTCGCCTACGCCGCCTCACGCCGCAACGATGCGGGACTCGTCGGCGAACTGCTCGACAAGGCGGCCGAAGGGCGCGGCCTGACCCACCGCGAAGCCGCCGTGCTGCTCGAATGCGACCGTCCCGAGCTGACGGAGCGCATCTTCGCCCTGGCCCGCGACATCAAACGCAGGTTCTACGGCAACCGCATCGTGATGTTCGCGCCGCTCTATCTCTCGAACCACTGCGTGAACGGCTGCGTCTACTGCCCCTACCACGCCAAGAACCGCACCATTCCGCGCCGCAAGCTGACCCAGGAGGAGATCCGCCGCGAGGTGACGGCGCTCCAGGACATGGGACACAAGCGGCTGGCCGTCGAGGCGGGCGAGCACCCGGTGCTCAACCCCATCGAGTATATCCTCGAATCGATCGGGACGATCTACTCGATACACCACCGCAACGGCGCCATCCGCCGCGTGAACGTCAACATCGCCGCCACGACCGTGGAGAACTACCGGCTGCTGCACGATGCGGGCATCGGCACCTACATCCTCTTCGAGGAGACCTACCGCCGCAAGGCCTACGAGGCGCTCCATCCCACCGGCCCCAAGAGCAACTGGGCCTACCATACCGAGGCGATGGACCGCGCCATGCAGGGCGGCATCGACGACGTGGGCATCGGCGCCCTCTTCGGACTGACCGACTACCGCTACGACTTTGTCGGACTGCTGATGCACGCCGAACATCTCGAGGCGCGCTTCGGCGTGGGGCCCCACACCATCAGCGTGCCGCGCATCCGGCCGGCCGACGATATCGATCCCGCGGACTTTCCCGACGCCGTGACCGACGAGGTCTTCCGCCGCATCGTCGCCGTACTGCGTCTCGCTGTCCCCTACACGGGGATGATCGTCTCCACGCGCGAATCGCAGCGCTCGCGCGAGCTCGTGCTCGACGTGGGCGTCTCGCAGCTCAGCGGCGGCTCACGGACGAGCGTCGGAGGCTATGCCGAGAGCGGAGCGCAGACCGAAGAGTCGGCACAGTTCGACATCTCGGACACGCGTACGCTCGACGAGGTGGTCGCCTGGCTCCTCGAACTGGGCTACATACCGAGCTTCTGCACCGCCTGCTACCGCGAAGGGCGCACGGGCGACCGCTTCATGTCGCTCGTCAAGAGCGGCCGCATCGCCGACTGCTGCGGTCCGAACGCCCTGATGACCCTGCGCGAATACCTCGAGGACTACGCCTCGCCCCGCACCCGCGTGCTGGGCGAACAGGCCATCGCCCGCGAGGTGCCGCTCATCCCCACCGAACGCATCCGGCGCATGACGGCCGAAAGGCTGGCCGAAATCGCCGCCGGCAAACGCGACTTCCGATTCTGAACAACGACGTCATGAACCCGCAACAGACCGCACCCTCCTCCGAGCGGATACACATCGGCTTCTTCGGACGCTGCAACAGCGGCAAGTCATCGCTCATCAACGCCCTCACGGGCCAGGACGTCGCCCTCGTCTCGGAGCTGGCCGGCACTACGACCGACCCCGTCGCCAAGGCGATGGAACTGCCGGGCATCGGCGCCGTCCTGCTGACCGACACCCCGGGTTTCGACGACGAGGGTGCGCTCGGCACCCGACGCGTAGACCGCACGCTCCGTGCCGCCGACCGCATGCAGATCGCCGTGCTCCTCTTCGGTACGCCCGACGCCGCGCCGGAGCCCTATGCCCTCGAACGGCGGTGGCTCGACGAATTCCGCTCGCGCGAGATACCGGTCGTCGCCCTGCTCGCGCAGTGCGACCGGCTCGACGACCCCGCGGCCGCGGCCGCGGCCGTCGAACGGGCCACCGGCTTGCGTCCCATCGCCGTCAGCGCCCGCAAGGGCACCGGACTCGAGGAGCTGCGCCGGGCCCTGGCCGCCGCACGTCCCGACGAGGAGGAGCGCCGCATCACCGAGGGGATAGCCCGCACGGGCGACACCGTACTGCTGGTCATGCCGCAGGATGCCCAGGCCCCCAAGGGGCGGCTCATCCTGCCGCAGGTGCAGACCATCCGCGACCTGCTCGACCGCACCTGCACGGTGGTCTGCTGTACGACCGACGGCATGGCGGCGGCCCTCGCCGCCCTCGCCCGGCCCCCGCATCTCATCGTCACCGACTCGCAGGTCTTCGACCGGGTCCATGCGATGAAACCGGCCGAATCGCTTCTCACCTCCTTCTCGATCCTCTTCGCCCGCTACAAGGGCGACATCGGCACCTTCGTCGAGGGGGCCGCGGCCATCGCCCGCCTCACCCCCTCCTCACGGGTACTGATTGCCGAAGCCTGTACCCACGCCCCGGCGACCGAGGATATCGGACGCGTGAAGCTGCCCGCCATGCTCCGCCGCCGCGCGGGCGAGGCGCTGCAGGTCGACGTCGTGGGAGGCAACGACTTTCCGGACGACCTCACCCCCTACGACCTGGTGATCCATTGCGGCGCCTGCATGTTCAACCGCCGCCATGTCCTCAACCGCATCGCCCGCGCCCGCGCCCAGGGAGTACCCATCACCAACTACGGCGTCGCCATCGCCGCCCTGCAGGGGATTCTCGACCGCGTAAGCTACTGACGGGTGAGGAGCGGCGAAAAGCGGCGGAGCGCTCCGCCGCACGCGAAAAAACGCTATCTTTGCAAGCGATAAACAAAAAAACGGAAAGCTATGGATTTCGAAGGAACCGTCTACAAGATACTTCCGCCGGTCAAGGGAACCTCGGCCCGCGGTGAGTGGCAGCGTCAGGAGGTCGTGTTCGAGAAGGACGAGGGGTCGTTCAAGCGCAAGATCTGCGTCACCTTCTTCAACAAGCCCGACGAAGTGGCCCGCCTGCGCGAAGGGGCCGTCTACAACGTATCGGTCGACGTCGAGTCGCGCGAATACAACGGCCGCTGGTATACCGACGTACGGGCCTGGCGCCTGCAGCCCAAACAGGAGGCGCCCCGCGGCGGCGATCCGATGCCGATGCCGGCCGAAGAGCCCGCCTTCGCCCCGACGCCCGCTGCCGAGGTGGACGACCTGCCCTTCTGACAGGAGTCCGGAAACGAG
>CASELE010000012.1 GCA_949288735.1 uncultured Alistipes sp.
CTGATCGGTCCGCCCGCCCGTCTCGTCTCTATCCCCCGCCCGCCCGGCGAGGACGAAGCCGTGCCGTTCATGCGCCGCGGCGCATGAACGCTCAGAAGACAAACTTCACGCCGGCCACGAAACCCGCACCGTATTCGGGATAGAAGGCATAACGGTAGAGTTTCATGCAGGCCAGATTATAGCCCTCGGCAAAGAGCGAGAAACCCGGCGTGACGCGCCAGTCGAAGTCGACGCCCACATCGGCCGAAAAGGGGGCATCGAAGGTATCCGAACCCAGGCGGGCGCCCTCAACCGTCCAGCTGCGGCGACCGAGCAGGTCGACCGAAGCCCCGACCGAGAACTTGCGGCCTCCGTAGCGTATGGCGAAACGACCCTCGAAGGGGGCCATGCCGTGGGCATAGGGGCAATCGTCGTCGTAGAGATAGCCGTGCAGCCCCAGCGTCATGCCCAGCGGAGCGACGGGACGGAACTCCGCCTCGCCGTTGAGCGAGACGACCCGCTGCCGCCCCTGCCCGAAACCGAAGCCGCCGAAGATGGGAGTGCCGCCCGCCCGATCGTCGAACGACGCATACCAGAAGAGCTGGTTCTCGCGGATACCGGCCGACGCATAGACCCGATAGGAGAAGCGCCGGTCGGTCGAGGAGCCTTCGGCACCCAGACGAAGGTCGTAGAAGACCGTGCTCTTCCGGCCCCACGTGCCGCCGAAGCCGTAGGGATTGAGGCGTGCCAGACGCCGCGGGGCGTTGTCACGCAGCGACCCTTCGATCTCCAGACAGGGGACAAATGCCGGAGAGCCGAGGTCGAGACGGAGATCCAGCGCGGGAAGCACGTAGTGACGCACGCGCTGCGCGGCTATCTTGTCGTAGACGTAGTCGGCGCCGAGCTCCAGCTGCAGGCGGCCGCCGCGCACGCCATAGCGCACGCCGGCCGAGAAGAGATCCTGGAAATAGCCCTCGGACGCCTTCGTTCCGTCGCCGTGTTCGTAGCGCAGGTGAAGCCGCAACGTATGGGCACCGAAGGTGCGGGCCAATGCACCGTCCACACCCAGATGGGTCTGGCGGGCATCGGGCATGCGCCGCAGGGCGTCGGAACGGTCGAGGAAAAGGGCTCCGCGCAGTCCGATGTCGAAGTTCAGCCGGCTCAGATCCGTAAAGTCGTCGCCCAGGCGCACCGCCACATCAAACTCGCCGTAGTGGATCGTCGGGCCGAACGGCGCGGGCATCGTTTCGGAGGTGAACTGTCCGTAGCGACGGCCGTAGAGGTCGTCGTAGCCGATCTCTCCCTCGAGCGTATGGCGTCCGAGGTACTTGCCCGCGGCCACACCGGCCCGGTTGCCCGTGCGTGTGGCCCGCCCGCTCACGCCGAAATCGTTGCGCAGCGATCCGAACTGCCCATCATGGTTGATATAGCCCAGCAGATAGCCCGTCCCGGGATTCTGGGTCGAGGCATAAAAGTCGGCCGTCGTCCGGAAGGGATACCCTGCCCCAAGTTTGAGGTAGAAGGGCTTCGGCCTGTTGAACTCCCAGTAGGTGACCGTGGCCGGACGGAGCGGATCGGTCTGCAGGCGGGTGGAGATGGCGAGCGGCGTAATCGAATAGTCGATTTCGGGCCGCAGGCACACCGTATCGGTCATGTCGGGCCGTACGGCAAGTTTCGTCGCCGGAGGGACGTCGGGCATGTACTCCTTCGTCACCTCCACTCGCTTCTCGACCTGCGCGGCGGCCAACATCGGCACAACCGCGGACAGGAGGGTACAGAGGGCTCTTATCGTCTTCATAGTGTGTACCGTATCAATCAATTGAGGGCGGCGATGCGTTTGCGGGCCTCGTCCACGATGCCGTCATCGGCCGGTGTGTATCCGTCGGCGACGCTCTGCCACGTGGCACGCGCCTGGAAGGCATCGCCCCGTTTCATATAGATGTCGCCCAGAAGCAGATATACACGCGCCAGCCAGTAAGCATGGGGCGTTTCGCGGTCGATGTAGTCGAAAGCCTCCTTCTCGGCACCGTCGAGATCGCCCGCATCGAAGAGCGCCTGCAGGAGATAGTAGGCCGAGGCGGCACCTTCGGCACTCTGCACCTCGTCGCCCAGTCTCCGGTAGATCTTCAATGCTGCACGGTCGTCGCCCCCGTCGCGGAGCGTTCCTGCCAGGGCGAACTGCGATTCGCGCACGGCCACCTCGCCCGCATCGGCGCACGAGGCCACGTCGGCCGCCATCGGAGCAATCAGCGCGGCATCGTCCGCGGCCAGCGTCTCCCGCACGTAGGAGGTCATGGCCCGGCTGCGGGCCTCGGGTTCCGACACGGCGTCGCAGAGCCGGCGGAAGGCGGCCGCCGACTCCGCATGGCGACCGGCGGCACGGGTCAGTTCGGCCAGCCGACCGAGTGCTTCGGCCGTATAAGGGGTCGTTCCGCGGTCGGCGAGACGCGTGAGCGTCTCGATGGCCCCGTCGCGCAGGTCGAGACGCATGTAACTGTCGCTCAGATAGTAGAGGGCATCATTCAGGTAGTATCCGCGAGGATGCCGCTCGACGTAGCTCTCCAGCGCGCGCACAGCCGCCTCGTCCTTGCGGGCCAGGTAGAGCTGCCGTGCCGCGGCAAAGGTGAGCGAATCGCGCGCCACGAGCGTGACGTCGCTCTCCAACCCCACCCTTTCGGCATAGTCGAAGTAGGCCTCCACGTCGCCCGACGAAACGTAGATGTCGCGGATTCCCTCCATGGCGCCCTTCGCTTCGGCCGAATGGGGGGCGGCGGAGACGGCAAGGTCATAATATTCGAGCGAACGGTCACGGTCGCCCAAATTGAGCCATGCGAGCCCCAGGTCGGCAAGCGCCCGGGGGCGCAGAGGCGAGGAGGGCCACCGTCCGACGAACGACTCGAGCGCCTCGGCTCCCTCGGCGTAGCGGCCGAGCGCCAGACAGGTGCGCCCCAGTTCGTACGAGGCGTCGGCGACGTACCCGCCCTCATCCGCCGCGACGATGCGGCGCAGAGCGGCTATCTTCTCGTCGTGGCGGCCCATGAGGCCGAGCGT
Source organism: uncultured Alistipes sp. (assembly GCA_949288735.1). GTDB lineage: Bacteria > Bacteroidota > Bacteroidia > Bacteroidales > Rikenellaceae > Alistipes. The sequence goes on from CASELE010000012.1 coordinate 3,031, forward strand.
CAGCGCATGCCGGTACTGCGCATAATACTTCGCCGGAGTATCCGACGCCGCGACACGGGCGTATTCGGCCGCCGCACCGTCGAAATCGCGCATCGCATAGCGCGTGTCGCCAAGCCGGTTACGCGCATCGTCCCGATAGTCGGAAGCGGCTCCGCCCCGGGCAAGGAAACGTTCGAAGCTCGCCCCCGCCTCGGCCATGCGGCGCTGCGCGAAACGGCAGTATCCGATGCCGTACTCGGAAAGGGCATACTCCGCGGCCGTGCGCGGTGCCCGCAGCATGTAGGAGTCGTAGAGTTCGGCGGCACGCTCCCACTCCCCTTCGGCGCAGGCCATCTCGCCCTGCCAGAAGAGGGCGAGCGCGCCGTAACGGGGACTCACCCCGACGGCGGCCGACTCGGCGAGCAGACGCTTCGCCTCCTCCCGGTCACCCGCCGACCATGCCTCGAGAGCTCGGAAGTAGGCTATCTTCTGCTTCGCGGCCCTGATATCGGCATCGGGGTCGGCGACGGCGCGTATGGCTTCGTAGGCGGCATCGTAATCGCGGGCATTGTAATAGGCGGCCACGAGCAGCTCGCGCGCCTCGGCGGCACGGGGCGACGAGGGATAGCGCTCGAGGTAGCGCGTCAGCACGTTGATCGCGCCGTTGAACGCACCGCCACCCAGTTCGTACTGCAGCTTGCCGTAGTTGAAGAGCGCATCTTCGGCAATCGCCGCATCGGTGCCTCCGTCGGCCGCCATGGCGAAGGCCTGCATCGCCTCCTGCTTGGCACCGCGTCGCACGTAGCAGTCGGCCAGGTGGTACGACGCATTCTGCGTCAGATCGTCCGCCGCACCGCACGCACGCCGCAGGTAGGGCTCCGCAGCCTCGTAACGGGCGGTACGGTAGAGTGAATAGCCTGTCAGATACTCCTCGTTGCGGCCGAAGGCGCCCCCGTCACGGCGGTAGGCGGCCAGACAGTCGAGCGCCCTGGCGTATTCGTCCAGATGGAACCACGCCTCGGCCAGCATGCGCTCCAGCTCGACACGGTAAGAGGGGGCCGCCTTCGCCGCAAGGGCCTCCCCTTCGCGGACCACATAGCGGTAGTCGCCCTCGCGGAACCCGAGCTGCAGCAGATAATAGGGGACCAGCGCGCCGTAGGCCTCGCTCGAAGCGAGACGCTCGAAACCGGCACGGGCCGCATCGTCATCGCCGCGCAGGTAGTCGACGTAGGAGCGGAAGTAGAGCGCGTGGTCGGCATATTCGCTCTCGGGCGCGATGCGGGCGAAGTAGCCGTAGGCCTCGTCGTAGCGGCCCGCTCCGAAAGCCGCATAGCCCATGCGTATGTCGTAACGCTCGCGGCGCACGGCATCCAGCGCCTCGTAGTCCACCTCGGCGAAGGTACGGGCCGCCGCCTGCATGTCGTCGCGCGTACAGTAGTAGGAGCCGAGCGAGAAGAGAACGTCGTTGCGGTAGACCGACTCGGGCCACTTCTCGAGGAAGCTGCGGAGCCCTCCCCCGGCATCGCGGGATCCCAGCTCCACGGCACAGGCCGCGAGATAGTACTCCACCTGCTGCCGCTCCGCACGGTCGGTCCTGCGGAGCGTCCGGCGCGCACGGAGAAATTCGTGGCGGGCATCGTTCCACCGGCCCAGGTCGAAGAGTTCGACCCCGCGATCGATGAAACGGTATGTCTCGGGAGTCGCCGCCCGCAGCCGCGAAAGCGGCACGAACGCCGCGAAGAGCCACGGCACGACGAACATGTATCTGCGCATAAGGTTTTCTGAGCTAAGTGAACGGACAAAGATAACGAATTTTTCGGTCGTGCACACCGCTTTTTCCGCCTGCGGGCGGACCGCGCCGACAGGGTGCGGCGGGCCCGTCACGGACGCACGTCGCGGCAGTTGCGCTTGCGCACGATCACTCCGTCGTCGAGCACGACGACCCCCGTGCGGGCACGGAGCATGGTCTTCATCACCGTGGCGTCGATGTTGTAGCAGCGCACCGAATCGGCGCCGTCGCCGAACGAACGGTATGTGACCTCCGACAGCGGTTCGGGAGTCAGGCAGACGGCCAGCGCCCCTTCGGCCTGCGCCCGCCGCACGAGCCTTTCGAGCCGCCGCGCACAACTGCGGCCCACGCCGTCGAACTCCGTGACACAGACAAGGTAGACCCGGCCTGGAGCGGTCAGTATCCGCTCCGTCGCGTCGCCATCGGCATCGCGCAGCGAGAATTCGCTCATCAGCGCCTCCACGACAGGAAGTTCCTCGTCGATACGGGTCGCAACCCACTCCCAGCGGGTCGTATCCTGCCACTCGGGGTCGTCGAGCGCGAACTCGCGTTCACGGCCCGTCGCCCGGTCGCGGTAGACGAGACGCAGCTCAGCCCCTCCGTCACCGGCGTCGGAGGCCGAGGCATGCATCTCCTCCCAGATGTTCACCCCGACCTTGTAGGGAAGGAAGTCGATCAGCGGCAGATGGCGGTAGCAGAAGGTCCCCAGTCCCATCGAGAAGGCGAAGAAGAAGAGGGCGCAGACAATCTCCGCCGGCTTGAAGGCGAAGATGCGGTCGGGACGGTAGCGGTACCACACGACGAAGGCCATGGGCAGCAGCACCAGATTCTTGAGGAAGGTCTGCCACGGCGTGAGTTTCAGCGCATCGCCGAAACAGCCGCAGTCCTCCACGGGAATCCACGTGGCGCTCAGCAGCGTGAGCAACGTGAAGAAGACCATGGAGAGCAGGGCGAAGATCGAGACCATGCGTACCCGCACCCGGAAGAGGAGCATGCATCCCATCATGAGTTCGGCTCCGCAGAGCCAGATCGAGAAGGTCATACTCCACGGCTCCAGGCGCTCGAACCCGTATATGGATAGATACTCGTTGATTTTCAACGCCGTACCCCATGGATCTATCACCTTCGTAAAGCCCGAGGCGACGAAGGTACAGGCCAGCACGATGCGGCAGATGCGGGCGATGATGCGGAAGCTGCGCGACGAACGGATCATGGGCGTCTGTCGATGATGGGTCCGAGAATCCGGCGGATGCGGTCGAAGACGGTATCGGCATCGGCCATGCCGCCCGCTCCGTCGCCGCACGAAACGCAGAGGGGTCCCCCCTCGGTGTGCGACGCCTCGAGATAGAGGGCCCGCACGCGCTGCTGCAGCGCAAGCGACGACTCGTGAATATCCTGCGCACCCTGCAGATATGCGCGGTCATCACCCGCACGCTCCCCGGCGAGGCGCTCGGCGACGAAGGAGAGCGGCACGTCGAGGAAGAGCGACACGTCGGGCCGCGGCACGCCGTGATGCCCGTATTCGAGGTCGAGAATCCACTGCGCCAGCCGGTGCCGCTCCTCGTCCGTACCGCGGAGCTTGGCGCACTGGTAGGCGACATTCGACCAGACATAGCGGTCGAGCAGCACCGTACGGCCCTCGTCGAGCCATCTGCGGAGCTGCGGGGCGGCATCGGCCCGGTCGCCGGCGAAAAGCAGAGCGGCAAGGTAGGGATCCACCGCGTCGGCCGTGCCGAACTCGCCCCGCAGGAAGCGGGAGATCAGCTCGCCGTAGAATGGCGCGTCGTACCGCGGAAAGTGGAGGTACTCCACCCGACGGCCCGACGATTCGAGCAGCGCACGCAGCCGGCGCATCTGCGTCGACTTGCCGGCTCCGTCCAATCCTTCCAGCACTATGAACATCTCTTCACTCTCTGTGTTGTCCCTCCGGCCGGGCCGGAGGATTCGTATCCAATCTTGCCCGCTTGCGGCGCAACGCCCTACCGGAGCATGCGCACGGCACGCTCCACCCCGTCGGCCAGAGCGTCGATCTCGGCGCGCGTATTGTAGAGGGCCAGCGACGCCCGGCACATGCCCGTCACGCCGTAGTGGGCCATCACCGGTTCGGCGCAGTGCTGTCCCGTACGGACCGCGATGCCCAGCTTGTCGAGAATCATCCCCAGGTCGTAGGGATGCACCCCCTCAACATTGAACGAGAGGATGGCGCACTTGTCCGGCTCGGTACCGTAGATGCGCAGTCCGTCGATGGCCTGCAGCCGGTCGACGGCATGGGCCAGCAGTTCCGCTTCGTGGGCTTCGGCTTCGGCCCGGGGTATCGATTCGAGGAAACGCACCGCCTCGCCCAGACCGATGGCGCCGATGTAGTTGGGCGTACCCGCCTCGAACTTCAGCGGCACGGGGGCGAAAGTGGTCCGTTCGAACGAGACGCGATCCACCATCTCGCCGCCCGAAAGGAAGGGAGGCATCGCCTCGAGCAGCTCGTGGCGGCCCCACAGCACACCGATACCCGTCGGACCGTATAGCTTGTGGCCGGAAAATGCATAGAAGTCGCAGCCGAGCGCCCCGACGTCGGCTCCGCCGTGAACGACGCCCTGGCAGCCGTCCACCACGACCACGGCGCCCACGGCATGGGCCGCCTCGATCACCGGGCGCAGATCGGGACGCGTACCGAGCGTATTGGAGGCCTGTGTCACGGCCACCGCCTTGGTCCTTCCGTCGACGAGCCGGTCGAGCAGCTCCGTGCGGAGACGACCTCCGTCGTTGAAGGGCAGCATGCGCAGTTCGGCACCCTGCTGCTGCGCCGCCAGCTGCCACGGCACGAGGTTCGAGTGGTGCTCCATCTCGCTCACGACCACATTGTCGCCCGGGCGGAGGTTAGTGCCTCCCCAGGCCCGAGCCACCGCATTGAGCGACGCCGTGGCACCGGCAGTGAAGATCACCTCCTCGCGCCGGGCGCCGATGAAGGCGGCGATCCGGCCGCGTGCCTCCTCGTAACGTTCGGTGGTCTGTTCCGATAGCCAGTGGGCACCGCGATGCACGTTGGCGTTCAGCTCGCGATGGAGACGGTCCACCGTATCGATGACGCAGCGCGGCTTCTGAGCCGTGGCGCCGCTGTCGAGGTAGACGAGCGGGCGCCCGTAGACCTCGCGCGCAAGAATCGGGAACTCGGCCCGTATCTTTTCGACGTCGAACATAAATCCTTATCGCTTTTCGGCCGCTGTGCGGCGGCCGAAACAAAAACTACATCCGTTCGAGTTTCTCCGAGACGGCCTGCAGAAGCGGTTCGCGCAGCGACCCGACGGGAAGGTCGAGCAGTACGCTCCCCACGAAGCCTTCGAGCCGGAGCCTGCGTGCCTGCGACTCGCTCAGTCCGCGCTGGCGCATGTAGAATATCGCCTCTTCGTCCATCTGTCCTACCGTCGCACCGTGCGAACACTGCACGTCGTCGGCGTAGATCTCCAGTTGGGGCTGCGTCTCGATGCGGGCCGTGCGGCTCACGAGAATGTTGTGGCTCTGCTGCCGCGCATCGGTGCGCTGTGCGCCGGGGGCCACATGGACCAGACCGCGGAACATGCCCCGCGCCTCGCCGCCGGCCACGCCACGGACCAGGGAGTGGCTGCGGCAGTCGGATGTCATGTGGTCGATGCGTACGGCCGTCTCGGCATACTCCGCACCGGCCGCAAGGAAGAGCCCGCGCAGATCGCATTCGGCCTCCGGACCGTCGAGCACAGCGCGGCACACGGCACGCGAACCGGCTAGCTGGACCGTCGTGAGACGGCAGAGGCTCCGGGCCGCCAGCGTTGCCTCGAACGAGACGAAGGCGTCGCCCGTGAAGATCTGAACCACCGACAGGCTGGCCCCTTCGGCCAGCCGGACACGCACCTCGCATTCGAGGGGCGCACCGTGCATCAGAACGAGCCGGGCCGAAGAACCGGCCGCCGCCTCGACCTGCAGGCTCTGCGGATCGCTCACCGCATAGGGAGCTTCGCACGCGCCCTCGATACGCAGCGTCCCGCCCGTAAAGGGGACGAAGCCCGCCATACTACTCAGCTCCATACTTTTCGATGAGGCGGTCGTACCCCTCCTTTTCGAGTTTCAGGGCAAGGCTCTTGTCGCCCGTATAGATGATACGGCCGCGGTAGAGCACGTGCACCACGTCGGGGACGATATAGTCGAGCAGCCGCTGGTAGTGGGTGATGACCACCGTGGCGTTCTGGGGCGTATGGAGCCGCGTGACCCCCGTAGCCACGATGCGCAGCGCGTCGATGTCGAGGCCCGAATCGGTCTCGTCGAGAATGGCCAGCTTCGGGTCGAGCATCGCCATCTGGAAGATCTCGTTCTTCTTCTTCTCGCCGCCCGAGAAACCCTCGTTCACGGCCCGCGACGTAAGCTTCGGGTCGAGCTCCACGACAGCGCTCTTCTCGCGCATGAGACGCAGGAACTCGGCCGCACCGAGAGGCTCCTCGCCACGGTAACGCCGCTGCTCGTTCACGGCCAGCTTCATGAAATTGGCCATCGTGACACCCGGAATCTCCACCGGATACTGGAATCCGAGGAAGAGCCCCAGCCGCGCCCTCTCCTCAACGGGCATCGCCAGCAGGTCGCGGTCCAGGAAACGCACCGTTCCGGCCGTCACCGTAAACTTCTCGCTGCCGGCCAGCACCGAAGCCAGCGTGCTCTTGCCCGAACCGTTGGGTCCCATGATGGCGTGCACCTCGCCGGCCTTCACCTCGAGGTCGATGCCCCGGAGGATCTCCTTGCCCTCGACCGAAGCATGCAGATTTTTTATGCTCAGCATATCGTCGTTTCTATGTTCTTCGTACGGCACGCGCACCCGGCGGCGTGCCGCCATGCACTATCCTATCGTTCCCTCGAGATTGATGGCCAGCAATTTCTGCGCCTCGACGGCGAACTCCATCGGCAACTTGGCCAGCACCTCCCGGGCATATCCGTTCACGATCAGCCCCACGGCATCCTCCGTGGAGAGTCCCCGCTGACGGCAGTAGAGAAGCTGCTCCTCCGAAATCTTCGAGGTGGTCGCCTCGTGTTCGACCACGCCCGTCGGGTTGCGGCTGTCGATCTCGGGGAAGGTGTGGGCCCCGCAGCGGTCGCCGATGAGCAGCGAGTCGCACTGCGAATAGTTGCGGGCATGTTCGGCCCCCTTCGCGATACGCACCAGACCGCGGTAGGCGTTCTGGCTGCTGCCGGCCGATATGCCCTTCGAGACGATGCGGCTGCGCGTATGGCGCCCGATGTGGATCATCTTCGTGCCGGTATCGGCCTGCTGACGGTTGGCGGTCATCGCCACCGAGTAGAACTCGCCGACCGAATGGTCGCCCGCGAGCACGCAGCTCGGATACTTCCACGTGATGGCCGACCCGGTCTCGACCTGGGTCCACGACAGCCGGGCGTTCTCGCGGCAGAGGCCGCGCTTGGTGACGAAGTTGTAGACGCCGCCACGCCCCTCACGGTCGCCCGGATACCAGTTCTGCACGGTCGAATACTTCACCTCGGCGTCGCGTTCGACTACAATCTCGACCACGGCCGCGTGCAGCTGGTTCTCGTCGCGGCGGGGCGCCGTACACCCCTCCAGATAGCTCACGTAGGAGCCCTCGTCGGCCACGATGAGCGTCCGCTCGAACTGCCCCGTACCGGCCGCATTGATGCGGAAGTAGGTCGAGAGCTCCATCGGGCAGCGCACCCCCTTGGGGATGTAGCAGAACGACCCGTCGGAGAAGACCGCGGCGTTGAGCGCCGCATAGAAGTTGTCCGTATGGGGAACAACGCTGCCGAGGTATCTCTTCACCAGTTCGGGATGGTCGCGCAGCGCCTCCGAAATCGAGCAGAAGATGATGCCCTTCTCGGCCAGCGTCTCGCGGAAGGTGGTCTTCACCGAGACGGAGTCCATCACCGCGTCGACGGCGACACCCGCCAGGGCCATCTGCTCCTCGAGCGGGATGCCCAGCCGGTCGAACGTGCGCTTGAGTTCGGGATCCACCTCGTCCATCGAATGGAGCGTCCGGGTCCGCTTCGGCGCGGCATAGTAGATGATCTCCTGAAAGTCGATCGGAGGTATGGTCAGATGGGCCCACGTGGGCGGTTCGAGCGTCAGCCAGTGACGGTAGGCCTTCAACCGCCGCTCGGTCATCCACTCCGGCTCGCCCTTCTTCTCGGAGATAAGCCGCACGATCTCCTCGTTCAACCCCTTGCCGATGGTCTCGGTCTCGATGTCCGAAGTAAAGCCGTAGCGGTATTCCTGATCTCCGAGGCGTTCCAGTATCTCTTTTTCCTCTTTTGCCATATCAAGCGGAATATCGTGCAAAGATACAAATTCGATTCCGATTTGCAAGCGTCCGCGCGCAAGGCCGCCGCACAACGCCGCCGAGAGGGGCACCGGAACGCCGGTACACGAAAAATCCCGCGCGGGACTCAGCCTGCGCGGGACCTTTGGCGGAGAGAACGAGATTCGAACTCGTGGTACGGGTTGCCCCGTACGTCGGTTTAGCAAACCGGTGGTTTCAGCCACTCACCCATCTCTCCGGAAGCCGCTCCTTACTCGTGCGGCGGAGCAAAAGTAGGGTAAAATTACCAATTCGCCAAATATTCGGCCCAAGAAAATTCATACGGCCCGGCCGACGGCACCGCTTCGCCGCCACGGAAGACGTACGGCATGCGTGCCGCCCAGGCTGCGGCAAGGGCCGCCGCACGGTTCTGCGGCGGCCCCGCGGACCCGAGGGGACGGGGCTCGCGCGCGGTTGGCTCAGTAGAGCTGCGAGAGGGTGCCCGTATACTGCACGGTGCTGTACCAGGGATTGGCGACGGTCAGGTTGACACCACCCGTCGTGGTGGATATTTCGAGCGTGAAGGTGTAGGTCGAGGCGGTGAAGAGGGTCGAGGAGAAGGTCACCGTCCACCCGTCGCGGGTCTGCTCGGCCGTATATCCGTCGACGCTGCCGAGCGTGTAGTTGAGCACAGTCGTATAGTAGGGTACCGTATAGCCCTTGATATAGGGCAGGCAGATGTCTACGGTCGAATCCCAGACGCCGAGGCTGTAGTTCGGATTGAGCAGCTGCACGACCTCGCCCGCCGGCATGCGCTGCATGGTCTGCGGGTTGAACTGGTAGTTGCGCGAACGGACCGTCGAATCGATGTGCCGCACATACTCCGCCATCCGCTGCGCCCGGCGCTGCGCCCGTTCCTGGCGGTTCTCGACCTGCTGCTGCGACGGAGTCCTTTTCACTGCGGTCTGCTCCGTCCCCCGGACCGCGGCTCCGGCGCCTGCAGAGAGCAGCAGACCCAGAGCGATGGCATAAAACTTTTTCATGATGCAGAGGATTGGTTCTGCACCACACCGTGCAAATACGATGCCCGCGGGACACTAAAGGCCCATATCGGCAAGAAATCGGCCCGTATGGCTTCCGGCGCAGCGCGCCACCTCGCGGGGCGTCCCGGCCGCGACGATGCGGCCGCCTCCGTCGCCCCCCTCGGGTCCGATGTCGATGATGTGGTCGGCCGTCTTCACCACGTCGAGGTTATGCTCGATGACGATGACCGTGTTGCCGCGGTCGACCAGCTTGCCCAGTACGTCGAGCAGCTGGCGGATATCCTCGAAGTGGAGACCCGTCGTAGGTTCGTCGAGGATATAGAGCGTGCGGCCCGTATCGCGGCGCGAGAGTTCGGCCGCCAGCTTGATGCGCTGGCTCTCGCCGCCCGAGAGGGTCGTGCAGGGTTGGCCGAGGGTGAGATAGCCCAGGCCCACATCCTCTATGGCCTTAAGTTTCTGGTAAATGGACGGAACGTTCTCGAAGAACTCGGCGGCGGCGCGGACCGTCATGTTCAGCACGTCGTCGATGTTGCGTCCCTTGTAGCGCACCTCGAGCGTCTCGCGGTTGTAGCGGTGACCGCCGCAGGCACGGCAGGTGACGTAGACGTCGGGCAGGAAGTTCATCTCGATGGTCTGCACCCCCGCACCGCGGCACTCCTCGCAGCGGCCGCCCCTCACGTTGAAGGAGAAGCGGCCCGCCTTGAAGCCGCGAATCTGCGCGTCGGGGGTCTTTTCAAAGAGCTTGCGGATATCGGTGAAGACATCGGAATAGGTGGCCGGATTGCTGCGCGGCGTGCGTCCTATGGGCGACTGGTCGACCACGACCAGCTTGTCTACCAGCCCGATGCCCTCGACCGAATCGTAGGGCAGCGGTTCGGCGGACGAACGGTAGAGCGCCCGGCTCAGTATGGGGCGCAGCGTCTCGTTCACGAGCGTCGACTTCCCCGAACCGCTCACGCCCGTCACGCAGATGAGTTTGCCGAGCGGGAACTCCGCATCGATACCCTTCAGGTTGTTGCCGCGCGCCCCGCGCACGACGATGCGCTCTCCCGACCCTTCGCGGAGACGCTCCGGAACCTCGATACGGCGGCGGCCGGTCAGGTAGTCGGCCGTCACTGTCCCGCTCTTCAGTATCTCGTCGAAGCGGCCCGCCGCCACGATGCGCCCCCCCCGGTTGCCGGCCAGAGGCCCGACATCCACGATGTAGTCGGCCGCGCGCATCATCTCCTCGTCGTGTTCGACCACGATGACCGAGTTGCCCGCATCGCGCAGCTCCTCGAGGCTGCGGATAAGGCGCCGGTTATCACGCTGATGCAGTCCGATGGAGGGTTCGTCGAGAATATAGAGGACGTTCACCAGCTTCGAGCCTATCTGGGTCGCCAGCCGGATGCGCTGGCTCTCGCCTCCCGAGAGCGACCGGGCCGCACGCGAGAGCGTGAGGTAGCCCAGCCCCACGTCAAGCAGGAAACGGGTCCGCTCGCGGATCTCCTTGATCACTTCGCGGGCAATGGTCCGCTCGCGTTCGGACATCTGCGCCTCGAGCCCCTCGAGCCATCGCGCGAAATCGGCAATCGAGAGATCCGAGACCTCGGCTATATTGCGGCCGGCTATGCGGAACTGAAGCGCCTCGCTCTTCAGACGCGTGCCGCTGCAGAGCGTACAGGTGCGGTAGACGAGGAACTGCTCGCGCCAGCGGCGGCTGCGGGCCGACTCCTCGTCGTCGGCCGCGGCGGCGAGATACTCGCCCACCCCCTCCCACGGCATCAGCCCGACGCCGTTGCCGCCCGCAAGGCCCGTCGTGTCGACGGCAAGAGGTTCGGGGTCGCCGTAAAGGATGGCGTTCATCCCCTCCTCGGAGATCCGCTCCACGGGGTCGTCGAGCGTGAATCCGTAACGTCGGCCGAGCGTCTCGAGCCGTGCGAAGAGCAGGTTGTCGCAGTAGCGTCCCAACGGCTCCACCGCCCCCTGACGCAGCGAGCGCGAAGGGTCGGGAATGAGCTTCGCCCGGTCGAATACGGGTTCGACGCCCAGTCCGTTGCAGCGGGGACAGGCCCCCTTCGGAGAGTTGAAGGAGAAGGTATGGGGAGCCGGATCCTCGAAGGCTATTCCGGTCGTGGGACACATCAGCCGGCGCGAGAAGTAGCGCATGCGCCCTGTCCCGTAGTCGTAGACGGCCATCGTCCCCCGGCCCTGCCGCATCGCCTCCCGCAGCGAGCCCATCAGCCGCGCCGCGCCGTCGGGAGCCGGCACGAGGCGGTCCACGACCAGCTCCACGGTATGGACCTTGTAGCGATCGAGGCGCATACCCGCCTCGATCTCGCGGATATCGCCGTCGATGCGGGCATAGAGATAGCCCCGCTTGGCCAACGACTCGAAGAGCTCGCGGTAATGGCCCTTGCGGCCCTGCACCACGGGGGCTGTCAGCGCGATTTTCCGCCCGGCAAACTCCGTGACGATGAGTTCGGCGATGCGGTCGTCCGTATAGTGGACCATCTCCTCGCCCGTAGCGGGCGAATAGGCGCGCGAGGCTCGGGCATAGAGCAGACGCAGGAAATCGTTGATTTCGGTCACGGTACCCACCGTCGACCTCGGATTCTTGTTGGTGGTCTTCTGCTCGATGGCCACGACGGGGCTCAGACCCGTGATCTTGTCCACATCGGGCCGCTCCATCGTTCCGACGAACTGCCGCGCATAGGAGGAGAGCGTCTCCATGTAGCGGCGCTGCCCCTCGGCATAGATCGTATCGAAGGCCAGCGACGACTTGCCCGAACCGCTCAGGCCCGTGATGACCACCAGCTTGTGGCGCGGAATGGCGACATCCACGTTCTTCAGGTTGTGGACCCGCGCACCGAATATCTCGATTTTATCCTCTTTCATCTCCTCGTCCGTCCCGCACGGCACCGGACACGATGCGCACGGAACGGCCCCGCAAAGATACGATTCCTTTCCGATTCGGGGAAGACGACGCCGCTTTTCCGCTCCGCGCGGATCCGCGCGGACGGCCCCGCACCCGCCGGACGAAACGCCCCCGCTACCCCTCCTGCACGAGGCGGAAGGGGTCGGCATCCATCCATGCGGGGAATGTACGGCGGAAGGTGCGCTGTGCCTCCAGGTCGAGTTCGGCCCGGAGGAGCTCCTCGCCCGCCCCCGCCTCGACCACGGTGCGGCCCATGAAGTCAATCACGGCCGAATCGCCCGCATAGTCGGTCGAAGGGTCGCTGCCCGTGCGATTCACCCCTATCACGTAACACTGGTTCTCGATGGCGCGGGCCCGCAGCAGCGTACGCCACACCTCTCGGCGGCGGGCACTCCACGAGGCGCAGCAGAGGATGGCGTCGTAGTCGCCGCGGCAGCGGCTCCAAACCGGGAAGCGCAGGTCGTAGCAGACGAGCAGCAGAAAGCGGCATCCGGCATATTCGGCCACCCGGCGGTCGCTCCCCGCCACATAGGCGGCAGCCTCGCCGCCCGGCCGGAAGAGATGGCGCTTGTCGTAGCTGCACCCGGGTCCTTCGGGCGTAACGAAGAACATCCTGTTGCGAAGCCCCTCCCCGTCACGTACGGCCGCCGTCGCCACGACGGCACGGTCGCCGTCGCCGGCCCACCGGCGCATGGCGGCGGCGATGCGGCCGCCGTCGGCCGGTTCGGCCGCGGGGCCGGGATCGGTCATGAAGCCCGTGGCGAACATCTCGGGCAACACCGCCACGTCGGCCGCGGCAGAGGAGACGAGACGCTCCGCACGACGGAGGTTGTGCTCCACCGCACCCCACTCCATATCGGTCTGACAGAGGGCAATAGTCGGTTTCGTCATGGTCTGCCGCAAAGTGCCTTTTCCCGACAAAGATAGGCAAATTTCCCCGCCGGCGGAGGTCCGCTCGGGAAAAAAGGCTATTTTTGCAGCCGTAAATCAGATTCGCACCACCATGCTCAGTGCCGGAAAGACCCAGACCCTCACCGTCGCCCGCGTGTCGGACTACGGACTCTACCTCGCCGACGACGAAGGAGTCGAGGTGCTCCTGCCCAACCGTTTCGTCTCGCTCGCCGACCACGTGGGCGACACGAAGGAGGTCTTCGTCTATCACGATTCGGAGGACCGGCTGGTCGCCACCACCGAACAGCCTCTGCTCCGCGTGGGCGAAGCGGGATTTCTGCGCGTGGTGGACCGCACGTCCCACGGCGCCTTCCTCGACTGGGGTCTCAGCGGCAAGGATCTCTTCCTGCCGAACCGCAACCAGCAGGGGGCCGTCGAGGTGGGGGGCCGCTGTCTGGTCTATCTCTACGAAGACGGTATCACGGGCCGCTGCGTTGCGACCATGCGGCTCAAGAGCTACATCCGCAACGACCGCATCGGAGTGCGCCCGCGCGAAGAGGTGACGCTGCTCGTCGCCTCGGAGAGCCCCATCGGATACCGCGTGGTGATCAACGACCGCCACTGGGGGATGCTCTACCGCAACCAGCTCTACCGTCCCGTCGCCATAGGCGACCGGCTGCGCGGCTACGTGAGCCGCATCACCGAAGACGGACGCATCGACACGAGCCTCCAGCCGCAGGGATATGCCCGTGCGCTGGACGGGGCCGGAACGCTGCGGCAGCTGCTCGAGGCGAACGGCGGACGGCTGCCGCTGGGCGACGGCAGCTCGCCCGAAGAGATCGCCCGCCTCGCCCGCATGAGCAAGAAGAGCTTCAAACGGGCCCTCGGCGTCCTGCTCCGCAACGGCGAGGTCGAGGCCGGCGACTGCGAAATCAGAATCAGACGGAACGGATAATGGGCAGACTGGCTACCGCCGAACGGGTCTCGCGCGAGGCCTCGGACAACTTCGTCTTCCAGCGCTCGCTGCTCGCCTACGAGGAGGCGGCCGGGCGCGTGGGGGGCGACGTACTCGAAATAGGAACGGGAACGGGCTACGGCGCGGAGCTCATCGCTCCGCACGCCGCACGCTTCGTCACCGTGGACAAGCACCGTCCCGACCCACCGGTAGAGGAGTCGGAGCGCGTGCGCTTCAAGCGTATGGTCGTCCCGCCGCTCGATTTCGGGAGCGGCAGCTTCGACTTCGTACTCTCGTTCCAGGTCATCGAGCACATCCGGCGCGACCATGACTTCGTACGCGAGGTACGGCGCGTCCTGCGGCCCGGCGGAAGCTTCATCCTCACCACGCCAAACGCCCCCATGTCGCTCACGCGCAATCCGTGGCACGTGCGCGAATACACCGCCGACGGACTGCGCGAGCTGCTGCTCGGGGAGGGCTTCTCCGAAGTGGAAGCACTCGGTGTCTTCGGCGGCGAACGGGCCATGGCCTACTACGAACGCAACCGCCGCGGCGTGGAGCGCATCACGCGGTTCGATCCGCTGGACCTGCAGCACCGTCTGCCACGCGTTCTGCTGCAACTCCCCTACGATCTGCTCAACCGCCTCAACCGGCGGCGCCTGCTGCGCGACGACCGTGAACAGACCCTCTCCATCACGACGGCCGACTACATGCTGGGACCAGCGGCCGACGACTGCTTCGACCTCTTCTTCATCGCCCGCAGATAACGCGCTCCGGCCCGCAGCCGCACCCCGGCCGCAGTCCGAGGGCCATACGAAAAAGATTCGCTCCGCCCGTCGGGCGGAGCGAATGTTGCGGACGACGGAGGGTTCCGCACGGGACACGGCGTTCTCTCCTGTCAGTTCCAGAGCCGCTCGGGATAGCGTCCTTCGGCCACCATGCGCCGGATGGCCTCCACGAGCAGGGGCCGGTCCTCACGGTAGGTGACACCGTACCACTGCGCTCCGGAGCGCAGCACACGAAGCCGCGCCGTACCGTCGTGAATGAGGCTGTTCACCACCGCCGGCATATAACACTCGGCCCGCAGGTCGGAACCGCTCGAACGGAGAAAGTCGCGGAAGAATTCGGCCGAATGGCGGAAGTAGTCGGGCGTGAAACCGAAGAGGTTCATCGAAACGGGCGTGTCGGGAGCCAGTTCCTCATCGGCACCGCCGTCGTGGTAGACGATACGGCCGCCCGGCATCCGCTCGATCTGCGTCCGCTCGACCATCTGGGTCAGTTCGCCCGCGGCATCGACCGTACAGACTCCGCGCGATACGGTACCGTGCTCCGAGAGGGTGCGTTCCAGGTCGTAGGCCACCATGCAGTAGCGGCCCTGCTCCCCCTCCAGGCTGCGAAGACATTCGGCCATCGTACCGAAGGCCTCGGCCCCGTAGAAGTCGTCGGCATTGACCACGGCGAAGGGGGTGTCGATACGGTCCGCAGCCACCAGCACGGCGTGGTTCGTACCCCACGGCTTCACACGCCCTTCGGGGACGGAGAAGCCCTCGGGCAGACACTCCAGCTCCTGATAGGCATACTCCACTTCGATACGGCCGCCGAAGCGTTCCGCATTGAAGAGGGAGCGGAACTCCTCGGCGAAGGAGTGGCGGATGACGAAGACGACCTTGCCGAAACCGGCACGCAGGGCATCGTATACCGAATAGTCGATGATGGCCTCGTTCGCGGGTCCCACGCCGTCCATCTGCTTGAGCGATCCATAGCGCGAACCCATGCCCGCGGCGAGGACGAGCAATGCGGGTTTATTCATGAAAATGCGTATTTTACCTCGTCTGCACCCGAACCGGCGGTCCCGGTGCAGGCCGCGGAACAAACGGGGCAAAGGTAAAATTTTCATTTCGAAGCACCAAGGTTTTAGACGGAAATCGTTATCTTTGCATGTTCCGACCCGCCGCGATGAAGCTGCTGCAAACCCTATCGCACTGGTGGCGCGAGTTTTTCCGCAAGCGGAGACTCAGCCTGCACCACGCGACCGACGGTCGCGAGGAGTGGCACGTCCATCTCTCGCCGGCCGGGACGCTGGCCGCAACGGTGGCCGGCGTGGTGCTGCTCTTCATCCTGATTCTGATTCTGACCGCCTACACGCCCCTGCTCGAACTCCTGCCGGGCTATCGCACCGAAGGGGTCCGAACGCGCGAGGCCATACTCCGCGACATCGCCCGCATCGATTCGATGGAACGCGTGATGGAGGACATGATGACCTACAGCGAACACATCGCCCTTATCATGGAGGGACGCACGCCCGTGGTTCCCGCCCCGCTGCCCGATGAGGGCGAGCGTCCCGACAAGCGGCTCGTACCTCCTTCGCGCGAGGATTCGCTGCTCCGCGGCCGCGTCGAACGACAGTTGCGGGCCGACAGCCTCGCAGGCGGAACGGCGGCACGTCGATCGGTGCGCGAGACCATCGAGATGCTCTCTCCGGCCGAAGGGCCGATCTCGTCCCGTTTCGACATCGGCGCCGGACGGCTGGGCGTGACCATAGCCGCCGGGAGCGACAGCCGCGTCGTCGCCACGGCCGGCGGCACCGTGGTGCTGAGTCTCTGGTCGCCCGACGCGGGCCATGTGGTGCAGATACAGCATCCGGACAATCTGCTTTCGGTCTACAGGCAGCTCGGCCGGTGCGACGTTGTATCGGGCCAAACGGTCCACGGAGGCGAGGTAATCGGTTACACGGCCGGGGCCGGTCCGGAAGCGGAGACGGGCCTCGGCTTCGAACTCTGGAACGACGGCAAACCGGTCGATCCCGAAGGATACATCCTCTTCTGACTTTTCCCATGAGACAACGACTCGCCCTACTCGGCTCCACTGGCTCCATCGGCGAACAGACGCTCGACATCGTACGCGAGAATCCCGACCTTTTCGAGCTCCGCGTCCTCACCGCACACCGCAACTGGGAACGGCTGGCACAACAGGCCCGTGCATTCGACGCCGATGCCGTGGCCATAGCCGACGAGAGTTGCTACGCCCCTCTGCGCGACGCGCTCGCGGGGTGCGACACAAAAGTCTACGCCGGCGCCGGCGCCGTGGCGCAGCTCGCCGCGGCGGGCGACACCGATACGGTGGTGAACGCCCTGGTCGGATACGCGGGGCTCGCTCCGACGGTCGCGGCGCTCGGGCGGGGCAAAAGGCTGGCGCTGGCCAACAAGGAGTCGCTCGTCGTGGCCGGCGAACTGGTCATGCGTCTCGCGCTCGAACATCGGGCACCGATTCTGCCCATCGACTCGGAGCACTCGGCCATCTTCCAGTGCCTGGCGGGCGAACGGGCCCCCGTACGGCGTCTGCTGATCACCTGCTCGGGAGGCTCGTTGCGCGACCTGCCGCGCGAAGCACTCGCCGACGTGACACCCGAACAGGCGCTCCGTCATCCGCAGTGGAAGATGGGGGCGAAGATCACGATCGACTCCTCCACCCTCGTGAACAAGGGCTTCGAGGTCATCGAGGCGCACTGGCTCTTCGGCGTGCCGGCCGAACGCATCCGCGTGGTGCTCCACCCGCAGGCCATCGTCCATTCGATGGTCGAGTTCGAAGACGGAGCCATCAAGGCACAGCTCGGTTCGCCCGACATGCGCACCCCCATCGGCTACGCGCTGATGTACCCCGACCGCGCCTGCCGTCCCGGGGAGCAGTTCGACTTCACGGCCCATCCGCAGCTCACCTTCGGCGAGGTGGACCGCGAGAAGTATCCGGCACTCGACCTCGCCTACGACTGTCTGCGGCGCGGAGGCACGGCCGCCTGCACGATGAACGGAGCCAACGAGGTGGCCGTGGCCGCATTCCTGGAACACCGCTGCCGCTATACCGACATCGTGCGCACCATCGAATACGCTCTCGCCCGGGCCACGTTCGTCGCCGGTCCCACGCTCGACGACTGTGCCGAGAGCGACCGCGAGGCACGCCGGCTGGCCTGCGAGGCTCTGAATTCATAATCCGACACACCGACGACGATGACTGAGATACTGATCAAGATTCTGCAGCTTTTTCTCGCCTTCACCCTGCTGGTGGGTATCCACGAACTGGGGCACTTCATCATGGCCCGGATCTTCGGCATCCGGGTCGAAAAGTTCTATATCTTCTTCGACCCCTGGTTCTCGCTCTTCAAATTCCGCCGCGGCGGCACGGAGTACGGCATCGGCTGGCTGCCGCTGGGCGGCTACGTCAAGATTGCGGGCATGATCGACGAGTCGATGGACAAGGAGCAGATGAAACAGCCGCCCAAGCCCGACGAATTCCGTTCGAAACCCGCCTGGCAGCGTTTTCTGGTGATGATCGCGGGCGTGGTGATGAACCTCGTGCTCGCGGCGGTCATCTACTGCGGCATCGCGTACGTCTGGGGCGACGCCTACTTCTCGAACGACGACGCCCGCTGGGGCTACAACTTCAGCGACGAGGGCAAGGCGCTCGGCTTCCGCGACGGCGACCGTATCGTGGCCATCGACGGCGAACGTGTGGACGACCTCAACCGTCTGCTCAGCGACCTGGTCATCACCGAGAGCGACCGCACGGTGACGATCCTGCGCAACGGCGCCGAAGAGCAGCTCGTACTGCCGCTCGACCGGCTCATCGAACTGCGCAAGTCACGGGGGTTCGAGCGGCTTCTCGAGCTGCGCATGCCCTTCATCATCGACAGCGTGGCCGCCGCGTCGGCCCGTGAGGCGGGGCTGCGTGCCGGCGATGAAATCGTCGCCATCGACGGGGCACGCGGGCTCGACTTCCCGGCCGGCACCGAATACCTCCGCGGCCGCAGCGGCGACACGGTGCGGCTCACTCTGCTCCGCGGCACCGACGAGATCAGGCTCAGCGCACCCGTATCGGACGAGGGCAAGCTGGGCGTCGTGGCCCGCAACCCCTACTCGCTGCGCACGCACGAATATACCTTCTGGGAATCGATACCCGCCGGACTGCACAAGGCCGCCGGGGTCGTCTCCTCCTACTGGGAGCAGCTCAAGATGATCGTGAAGCCGCAGACGAGGATGTACGAGGAGCTCGGCGGTTTCCTGGCCATCGGCAGCATCTTCCCGTCGGCTTGGGACTGGCAGAGCTTCTGGCTCACGACGGCCTTCCTGTCGATCATCCTCGCGGTGATGAACATCCTCCCCATCCCCGGGCTTGACGGAGGCCACGCCCTCTTCACCTTCTGGGAGATGCTCACGGGGCGCAAGGTGAGCGACCGCGTCCTCGAGGGGGCGCAGTACGTCGGACTGGTCATCATCCTTTTCCTGCTGCTTTACGCCAACGGCAACGACATCTACCGATTCTTCATCAAATAATCCCGGACAGGCACCCCCTGCGAACACGGAAGACATGGACACGACCCTCAGCCCGACCCCTCTCGCCGCGGCAGCCGAAGCGCTGCGGCGGCACCGTTTCGAGGTCGCCATCGCAGGCGACCGGACCGAAGCCTTCGAGGTGATGCGGCGCGACATAGAACGCCACGCACCCTCGACCGTCGCATTCGGCGATTCGATGACCATGCACGCCACGGGCATCATCGAATGGCTGCGCTGCGATGAACGCTACGAACTCATCGACGGGTTCGACGCCTCGATGCCGCGCCCCGAGCGTATCGAGATTCGCCGCCGGGGACTGCTGGCCGACCTCTTCATCACGGGCATCAATGCCGTGACGGCCGAAGGGTCGCTCCACTGGCTCGACATGGTGGGCAACCGCATCGCACCGGTCGCCTTCGGTCCGCGGCGGGTGATTCTCGTCGCGGGGCGCAACAAACTGGTGACCGACCGTGCCGCCGCCGAGGAACGCATACACCGCATCGCCGCACCGCAAAACATCGCCCGCCATCCCGGGTTCCGCACGCCGTGCGCGAAGACCGGGATCTGCATGGACTGCAACTCGCCCGACCGCATCTGCAACACCCGCATGGAGATGCTGCGCTGCCATCCCGAAGGGCGCATCCTGGTCGTACTCGTCGACGAGGAGCTGGGGCTGTAACCGAACGACAGAGCCATGGCGAAGGTAAAGAGAGCCTACTTCTGCAAGAACTGCGGATACGAAGCCCCGAAATGGCTGGGCCGCTGCCCCGCATGCGGCGAATGGAACACCTTCACCGAGGAGATTCTCGCACGCGATACGGGGTCCGTTCCGGCCGCCGTGGCCGGGAAGCTCCCCGCCGTGCGGCCGCAGCGCGTCGGCGAAATACGCGGCGAGGAACGTCGGCGCACGGGTCTGGGAATCGCCGAAGTGGACCGCGTACTGGGCGGCGGCGCCGTGCCGGGGTCGCTCATCCTGCTGGGCGGCGAACCGGGTATCGGCAAGTCGACCCTCTCGCTCCAGATAGCCCTCGCGGCCAACGGACTCAGGACACTCTATGTCTCGGGCGAGGAGTCGGCCGAACAGATACGCATGCGAGCCGCCCGGCTCGGCATCGGCAACGAGGAGTGCCTCGTCTATCCGGAAACGCGGCTGGAGAACATCCTGTCACAGATCGAGGAGCAGAAGCCCGACCTGGTGGTCATCGATTCGATACAGACCGTCAGCACCGACACGGTCGACTCGTCGGCCGGCAGCGTATCGCAGATCCGCGAGTGCGCCGCCGCACTGCTCCGCTACGCCAAGGCGACCGACACGACCATCGTCATCATCGGTCACATCACCAAGGACGGCATCATCGCCGGGCCGAAGATTCTGGAGCACATCGTCGACGTGGTGCTCCAGTTCGAGGGCGACGGCAACTACACCTACCGCATCCTGCGAGGTATCAAGAACCGTTTCGGCGCCACCTTCGAAATCGGCGTCTTCGAGATGCTCGACGACGGACTGCACGGCGTGGAGAATCCGTCGGAGATACTGCTCTCGCACTACGACGAACCGCTGAGCGGCATCTCGGTCGGCGCCGCGGTCGACGGCGTGCGGCCCTATCTGATCGAGGTACAGGCGCTCGTCTCGGGCGCCGCCTACGGCACGCCGCAGCGCTCGGCCACCGGACACGACGTCCGGCGCATGAACATGCTGCTCGCAGTGCTCGAAAAGCGGCTCGGGATGAAGATGTTCCAGAAGGATGTCTTTCTCAACTTCGCCGGCGGGTTCCGCGTCTCCGACCCGGGACTCGATCTCGCGGTAGTCGCTGCGGTGGTCTCCTCATACTTCGACCGCCCCATTGCCGAAGGGAGCTGCTTCGCCGGCGAAATCGGACTCTCGGGCGAAGTGCGTCCCGCACCGCGCAGCGAACAGCGCATTGCCGAAGCGGCGCGGCTCGGATTCCGGCGCATCGTCGTATCGGGATATCTCGCCGCGAACGTACGGCGGCCCAAGGGCATCGAAGTGCTCACTGTACAGCACATCGGACAGCTGCCCCGGCTCCTCTTCGCCGAAGAGTAACTCCCGTCTCTGTTCACATGACCACCTTAGCCCGCCCGGTCAGTAGTCGAGCCTCCAGGAGACCTCTTCGCGGAGCGCCTCGGCCACGGGCGAAGCGCCGAGCTTTCCGAACTGCGCGACGATCTCGTCACGCGTCGCGGCGCCGCTGCGCACCAGATGCTCCGCAAGGGCCTCGGTTGCCCGGAGCGTCAGCCGCTCGCCGGGATTGCGGCCGACGGCGGCAACCGCCGCCGCAAGCCATTCGGGGCGGGGCCGCGGAGCCCGCGCCGCAGCCATCAATGCTGCGTATCGCCGCAGGGAAGAGGAGCCGGAGACCCAGGACCCGCAGATGGTATCCAGTTCCGGCGAACGGCTGAGAAGAGCGAAGGCGAGCTCCTCGGCCAGTTCGGAATTGACAGCACCGGCCCCCCAGAACTCCGCCTCGGCACTGTCGAGCGCCGCAGGATCTGCCACGGTACAGGCCGCAAGCTTCAGTTCGCGCACATCCTGCTCGTAGAGATAACGCGCAAAACCGTGGTCGCACCCCTCGGCGCGCGCCAGGGCGCGCACCGTCGGCAGGCTCACGCCGTAGTTGAGACCGCAGGGCCGTCCCTGAAAGCGCATGGCATCGGCTACGGCGCCGTTGCGCTCCCGGCGCAACGCCTCGAGCAGATGCACCATACGGGTCGTATACTCCATCCTAACGGCCCGATTTGGGTTGTTCGACCAGCACCGTACGCCCCATCTCGAAGATCGGGAGCACCCGACGGTCCATCAGGCCGCCTCCGTAGGAGAGGGTACACTCCGCGGGCATGGCGACGCGGTAGGCTACGCCCCGCTGCGACTCCCACGGAGAGTCGGCACGTCCCGTCGGAAGGATACCCAGCACCACCGGATCGCCTGAGAGATCATCGGCCGGCACAACTCCCTCGGCTGCCGTAAAGCGGCATACGATATACTGTTCCTGCCCCTCTTCGGGCTCGACCGAAAGCCGCACCGTACGGGTCTCGACCGTCCGGCGGCCGAGGAAGAGTTCCAGATAGCTCTGCTCGATGCGGGCAATCTCGTCGAGCGCGGCACCGAGTCCGGCGCCGAAGACATGTTCGCCCGCTTCGCCCGTAATGAGCTCCAGCCGGTGACGGCGCAGGGCGAAGAGCGTCGATGCCGCCTTGCGGGCCGCCTCTTCGAGCGGAAGCACCTCGGTCGAAAGTTTGTCGGGCTGGAGCCGCGCGAACTCCTCGCCGGCCCGAGCATGCGACACGACGAACTGCTCGGAAGAGGGTATCTCACCCGCACGCACGAAGGCGTCGGGATCGTCGCTCACGGCGACCTTTCCGCCGACGAGCGTCCAGACGCTCTTGTCGGTCAGCGGAGCGAGCAGTCCGAGATATTTCTGCGCATAACGGGCATAGGGGCCGCTGAGCACCCGGTCGCAACGGAGGGTCAGGTCGACAGCGAGCGTCGTGGAGGGTTCGGCCACCACCGTCGACCCGTCGGCGGCGGTGTAGACCCCCGTACGGGCCATGCGGCAATTCTCCTGCGCCACGGCAGCCGATGCCGCAAGCAGACAGGCGAAAACCAGCAGAATGGGTTTCATCGTTTGTCGTATTGGTTCCGGAAGCAAATGTAGCCTTTTTCCGGCGGGATGTCAAAATTTGAGGTAAAAATCGCGGGTCAGAGCCCGGTACTCCTCCGTATACTCCTCGTGACGTCCCGTGCCGACGGTCAGCCCGGTACATACGGGTCCTATTCCGGCAGGCAGTTCGCTGCGACGCATGCATTCGAGCAGCAGCCGGCGCACGCCGCGACGGGGCGTGGAGCGCACCTCCGTACGCCGCACGACACCGAGTCCGGGAGCGGCGGCCAGAAAAAGTTCCGCCTCGGGCGGAGGGAGAATCAGGGCGAAACGGCCGCCCGGAGCAAGCAGACGTAGCACCGCATCGTGCAGCTCGCCGAAGGGGAGAGTGGTGGCATGGCGCACCCTTGCACGCCCTGCATCGGGAGGAAGCAGCGAATCGACATAGAAGGGCGGATTCGAGACTATCAGATCGAAACGCACGCCCGGATCGAACTCCTGCACGGGAATCCGCTCCATCCGCAGGCGCCCGCCCCAGGGCGATGCCTCGGCATTGCGGCACGCTTCGTCCACGTCGCCCACGTCGATGCCCGTCACCTCGACCCGGGGTCCGCACTGCGTCCGTTGCGCAAGCATCAGCGCGATGAGACCCGTACCCGTCCCGATGTCGAGCATGCGGCGCATGCCGGGATCGATACGGGCCCAGGCACCGAGCAGCACCCCGTCTGTCCCCACCTTCATGGGGCAGAGCTCCTGGACAATAGAAAACTCCTTGAACCGAAACATTAGCCAAATTCTGTTCTGTCCACCGGGCGGCGCCGGACCGGCGGACCGGCGGACCGGCGCCCCACCCTACGCTCCGCAGCCCCGCAGCCGGCCCTCCATGCCCGCGCCGAAGAGCGCATAGTCGAAGCGCACCGGATCGGCAGGATCGAACCGGCGCAACGCGGCGGTCACCTCCTCCACGGCGCGCCAGTCGTTCTGGCGCCGGCCGAGCAGGCCGAGCAGCCGCGCCGTCGTACCGGCGTGGACGTCGAGCGGCAGACGGAGGGCCGAAGGGGGTATCGCCTGCCAGAGACCGAAATCGACACCGCGCGCATCGCGCCGCACCATCCAGCGCAGGTACATGCAGAGCCGTTTGCATGCGGCGCCCCGCTCGACCGACGAGAGGTGCTTCTCGCATCGGGACGCATGTTCCGTCTCGAAGAAGGTGCGCCGGAACGACGCGAAGACGGCGGCAAGCGAGCCAGTCCGGAGATACTCCCGCTCGAAGAGGGCACCGATACCGCCGAACCGCTCCTCGATACGGCGGACGGCTAGCACGAAGTCGCGCAGGTCATCGCCGCGGAAGGTGCGGTGCATGGCTCCGGTGAGCTGCGCCAGCTCGCGGTCCGAGGCATGACGCACGAAGTCGGCCGGAGCATCGTCCATGCACCGCATCATGCGGCAGGCGTCGCGCACGATGCTCCGCCGGTTGCCCCATGCCACCGTTGCGGCCAGAAAGCCCGCAATCTCACGGTCGTGGCGGTCGGTGTAGCGGTGCGGTACGCAGACGGGATCGTCGGCGATGAATTCGGGACGGTCGTAACGGTCCCAGAGACGCTCGAGCAGTTCGCGCAGCGCCCCGTCGTCGGTCGCCGATGCCGGGACCCTTATCGGCTCACCGCTCATACGATCGCACCGTCGCACAGAGTGATGCGCCGGTCGGTCATGGAGGCCAGCCCCTCGTCGTGCGTCACGAGGACGATTGTCTGCCCCAACCGGTCGCGCAGCTCGAAGAAGAGGCGATGAATCTCCTCGCGGTTGTGCGAATCGAGGTTGCCCGACGGCTCGTCGGCCAGCAGCACGGCCGGCTCGTTGACGAGCGCCCGCGCGATGGCCACCCGCTGCTGCTCGCCCCCCGAAAGGGCGGCGGGCCTGTGACCGCTTCGGTCGGCGAGTCCCATCATCCCAAGCAACTCGAGGGCCCGGCGTTCGCTCGCCGCGCGGTCGCGGCGTCCGATGAGCGCCGGCAGCATCACGTTCTCGAGGGCCGTGAACTCGGGCAGCAGATGGTGGAACTGGAAGACGAACCCGATGCGTTCGTTGCGGAAACGCGACAACGCACGGTCGCCCAAGCGTCCCACGTCGGTGCCGTCGATCTCGACGCTTCCTCCGTCGGGCGCGAGAAGCGTGCCCATGATCTGCAGCAGCGTGGTCTTGCCCGCCCCGCTGGCCCCGACAATCGAGACCACCTCGCCAGCGGCCACATCGAGCGATATGCCCCGCAGCACCTCCAGCGAGCCGAACCGCTTGCGTATCTCCCGGCAACGGATCATCGGCATCCCTCCGCTCCGTATTGTGCGCCGACCGTCCGCAGCGTCGTCTCCACACGCCCGAGCAGGCGGTCGAAGTAAGTCTCGTCGCCGCCGCCGAAGAAGGTCGAGGAGGAGGCGATGAAGTTGGCGAACATCGGATCGGCCAGCATCGTCCGCCAGGCGTCGCGCGGCGCGGATGCGGCGGCCGCCGAGAGATCCGAGCCGGCGAAGAGGTGATCGATAGCCTCGATTTTCCGGCGGTTGTAGGCTGCCACATTGTCGCGGAAGTCCTCCATCTCGCGATAGCAGCCCAACAGCTCCATCAGCAGCCGTTTGTCCTCCACCGATGAAGCCAGGCCCGAGGTCTTGAGCACCTCCAGGGCATCGTCCTGCAGCGAGAAGGTACGCACACCGCCGGCGAGCGCCGCATAGTGCACGAGCGAATCTTCGGGGATGCGGTCGGGGTCCATCCCGCAGCGTTCGAACATCAGCATGCCCCGGCGGTCGAAGCGCAGTTTGTCGCACACGGACCGCATGCGGTCGAGGTTGTACTCCAGTTCGCCGGCCACGAGCTGCATCGTAGTCCGCACGGCACGGGCCTGACGCCATCGCTCGATGATTCCCGAACCGACAAAGGTGACCAGCACGCCGAGGAAGACCACGGCGAACTGCAGGGCGAATGCGCGGGCCGAACGACCGAACGCCTCATGCCGCACGGCGGCATCGCCGGAGCCCTTGCGTCCGGCCGTGCGGAGTGTCGGCGATGACGGACCGCCCGAGCTGCTCCGACGCCGCTCCTTGCCGCCCGGACGATCGTCCGCCCCCTCCGTACGGCGTCCGCCGCCCCGGGTGGCGGAGTTCTGCGGACGCAGGGCCGACGGCATGGGTTCGACCGGCCGGCGCGGCTCCTCGTGCGGCTTCTCCTGCTGCTGCGTCCGCCGTGACTGCTGCCGGGTGCGGCGCGGCTCCGCGGCGGCCTTCGGGTCGCCGGAGGCGAGACCCCCCTCCCGGGCGTCTCTTCCGTCCGCAGCGGATGTCTGCGGCTGAGGCCGGGATACCGCATTCGGTCCCTGTTCCGGGGATGGCGGGACGGACTGCTCCTGCGCGGAGGCAGTATCCACGGTCCTGACGCCTGACCCCCGTCTGCCTCTGCGCGACCGACGCCGCGGCGCCTCTCTTTCGGCAGAAGCTGACTCCTGCGAGGTCTCCTTCCCGGCAGAGGCGGCGGCTCCCTGCGACGGCTCCTTTTCGGCGGAAGCGGCGGCTCCCTGCGACGGCTCCTGCCGTCCGTTGTTATTCTCCGTTGGCTGCATAGGTTTCGAATATTCGTATCGTATCGACCGCCTCGCGCACGTCGTGCACGCGCAGGAGGGTCGCCCCTTGGCGCAGACACTCCCAGCCGAGAGCGATCGTTCCGGCGAGCGCCTCCTCGGGCGTCGTACCGAGCAATTTGTATATCATTGATTTACGCGACACACCGACCAATACCGGATAGCCCGTCGCGCACAGGCGATGCAGGCCGGCAAGCAGCGCGTAGTTCTGTTCGAGCGTCTTGGCGAAGCCGAACCCCGGATCGAGCACGATCTGGCCGTCGGCGATACCTGCCGCATGCATGGCATCGATGCGCCGGCGGAACCAGTCGCATACCTCTCCGACAACCGTTCCGGCGTAGTGCGTCATCGACTGCATGGTCCGCGGATCGCCCTTCATGTGCATGGCGATGTACGGGACTCCGTAACGGGCCACGACCGGGAACATTTCAGCATCGAGCGTACCGGCCGAGATATCGTTCACGACGAGCGGCCCGAAAGTCTCGATCGCCCGACACGCCACCGACGCACGGAACGTGTCGACCGAGACGGTCATCCCGGGAGCGATGCGCCGCACGGCCGCCACGCCGCGCTCCACACGGAGCCACTCCTCCTCGGGCGACACCTCCGCGGCACCCGGACGTGACGAGTATCCTCCCACGTCGATAACTGCCGCACCCGCCGCCACCGCCTCGCGAATGCGCTCCTCGATACCGGACGAGGTCCCGTTGCGGCTTGCGGCGTAGAATGAATCGGGCGTGACGTTCAGAATCGCCACGACCTGCCGCCGGTGCGGCTCAAAGTCTACGACCCGACGCATCCCTGCGAAATATCCGGTCGAGCCGGTCCACGGCGGGCTCCAGCTCCTCCTCGTTGATATTGACCATCGTATAGTCCGAGCGGGCGGCCAGTTCATCGTCGGTCAGCTGTGCCGCCATGCGGCGGCGCACCTCCTCTTCGGTTGCGCCGTCACGCCGTCGGACCCGCTGCACGCGCAGCGTCTCGGGCGCCAGAACGGCCAGCGTACGGTCGACCGAAGCGGCACACCCCGACTCGAAGAGCAGTGCACTCTCGAGCACGACATAGGGCCCCTGCTGCCGTTCGGCCCACGTCTCGAAATCGAGCCGCACGGCAGGATGGACAAGCCCGTCCAGATCGGCGAGCGCCTGCGGCGAACTGAAGACCTCGGCGGCCAGACGCCGGCGGTCGAGCCGCCCGTCGGCATAGATCGCCTCTCCGAAGCGGGCCTCGATGGCGGGACGCAGCGCCCCCTCCATGAGCCGTCTGGCTTCATGGTCCGAATCGTATACCGCGATGCCCCGTGCGGCAAAAAGGCGGCATACGGTGCTCTTGCCGCTGCCGATACCGCCCGTAATTCCGACCTTCCACATGGCTATCGTGTTTTGTCCCGAGGCTCTCCGGGCAATTCGATTTCGGGGACGGCACCGACAGACACCACCTTTACATCGCTGATTCTCACAGAAATGGCATGTTGCAACGATTGCGGATCGATGGCTATGCGTTCCTCTCCGTCGCCACTACCGAGCAGTTCGTACCGCAGTTCGGACAGCGGTATGCGGAGCGTCTTCTTCGCATAGACCTTGTAGCCGAACAGATTGGTGCCCAATCCCTCGAAGACGCACGACACGCGGAAACTCTCGCCGTCGACATTCACGCGAATCTCCTGCTCCGCCGTATAGGTATAGCCCAGCTTGGCGATATACCACAATATGAACGATGCCACGAGCATCACCAGAAAGACCGGCGAGACATAGCTCCGCCAGCGACGCAGGAAGTTTTCCATCGAGCCCTTGCCTTTAGATTCTCTGCCCACAAAGGTAAAAAATAAAAAGGACTGCTACAAAAACTGCAGAGTCCTTTTATCGGGTATATCACGCTCCGAAGCCCCCCGGAGAGGGGTTTCGGAGCGGTGCGTGTCAGGCCTGGGCGCGTACCTCCGCAGCGGCGGCTTTCGCCTTGCGGCCCTTCCGGCCGCCGCGCTCGATGAGGTCGTAGGCAATGGGCGAAGCGACGAAGACGGTCGAAAGCGTACCTACCGCGATACCGATCAGCAGGGCGAAGACGAAACCGCGGATCGTCTCGCCGCCGAAGAAGAACATCGCCACGAGCGTCACGAGCGTCGTACCCGAGGTGTTGATCGTTCGAGAAAGGGTCGAGTTGATGGCGTTGTTCATCGTCTCGCGCAGGTCACGCTTCGGATAGAGCCCGATGTATTCGCGGATACGGTCGAAGATGACCACCGTATCGTTGATCGAGTAACCGATAATCGTCAGGATGGCGGCGATGAAGGCCTGGTTCACCTCGAGGTTGAAGGGCAGCACGCCGTAGAGGAGCGAGAAGATGCCGACCACGAAGAGGGCGTTGAAGGCGAGCGCCAGCGTAGCGCCCGTAGCCCACTGCCACCGCTTGAAGCGGAAGGCGATGTAGAGACCGATGGCCACCAGCGAGAAGAGCACGGACCAGATGGCGTTCCACGTCATGTCGCTGGCAATCGAGGGGCCGATCTTGTCGGCCGTCAGGATACCGTTGATATCGGTCTGCGTGCTGCGGAATGCATCGAACGAGATGTCGTAGGAATAGAGCGGCGCGAGCGCGTCGTAGAGGATACGCTCCACTTCGGCCGTCGCCTCGTCCGACGTATCGTCGTACTTGTACTGCGTCACGATACGCATCTGGTTTTCGTTGCCGTACTGCTTCACCTCGAAGCTGATGGATGCGGCATCGGCATCGGCCAGACGACCGAAGACATCGCCCAGATTATGGCGCACCTCCTCGGCCGAGACGGGCTGGTCGAAACGCACCACGTAGGCACGGCCGCCCGTGAACTCGGCGCCCAGATTCAGACCGCGCGTGAAGAACGAGACGCACGAAACTGCGATCAGTGCCAGAACGACCCAGTAGGAGATGCGGCGCTTGGCGATGAAATCGAAGTGGGTGTTCGACATGAAGTTCTCCGACCAGCGGTGCGAGAAGGAGATATGGCCCCACTTGCCCACGATCCACTCGATGAGCAGACGCGTGACGAAGATGGCGCAGCAGAACGAGGTGACGATACCGATGATGAGCGTCGTGGCGAAGCCCTGTACGGGACCGTTGCCGAAGACGAAGAGCACGATACCGGTGATGATCGTCGTCAGGTTGCCGTCGATGATGGCCGAATAGGCCTTCGAGAAGCCCTTCTTGATGGCGGGCATGAGGCTTTCGCCACCACGCAGCTCCTCCTTCACGCGTTCGTAGATGATGACGTTCGCATCGACGGCCATACCCATGGTCAGGACGATACCGGCGATACCGGGCAGCGTCAGCACGGCACCGAACGAGACGAGGATACCCATCAGCAGGAAGACGTTGCAGAGCAGCGCCACGTCGGCCATCCAGCCCGCCGTCTTATAGAAGAGACCCATATAGAGAAGCACGAGGACGAAGGCGAAGACGAACGACATCATACCCGCGTTGATCGACTCCTGTCCGAGCGACGGGCCCACCACCGTATCCTGGATGATGCGGGCCGGGGCGGGCACCTTGCCCGACTTGAGGACATTGGCCAGGTCCTGCGCCTCCTGAATGGTGAAACCGCCCGTGATGGAGGAGGTACCCTTGTCGATGGCCGTATTGACGCGCGGAGCCGAATAGACGTAGCCGTCGAGAACGATGGCGATGCACTTGCCTATGTTCTCGCCCGTCATGCGGGCCCACTCGCGCGTACCCTCGGCATTCATGGTCATCGATACCTCGGCCTCGGCACCCCGCTGGGCATAGGTCTCCACGGCATCCACCACGACGCTGCCGTCGAGCGGCGCGCTGCCGTCGGGCGTGGTCACGCGGATGGCGTAGAGAAGGTAGCGTCCGTCGATGTGGTCATCGCCCTTCACGCCCCACTTGAAAAGCAGGTCGGAGGGAAGCAGCTCCTGCACCTCGGGCGAGGAGAGATAGGCATTCACCGTAGCCATGTCGGCACGGTATGCGGCACCCACGACGGCACCGCCCGCGAAATCGGGATCGAGCACGGAGAAGAGCGGGTTCTGCTCGCGCGTATAGCGCGAAACGCCCGCTTCGGCCGTCTGTGCCCCGGCAGTCTGTCCGCCCACCTCAGCGATCAGGCCCGTAGCGGCTTCGGTCCGGGCGCTCTGCTCGGCGGGCTCCTGTGCCACGACGAGCGAATCGGCCAGATGCTCGTCGCGGATCAGCTGGTCGGCGCGCGCCAGAATGGGCAGCATCTCGCCCGCATCGTAGGTGAGCCAGAACTCGAGCGAAGCGGTACCCTGAAGCAGGTCGCGCACACGCTGCGGCTCCTTCACGCCCGGCAGTTCGACGAGAATGCGGTGCGAGTTGGGCAGACGCATGATGTTGGGCTGTGTTACGCCGAAGTGGTCGATACGGCTGCGCAGCACGTTGAACGATGCGGCGATGGCGGCTTCGGTCTCGCTCTTCAGCATACGGGCCACGTCGGCATCGGAACTGTCGAGCGTGATCTCGCTGCGGTCGGGGCCCACGAAGAGCGCCGCGAGCGAGGCTCCGTCCGAATGACGGCGATAGGCCGCCACGAAGTCGTCGATGTAATCCTTCGAGGTACCCAGTTTCTGGGCTTCGTTGGCCTCGGCGATGGCGGCCTGGAAGGCCGGGTCGCTCTGGCTGTCGCCGGCGAGAGCCTTCACGACATCCTCGACCTGCACCTCGAGCATCACGTTCATACCGCCCTTGAGGTCGAGACCCAGGTTGAGCTCCTTCTCCTTGCACTCCTTGTAAGTGAAGTCGAACAGACCCAGATCGTAGACCGTAATGTTCTGCACCGAGTCGAGATAGTGCTGCTCGGCCTCGGCCTGCAGTTCGGGCTCGAACTGCGCGGCGTACCGTGCCGCCGCCTTCTCCACGCTCCTTGTCTTGAAGGTGAAGGAGAGCTGGTAGAGGCAGGCGATCGCCAGCAGGATGGCGAGTAGTTTGATTGCGCCTTTGCTTTGCATGTGAATTGAGTTGTTATGTTATCTTGTTGTCGTTCTTCGTTTCGTCGCCGTATGCAACATGCGTACGCAATAGCACGCAAAGATAGAAAAATATTCGCAATTTGCATAAGCAGGCCGCCAAAATCCATCCGGACACGCGAATCGGCCCCGACCTGTCCCGAATGCCGTCACCGCACGGGACAGGCAGGGTGGCCGCAGGAGCCATGCGGCCCCGTGTCCGCCCCGGCCGGATGAGGCGCAAAAAAAGAGGCGGGACGGCCTTCGCCGTCCCGCCTTCCGTGCGGATTCCGTCCGGGCGGACTACTTCACCTCCTCGAACTCGACATCCTCGGGCTGGCTGCCCGCGCCCTGCTGGCCGGCACCCTGCGACTGCTGGCCGGCACCCTGCTGGGCTCCGCCGGCCGCACCCTGCTGCTGGGCCTGCTGCGCGGCATAGATCTCCTGCGATGCGGCCTGCCATGCGGTATTCAGTTCGGTGAGCGCCGCGTCGATGGCCGTCACGTCGGCGTTCTTGTGCGCCTCCTTCAGCTTGGCCAGCGCCCCCTCGATCGCCGACCGCTTGTCGGCCGGAATCTTGTCGCCGTACTCCTTGAGCTGCTTCTCCGTTGCGAAAATGTTCGAATCGGCGGCATTGATCTTGTCGATGCGCTCCTTCTCCTTGCGGTCCTGCTCCTCGTTGGCCTTCGCCTCGTCGCGCATGCGCTGGATCTCCTGCTCGGTCAGACCCGACGACGCCTCGATACGGATCTTCTGCTCCTTGCCCGTACCCTTGTCCTTGGCCGATACGTTCAGGATACCGTTGGCGTCGATATCGAACGTCACCTCGATCTGCGGCACGCCGCGCGGTGCAGCCGGGATGCCGTCCAGATGGAAGCGGCCGATCGACTTGTTGTCGCGGGCCAGCGGGCGTTCGCCCTGGCAGACGTTGATCTCCACCGAAGGCTGGTTGTCCGCCGCCGTCGAGAAGACCTCCGATTTGCGGGTCGGGATGGTCGTATTGGCATCGATGAGCTTGGTCATCACACCGCCCAGCGTCTCGATACCGAGCGAAAGGGGCGTCACGTCGAGCAGCAGCACGTCCTTCACCTCGCCCGTCAGCACACCGCCCTGAATGGCGGCGCCCACGGCAACCACCTCGTCGGGGTTCACCGACTTGTTCGGCGTCTTGCCGAAGAACTCCTCGACGATCTTCTGAATGGCCGGAATACGGGTCGAGCCGCCCACGAGAATCACCTCGTCGATCTGGTTCGCCTCCAGACCCGCGTCGCGCAGGGCCTGACGGCAGGGCTCGATCGTCTTGCGGATCAGATGATCGCACAGCTGCTCGAACTTCGCACGCGTGAGGCTCATCACCAGGTGCTGCGGGATGCCGTTCACGGGCATGATGTAGGGCAGGTTGATCTCGGTCGTGGTCGACGACGAAAGTTCGATCTTGGCCTTCTCGGCAGCCTCCTTCAGACGCTGGAGCGCCATGGGATCCTCGCGCAGGTCGATGCCGTGCTCGGCCTTGAAGGCCTCGGCCATGTAGTCGATGAGCACGTGGTCGAAGTCATCGCCGCCCAGATGCGTGTCGCCGTTGGTCGACTTCACCTCGAAGACGCCGTCGCCCAGCTCCAGAATCGAAATATCGAACGTACCGCCGCCCAGGTCATAGACGGCGATCTTCATGTCGTTCTGCTTCTTGTCCAGGCCGTAGGCCAGTGCGGCGGCCGTAGGCTCGTTGATGATACGGCGCACCTTCAGACCGGCGATCTCGCCCGCCTCCTTCGTAGCCTGACGCTGCGAGTCGGAGAAGTAGGCCGGCACCGTAATCACGGCCTCCGAGACCTCTTGGCCGAGATAGTCCTCGGCCGTCTTCTTCATCTTCTGCAGAATAATGGCCGAAATCTCCTGCGGCGTATACTGACGTCCGTCGATGTCCACGCGCGGCGTGTTGTTCGCGCCCTGTACGATCCGGTAGGGAGCACGGGCTATCTCCGCCGACACCTTGTCGTAGGTCTCGCCCATGAATCGCTTGATCGAGAATATCGTACGCTTCGGGTTGGTGATGGCCTGACGCTTGGCGGGATCGCCCACCTTGCGCTCGCCGTTCTCGGTGAATGCCACGATCGACGGCGTGGTGCGGTGTCCTTCGGAGTTGGGAATCACCACGGGCTCCGAGCCCTCCATCACGGCCACGCACGAGTTCGTCGTTCCTAAGTCGATACCAATAATCTTTGCCATAACTCTATCGTTGTTTAATTGTTCTTGTTCCGTTCGTGCCGGCCGGCTCCCGGCCGCCCGACGCCTCCTTTCGGAACAAACGCCATACCAAACGACCGACTGCGCCAATCGTCTGTCATTTTGACAGCACCCGCTATCGGGACACCGACGCCCGCTCCCTATTTCTGACAAAAAGACACGTCGGGACTCCGATGCCACGGACATGCCGAAAGGAGAGGAGTGGATGAGAAAAAAGCGGGTCCGACGATTGTCGGACCCGCCAGACCGGCCATGCCGGCAAGCCTCGCTATTTATTGTTCAGGATGCGCATCGCCGCATCGAGAATCGCCGTATCGTCGAGCGTTACCACGCCGCCGTCGGGCCCCTGCTCGAAGTGTACGCCTGCACCCTCCTTGCAGTCGTGCTGACCGCCGAAATAGTTACGGACCGTATCCACGTCGATACCCAGTTCATCCGCTATGCGCTGCATGCTGCCGCTGGGCAGCTTGTCCTTGATGCGGCGCAGCTCGTTAAAGGTGATAATCATAGCTAAGAGTTTTAAGTTGTATAAGTTGAATTCTGCACTACTAAATTACGACAATTTCACGAAAAAGCAAAATTTCCTTCGCAAAAAATTCATCCCCGTCCGGCCCGCCGGACGCTCCCTGGACACGCGCGTCGCGACCGCGCCGTACGGAGGGTCACTCCTCCTCGGGTTCGATGTAGAGTTGGAAGAGCAACGGCGTGAAGGGCGGAATCTCCGTATCGATGGTTGTGGTGGTCGTCGTCTCCGACGATCCGTAATTCGCACTGTTGTAATAGTCGCTGTACATGCCGTAGAGGTAGTTGCCGTAATAGTTGTTGTAATACCCGCCGTAATAGCCTCCGTAGCCGTAGTAGTTGTTCATGTAGTTGTAGTAGCTCAGCCAGTTGTAGTAGTCGTTGGCTGTCGAGCCGCCCGTGGTGGTCGTATTCGTCTGGCCGCCGCGCCCGGTCGAGCCGTAGGCGCAGGTCGAGGTGGTGAGCAGCGCGGCCCACTGGCCGTAGCGGAGCGTCGGCACCGAATAGAGCCACGCCTGTATCACGTCGCCCGACGAGGGGGTATATTCGTATGCTTCGCCTTCGGGATCGCTCTCGCCGTAGACCAGACGACGCACGCCGGGAATGTTCGTATCAAAGATGAAGCCGTCGAGGAAACGGCCTATGTACCAGACACGCACGCGGCCGTCGAGCGTAATCGTATCGCCGGCCATCTCCACACCCTCGTACGCGCCGAAGCGGTTCAGAAGCGTATCGCGGATGTTCTGCTCGAGCTGCGCCCGGTCGCTGTAGGGGGCATAGATCGAGCGATAGGGCTCCGGAAAGTCGAACACGTCGGTCGGGGCGTAGTTCCGGTCGAGATAGACCTGCGGAATGCTGTCCACGGCATTGCTCCAGCGGCAGCCGTCGCTGCGGGCGGAAATGCCCTCCGCTCCGGCCACGGGCCGCAGACCGCCGTTGAGTTCGGCAAAGGCATCGACGTCGCTCCCCTCGCGCTGCAGCGGGTTGCGCACCGTATCGGTAATCTCCATGGTCACCACGAAGGGCATGTCCGAGCGGAGCTCGTAGCCCGACTGCCCCTCATATCCACCGCTTCCAGAGGCGCCCGACCCCACGACCGACGAGGGCATGTAGAGCGTCAGACGGGTCCCGAAGCGCACGCGCATCTCGCGCGGATAGCCGCGCTCGGCGGCATAGGCTTCGCCCAGGGTGAGCGGATTGCGCAGCGCCAGGTAGGTGCCCTCCATGAGCTGCGTGTTGAAGGTCTCGCCCGAATAGTAGCGGTAGTAGGGGACGTAATGGGTATAGGAACTGAAAGATCCCACCTGCCGGGCCTGCGTCTCGTCGCGCGTGAGGACGATGTCTCCGCCGAGATTGCGCCCCGTAAAGGTGAAACGCACCCACTGCGCCGTATCGCTCACCGGCTCGGCCGCATCGTCACCCGGCTCCTCGATGTCCACGTAGTAGCCCCCCTCCTGCTGGAAGTTCCCGGCCAGCTCGGGACGGTTGAGCCGTATCCACGCGTCGAGCGCCTGCCTCTCGCGTTCGGAGACCGAAATCTCCCCCTCCTTCATGCAGGCCGTCAGCGACACCACGACCGCTACGAACCATGCGCCGCACAATATCCTGTTCTTCATCTCTGTGTTTGTGCCGTTACCTCTTCGTTACCCCGTCCACCGTGAAAAAGACCGCAATGGGGCTCTCGCCGGGAATCACCCCCAGCGGATCGTCGCCGTATGCCATGTTGTAGGTCATGTAGACCTCCACCGTATCGCGCTCCCGGCATCCTACCAACGCCCGTTCGAGCCCGTTTATTATCTCTCCGGCACCCACGACCGTTTCGAGCGGCTCGAAGTTCCAGCCGCCGGGGCTGAGCCCCGCGGCGTAGTAGGCCTCCTCGAGGCTCGCGTCGTTCGAATAGTAAGGCATCGTGAGTTCGCGGCCCGTATCGACGATATTCTCGAAGGTGAACAGATACATCCGGAATGTAAGACGCACGGCGTCACCCCACTCCACCTGTGCGCGGCCGTCGCGCCCGTCGGTGTAGTAGTTGCGGATGTAACGGTAGACCGAATCGCCCGTCGCCGTGTAGAACGGAGGATCGATGTCGAGCGAGGTACGGGCCGCCTCCTCCGAGAGAAGGGTCGGTTTGTGGGTCGAGCCGAGATAGCGCCGCAGCTGCGACGCCTGGTCGGACCGCGTATCGACCTCCTCCGACGTGCAGGCGCACCAGAACCCGGTCACGGGCATCAGGAGCAGCAGGATGGAGAGCAATCGCTTCATGGATGACGGAATCTGTGCGGAACGCAACAAATGCATGCGGAATTTTCGGAATACGGAAGGGGCGGACGCGCGCCGCATCGCCGTGCTGACTAACTTATTCGGCCACCTCGCGACGCCGGGCGCTCCCCCGCTTTCTGTGTCCGTTCACGTTCAGATAACGCTGCAGCGTCTGCATCAGCCGCGCAGGCTCGATGTCGCGGCGGATCTGCCCGCCATGGGCGATGGAGATGCCGCCCGTCTCCTCCGAGACGACGAGGATGATCGCATCGGAGATCTCGCTCATGCCAAGCGCCGCCCGGTGACGCGTACCGTATGATTTGGGCACGTCGCTCTGCGTGACGGGCAGGATGCACTTGGCCGCCACGATGCGGTCGCCCTCGATGACCGCGGCACCGTCGTGCAGCGGCGCATTCTTGAAAAAGATGTTCTCGATCAGCGGCGTCGAGATACGGGCGTCGAGCGCGATGCCGCCTTCGGTGATGAGCTTCAGGTCGCTCTGCTGGCCGATCACGATCAGCGCGCCGGTCTTCGTCGCCGCCATCTCGCGGCATGCCGTCACGATGGGGGCCAGGTTGGTCTCGGTCGGATCCTCGCCGGAACTGAATATGCGCGATATGAAGTTGAACTGCTTCTGCCGCATGCCGATCATCTGCAAGAAACGGCGCAGCTCGGGCTGGAAGACGATGATCAGCGCGATGACACCCACGCTGATGAACTGCCCGAGAATCGAGGAGAGCAGCTCCATGTTGAGCGTCTTGACCACCACCCACACCAGGTAGATGACGATGATGCCCGTAATGATATAGGGTGCGTTGGTTCCCTTCGTGGCACGGTAGATCCAGTAAAGGATCGCCGCCACGAGGATGATGTCCACGAGGTCGATGAACGAGAAAGGCACGAATCCCATGATTCCGTCGGTTTATTTGCGTGCAAAATTGGTTCGCCCGCAAAATTAGTAAAAAATTCGCGACGCACCGCGCTTTCCTTCACCATTGCTCCGTTGCGGCGGCGGACCGGAGCGGTGCGGAACATCCGGGTCGGTAATCCGACGGGCGGCCGCCGCTCCGATCCGTGTGTCGGGCGGCGGCCGCCTGCGGGTCCGGCTCCCCTGAAGGAGCCGGCAACGGGGTTACCGTCACTTCTCCTTCTGTTCGGCGGCGTAGAGTTCGTTCACCTTGGCCAGGATCTCGGGAGTGATGTCGAGCGTCGTGTCGGCATCGAGCAGTGCCTTGGCATCGACAATCATGCGGTAGCGGCCCTCGCCGTTGATCTCGCGCACGGCGCGGCGCACCAGATCCTGCACGCGGTTGGTGAAGACGAAATTCTCCTCGTCGAGCGTCTGGGCCTCCTTCTGTGCGGCCTCCTGGTAGTTCTGAATCTTTTGCTCGATCTTCTGCTGTTCGGTCTGCGCATCGAAGGTGGTGATCAGCCCCTTCTGATACTTCTCCTGCAGACGGGCCATCTCGCCCTGCAGGCTCCGCTCCTTCTGGGCCCACGACTGCTGGGTCTTCTGCGTCTTCTCCTGCAGAGCCACGCCCTCCTTCTGGAAGAGGTCGCACTGCGATACGACAGCCTCGACCTGCACATAGGCGAGATCGCCGGAGGGTGCCGCCTGCGCCGTTGCGTCTGCGGCGGCCGTTCCGGCCGCCGGCCGCGTCGTTGCGCCGTCGCCCGCGCAGGCCGCAAGAGCCGCCGCCGAGAACAGCGCGAAAAGAGTCTTCTTCATCATATTCCGTGTCTTTGAATTAATTTGCAAAATCCTCGCAAAGATAGGAAAATTTCCTTATTTTTGCCTGTTACGACACGAATCCTTCTCTCTTATGTACGAATACATCAGCGGCCGCGTGGCCGAACTCACGCCCGCCTATGCCGTCATCGACGCGGGCGGCGTAGGTTATCTGCTCCATATCTCGCTGACGACCTTCTCGGCCGTCGAACACGCCGCCGAGGCGAAGCTCTTCGTCCACTTCATCGTACGTGAAGACGCCCAGATACTCTACGGCTTCGCCACGCGCGACGAGCGCGAGCTCTTCCGACTGCTCGTCGGCGTCTCGGGCGTAGGAGGCAATACGGCCCGCACGATTCTCTCGACCTACTCGCCGCGCGAGCTGCAGTCGATCATCGCCTCGGAGAACGCCGTCCTGCTCAAGAACGTCCGCGGGCTGGGCCTAAAGACGGCTCAGAAGATCATCGTCGAGCTGAGCGGCAAGGCGGTACTCGCTGCCGCCGGCGAGAGTGCGGCCAGACCGCTGACGGCCGGCGGCGAAGCCTACGACGAAGCGATGGCCGCGCTCACGATGCTCGGCTTCCCGAAGACGGCGGCCGACAAGGCGCTGGCCGCCGTCGTGATGGAGCAGCCTGCCGCACCGGTCGAGGAGCTGGTACGCATGGCGCTCAAGCGACTCTGAAGCGGGTCGTACGATCGAACGGACGCCAACATCCATACGACACAGCGGGCGGCGGACAGGATATCCTGTCCG
>CASELE010000013.1 GCA_949288735.1 uncultured Alistipes sp.
CCGTCCGGCCGCAACGAGCATGCAGAACCCACTCTGCCGCCGCTGCCGCCCCTGCCGCCGCCCGTGGTGGTCGAATAGGCGGACACCGCCGTGCGGTGCCTCGGCGGCGGATGCACGCCGCGAAAGGCTCCCGACGGGAGAAAAAGGTGGAGGCGAAGAGGCGAATCTGCGTTTTTCGCGAGGTTATTCCGCGGATTTTGTCTAAATTTGCGGCTCGAACGAAAATCAAAAACGAAAAGGATAACCGCTATGGGAAGAGCATTCGAATACCGCAAGGCCCGCAAGCTGAAGCGCTGGGGTCACATGGCCCGTACCTTCACCAAACTCGGCAAGGAGATCGAGATCGCCGTGAAGGCCGGAGGACCCGATCCGTCGGGCAACACGCGCCTGCGCATCCTCATCCAGAACGCCAAGGCGGAGAACATGCCCAAGGAGAACATCGAGCGAGCCATCAAGCGTGCCACCGAGAAGGACGCCGCCGACTACAAGCAGGTGATCTACGAAGGGTACGGCCCGCACGGCATCGCCTTTCTGGTGGAGACGGCGACCGACAACACGAACCGTACGGTGGCCAACGTACGCATGCACTTCAACAAGTGCGGCGGCGCGCTCGGCAACAGCGGCAGCGTGGCCTTCATGTTCGAGCACAAGTGCATCTTCAAGTTCCATGCGCCGGCGGGGGCCGACCTCGAGGAGCTGGAGCTGGAGATGATCGACTGCGGCGTGGAGGAGTTCTATCCCGAGGAGGACGGCGTGACGGTCTACGCCCCCTACGAGTCGTTCGGCGCCATACAGAAGTGGCTCGACGAGCACGGTGCCGAGATCGTCTCGGGCGAGTCGGTCTACCTGCCCGCCGATACGAAGGAGCTCGACGCCGAGGGGCGCGAGTCGGTAGAGCGGCTCGTGGAGCGGCTCGAGGAGGACGACGACGTGACGAACGTCTACCACAACATGAAGGAGCCCGAAGAGGAGTAGCCGCCGGACTCCCGCAAGGAGAGGGGCCCGCACACCGAGATGTGCGGGCCCCTCTTTTCCGCCGTCGTCCGGACTACTCCGCTCCGTCGGCCGGCAGCGCCTGGAAGACGGCCAGCAGGCTGTCGCCGGCGTCGAGCAGCAGCAGCATCGCGCCGTCCATGTCGTAGCGGACCACCGATTCGAACATCTGCATGTAGGCCGTCTCGCGGGCCATGTCGGGACAGGCCATTCGCGTGGAGGCCATCGCGCCGAAGCCGAGGGCGTTCTTCTCGCCGAGCGTGTAGGTGCCCGTGAGGCGGTTGCACGAACCCTTGCCCGTCACGCGCCCTTCGGCGTCCAGGACGAAGCGGAAGCTCCCCTCCTCGGGGCGGACGCTCTCGCCCCCGAGCTGCACGAGCTGCCATTCGGTGCCGACCAGCGGCCGGCGGTTCCGGGTCTGGAAGGAGCGGCAGTGGCAGCACGAGACCGCGAGGGCCGCAACGGCGGCGCAGGCCGCCGCGAAGGTCAGAATACGTTTTGTCTTCATATCGGTATCGGTTTGCGGGACGGCAAAAATAAAAGCGCCCCGTCGTGCAAAGATACGGAAATAAAACGTATCTTTGCCACACATCGGAATAAAGAGAGAATCGCTATGAAGAAGATCATCGCATCGCCGCTGGCTCCGAAGGCCGTCGGCCCCTATTCGCAGGCCGTCGAAGCGGGCGGCGCACTCTATGTGTCGGGACAGCTTCCCATCGACGGTGCCACCGGCAAGATGGCCGAAGGCATCGAGGCCCAGACGCGCCAGTCGCTCGACAACCTCGGCCATATCCTCAAGGAGGCGGGCTACGACTACTCGAATGTGGTGAAGACGGTCGTGCTGCTCGACTCGATTGCCGACTTCGGCGCCATGAATGCCGTCTACGCGGAGTATTTCACCTCCGAGATGCCGGCACGCATGTGCTACGAGGTGGCCAAGCTCCCCATGGGGGCGCTGGTCGAGATCGACGCCGTGGCCGTGAAGTAGAGCCGCCGCGCAGGAAACGGTCGCGCTCCGGTAGTCTGGAGCGCGCCTTTTCGTCTGTTGTGGATAACTTGTGAATAAATTTATCGGAATGTCATGGCGGAAGCCGGGGAAAAGCCCCAACTTTGCAAGACCGGAATCCGCTCCGCCGTGCGGTTCCGCCGCGATACCGGAAGATCAAAAGCAAGCAATATAGAGCCATGCCCAAGAACAACCAACCTGAACAGCCCCGCAAGGTAGCCTACAACGACGCCGTCGCCGAGTCGAAGCGCTACTTCGACGGGGACGAACTCGCCGCCACCGTCTGGGTGAGCAAGTATGCCCTGAAGGACTCGTTCGGTAACATCTACGAGTCGTCGCCGCGGCAGATGCACGAGCGCATCGCCGCCGAGATCGAGCGCATCGACGCGCGAGGAGGCCTTCGAACTGCTCGACCACTTCCGCTACGTCATTCCGCAGGGCGGCCCCATGACCGGTATCGGCAACAACTTCCAGGTGGCGTCGCTCTCCAACTGCTTCGTCATAGGCCACAAGCATCCGGCCGACTCATACGGCGGCATCTTCCGCATCGACGAGGAGCAGGTGCAGCTCATGAAGCGGCGCGGCGGCGTGGGCCACGACCTTTCGCACATCCGCCCCACGGGGAGCCCCGTGCTCAACTCGGCGCTCACCTCGACGGGCATCGTTCCCTTCATGGAGCGCTACTCCAACTCCACGCGGGAGGTGGCGCAGGACGGTCGCCGCGGGGCGCTGATGCTCACCCTCTCGATCAAACATCCCGACGCCGAGCGCTTCATCGACGCGAAGGTCGATACGGGCAAGGTGACGGGAGCCAATGTCTCGATTAAGATCGATGACGATTTCATGCGTGCGGCCATCGACGGCAAGCCCTACGTACAGCAGTTCCCCATCGTCTCGGACCATCCGATGTACCGGCAGGAGATCGACGCGCGCAGGCTCTGGAACAAGATCATCCACAATGCCTGGAAGTCGGCCGAACCGGGCGTCCTCTTCTGGGATACGGTGCTGCGCGAGAGCATCCCCGACTGTTACGCCGACGAGGGCTTCACGACCGTCTCGACCAACCCCTGCGGCGAGATTCCGCTCTGCCCCTACGATTCGTGCCGTCTGCTGGCCGTCAACCTGCTGAGCTATGTCGAGCATCCCTTCACGCCGCAGGCACGCTTCGACTTCGACCTGTTCCGCGCCCATGTGGACAAGGCGATGCGCATGATGGACGACATCATCGATCTCGAACTGGAGAAGGTGGAGCAGATCATCCACAAGATTGCCAACGATCCCGAGGACCAGGATATCCGCCGGGTGGAGCTGAGCCTTTGGGAGAAGATACGCGCCATGGCCCTCAAGGGGCGCCGTACGGGTCTCGGCATTACGGCCGAGGGCGACATGCTCGCGGCGCTGGGGCTGCGCTACGGTACGCCCGAGGCAATCGACTTCGCCGTCGAGGTGCAGAAGACGCTGGCCCTGTCGGCCTACCGCGCTTCGGTGCGGATGGCGCGCGAGCGCGGTGCCTTCCCCGTCTACGACGCCCGCAAGGAGGCTGCCAATCCGATGATTCTCCGCATCAAGGAGGCCGATCCGGAGCTCTACGACGAGATGGTGCAGTACGGCCGCCGCAATATCGCCATGTTGACCATCGCCCCGACGGGAACCACCTCGCTCATGTCGCAGACCACCTCGGGCATCGAACCGGTCTTCCGCCCCGTCTACAAGCGACGCCGCAAGATCAACCCCTCGGACCAGGATACGCATGTGGACTACGTGGACGAGACGGGCGAAAAGTTCCAGGAGTACAACGTCTACCACCACAATTTCGTGAAGTGGCTCGATGTCAACGGATACGACACTTCGCGCCTCGATTCGATCCCGGACGAGGAGCTCAAAGAGTGGGTCGAGGCGTCGCCTTACCACGGCGCCACGGCCAACGACATCGACTGGGTGGCCAAGGTGCGGATGCAGGGGGCGATCCAGAAATGGGTGGACCACTCGATATCGGTGACGGTCAACCTGCCGAACAACGTCTCGGAGGAGCTCGTGGCCGATGTCTATCGTACCGCCTGGGAGTGCGGCTGCAAGGGCGTGACCGTCTACCGGGACGGCTGCCGCAGCGGCGTGCTCATCGAGAAGAAGAAAGGGGGCGAGCCTGAGGGCCATCCGCTCAAGCGTCCGCGGTCGATTCCGGCCGACATCGTGCGCTTCAAGAACGGCAACGAGGACTGGATAGCCTTCGTGGGTCTGCAGGACGGCCGTCCCTACGAGATTTTCACGGGCAAGATCGAGGAGGACGCCATGTACATCCCGCGCAAGATCGACAAGGGCTACATCATCAAGGTGCGCGAGGAGGACGGCTCGAAGCGTTACGACTTCCAGTATGTCGACCGTTACGGCTATACGAACACGATCGGCGGCATCTCGCGCCTCTTCGACGAGGAGTTCTGGAATTACGCCAAGCTCATCTCGGGCGTGCTGCGCCACGGCATGCCGATCGAGAAGACGGTCTCGCTCATCGAGTCGCTCCACCTGAACAGTGAGAGCATCAACACCTGGAAGACGGGTGTCTGCCGTGCACTGAAGCAGTACATCCGCAACGGCACGAAGTCGAAGGGCAAGTGCCCGAGCTGCGGCCAGGAGAACATGGCTTACCAGAACGGCTGTCTCACCTGCATGTCGTGCGGCTACTCGAAGTGCGGATGATGTATGGAGCGGCGGCCCGGAGCGGTCTCCGCTGCAGCGCAGGGGCGCGGAGGGATTTCCCCTCCGCGCCCCTTTTTCGGATCCGTTGCGGCGTGCTGAGAGGGTGCGGAGCGCGGACGTGAACGGTGCGCGGAATGCGCGAAGTGGGTCTGCGGCGTGGCCCGCAGGGCGGCTTCAGCGGATGATGACGGCGCGGACCAGCGGCAGCCCCGCCTCGCGGTTGAGGGCTTCGCGCAGGGCCTCGCGCCGGCAGAAGAGTTCCGAGCGCAGGACGCTCGACCGGATGCGGACGTGAAGGATGCCGCGCTCGAGCCGCAGCTCGGACGTCTGGCCGGCCACGGTCTCCCCCGCGACGGCGCGCCACGTCTCGGGCAGCTTCCCCTCGGCGACCTTTGCCGCGACATAGGGGCGGCTGAAAAACTCGTCGAGCAGCTCGCCCATGCTCAGCGTCCGCGTGCGTCTCATCGGCCGCCGCCCTCCTCTGCGGCCTCCGGCGGGTTGCCGTTCCGCTCCCCGTCGCCGCTCTCAGCCGCGTCGCCCTTCCGCTCCGGGACGATGTGCCCCTCGGTGACGGTGAAGAGCTCGTAGGGGCGGCCCGCCCGGTCGAGGATGCGGCGCAGCCGCGTGGGGTTGCAGTCGGTGATGAAGATCTGCCCGAAGGCCTCGTCCGAGACCAGGAGCAGCAGCTGTTCGACGCGTCGGGCGTCGAGCTTGTCGAAGAGGTCGTCGAGCAGCAGCAGGGGCCGTTCGCCGCTGGCGGCGGCGAGCAGGTCGTACTGGGCCAGTTTCAGGGCGATGAGGAAGGATTTCTGCTGCCCCTGCGAGCCGTACTTGCGCAGCGGGTAGCCGCCGATGCGCAGCACGAGGTCGTCGCGGTGGATGCCCGCGGTGGTGAACTGGTTGGCCAGGTCGCGTGC
This sequence comes from uncultured Alistipes sp., assembly GCA_949288735.1. GTDB lineage: Bacteria > Bacteroidota > Bacteroidia > Bacteroidales > Rikenellaceae > Alistipes. The sequence goes on from CASELE010000013.1 coordinate 5,611, forward strand.
GCGGCTCGCGAGAAGCAGCTCGTCGAACGGCCGGTCGTTGAGCTCCGAGCGGTAGACGAGTTCCACCTCCTCGCGGTCCGAGGCGAGGGTGCGGTAGTAGCGTGCCACGCGGGGGCGCAGCTCCTCGACGGCGCTCTGCCGGCGGGCGTGGATCGCGGTGCCCAGCCCGGCGAGCTGACGGTCGTAGATGCCGAGCATCGTCTCGTCGGGCATGCTCTTCAGCAGCCGGTTGCGTTCGGCCAGCACGGCGTTGTAGCGCATCACGGCGCCGAGGTAGGCGCGGTCGGTCTGCGCGATGAGGGCGTTGAGAAAGCGGCGCCGTTCGTCCGCGGCGTCGGAGATGAGGGCCCCGTCGGCGGGCGAGACGATGACCACGGGGATGAGCCCCACGTGATCGGCGAGCCGTTCGTACTCCTTGCCGTTGCGGCGGAGCGTCTTGCCGGCGCGGCGCGAGAAGGTGCAGCTGATGCGCTCCTCGCGGCCTCCGTCGGTGGCGTAGCGGGCGTCGAGCACGAAGAACTCCCCGCCGTGGCCGATGTTCTGGCTGTCGGTGAGGGCGAGCGACGACTTGCACATCGAGAGGTAGTAGACGGCATCCACCGCATTGGTCTTGCCGGCGCCGTTGTCGCCGACGAAACAGTTGATACCCGGCCCGAAGCTGAGTTCCTCCTGTGCGATGTTCCGGAAATGGACGAACGACAGTCTCTTCAAAAGCATGCCCAAAGGTACGAAAAAGCGTGCGGATTTCACAATTGACCGGCCGTGTTGCCGGAAATAGAATTTATTTTGTACTTTTGTGAACTAAAACCGAAAGTACAAACCAAAAGATTCCCGCATACTATGGCAAATCAGAGAGCCGCCGAGCAGGAGAGCCTCGGCGCGGCAATGAACAGGACGGAGCTCTTCTTCGAGCGCAACAGCCGGATGATCACCTATGTCGTGGCAGCGCTGATCGTGGTGGCGGCCCTCGCCTTCGGCTACCGCTCGCTCGTGCGGGCACCCCGTGCGGAGAAGGCTGTCGAGATGATGGCCCAGGCGCAGCAGCGCTTCGAGGCGCAGACGCCCGACTTCGAGCTGGCGCTCCGTGGCGATGCCAACGGCGCGGGCTTCCTCGACGTGGTCGAGCAGTACGGTTCGACTCCGGCGGGCAACCTGGCGAAGCACTATGCCGGCATCTGCTGCCTGCGGCTGGGCGACCTGGAGGAGGCGGCCCGCTATCTGGCCATGTATTCGCCCGTGAAGGGTCTGCCCGGAGAGATCGTCAACGCGCAGAACTACGGCCTGCGGGGAGACGTGGCCGTCGAGCAGGGCGATTATGCCGCCGCCGTGAAGTTCTATACCCGTGCCGCCGATGCTTCGGACAACAGCCTGACGGCTCCCATGTACCTGCGCAAGGCCGGCATGGCGGCCCAGGCCCAGGGCGACGGCGCTGCGGCCGCAGCATTCTACCAGCGGATCATCGACGACTATCCCGCCGCATTCGATGCCCGCGAGGCCGAGAAGCTGATGGGTACGGTACGCAATTAACCCCACCCGACGCATGGCGACCCGACACCACAATCTCTCGCAGTTCGACGCTCCGCTCCCTTCGGCGGCCGACATGAAGTTCGGCATCGTGGTCGCGGAGTGGAACCGCGACATTACGGAGGCGCTGCTCGAAGGGGCGGTGCGGACGCTCCGTCGCGCGGGATGTCCCGACATGAACATCGAGATCAAATATGTCCCCGGCACCTTCGAGCTGACGCTCGGGACGCAGTTCTTCGCCGAATACACCGACGTCGATGCCGTTATCGCGCTGGGTTGCGTCATCCAGGGCGATACGCGTCACTTCGATTTCATCTGCCAGGGCGTGACGCAGGGCATCACCCAGCTGCAGATGCAGTGGAACATGCCCATCTCGTTCGGCATTCTTACGGTCAACGACCGTCAGCAGGCGCTCGACCGGGCCGGAGGCCGTCTGGGCAACAAGGGCGACGAGGCGGCGGCCGCCGCCATCGAGATGGTGAAGCTCCAGATCGACATGGAGGCGGCGTCGCCCGAGTCGGTCGACCGCAAGAACATCAACTGACCCGGGACGGGAGAACAAGAAGCCGAAAGGGGCCGGAATCCGCGCGGATTCCGGCCCCTTTCGCTTGTGACCCGTGCGCCTCAGCGCTCCAGCACGACGCTCACGCGCCCGAGCTTGCCTCCGAGCGGCGGCGCCAGCTTCGAGACGCGGCACCGCACGTGGCGCAGCTCTCCGCCGAAGCGGCCGTAGAGCGCCCCGATGATATTTTCGGCGACCCGTTCGATGGTGTGCTGCGTGCGGCGCATCTCCTCGCGTACGGTTTCGTATACGAGCAGGTAGTTGACCGCCTGCCCCACGTCGTCGTCCGCGGCTACGCGCCCCAGTTCGGCCGTCAGCTCCAGGTCCACCGTGAAGCGGTTGCCCACTTTCCGTTCGAGCTCGTAGCAGCCGTGATAGGCTCGGAACTCCATGCGTTCCAGTTCGATGCGGTACTCCATGCTATTCGGCCGTCAGCAGGTAGTAGCTCTTCTTGCCCTTCTGTACGAGCAGATAGCGGCCGGCAATCAGCTCCTCGGCCGTAACGGGTCGCTGCGGGTCGGCGATGCGCTCCTTGTTGAGCGAAACGCCTCCGCCCTGCACCATCTTGCGGCATTCGCCCTTCGAGGGGAAGATCTGCGCCCGTTCGGTACAGAGCTCCACGAAGGGGAGGGGAAGGGCGTCACGGGCGACGGTGAAGCGCGGCACGCCCTCGAATACCTGCAGGAAGGTCTCCTCGTCGAGCCGCCGCAGCGTCTCCGAGGTGGCGCCGCCGAAGAGGATGGCCGAGGCCTCGGCCGCCTGTTCGTAGGCCTCCTTCGAGTGGACCATTGTGGTCACCTCCTGCGCCAGGCGCCGCTGGAGGATGCGCAGGTGGGGTGCCGCGTCGTGTTCGGCCGTGAGCTGTTCGACGGTAGCGCGGTCGAGCATCGTGAAGATGCGTATGTAGCGGCGGGCATCCTCGTCGCTCACGTTGAGCCAGAACTGATAGAAGCGGTAGGGCGACGTGTAGCGCGGGTCGAGCCATACGTTGCCGCTCTCGGTCTTGCCGAACTTGGTGCCGTCGGCCTTGGTGATGAGCGGACAGGTGATGGCGTAGGCCTCGCCGCCCACCTTGCGGCGGATGAGTTCGGTGCCGGTGGTGATGTTGCCCCACTGGTCGGCGCCGCCCAGCTGAAGCCTGCAGCCGAGGGTCTCGTAGAGATGGAGGAAGTCGTAGGCCTGCACGAGCTGGTAGGTGAACTCCGTGAAGGACATGCCCTCGCCCTCGCCGTTGAACCGCTTCTTCACCGAATCCTTCGCCATCATGTAGTTGACCGTAATCAGCTTGCCTATGTCGCGGATGAAGCCGAGGAAGGAGAGCTCCTTCATCCAGTCGTAGTTGTTGACCATGACGGCGGCGTTCGGAGCCTCCGACTCGAAGTCGAGCAGCTTCGAGAGCTGCCGTTTGATGGCCTCCTGGTTGTGGCGCAGCGTCTGCTCGTCGAGCAGGTTGCGCTCCTGCGACTTGCCCGAGGGGTCGCCGATCATGCCCGTGGCTCCGCCGACGAGGACTACCGGACGGTGGCCGCACGTCTGGAAGTGCTTGAGAATCATTACACCCACAAGGTGGCCGATATGCAGAGAGTCGGCCGTGGGGTCAATGCCGAGATAGGCGGTCGTCATGCCGCGTTCGAGCTCCTCCTTGGCGCCGGGCATGATGGTATGGATCATGCCGCGCCATTCGAGTTCTTCGATGAAGTTTTTGATTGCCATATGTTTGCGTTGTTCAGTCTTTTGTCGTTCCGCCCTCCGGCGCGGCGGCCGTCACTCCACCTCCAGATCGAGGGCCTTGCGCAACTCGACGAGCAGCGGATTCCTTTCGGTCATGTGCCGTATGCGGTCTTCGAGCTTGATGGGACGTACCGCCCCGGCCTCCTCCTTCACCTCGATGCGCAGTGCGACGCTGCCTTCGACGCCCGCCAGCTGGGCGATGCGGGCGAGCATCGCCTGCTCCGAGCGCAGGATCTCGTCGCGCAGCTCTTCGGTAGGTACCGTAATCGAGAGCGTGTTGCCGCTGATCTCCATCGGTTCGAATGCCGGGACGAAACGCGGCCGGTGACGTTGCAGCAGGGCGAGGATGCGCTCGCGCGCCCCCTCCAGCTTCTGCTGTGCCTGAGGATCGGCCGCTGTGGTCGGCGCTGCGGGGTTCGCGGGCGTCTCGGTTTCGGCGGCGGCCGGCGGCGGGATGGTGAGCAGGTCGGTGAGCGAGGTGCCCGATACGAGGGGCCGGCGGCCGGCGGCCGCCGGCGCGGCTGCGCTGTGCCGTGCTTGTACGGGTGTGTTCGTGTGCGGCTCTTCGGTGCGGTGTTTCAGCGTTTGCCTTCCGGCGTCTGCCTGCGATTCTTCGGTGCCGGGGCGGCACTCCTCCGCCCGCCTCTCCGGCGGTGCGGCCGCAGCCTCGCTCTCCGCGCGGCGCGGCGTCGGGACTCCGGAGCCGCTCTCCTCCCTCCCGGCGGGGACGGTTGCGGTGGCGGGGTGCGCGGGCGCGGCATTCGTGCCGCGGGGCAGCTCGGGCAGCGGAAGCTCCGGGCTCAGGGATTCATTTTTTTTTTGACCGGCGCCGGCCAGTTTCATCAGTCCCAGTTCCACCAGCAGCCGCTGGTTCGACGATTGTCTGATGCGTCCGTCGATTTCGGCCAGCAGGCCGATGCCTCCGAAGAGAAAGGCGGTGTCGCAGGCCGCGGCCTGCGTGCGGTAACGCTCGGCGACGCTGCCCGTCGCCTCGATCAGGGAGAAGGTACGCGGGTCCTTGGCCACGAGCAGGTCGCGCAGGTGGCGCCCGAGTCCCGTCGCGAAGGTCTGGACCGTGAAGCCGCGGGCCACCACTTCGTCGAGCGCGACGAGTGCGGCGGCGTAGTCGCCGCGGAGCAGCAGGTCGACGACCGTGAAATAGGTGTCGTAGTCGAGCACGTTGAGCGTGCGGGCCACCTCGCGGTAGCGGAGCTGCGTGCCGCAGAACGAGACCGCCTTGTCGAACATCGAGAGGGCGTCGCGCATGCCGCCGTCGGCCTTCTGGGCGATCAGGTGGAGCGACTCGTCGTCGGCGTCGACCCCCTCCCGGGCAGCGATATCCTTCATGTACTCCACGGCGTCCTCGGTGCGGATGCGGTTGAAGTCGTAGATCTGGCAGCGCGAGAGGATGGTGGGTATGATCTTGTGTTTCTCGGTGGTGGCGAGGATGAAGACGGCGTGGGCGGGCGGCTCCTCGAGCGTCTTGAGGAAGGCGTTGAAGGCGGCCTGCGAGAGCATGTGCACCTCGTCGATGATGAAGACCGAGTAGCGGCCCTCCTGCGGGATGATGCGCACCTGCTCGATGAGCGAACGGATATCCTCGACCGAGTTGTTCGAGGCGGCGTCGAGCTCGTGGATGTTGAACGAACGCCCCTCCTCGAACGAGCGGCACGAGGCGCACTCGCCGCACGCCTCGCCGTTGCGCGGGGCCTGGCAGTTGATCGTCTTGGCGAAGATGCGGGCGCAGGTCGTCTTGCCCACGCCGCGCGGGCCGCAGAAAAGGTAGGCATGGGCCAGCTGTCCGCGTTCGACGGCATTGCGGAGCGTGGAGGTGATATGACCCTGTCCGACGACCGACGCGAAGGTCGCGGGGCGGTATTTCCGGGCGCTGACGACGAAATCACTCATAGTACGGCAAAGATACGCATAAGCGGGCGTAAAAGCAACTTTAGTTGATTTTACCGGGCGGGAGTATCTAAGGAGCCCGCTGAAGATACGACAAACGGCCGGCAAATGCACGCCTTTGCCGGGTGCTGGGATGCGTGTCGGTTACGTGGTCTGGCGGTCGATGATCCGGATAGCGTTGCATGGACGCCGGTTGCTGCACTGCCGGGATGCTGAATGAAAAATGCAGCTGTAACTCTTTCCGGTTGTCCCGAATGACGACGACCGCCGGAAAGCCTTCGATGCCCGGCCCATCGGCGAAAGCCCGCGTGGTATAAAAACAGGGAATGTCGCTTTGCTGTGTGATGAAGTTTTCTTCGGCCGGAGCATCCGGCGGATTGACCGCCAGAAAGCGCATGCCGTTCTGCTGCGAGCCGAATATAAGATCGTGTAATGGGTGTTTATATGCCGAATATCAGCGAGATACGATATATGGTACCGAAATAAATATTGCCTGATTTGTTTTTCCTTTCGGGAAATAGTCTGTTTCGGATGGGGGTATGAAATAGAAAAAAGAAGTTGTCCGGGGTCCGCCGGACAACTTCTTGAAATACGCGAATCCATGCGACGGCCGAACACCGTCGACGTTATCTGTTCCTCTATTCGGGAAACACGACGATCGGGTCTTGTAAATAGTGATATTCCGCAGCCTTTTCTTCGGTAAGCGATTTCCAAACCACACGGATCCCTGTGATCGGTGCGACAGCCTTGTCCAGAATCGGCGCCCAATCCTTCCGGACGAATTCGTTGATATCCATGTCGAATTCGACGCGATCCTCTGCCAACGAGCGGAGCCGCAAAGTCATGCCCTCGTAAATATTTCGCCCGGCAGTCTCCGGAATGTTGGCATTCAACCGAATGGTATTCGCGTTCGGATTCAGGAAGAGACTGTAAAGTCCGCGGTAAACCAATAACTTCTCGCCTTCGGAATCGCCGGTATAGGGTGTTACATAATATTTATCTATGGCTGTCCCGTCTTCGCTGCAATGGAAAACCCCCAAATAGAGATCAGGATAGAATGCAAGCCCCATATTGGCCCGGAGATCCTGCAACGAAGTGATTGTATCGACTTTTTCTATTCCATCCGTAATATAAGTAAAGGAGGAGTCCGAGATCCAGTATTTCCCTGCGATCACACTCTTCAGTTCGAGTTTGGGTTCCAGCTGCGGGACCGGATCGTCGTCGCTGCAAGCGGTAACCAGCAGCACGACGGCCGCCAGCCAACCGAAACGATTTATATTTTTCATGGCTTGTCTTGGTTTTGAAAAGTTTATTGTAAATTATAGGTAAAGATGCTGTTGACGTACTTGTATTTGTAAAATATGCCGAAAACATACAACCCGTCGTCGCCTCCGTACCATCCGTAGTTGCAATACGCATAATCTTCTACATATGATTCGCCTGCGGGTGCTATCGATCGTGTCTTGCGCATCCACCCGTCCAGAACCCATGCATGTCCCGGTTTTTCGGTCGAATAATCCAACTCGCCCGTGATGAAGATCGGATGCTTTTTTACAAAAAGCATCGGACGGGCATATTTTTCCGTAAACTCAATCATCGGCATTTCTTCCGGTTCGACCGGTTGATAGTCCGGGTTCCACTTCCGCGTCCCCGGAACTTCAATTTTTTCCGCTTGGGCATAAATCCGATTCATCATACCGGATTGCATGAAATCGAGCACATTCCTACTGGATCCTGTATAGGAACCGTTCGGGTAGTCTATGCCTAATCTGAGACCTACATCATGAATGAATTTCGCCGTATAATCCTGTATTTCTTCCGGAGCATCGTCCAGATTCGTATAGTCTGTCGCCTGATCGATCTTCGTCCAGTCGAGCGGCATGCCGGTGATGCTGCGCGGTCCTCGTCCGAAAGTCGCATGGTTATAAGCGAGAATTTGTGAGAACGCGATAGCGATGCATCCGGCACCGACCTTTTCACCGTCATCGCTCACGCAATATTTTCCGTAAATTCCATTTTGCCCCCACTTCGTCTTCACGAACGAGGGCTGGTGCTCCTTGATGACCCAGTCGCCCGAGATGCGGGCTGTGGGCGTCGGATCGTCCGCCGAGCGCAGGATGTAATCGGCCACGAGCGCATCGACATAGGTCGGCGTGTCGACCTGCTCGCCGCTGTCGACGCTCAGTTTGGCCGCAACCAGCGTTCCCGGCGTCATCCCGCCCTTGCCGACGATGGCCACGACCGACGGCAGATGCGGATCGGCGCCGAGGATGGCATAGCCTCCGTCCGCGAAATTGACGATGTAGGCGAGCGAATCCCCGCCCTCTGCGGCGCCGGTGCGGGTGGCGGCGCCGAAGTCACTGCGGCGTAGTACGGCGATGGTTTCCGCATCGAATACGGCGTTGCGGGTGGAATTGCGCATGGCTCCCAACTGCTGCCGCAGATCGGAGAGCGCTTCTTGTATGGGGATAGCCTCCGTGGGGATATGTGTCGTTCGAGAAGATGTTTCGAACGACTCTTCGTTTCGGGTACATCCTCCCGCTACCATGGATAGGAAAACGGGGAGGAAAAAGAGAAACTTTTTCATAGGTGTATACAAATATAATACTAATTTCGGCAAGACCGGTAAGATAAATCGGCTTGAATCGTATCATGCCCGGGCTTAAGACCGACAAAATGACAAGGTCCCGTCCGGTTCCGATGACAGGATGTGACATTCCGCCTCCGGATCTGTCAGCGTGTCGTGCGAAGGGCGATTGGCGGGCGTTTTGCAGGGAATGAAACCGAACACCCGAAAATAACGGAAAAACGGAAGAAATATGAACATCAACACTCTGACAATCAAAGCGCAGGAAGCGCTGCAGAATGCTGTGGCACTGGCCCGCGACCACGGACAGCAGGCCGTGGAGCCCATGCACCTGCTGGCGGTACTCGTGCGCGAAGACGATTCGCTCGCGTCGTTCCTGCTGGGACGCGTGGGGGTGGGTGTCCGCGCTCTGCGCGACGAGGTGCGGCGTGCCGTGGAGCAGCTGCCCCGCGTGGAGGGGGGCGGCGAGCCCTTCTTCGCGACCGATACGACGAAAGTCATCCAGCGGGCCGTGGACTTCACGAAGAACTTCAACGACCGCTATGCCTCGATCGAACATCTGCTGCTGGCCCTCGTGGCCGAGCGCGGTGCCGTCTCCGACCTGCTGAAGCGGGCCGGTGCCACGGAGAAGGAGCTCGTGGAGGCGATCCGCACCTTCCGCCGGGGGTCGACGGTCGACTCGCCCACGGCCGAGAAGGAGTTCGACGCCCTGGGCAAGTACGCCGTCAACCTCAACGAGATGGCGCGTTCGGGCAAGCTCGACCCCGTAATCGGGCGTGACGAGGAGATCCGGCGTGTGCTGCAGATTCTCTCGCGCCGCACGAAGAACAACCCGATTCTCGTGGGTGAGGCGGGCGTCGGCAAGACGGCCATCGCCGAGGGTATCGCCCACCGTATCGTCGACGGCGACGTGCCCGAGAATCTGAAGTCGAAGGTGATCTACTCGCTCGATATGGGTGCGCTGATCGCCGGAGCGAAGTACCAGGGCGAATTCGAGGAGCGTCTGAAGGCCGTCGTGCAGGAGGTCGTCGCCTCCGACGGCGACATCCTGCTCTTCATCGACGAGATCCACACCCTCGTGGGGGCGGGCAAGTCGTCCGGGGCGATGGATGCTGCAAACATCCTCAAGCCGGCGCTGGCGCGCGGCGAGCTGCGCACGATAGGCGCCACGACGCTCGACGAGTTCCAGAAATACTTCGAGCAGGACAAGGCGCTCGAACGCCGTTTCCAGAAGGTGATGGTCGACGAGCCCTCGCAGGAGGATGCCATTTCGATTCTCCGTGGTCTGAAGGAGCGTTACGAGAACCACCACCAGGTGCGCATCAGGGACGAGGCGATCGTGGCGGCCGTCGAACTCTCGTCGCGTTACATCACCTCGCGGTTCCTGCCCGACAAGGCGATCGACCTGGTCGACGAGGCGGCGTCGCGGCTTCGCCTGGAGATGAACTCCGTACCCGAGGAGATCGATACGCTCGACCGCCGCGTACGTCAGCTCGAGATCGAACGCGAGGCCATCCGCCGCGAGAAGGATGCCGAGCGGCTCGCGCAGCTCGACCGCGAAATCGGCGAACTGAAGGCGCGCGACTCCGAGATGCGGGCCAGATGGCAGGGGCAGCGCGACCTGCTGAAGAAGATACAGGCCGACAAGGATCTCATCGAGCGGCTCCGAATCGAGGCGCAGCAGGCCGAACGTCAGGGAGACTACGGCCGGGTGGCCGAAATCCGCTACGGCCGGATTCAGGAGGCCGAGAAGCGCATCGCCGCCCTGCAGGAGGAGTTCCGGCTTACGTCGGCCGGCGAAGCGATGATCAAGGAGGAGGTCGACGCGCAGGATATCGCCGAGGTGGTGTCGCGCTGGACGGGTATCCCCGTGTCGCGCATGCTCGCCTCCGAGCGCGAAAAGCTGCTGCACATGGAGGAGGAGCTGCACAAGCGCGTCGTCGGACAGGACCGCGCCATCGAGGCCATCTCCGATGCCGTGCGCCGGTCGCGTGCCGGACTGAACGACCCGCGTCGTCCGATCGGTTCGTTCATCTTCCTGGGCACCACGGGCGTGGGCAAGACCGAGCTGGCCAAGGCCCTGGCCGAGTTTCTCTTCAACGACGACTCGATGATGACGCGTATCGACATGAGCGAATACCAGGAGCGCCACAGCGTCTCGCGTCTGGTGGGCGCCCCTCCGGGATATGTCGGCTACGACGAGGGGGGACAGCTGACCGAGGCCGTACGACGCAAGCCCTATTCGGTGGTGCTGCTCGACGAGATCGAAAAGGCCCATCCCGACGTCTTCAACATCCTGCTGCAGGTGCTCGACGACGGACGTCTGACCGACAACAAGGGTCGGACGGTCGACTTCCGCAACACGATCATCATCATGACCTCGAATATGGGTTCGCACCTCATCCAGGAGCGTTTCGCCGCAGCCTTCGAGGGCGGACGCATCGATCCCGAGACGGTCGAGCGCACGCGGCAGGAGGTGATCGAGCTCCTGAAGCAGCAGCTCAAGCCCGAGTTCCTGAACCGTATCGACGAGATCGTGATGTTCGAGCCGCTCATGCGGAAGGATATCGAGCGCATCGTCGACATCCAGCTCGGCATCGTGCGGCGGATGCTGCACGAAAACGGCATCGAGCTCGACTACACGCCGGCGGCACGCGCCTGGATCGCCGATGCCGGTTACGATCCGCTCTTCGGCGCCCGTCCCGTGAAGCGGACCATCCAGCGGCTCATCGTGAACGAGCTTTCGAAGCGGATTCTGGCGGGCGACGTGAACCGCGCGAAGCCCATCCGCATCGATGCCGGCGACGACGGACTCCTCTTCGCCAACTGATGCGGAGCGTCTCTGCGGAGCGAGGGGGAGGCAGTACTTACCGGTACTGCCTCCCCCTCTTTTCGTATGCATGCGGGCGGCCGACCCCTCCGTCGCGCTATCCCGCGAGATTGGCCACGAAGCCGGCGAGACGGGCAAGGAGAGGGGTGCCGCTCTCGATGGCCGCGGCGTAGAGCCGGTGGAGCGGGCGGCGCGGCCGGTCGCCGTCGCAGAAGAGGCGCGCGTCGTACTCCTCGGGGGCGAGGCCCCGCTTGAGAATCCACTTCTCGATGTTGAGGCGTCCGAGCACGACGCTCGGGCGCAGCGCCTCGTAGTCGGCCGCTCCCTTCAGATAGTCGGTCACCACGCGGTTGGCGGCGACATACTGTGCGGCGGCGCGATCGTCGAGCCTCCGCATGTAGGAGCCGTCGCGTGCCATGCGGTAGCCGTAGAGAGGGGCGCGTACCGTGACTATGGAGCGCGCCGCGTGGACCAGTCGCGGCATGACGGCGTAGTCCTCGGCGAAGTTGATGCCCTCGACCGGGTAGATGCCGTGTTCCGTACAGAGCGAACGACGTATCAGCACTCCCCACGTGCGGTTGGCTATGCGGTGGCTCTGCGCCACGAGCGTGCGGAGCCACCGTTCGCGCGACCAGCGGGGCGGCCGGACCTTCAGCCGTTGCCGCGCCGTGTCGTGTGCCGGGTCCGCGGCAGCGTAGTAGCCGCCGAAGACGAGGTCGGCGCCGGGGTGCTCGCCGGCAGCGGCGACGAGGCGTGCGGCGGCGTCGGCGACGAGCAGGTCGTCGCTGTCGACGTGGAGCAGCCACTCGCCCCGCGCCGCGTCGATGGCCGTGCGGCGTGCGGCGGCGAGGCCCCGGTTGGCCGGATGGCGCAGGATGCGGGTCTGCGCCACGCGCGCGGGGTATTCGGCCAGCACGCGCCCCAGCACTTCGATGCTGCGGTCGGGCGAGGCGTCGTCCACGAAGATGAATTCGACCCCCTCCCAGAGGGTCTGTTCGAAGAGCGAGCGGGCGCACGTGGCGATCCAGCGCTCCACGCCGTAGACGGGGACGAGAATCGAGAGCCGTATGGTGTGGTCGGAGGTCATGACCGTTCGTAGCGTGAGGGTTCGGGCAGCAGCGCCGCGAAGGCGGCGCAGAGCCGGCGGGCGGATTCGTCGAAGTCGGCGATTCGTTCCGAATCGTTGAGGCAGAGCATGCGGCAGCCGGCCGTGCGGATTCCGGCGCAGATCTCCTCCAGCGTACCGTCGGCGAGGGTGCGCAGCGCGCAGTCGCGCAGTGAGCGGGGGGCGAACTCTCCGCGGCAGAGGACATCGTAGCGTATGAGCCAGTGCGACAGATCCGTGAGATCGCGGAACGGATGGCGGCACGTGGCGTCGAGTTCGGCGCCCCAGAGCCTCCAGGCCCGTTCGAAGGAGCCGCGCAGGTAGGGCTGCGGCATGTGCGGATCGAAGATGCCCGTGAAGAAGGACCACGGAGCCAGCGTGAGCGACTTGAGCAGCGCTCCGGCGCCGTAGCGGGGCGAGAACCAGCGGGTCGCATGACGGCGCAGCACGTCGCGCTGTCGGTGTTCGGCGTTGATGAGCTCCAGACAGTTGTAGACGATGTGACCCACCGACGAGGGCCGCACCACGCTCAGCCGTGCCATGTCGCAGGGCAGTCCGCCCCGGAAGAAGTCGTCGGGACGATGGGGCCGCAGCAGAAAGGTGTCGTCGTTGAAGAGGACGAAGCGGTCGGCCAGCCCCTCGATGCGTCCGATATTCAGCTCGATGACGTTCGAATTGAAGGTAGGGAGGTACTCCGCGGGGATGTACTCCTCGTGGCGTACCACGTGCAACGAGGGATGCGCCGTGTCGAGCCATGCGGGCAGATGGCCCCATGTCAGCAGGTGGATGCGCCGCACCCAGGGGGCGAAACGCTCCACGCTGCGGAACCAGTAGCGCAGTGTCTGCCAGTCGCGGTAGCGGATTTCGGAGGAATCCTCGTGGCCCGCCTCGCGGCGTGCGGCGGCGAAGGCATCCCTCCAGGCGGGGTCGCCGCCGTCGACCCACGGAATGACGAAATCGATGTCCCCCTCTGCGTGCGGACCGTATGTCGTGTGGCTCTTCATGTCGCTCGTGTCGGATGTAGTGCTTATTGTACCAGCAGATTGCAGCCGCGGATGTCGCTGCGGTCGATACGCCCCTCGACCGTGAAGGAGCCGTCGGCGAAGAGACGGCCCACGTCCTCCGTCTGGACGAAGGCGCAGGACCACCGGTTGGCGAGGTCCGCGATGTTGATGCCGCCGCGCATGCCGGCGGGCTGGAGTTCGAACGGATCGTTGATGTCGCGTACGAGCACCCGCATCCAGGGGGGGGTGCGGAAGATGCCGCCGCCCGACGAATAGGCCTGCGAGGTGAGTTCGGCCATGCCGTACTCCGAGTGGATCGTCTCCACGCCGAAGGCGTCGCACAGCAGGCGGTGGAACTCCTCCTTGGGGAGCTCTTCGCGCCGTCCCTTCATGCCGCCCGTCTCCATCACGACCGTCCCTTCGGGCAGCCGCACGCCCCGCTCGGCGAGCTCCCACAGCGCATAGCTCACCCCGAGCAGAATCCGGGGCTTGGGGTCGGCGGCCAGGTCGTCCAGCAGCCGGTCGAGGTCGTGGAGGTAGAAGCCGCCCGAGCCGCAGGCGGCGATCAGCCGGTCGGCCATGTAGACGAGCGACGAACCTTCGCGTTCGAGGTAGCTGGGCAGCAGCGCGTAGAGACTCCACTGCGCCGGGTCGCCGTAGAAGAGGCGGAAGGCGCGGACGAAGGCCTCCTCGTAGAGTGCCAGCGACCGCATCGGATGGCGCGAGGGGGTCATGCCCGTCGTGGAGCTCGATGTGAAGAGCGCCTCGGGCGGGGTGTCGCCGCAGTAGACCTCGCGCCATTTGAAGGCGCCGATGGGGAGGAACGGCACCTCGGCAAACCGTCTCACGCGCCGGGGGTCGCAGCCGATCATGCCGAGATATTCGCTGTAGGGGGCGCACCGCTCCGCCTGGAGACGGAAGGTCTCCAGCGCCGCAGCCTCGAAGGCTTCGTCGCCGGCGATGCGGAAGAGTTCGTCGTCGGACATCATTTGTGCAAAAATACGAAAAAATGGGCTCCGTACAACAGCGGAAGGCGGCTCTCAACCGAAAGCCGCCTTCCGCCGGAAAGGGGTAACGTTCCCTATTTCTTGCTCTTCGGGGCGAGAATCATGTTCATCTTCTTGCCGTCGAGCTTGGGCATCATCTCCACCTTGGCCAGCGCCTCGAGGTCGGTGGCGAAGCGCAGCAGCAGGATTTCGCCCTGCTCCTTGAAGACGATCGACCGGCCGCGGAAGAAGACGTAGGCCTTCACCTTGGCGCCCTCCTTGAGAAAATTCTCCGCGTGCTTGAGCTTGAAGTTGTAGTCGTGGTCGTCGGTCTGGGGCCCGAAGCGGATCTCCTTGATGACCACCTTCGACTGGTTGGCCTTCATCTCCTTCGCCTTCTTCTTCTGCTGGTAGAGGAACTTCTGGTAGTCGGCGATGCGGCATACGGGGGGCTCGGCCTTGGGCGAGATCTCGATCAGGTCGAGTTCCATCTCGTCGGCCAGACGCAGGGCGTCGCGCGTGGCCATCACGCGCGGCTCCTCGATGTTCTCCCCCACCACGCGCACCTCGGGCGCGGTGATCGAGCCGTTGATGCGGTGCGGATACTCCTTCTCGGGCGGACGGCGTCCGAAGCGGTTGTTGTTCGGGCCCCCGCCCGGTTTCGGCCTGTTGTTTCCCGGGGCGAACGGCCTCGGAGGAAACGGTTTCGGTGCTGCGATAGCTGTAAAGATTTTAGAGAGTTAGTTGTGTATGGTTGTTCGTTGTCTCTTTATCGTCCGACGGGGCCGATGGCTTCGGTCTCCTCGGCCACGAGCCGTGCCACGAGGGCCCCGAAGTCGTCGAGCGTCATCTGGCCGCGGTCGCCTTCGCCCTGCGCGCGGACCGAGACGAGCCGGTCGGCCTCCTCCTTCTCGCCCACGATGAGCAGGAAGGGGATGCGCTTGAGCTCGTTGTCGCGGATCTTGCGGCCGATCTTCTCGTTGCGGTCGTCGACCACGGCCCGCACGTTGCGGCGGTTGAGGCCGGCGGCCACCTCGGCGGCGTAGGCGTTGTGCTTCTCCGAGATGGGGAGCACGACGGCCTGGTCGGGCGAGAGCCAGAGCGGGAACTTGCCGCCCGTGTGCTCGAGCAGCACGGCTACGAAGCGCTCCATCGAACCGAACGGAGCGCGGTGGATCATGATGGGGCGGTGCAGCTTGTCGTCCGAACCCTTGTAGGTGAGGTCGAAGCGCTCGGGCAGGTTGTAGTCCACCTGGATGGTGCCCAGTTGCCATTTGCGGCCGATGGCGTCGCGGACCATGAAGTCGAGCTTCGGACCGTAGAAGGCCGCCTCGCCGTATTCGACGACGGTCTTGAGCCCCTTCTCCTCGGCCGCGCGCATGATGGCGCTTTCGGCCTTCTCCCAGTTCTCGTCCGAGCCGATGTACTTCTCTCGGTTGTTCGGGTCGCGCAGCGAGATCTGCGCCGTATAGTCGTCGAACTTCAGCGTGCGGAAGATGTAGAGCACGATGTCGATCACGCGTTCGAACTCCTCCAGCAGCTGGTCGGGCCGCACGAAGAGGTGGGCGTCGTCCTGCGTGAAGCCGCGCACGCGCGTCAGACCGTGCAGCTCGCCCGACTGCTCGTAGCGGTAGACGGTGCCGAATTCGGCCAGGCGCACGGGCAGGTCCTTGTACGAACGGGGCTTCGAGCGGTAGATCTCGCAGTGGTGCGGGCAGTTCATGGGCTTGAGCAGATACTCCTCGCCCTCGATGGGGGTGTGGATCGGCTGGAACGAGTCCTTGCCGTACTTGGCGTAGTGGCCCGAGGTGACGTAGAGCTCCTTGTTGCCGATGTGCGGGGTGATGACCTGCTGGTAGCCGTACTCCTTCTGCACGCCGCGCAGGAACTGCTCCAGCCGTTCGCGCAGGGCCGCCCCCTTCGGCAGCCAGAGCGGAAGACCCTGGCCCACGCGCTGCGAGAAGGTGAAGAGCTCGAGCTCCTTGCCCAGCTTGCGGTGGTCGCGCTTCTTGGCCTCCTCCATCATGCGGATGTAGTCGTCGAGCATCGACTTCTTGGGGAACGAGATGCCGTAGATGCGCGTCAGCATCTGCCGCTTCTCGTCGCCGCGCCAGTAGGCGCCGGCCACCGAGGTCAGCTTGATGGCCTTGATGTAGCCCGTATTGGGGATATGCGGACCGCGGCACAGGTCGGTAAAGGCGCCGTTGGTATAGAACGAGATGGTCCCGTCCTCGAGAGCCGAGATGAGCTCCACCTTGTAGGGGTCGCCCTTTTCGGTGAAGGTCTTCAGCGCTTCGGCCTTGGGCACCTCGCGCCGGACGAGCTCCTCCTTGTTGCGGGCGAGCTCCTGCATCTTCTGCTCGATGCGCGGCAGGTCGCCCTCGGTGATGGGGACAGGACTCTCCACGTCGTAGTAGAATCCGTTTTCGATGGCAGGACCGATGCCGAACCGGATGCCCGGATAGAGCGCCTCGAGCGCTTCGGCCAGCAGGTGCGACGAGGTGTGCCAGAAGGCGTGCTTGCCCTCGTCGTCGTCCCACTTGTAGAATCGGATGGTTGCGTCCTCCTCGACGGGGCGCATCAGATCCACGGTCTTGCCGTTCACCGCGGCGGCCAGCGAATCGGCAGCTAAACGAGGGCTGATGCTCTCCGCTATCGCGTAGGCGGTGGTCCCTTCGGCATACTCTCTTACGGAGCCGTCGGGAAAGGTGATTTTGATCATTCGTTATTCTGTTTTGGAGACCTCTCCGCTTCCACAATTACGAGACGGAATACGGGTCGTGCTCCGGGTTTTTCTCTCTTCTCGTGCGTTTCGTCCGCTGGCCGGCGCTAAGCCTCGGCCGCCGCCTCCTTCTCCGGATCGGGCAGGTCGCGGACCGATACGTCGCGGTTGCTCCTGTCGCGTTCGGCCCGCTGGAGCGGCCGGCGCGACCACTCCTCCCACGCGCGGCGGCGGGTCGTGATGTCGATGGCCGCATAGACGGCGTTGCGCATCGACTGCGGGTCGGCGACTCCCCGGCCGGCAATGTCGTAGGCCGTGCCGTGGTCGGGCGAGGTGCGGATCTCCGAGAGTCCGGCCGTGAAGTTCACGCCGTCGGGCGTGAGCGCCTTGAAGGGGGCGAGCCCCTGGTCGTGGTACATGGCCAGCACGGCGTCGTACTTCATGTAGCCGCAGCCTGCGAAGAGCCCGTCGGCAGCGAAGGGGCCGAAGGCGAGAATCCCCTCTCCGGCTGCCGTGCGGATGGCAGGACGGATGATCTCCTCCTCCTCGGGGCCCAGCAGCCCTCCGTCGCCCGCATGGGGGTTGAGGGCCAGAACCGCGATGCGGGGCTCGACGATGCCGAAGTCGCGCACGAGCGACTGCCGCAGCAGTCGGAGCGCGCGGACGATACCCTCCGGCGTGATGGCGCGGCTCACCTCGGAGAGGGGCAGATGGATGGTCGCGAGCCCCACGCGCAGCACGTCGCTGCACATGATCATGAGCGGCTCGCCGCCCAACTCCGAGGCCAGAAACTCCGTGTGGCCCGTGAAGGGGAAGCGGTCCTCGTGCATCGACTCCTTGTTGAAGGGGGCCGTCACGAGGGCGTCGATGCGGTGCGCGCGCAGCTCTTCGACGGCCGTGCGGAGCGACTCGACGGCGGCGTGGGCCGCCTCGCGGGTGGGCTGTCCCGGCTCCACGGCGAGCTCCTCCGCTCCGACCGGAACCAGGTTGACCTTGCCGCGGCGTGCCTCGTCGGCCGTAGTCACCTCGGTGAGCAGGCACTCGTCGAGCCCCTCGATGCGGTCGCGGTAGAAGGCCGCCGCGCGGGGCGAACCGTAGATGACGGGGGTGCAGAGTTCGGTCATGCGCGGGTCGGCGAAGGTCTTGAGTATCACCTCCCAGCCTATGCCGTTCGTGTCGCCCTGCGTGATTCCTATGCGGAGTCTGTGTTCTGCCATGGTCGTATGCGTTTCGAGCGGATGCTGCCTCTTCCGTGGCCGTGGCCGGCCGTCGAATAGACTCAGTTCCAATTTACAAATATACGACTTTTTTCCTTTCCGCTGCGGATTTCTTCCGTTTTTGTGACGCCGGGACCTTCCGGCGGCTATTTCGCGGTGCCGGCGGCGCACCGGCGGCGGAATTCGGCGCAGACGATGGCCGTGGCCATCGCCGCGTTGAGCGATTCGGAACCGTGGCGGTCGGCCGGGTAGGGCGGGATGTAGAGGCGGCGCGTGACACGGGAGGCGCAGGCGGCTCCGATGCCGTGCCCCTCGTTGCCCACGACCAGGACGGCGGCCCGGGGCAGCGGGGCCTCGTAGAGCCCCTCGCCGTCGAGAAAGGTGCCGCAGACGGGCATCTGCAGCCGCACGGCCTCGTCGAGGAAGCGGGGCAGGTCGGTGTAGTGGACCGCCACGCGCAGGATGGCCCCCATGGTGGCCTGCACTGCCTTCGGATTGAAGCAATCGGCCGAGGTGGCCGAGCAGACCACCTCGCCGATGCCGAACCAGTCGGCGATGCGGAGTATGGTCCCCAGGTTGCCCGGGTCACGGATGTCGTCGAGCGCCAGCACGAGGCGGTCGCGCAGCCGCTCGGGGCGGAGCGTGCGGCGGGGTATCTCGACCAGCGCCACGGCGTTCGACGGGGTCTTGAGCAGTGACAGGCGCTCCAGCTCCGCGGCGCTGACGGGAGTCACTTCGGGTCCTTCGAAGAGCCCTTCGGCGGCGAAGATGCGCCGCACGCGGAGCGCCGATGCGCGCAGCTCGCCCACGAGCTTGGCCCCCTCGGCGAGGAAGAGCCCCGTCTCGGTGCGGGCCCGCCGGTCGGCCAGCGAGCGGCAGAGCCGTATGTCGGATTTGGTGATCACAGGCGGATGCGGTTTTCTGGTATGTCGAACGTGCGCCCCTCTTCGGCCGCCTCCGTGGCGGGGAAGAGCCGGCGTGCCTCGCCGAGCATAGGTTCTGCGCCGTCGTAGCGCGACGAGAAGTGGCCTATGACGAGTCTCGAGGCTCCTGCCGTTATGGCCGCGCGGGCCGCCTCCTCGGAGGTGCTGTGGCCCCGTTCGCGGGCGGTCCGTCGCTCGGCGGCGGCGTAGGTCGCCTCGTGGTAGAGCAGGTCGGCGCCGGCGCAGAGCTTCGCCGCGCGGGCCGAGAAGTTGGTGTCCGAGAGATAGGCGTAGCTGCGGGCGCGGTAGGGGCGGTAGGTGAGCTCTTCGGACGGAAGCGGCGTGCCGTCGTCGAGCCGTACCTCCTCGCCCCGCTTGGCGGCGGCGATATGCGTCACCGAGAGCCCGTATTTTGCGATGGCCTGCTTCGAGACGTTGAGCGGCGGCTCCTTTTCGCGGAAGAGGAACCCGGCGGTCGGGATACGGTGGCGCAGCGGTACGGACCACACCTCGAGCGTCCGGTTTTCGAAGAGCAGCGCGTGGCGCGTGGTGTCGGTCTCGTGGGGCTCGACCGCGTAGGGCAGGTCGGCGCCGAAGTGGCGCAGGAAGCCGTCGAGCACCTCGCCGAAGGGGGCGGGCGCATAGACCGCGAGAGGGGTGCGCCGGCCGTAGAGACCGAGGGTCGAGAGCAGCGGGAAGAGCCCGTAGCAGTGGTCGCCGTGCAGGTGCGAGAGGAAGACGGCACGCAGCCGCAGCGGGTTGATGCCGTAGCGGATCATCTGTTGCTGGGCCCCTTCGCCCGCGTCGACCAGGTAGTACTGTTCGTGGAGCCGGACCACCTGGGCCGAGGGGTGGCGCGAGGGGGTCGGCTTGGCCGAGGTGGAGCCGAGTATGGTGACCGAGAAACTCACGGTGCGTGTCGTCTGGCGGATGGACCGGCGGAGGGTGCGGGCGTGCGCCCGCACCCTCCGCGCGGCATCAGCGGTGCAGGAAACGCTCGCAGTCCAGGGCGGCGATGCAGCCCGAACCCGCGGCGGTGATGGCTTGGCGGTAGTGGGGGTCCTTCACGTCGCCGGCGGCGAAGACGCCCTCGACCGAAGTCTTCGAGGTGCCGCCCTCCACCTTGATATACCCTTCGGCGTCGAGCTCGAGCTGGCCGGCGAAGAGTTCGGTGTTGGGATGGTGTCCGATGGCGAGGAAGAAGCCCGAGATGTCGATGCGGGTCTCCGTGCCGTCGTTGTGGCGCAGCAGGGCCCCCGTCACGCCGCTCTCGTCGCCCAGCACCTCGACCGTGTTGTGCTCGAAGAGCACCTGGATGTTCGGCGTGTTGAATACGCGTTCCTGCATCGCCTTCGAGGCGCGCAGGAAGGGCTTGCGGACGATCATGTAGACCTGACGGCAGAGCGTGGCGAGGTAGGTGGCCTCCTCGCAGGCCGTGTCGCCGCCGCCTACGACGGCCACGTCCTTCTTGCGGTAGAAGAAACCGTCGCACGTGGCGCAGGCGCTCACGCCCTGGCCGCGGAACTTCTGCTCGGAGGGGAGTCCCAGGTACTTGGCCGTCGCTCCCGTGGCGACGATGACGCTCTCGGCCTCGAGCTCCTTCTCGCCGTCGACGACCACGTGGAACGGACGCTTCGAAAGGTCGATCTTCGTGATGTTGCCCGAACGGATGTCGGCGCCGAAGCGCTCGGCCTGGCGGCGGATGTCGGCCATCATCTGATTGCCGTCGACCCCTTCGGGGTAGCCCGGGAAGTTCTCGATTTCGGTGGTCGTGGTGAGCTGGCCGCCCGGCTCGATGCCTTCGTAGAGGACCGGCGAGAGGTTGGCGCGCGAGGTGTAGATGGCGGCGGTGAAGCCCGCGGGGCCGCTGCCGATGATGAGTACTTTTACGTGTTCCATGGTTTTCGTTGTTTTATTGGGTTTTGTCTGTTTCCGTGTTTTTCGTCTTCCGTGCGGGGCTATTCGTCGGGAGGTCCGGGAGCCGGTCCCAGCAGGCGCCCCTCGTAGTCGTGAGACTCCACGCGCCGCCGTCGCGCACGTAGACGACGTTCCTTCCGGGGCTGTAGGTCACGATTTCGAAGCGGGGCGGCAGGATGTGGCGTCCCTGCTTGTCGATGAGCCCCATGCCCTCGGCCGTCTGCACCGCGGCACGCCCCTCGTGGAAGTCGCCGGCCCAGAGGTATCGGGCCGGAATGACCGTCCGGTTGGAGGTGTCGACGAAGCCGAACCCCTCGGCGTCGGCCACGCAGACGAGCTGCTCGAAGGGGTGTCCTACCCAGAGGTGGCCTGTCAGCGGATCGTCCGGCGTGCCTCGCTCCGCGCGGATGTCGCCGGGGGCCGTCGCCTCCTGCTCCGGCGCCTTCGAGCCGATGCACCGGTGCAGCGCTTCGAAGGCCGCATCGTCGGCCCCGCTCCCGATCCGCATGTCGTGCCAGCGCACCGGAACGAGCCGCCCGTCGTGCCAGCGCAGATTCTCCTCCTTGAGGTTGCCGTGCGCGATGCCGAGCCGTCGCAGCTCACCGCGCAGGGCATCGAGCGCTCCGTCGAGCCGGTCGCGGGCGACGCAGCCGAGCGCCTCGGCGAACGGGACGCCCGGCAGCTGCTGCAGCACGATGTCCGAACCGTGCTCCGTGCCGGCCGAATCCCCGTAGCGCAGCGCTCCGCGCAGCAGCCGGTACTCCGCGAGCCAGGGCGAGCGGAGGCTCCGCAGCCTTGCCGCGGCCCGTTCGGCCGACGGGAGGGCGGCCGGCACCAGGGGCATGCAGAGCAGCCAGCGCCGCTGCTGCCATACGACCTCGGATTCGGCGAAGCGCGACGTGCGGCCGAGCCTCGGGCAGCCCGACGCATCGGTCGCGGGGGCGAGTCCGGACAGTGCGGCGAGACGGTCGGCCGGGGCGAGCAGCGCCTTCAGGAGGTCGTAGATGGTCGGATGCATGGCTATTCCGTTCTGATGCTGATCGATCCGATATTGAGTATGGCCACGAGCTCCTGCAGCGAGGCGTTGTAGCTCATGCCGCGGTAGGGCGCCGTGCCGCCGCGCAGCGCGCGGATGGCCGGCTCGAAGAGGGCGGGCATCTCGCTCGAGCAGTCGTAGAGCAGCGTGGCGTAGCGGTTGCCGCAGTCGCGTTCGTCGGCCGTGGGAAAGAGCAGGGGCCGCTCCCGGTCGTCCGAGGCGAGGTGTATGTTCACGAGCAGCACCGCACCGTCGTCGGTATGCAGTGCGCGGATCTGCGTGCAGACCTCCTGCAGCTCCTCGTCGGTGCAGTCCGAAGCCTCGCCGTCGGTGATGTTGAAGACCACCGGAGGGAAGCTTCCGGCGTGGTCCGGCCTCGCGATCCATCCGGCCACCAGATCGCGCACCTCGAGCAGCGCCTCGTACATGGGGGTCTCGCCCCGGGCGCAGGGTTCGATCCACTGCGGTACGGGCACCTCGTCGAGCAGGGCGGCCGTGCCGTCGGGCAGCCGGTATTCCCTGCGTTCGGCCGTCCGGGGCCGGGCGAACGAGGCCACTTCGGTGATCGGGCGGAAGCCCGGTCCGTCGCCGAGCAGGGGCCGTGTGCCCTCTGCGCCGTAGCCGACGAGGGCTATGTCGTAGTAGTCGCGTATGCCGTCGGTGCGGCGGGCCCGCTCCACCAGTTCGAAGAGCAGCCGGTCTGCCACCCTCGCCACCGCCTCGGCCTTGGAGGTCTCGCGCCCCTCGAAACGGATCCGCTCGGCCATCGACCCCGATGAGTCGATGGCCAGCACGAAGGCCGTCCGGTGGCTGCGAGTGATGCTCTGTGTGTACATGGTTATGCGAGGCCTCTTACGGCGGCGAAGTCCGCCCGGATTTCCGCTTC
This sequence comes from uncultured Alistipes sp., assembly GCA_949288735.1. Classification (GTDB taxonomy): domain Bacteria; phylum Bacteroidota; class Bacteroidia; order Bacteroidales; family Rikenellaceae; genus Alistipes. The sequence continues at coordinate 28,546 of CASELE010000013.1, forward strand.
GTCGCGGCTGTCGATGCCGTAGCCGACGCTCATGGCTGGAGCGCGGTCGCGGTCGCGGTCGGCCTCGGCCGTGCGACGCATGGCCCGCAGGGCCTCCTCGCCTGCGGCGATTGCGTCGTCCACCTCGCCTTGCGTGGGGACATGTCCCAGAAGGGCCGCGAGCAGACTCTCGGCATAGCTGTGGGCGTAGTCGTCGTATAGGGCTTCGAAGGCTCGCAGCCGGGCGTCGAACTCCGCGAGCGTGGCGACCTCTCCGGTCTCTACGCCGGTCAGCAGCTCTTCGACGGTGCGCCGCGTCACATACTGCCCGGCCAGGTCGAGCCAGTCGCCCGAGCCGTCGCAGCCGGATACCGACGAACCGCGGGCGAGCATCTGTCCCATCGAGGCGACGACGGCCTTGTTGTAGAGCCCTATGCCCCGGCGCAGCAGGGCCGCCCCGATATGCACGCGGCCGCTGACGTAGCTTTCGGCCCCGGGGTCGGCGTCGCTCAGGGCATGGAGCACGTTGAGCGCGCGCACGAAGCCGGCGCAGAGGTAGGGGTTGTGTTCGGCATAGTCGACCACGTCGCGCCGCACGTGCCTCCGGTCGCGGGCGGGCCACTTCTCGGCGTCGCGCACCGAACCGTAGCTCGTGAGGTTGGCACCGGGCATGAGCGTGGAGCGTCCGTCGCGTTCGACGAGATACGAGAAGGGAAAGTCGCGCGTGTCGTGGTGCGAGCCGTGGCGGCCGAGCACTACCGTGAAGGGAGCTTCGGCGGCGGGAGCCATGACGTAGGCGTCGCTGCCGAACTTGCAGCCGCGCAGGTGTATGGCCTGGTGTACGGGCCCGCTCTTGAAGAGATGGTTGCTCTGGTTCGAGCCGCTGCCCGCATTGAAGAACGAGAAGTAGCCGGCAATCAGGAGCGTCGACTTGTGGTGCGAGACGGTGCAGGGGCCGGCGAAGAGCGAGACCGCCTCGCCGTTCTCGCAGTGGCTGCCGGCGAAGAAGAGCGAGTCGACGGCCGTGAAGCCGTTGGCCAGCGTGCAGCACTCGCCGACGAAGCACCGCTCGAGCACGGCACCGCCGTCGATACGCGCATCCTCCGCGGCGATGAAGTGCGAGGCCTTTACGTCGACGCCGACCGTGACGCCGTCGCAGAGGGTCCCCTCCTCGAGCAGCGAGGCCCCCTCGATCCGCACGCGGTCGCCGATGCGCATCTCGCGCAGGAAGCGGCACCCCGCGATGCGGCAGTCGCGGCCTACCGTGCCCATCGTCGAGCGCCGGGCCTCGGCTTCGGCACGGATCATGCGCTCGAGGGCCGCGACGCATCGCGGACGGTGGCGGTAGAAGACCGCCACGTAGGCCGCCTGGGCCGAAAGGGAGTCGCAGAGGGGTATGGTGCGGCCGCCGCATTCGTTCACGGCGGCGACGCCCGTGCCGTTGCCGAAGGTGCTTTCGCGGCGGCATTCGAGAGCCGTGACCTGCTCGACGAGCGAACACTCGCCGATGCGGTAGTTGCGCACGTGGGCCTCGATCAGGCGTGCGCCCGAGGCTATTTCGACGCGGCCGCCGAGATGGCTGCGCAACAGCTGCGACGGACGGAAGTCGTCCGATACGGTCACCAGCGACCACTCTTCGGCCGTGGAGCCGAGGCGTTCGACCTCGGCGATTTCGGCGGGTGTCAGGTTCCTGAAACGTGTCATCTGCGGTCCGGAGTAACCCGCGCGGCGGCGGGGTATACAAGTGCAAATATAGTGATTCGTGTTCAATATTCCAATTCGACGACCCCGCCTTCGCGGTCGAGCGCAAGGTGTTGTCCGCCGCGCCGCGCCTCGGCCCGGCCTCCGCGGAAGGGCTTCACGGCGTCGAATCCCGGACAGCGGAGTTCGGTGCGTCCCGCAGGGTCGATGAAGTGCCACGTGGCGCCCAGCCGCACGGCGGCCAGTCCCTCGCTGAAATCGAAGCCGCAGTCGTAGAGCGGCGGGATAACCGTATGGCCCGTCGCCGGGTCGCGGAACCCCCATAGCCCCTCCTCGACGAAGAGCTCCGGAGGAGGCTCCGGAGCGGGTGCGGGCGCTCCGCCCGAACGCTCGGCGGCCGCGCGGGCGAACAGGAGATCCACGCCCCGCAGGGCGTGGGTCGGGGCGAGCAGCAGCCGTGCGATGCGGTATTCGGCGGCCATCCCTTCGCGTTCGAAGAGGGCGAGAATCTCCCCGAGGGCCGCATCGCGGGGCAGCCGACGCGGGTCGATGAGCAGCGTGTCGTCCGTCCCGTAGCGCGTGCGCAGGGCGGGGTCGAGGGCCAGGGCGTGGAGCGCCGTGGCAATCAGTGCGGCGGGAAAGTCGTCGAGCCTGGCGTCGAAGTGGTCGCGTGTGCGGGATGGGTGCTGGAAGGCGGCCGTGCCCAGCTCGGCGCTCCGCTGTCCGGCGAAGGCCGGCAGATAGAGGGCGTCGAAGTCGATAGGGCGGATTTCGCCGTCGGGACCGACGATGAGGTTCTCGGGCTTCAGGTCGCCGTGGGCCCATTCGTCGGCCGTCATGCGCGCTGCGAGGCGGTCGAAGGCGGCGGCCAGCCGTGCGAACTCCGCCCGGTCGGCTCGGGCGATGCGGTCGTGGAGCGTCTCGCCTTCGCGCCAGAGGTCGAGCACCACGTCGGTCCACTCGCCCGACGAGCCGTTGCGGTAGACATAGAGCTCGCGCCGCAGCAGCCGGTCGCCGTAGATGGCCTCGAGCCGGGGCGGGCGGCGCGTGTAGCAGCGCAGTGCGCAGGCCTTGCCGTCCAGCGCTATTTTGAAGACCACGGCGCTGTTGCCCGCCCGATAGAAGGGGCCTCCGCCGGCATCGCGGCAGAGCTCCAGCTCGCCCAGCGTACGGGTGAGCCCTCGCGAATTGGTGACGGAAAAGAGATATTGGCAGAGCGATATCATCGCCACGGGAGGTGTCGGCAGAAAACGAGCGGGGCCCTCGGGCCCCGCTCCGGGTCGGTGCCGGACGGCATCGGCCGTATCAGTGACAGTGACAGCCTCCGTCGTGCTCGCCGCAGCCGCTGCCGCAGCCGCCGCAGTCATCGTCGCAGCCGCCGCAGTGGCAGCCTCCCTGCAGATCTTCGGGGGTCACGTCGCGGACCGTGACAACCTCCACGTCGAAGTGGAGGGTCTTGCCTGCCATGGGGTGGTTGAAGTCCATCTTCACGTGGTCGTCGCCCACCTCCTTGACCGTACCCATCATGCGATTGCCCTGACTGTCGCTCATGGGTACCTGCGAGCCGACGAAGAGGATGTCTTCGGCCAGCTTGCCGTCGACCATGAATATGTTTTTGGGCAGATCGACGACGGCGTCGGCGACGAATTCGCCGTATCCGTCCTTCGGCTCGAGCGTGAACGAGACGCGCTCGCCAGGCTCCCTGCCGAGAATCGCCTCCTCGAATTTGGGCAGCAGCATGCCGGTTCCGAAGATGAATTCGAGCGGCTGGCCCGGGCGGGAACGGTCTGCGATCTCTCCGTCTACGGTGAGCGTGTAGTCCACGCCGACCATCTTGTTCTGTTCTACTTTCATTGCGAACGTGTTGTAGGTATTAGTGCAATCGTTGCGGCAAAGGTAGGATTTTCCGCCGTATTTTGCAATCCGCCCTCTCTTTTCCGGCCTGCCTGCGTTCCGCCGCGGCGGACTCCGCATCCGAAGAGTGCCGTCCGGCCTCTTCTGCTTCCCGGTCGGGCCGGCGGAACCGTCGCCCGGGAGTCGACACGCGCCTGACGACAGGGAGGAGCCCCGCGGGGCTCCTCCCTGTCGATGCATGCGGCTGGTCGGACCGGTTACTCCAGGTTGCGGCAGCAGAGGTTGCGGTCGCCGTAGCCGTTGTCGATCTTCGTCACGTGGGGGAAGAACTTCGCCTCGCGGATCCACGGCAGCGGGAAGGCGGCCTCCTCGCGCGTGTAGGGGTGCGGCCATTCGCCGCAGAGCTCCACGGCCGTATGCGGTGCGTTGACCACGACGTTGTCCGGCACTCCCGCGGCCGCCTCGCACTCGCGCTTGATGCGGATCATCGCCTCGATGAAGCGGTCCATCTCTGCCTTCGGTTCCGATTCGGTCGGTTCGACCATCAGCGTCTCGTGTACGGGGAACGAGAGGGTCGGGGCGTGGAATCCGTAGTCCATCAGACGGTGGGCTATGTCGCCGCAGTCGATGCCGTAGTCGTGCTTGAAGTTCGTCAGGTCGAGAATCATCTCGTGGCCCACGCGCCCCGTCTCGCCCGAGTAGTAGGTGCGGTACTCGTGTTTCAGGGCCGACGACATGTAGTTGGCGTTGACGATGGCCATCTCCGTGGCGCGGCGCAGCCCGTCGGCGCCCAGCATCTTGATGTAGCCGTAGGTGATGGGCAGCAGCATGGCCGAACCCCACGGTGCCGAGGCGACGGCCGTGATGCCCTCGTCGCCGCCCGTGGCAACGAGCGGATGCGACGGCAGGAAGGGCCTGAGGTGCTCGGCCACGCAGATGGGACCCACGCCCGGGCCGCCGCCGCCGTGGGGCATGGCGAAGGTCTTGTGCAGGTTGAGGTGGCAGACGTCGGCGCCGATGTAGCCCGGATTCGTCAGCCCCACCTGCGCGTTCATGTTGGCGCCGTCCATGTAGACCTGGCCGCCGGCGTCGTGTACGGCGTCGACAATCTCGCGGATGCGGCTCTCGAAGACGCCGTGCGTCGAGGGGTAGGTGATCATGATGCCGGCGAGTTCCGATTCGTGCTCCCGGGCCCTGGCCTTCAGGTCCTCCACGTCGATGTTGCCCTTCGCGTCGCAGGCCACCGTGACGATCTTCATGCCGGCCATGGCCGCCGAGGCGGGGTTGGTGCCGTGGGCCGAGGCGGGGATCAGTACGATGTTGCGGTAGCCCTGGCCGCGGCTCTGGTGGTAGGCGCGGATCACCATGAGACCCGTGTATTCGCCCGCGGCGCCCGAGTTGGGCATCAGCGAGCAGGCCGCCATGCCGGTGATGGCCGCCAGATCGTGCTCCAGCTCGCCGATGAGCAGGCGGTAGCCCTCGCACTGCTCCTCCGGGGCGAAGGGGTGCATGTTCTGGAAGCCGGACAGCGAGAGGGGCATCATCTCGGCGGCGGCGTTGAGCTTCATGGTGCACGAGCCGAGCGAGATCATCGAATTGGCGAGCGAGATGTCGCGCAGCTCAAGCCGCTTGATGTAGCGCATCAGGTCGCTCTCGCAGCGGTATGCGTTGAAGACCGGTTCGGTGAGGTAGGCCGACGTGCGGCGCAGCGGTGCGGGTATCGATTCGCCGCCGCTCTTCGCGGCGCGGGGCTTGCGTCCCTTCGCCTCGGCGAAGAGGCCGATGACGCTCTCGATCTCGGCCGGGGTGGTCACCTCGTCGAACGACATGCGCACGCGACCCTCGTCCGGATAGAAGAAGTTGATGCCCCGTTCGAGCGCCAGCGACTGGATGACGGCGGCCTCGGCCTCGACCTCGATCGTGTCGAAGAAGGCTTCGCGGGTCAGCCTGTAGTCGAGGGCCTCGAGCCCGCGGGCGACCGCTTCGGCCGCTTCGTGGGCCGTCGTGGCGGCGCGCTTCAGCCCTTCGGGGCCGTTGTACACGCAGTAGAAGCCCACCATCGAGGCCATGAGGGCCGAGGCGGTGCAGATGTTCGAGGTGGCCTTCTCGCGCTTGATGTGCTGCTCGCGCATCTGGAGCGCCATGCGCAGCGCCCGGTTGCCCAGACGGTCCACCGAGACGCCGATGATGCGGCCCGGCATGTTGCGCTTGTAGGCTTCGCGCGTGGCCATGTAGCCGGCGCCCGGGCCGCCGAAGCCCATCGGAGTGCCCAGGCGCTGCGAGGTGCCCGCGGCGATGTCGGCACCCCACTCGCCGGGCGCCTTCAGCAGCGCCAGGGAGAGCAGGTCGGCGATGGCCGTGACGAGGGCGCCCCGCTCGTGCGCGGCGGCGGCGAAGGCGGCGTAGTCGCGCACTTCGCCGTCGGCGGCCGGGTACTGCACGATGGCGCCGAACTCCTTGCCCGTGAATTCGTAGCTGTCGTAGTCGTCGACGATGAGTTCGATGCCGAAGGGCTCGCTGCGCGTGAGCAGCACGTCGAGCGTCTGAGGGAAGATGTTGCGGTCCACGAAGAGCTGGTTGCGTCCCTCGCGGACGGCATCGCGCGTACGCAGGGCGAACATCATGAGCATCGCCTCGGCCGCGGCTGTCCCTTCGTCGAGCAGCGAGCAGTTGCCTATCTCCATACCCGTGAGCGAGATGACGGCGGTCTGGAAGTTGAGCAGAGCCTCCAGGCGGCCCTGCGAGATCTCGGCCTGGTAGGGGGTGTAGGAGGTGTACCAGGCGGGATTCTCGAAGACGTTGCGCACGACGGCCGCCGGCACGGCGTTGGGGTAGTAGCCCATGCCGATGAAGGAGCGCAGGCAGCGGTTGCGCTCGGCCAGCGAGCGGATGTGGCCGGCGAATTCGTATTCGCTCATCCCCTCCGCGGGCAGGTCGATGGGCTTCTTCAGACGGATGGACTGCGGGATCACCTGGGCGATCAGTTCGTCGACCGAGGCGACGCCGATGACCTCCAGCATGGCTTTCAGGTCGTCTTCGCGGCAGCTGCCGATGTGACGCGTGTAGAATTTGTCGAACATGGCTGTATGGTTATGATGGTTTCATGTCGGTTGGTGTCAGTACAGGAAGCTGCTCCCGCCGATGAACTCGCGCAGTACCGAGGTGGGCGGAATCTCGTCGGGGGCTATGGGGATGAAGTTGTCGAGGAACTTGAGCATGCGCCGTGCCTCGTCGAATTCCGGGAGCGTGTCGGGCACCTCGCGCAGCAGCGGTTCGGCGAAGGTGCGCAGCACCGATATTTCGTAGAAGAGCGACGAGTTGAGCATCACGTCGGCGTGCTCCTGGTAGGGGAAGATGTGGCGCTCCTCGCCCTGCCGCACGCTGGCCCACCGCGCGAGGGTCGTGCGGGCGTCGGCACCGCGCTGCGTGGCGTCGCGCGTGAGGCGTCGCAGCAGCCGGTTGTCCGTGGTAGAGATGCGCGAGACGTTGTCCATGGCCACCGACGTGAAGCACGAGATGTAGATGCGGAACTTCTGTCCGTCGGGGATGCCGGGCGTGAGCCGCGGGTTGAGCCCGTGGATCCCTTCAACGATGAGAATCGACCGCTCGTCGAGCGTCAGCGGGTTGCGGTGCCACTGTCTCTTGCCGGTGATGAAGTCGTAGCGCGGGATGTCGACGCTCTCGCCCCGCACGAGGCGGCGCAGATGGTCGTTGAAGAGCTTCAGATCGATGGCCTCGAGGGCTTCGTAGTCGTAGTTGCCCTCGGCGTCGCGCGGCGTCTTCTCGCGGTCGACGAAGTAGTCGTCGAGCGAGATCATCACCGGCTTGAGTCCCAGCACGCCCAGCTGTATGCCCAGCCGCTTGGCCGAGGTGGTCTTGCCGCTCGACGAGGGGCCCGAGATGAGCACCATGCGCACGCCGCGCTCGAGGTTCGCCTGCCGGATGGCGTCGGCCACCTCGGCGAACTTGCGCTCGTGGAAGGCCTCGGCGATCTTGATCAGGCCGCCGGCGTCGCCCTCGAGCACCTTCGAGTTGATGTCGCCCACGGTCGGCACGCCCATGATACGGACCCAAGACTGGTACTCGCGGAAGATGTCGAACATCTTGTCCTGATGGATCTTCGTGTCGAGCCGTTCGGGGTCGGTGCGGCGCGGAAGCGCCAGATAGAAGCCGTTGCAGTAGGGCTCCACGGCGAAGCGGCGGAGATAACCCGTCGAGGGGGCCACCGAACCGTAGAAGTAGCCGGCCAGGCCATCGAGCAGGTAGAGCTTGCTGTAGAGCCGCGGCCGCGTGTCGAGCAGGGCCACCTTGTCGTCGAGCCCCTGTTCGCGGTAGAGTTCGCGCACTTCCGAGGTGAGGGCCTTCGTGCGGCGTATGGGCAGGTCGCGGCGCACGAGCTCCTCCATGCATCCGCCGAGCGCCTCGGCGTCGTCGCGCGTGAAGGGGCCGTGCCCCTCCAGCTCGCAGTAGAAGCCGCCCGTGCCCATCGAGTGGCGCACGTGGAGCGTCGCTCCGGGAAAGAGCGAGCGCACGGCCCGGTGCAGCACGAAGCAGGCGGTGCGCTGGTAGACGCGTATGCCGGCGAACGAGGTGATGTCCACGTAGCGCAGGGTGACGGGCGTATAGATGCGGTAGCCGAGCTCCTTGAGACGGTTGTTCACGAAGGCCGCCAGAAACGGATGCTCGCCCCGGAGGCCGAGCCGTTGTTCGACCTCGTGCAGCGTGGTCCCCATCGGGACGTCGATGCGGCGGCCGTTGTTCTCGCAGACGACTTGTACGGTGTCGGACATACGTTCGGGGATATCGATGGGTAAAGATAACGATTTTCTGCGTAACTTTGACATGCCGAAACAAGAATTCGGAGGTTTCATGAAAATGTTCCGCTCTTTTCCGCTGCTCGCCCTGCTGCTCCTCGCGGCCGCCTGTACTCCGCGCGAGCGCACCGTCGTACTGCTCTCGACGAACGACATCCATGCCCGCATCGACCGTTTCCCGCAGCTGGCCGCCGCAGTCGGGGCGTGCCGCGATACGGTGCCCGACCTCTTTCTGGTCGATGCAGGCGACCGCTGGACGGGCAACGCCTACGTCGACCGGGCCGAGGACCGGCGTCCGGTGCTCGACCTGATGAACCGGCTGGGTTACGACGTGGCGACGGTCGGCAACCACGAGTTCGACCCCGGACAGGGGGTGCTGGGGCGCATGTTCCGTCATGCGGAGTTTCCCGTCGTCTGCGCCAACCTGCGGAGCGACACCTCGGCCGTGCCGCAGCCCGCACCGGCGGTGATACTCCGGAAGGGGGGCGTGCGCGTCGGTTTCGCGGGAGTGGTGACCAACTACGAGGGGGATGGCCGCCCGGCCGGGAGCGAAGAGGTCTTCCGCGGGCTCTCCTTCACCGATCCGCTGCAGGAGGCCTGCGCTCTGGCCGGTTCGCTTGCCGGGCGGTGCGACGTGCGGGTGCTGATCTCGCACATGGGCGCCTCGCACGACCGTGACCTCGCGGCCGCCTGCCCCGGTTCCTACGACGTGGTGATCGGCGGCCACAGCCACGAGGAGATCGACGAACGCACGGGAGACATGCTGCTGACGCAGACCGGCAAGAATCTCGGGAACATCGGCGTGACGACCGTGCGGCTGCGCGGCCGCACGGTCGTCGGGAGCGACTTCCGTCTGGTGCCCCTCGACGGCTATGCGCCCGACAGCGCCTTTGCCGCCCGTGTGGAGAAGTACTACGCCGACCCCGCCATGCACCGCCGCGTGGGCTCCTTCTCCCGTCCGGCGACGCTCGCCGGGCTGGCCAACCTGCTTGCCGGAGAGGCGGCCCGGGCCACCGGAGCCGAGGTGGGTGTCTACCACATCGGCGGCGTGCGGCTCGACTCCATCCCGGCGGGCGACGTCGAGCTGGCGACGCTCTTCGACCTGGAGCCCTTCGGAACCACAGTCTGTACGGCGCGCATGACCCCCGCCGAACTGCGGCGGCTGATCTTGACCAAGTACAACGATACGGTCAACACGAAGGAGTCGCACCGCATCGACCTCTACGCGACCGAGCCCTACGAGATAGTCACCGAAGGGGGCGAGGCGGTCGACGTCCGTTTCCCGGGACTGGTCGAGGGGCGCCGTTACCGCGTGGCGATGAGCGACTATGTCTATAACCGCTACGGGGGACTGGAGTATACGGACGGCTGCGAGACGGGCATCTCCGTGGTCGACCTGCTGCTCCGCCGTCTCGGCGTCTGCGACAGCAAGATGCTGACGGACGATGCGATTGCCCGTCTGGCTGCAGAGATACGGGAGATGCTGGGAGACCGCTGCGTCGTCTCCGTTCTCATGCCGGAGGAATATAATGCCCGGTACCAGGCCTTTAAGCAAAGACGAAAAAATTTAAACCATCTCCTGGGCAGTATACATGGGCATAACATACGTGTACTATTGTCAAAATACGAATGTCCATGTATAATAGTCGATAAGTTCGGTAAAGAGGAATATGTTTTAGCTGAACTGCAAGACGAAGCATCGTCACATCAAATCATCCAGGTTACGAAGGGCGAACGGGATACGGCCGTCGCGGCGGCATCTATCCTGGCCCGGCAGGCTTTCGTTGACGCCATGGCCCGTTTGGCTCAGCAGTACGGCATGACTTTTCCCAAGGGAGCCTATATGGGTATCGCTTCGGCTATTGCCGCCTTCCGAAAGACTTACGGCGACGGTGAATTGTCCAGCGTAGGGAAATTGAATTTTAAAAATTTCGATTTTTTACGGTGACCTGAGATGAACAGAGTAATTATCAACGCCGATGATTTCGGCATTCATACGGAAGTAAACAGGGCCGTCATAGAAGCCCATGAGCAAGGACTGCTGCTGAGCACATCGCTCCTGGCGTCGGGGCCGGCCTTTGACGAGGCCGCCGCGTTGGCGCGGCAATATCCCGGGCTTGGCGTCGGCATTCATTTGTGCCTTGTCGGCACCTTGCCGCCGGTGTTATCGCCGAAAGAAGTTCCGACCTTAGTCGACGACAACGGATTGCTGCCGGAAAGCTACGTCCCTCTCGTAAAGCGCATGTGGACGGGCCGGATAGACTTCGAGCAGGTATATCGGGAGCTGGATGCGCAGATGGAAAAAATCATGAGCGCCGGCCTGAACGTTACCCACGTCGACAGCCATCAGCACATGCATATGCTGCCGCCGGTGTGGAAGATCGTGCAGGCTTTGATGAAAAAATACGGCCTCCATCGTCTCCGCATTCCGAAGGAATCCTATTCGTTTAAAGTCATGGCGGCAAGTCCGGGCCGCGTCATGGGGAGGGACGGTTTGACGTATTTGGCGAGAAAAGCCATGCCCGATGTCAAGCGTCTTCGGTTTACGACGACGGACTATTTTTGGGGCATGGTCGACGGCGGCCATATGACCGAGGCGAACTTAGCGCATATCCTGCGGCATATGCCTTTCGGCGTCCATGAAATCATGATGCATCCGGGGCGGAGCACGGCCGTTCTTTCCCAATCCTTTTCCTGGGGGTATCATTGGGAAGAGGAATTTCATGCGTTAATCTCGCCGCGCATACGGCAGCTCATGAAAGAGCAGAATATAGAACCAATCCATTACGGCCAGCTGCCGTAAATGCAGTACAGGGAGTGACATATATTGAACATATTAGTAACAGGCGGAGCCGGATTTATTGGCTCTCATCTGGTTGACGGTCTCGTCGAAGCCGGTCATCATGTCGTCGTAGTAGACAACTTGAGTACCGGCTGCCGGGAACACGTTCATGACCAGGCCGTATTTTATGAAATGGATATATTGCAGAAGGACGAGCTGGCTCGTATTTTTGCAGACGGTGCTTTTGACATCGTCTTTCATGAAGCAGCGCAGACCTTGGTGCCCTATTCGATGGAGCACCCCCGTGAGGATGCAGAACTCAATATCATGGGGCTGCTGAATGTATTGGAGTTATGCCGGCAGTTTGGCGTGAAAAAATTTCTCTTTTCTTCTTCGGCTGCCGTATATGGGGACAATGTGCAGGTGCCGCTGGCAGAAAACGCGCCCCTTCAGCCAACATCCTTTTATGGTTTGACGAAGGTGACGGCTGAAAAGTATATTCAAATGTACCATGACGTGTTCGGCCTTTCCTACGCAATTCTGCGCTACTCCAACGTCTACGGCGAACGGCAGGGCAGCCACGGCGAAGGCGGCGTCGTCTATATCTTTTCCGACGCTATTGCAGAAGGCCGGGAGATTACCATATTCGGCGACGGCGACCAGTCCCGCGACTTTATTTATGTCAAAGACGTCGTCCAGGCCAACATGGCCGCCATGGATGAAACGGCGCCGTCGGGAATCTATAATATCAGCACCAACATCGAAACGACGGTTAACGCGCTGAAGGAAATCCTGTTTTATTTTTCCCAGACAGCCGTGCCCGTTTCCTATGCAGAGGCCCGCAGCGGCGATATTTACCGCTCGGCTCTGGATAATGCATTGGCGAAGCAGACACTGCGCTGGCGTCCGGCGACTAAGCTGCTTGAGGGGCTGCAGCAGACGTATTTCTATTTTGCAGGGAGGAAACAGACATGAAGGAAGAAAAAGACTACAAATTTTACTTAGTACGAGAAGATATTCTTCCCGAAGCAATTAAGAAGACGATTCGGGTAAAAGAGTTTTTAAAGCATAATCAGAAGACGACGATCAACGAAGCGGTGCGCCTTATGGACTTGAGCCGCAGCGCCTACTATAAGTATAAGGATTACGTCTTTCCCTTCCATGATGTAACACAAGGGCGCGTCGTGACGATTTCTCTTATGGTATTGGACAAGCCAGGCGAGTTGTCGCAGATATTAAATGCCGTAGCGGAAAGCAACTGCAGTATCCTGACGATTAATCAGGGCATTCCGCTGCAGGGTATTGCCGATGTCAGCATTTCCATTGAAACGAAGGAAATGACCATTGCCGTCGATGATTTGATTAAACGGCTGGAAGATCTGTCCGGCGTCCGCAAGGTAGAAATCATCGGCCAGGCGTGAGAATATAGACAAGATTCAGAAGGGGGATTATTATGAAAAAAGTGTCGATTGCATTATTGGGGTGCGGTACCGTTGGAAAAGGTGTCATCGATTTGCTGGCCATGAACGGCCCGCTGATTGAGGAACAGCTTGATACGGAAATTACGATTAAGCGCGTCTTGATTCGGGATATGCCGAAATATGAACAGATGGAATTGCCTGACGATATTTTGCTTACGACGGACTTTGCCGATATCGTCAACGATGACGAAATAGAGATTGTCGTTGAAGTCATGGGCAGCGCCGATTTTGCCAAGGACTGCATTGAGCAGTGCTTCAAAAAAGGCAAGAGCGTAGTCAGCGCCAACAAGGACCTCATTGCCGACTACGGTATGCCTTTGCTGAAGATGGCTAAGGAATGCAACGTAGACTTCCAGTTTGAAGCCAGCGTCGCCGGCGGGATTCCCATCGTGCGGCCTATGTACTCCTCTCTCAACAGCAATACGATGGAAGAAATCATCGGCATCATGAACGGCACGACAAACTATATTTTGTCGAATATGACCGATACGGGCATGTCCTATGAAACGGCGCTGAAGGAAGCTCAGGAAAAGGGCTACGCTGAAGCAGACCCGACAAACGACGTCAGCGGCTACGACGCAGGCCGTAAAATCGCTATTTTGGCTACGCTGGGCTTCCATTCGGCTCTTACCTTCAACGACGTATCCGTCGAAGGGATTGAAAACATCGCCCAGGAAGACATTCAGCATGCCAGGGAAATGGGCTACGTCATTAAGCTGCTGGCTATCGCCCGCCAGGATGGGGACGGCATATCCTTGAACGTCCATCCGGCCTTTATCCGCAAGGGCCACCCGCTGGCCAATGTCGGCGGCGCGTACAACGCCGTATACGTCCGCGGTAACTGCGTAGGCGACGTCATGTTCTACGGTCAGGGCGCAGGGTCCCTTCCGACGGCCAGCGCCGTTGTCAGCGACGTCATGAACGTCATTCTCCACTGCAACATCAACATTACGGGCAGCCGCGATTTCGTATGGCACGACCCGAAGCTGAAGCCGCAGGACTCGATTTGCGCGCCTTATTACCTGCGCATGGTCGTAGACAATGCGCCCGGCGTATTGTCCAGCATTTCCGCCGTCCTGGCGCAGCATAAAATCAGTATCCGCTCTTTGATCCAGAAAGATGAGACGACGGAAATCGCCGAAATCGTCATCTTGATCGACAGCTCGGCGGCTGGCCTGGTTAACCAGTCCCTGAAGGAAATTGAAGACCTGGCCTGCGTCCGCAAGATTGCCAACGCGATCCGCGTTATCGAGGTATAATTATGACGACAAGAACACTGCACGTGCAGGTGCCGGCCACATCGGCGAATCTCGGTTCGGGATTCGACGCCGTCGGCATTGCTCTCAACTATTTCAACGAAATATATTTTACAGAAGATGATAAAGAGTTTATTT
>CASELE010000014.1 GCA_949288735.1 uncultured Alistipes sp.
GGCTCCGCCTGTGCGGAGCCGGCCTCTCGCCTTTTCCGAAGATGGAATGAGGGATCGGAAGCGGCAGGGGGAACCGCCTGCCCGGGCGGAAAGAGGGCAGCGGACAGGCCGGAAAGAGAAGGTCGCCCCGCCGGCAATGCTTCCGGCGGGGCGACCGCGCATGAGCGGACATGTCGCGAAGGGTCAGTGTCGCTTAGTGTCCCAGAAATGGACCACCATACCGAGGCTGATATCGGCGATGTTGAGCCGGAAACGCATCTTCGAGGCGCGGCGCGACCCGATGAAGTTCCCCTCGGCGTCGTGCTGACGGATGGAGTTGTACTGCAGGCCGCCCAGTCCGATGGAGACCGTGGCGCAGACGTTCGGGAAGATGTAGACCGCCATGCCCGGGTTGAAGTCGACGCTCAGCCGCACGTTGTCGCTGTGGGTCTCCTTGCTCGTGTCGCCCGAAGCGTTCACGAAGCGCCCGGAGCCGATCGTGGCCGAAACCTCCAGTTCGGCGAAGAGGCCGAAACGGCCGCGTCGGTCGAGCCCCACATAGGAGCGGTGGAAGAGGCCGAACGAGTAGCTGTCGTTGTCGAGCGAGAGCCCCCCGAGGTCGAACTGCACGTCGTTCTGCTCGCCCAGGTCGAGACTCGCATTGCCCAGGTTGCCGTCCATGTGCTGGTAGCCGAAACGGATGCCGAGGCAGCGGTTGTCGCGGTAGAAGTAACCCAGATAGGGCCGCACGCTGGCTATCGTTCCGTCGAGATCGAGGCCGTCAAGTATCACCATGAATTCGGTATCTTCGCTCGAAAGCGTACCGTACGAGGCGGTCAGTCCGCCGATGAGTTCGCCCCGGTAGGCGAAGCGGCCCCTGTTGATTTCGCGATCGATGCGACGCCGCATGGGAAGAAAGTGCTGGCGAAGGGCCACTCCCTGTTCCGTCCGCTCGTCGGCCTCGGCCGTACGCGGCCGCTCCCTGAGCTCGGCGGCGGGTTGTTCCGTGGCCACGGGCCGGGTTTCCCCGTGCTCTGCGGCCTGCGCTCCGGCGAGCAGCAGCAGCCCCGCGCACGAAAGGAATATCCTCTTTTTCTTCATCGCAGAGAGTTCGTTTAGAGGTAGAACGCCACACCGACGCCGACCGAGAAGATATTGATTCTGAAATTCATCGAGCTCGACCGCCGATGGCCCACGCGCACCTGGTTGTGCACCTGCTCGACATCTGTATAGGTGATACCCATCACGCCCACGTTGACCTCGACGGCGACGTTGTTCGTGGCGAAGGCCACCAGTCCGGGCGAGATGCCGAGCGAAAGCGTGTAGCCCGTTTCGTAGGTTCCCTCGACGGGCTGCCCCGCAGCGAACTCCGATTGCGTGCCTCCGGCGCCGAGCTGCATCTCGTTGAAGAGGGCGAACCGTTTGCTCCGCCCCAGCGGAATGTACTGGCGCCACGAAAACGAGACCGTATAGTCGTGACGCACCGACTGGTAGTCGCTCACCGAGAGCTGCGTCCCCGACTCGGCGTCGCCGAAGACCACCTGCGCGCGGTCGATGGCAAGATTGGTCCGCGAGTAGGAGGCTCTCACGCCGAGCGCCATGTTGCGATGCACAGCGTAGGCCAGCAGGGGGCTGACGCGGAACGTGTAGCCCTCGGATTCGACGCCTTCGATCACGAAGAGGTTGTAGCCTCCGTTCTCGTGGGCCGAATAGGAGGCATTGGCCCCGATGATCCACTGGCCCTTGGGTACGAAGACGTTGTCCCGGTCCGTGAGACCGCGCTGCGCACGGCGCTCGTTCACCGTGAGCGGCGCATGCCACTCGTCGGCGGGAGGCTCCTGACCCCGGGCGACCGCCGCCGTGCCGAGAAGGCCGAGGCAGAGGAGCGCTCTGCATATCGCTTTGCTTATCATCGCTGTGGATTTGTTCCTGTGGAGAACAATCGTCCGGCAAAGGTACGCATACGCCGGGGCTTTTCCAACTATTTCCACGGAGAGCCCCATTTTCATCACGAACGCCCCGTCCGACCGGCCGAACCGGCGGCGGACCCTCCCGCGTGCCGGCTGCGGGGCGGAGCGCCGGTTCGTGATGAAAAAGGCGCTGTTCGTTGAATTTATTTTCGTTATACGAAACGCCGCGCTATCTTTGCAGTGTGAAAAAGAATCTGTTCCAATCGTTGAAGAGCCTTGCGGCGCTCCTCGTGCCGCTCGTCGCGGGGGGATGTTCGCAGAGCGGGCCGACCGATCTCGCGGAGCCTGCCGGTTCCGCCGCCGGGACGGCGCGCATCGAGGCGACCGTACGCGCCACGCGCGGCGGAGCGACCCGCACCGCACTCGAGGCCGACGGGCGCACCGTGCGCTGGAGCGCCGGGGACCGGATCGCCGTCTGGGCCTCCGACGGCAGCTCGACGGCACTCGACGCCGTACCCTTCGCACTGCACACCTTCGGCACGGAGTTCTCCGCGGCCGACTTCACGGCCACCATCGACCCGATGGCCGAAGGCTCCTACACCTACTACGCCCTCTACCCCCTGCCCGCCGGACACGACGGGACACAAGTATACTTCGACCTGCCGGCACGGCAGCGGGGACGCTACGACGCCTCGGCCGACCTGATGGCGGCCGCACCGGTCACGGGCGGCCCTCTCGGCGATGCGCACGATGCCCCCGAGTTCGTCTTCCGTCATCTGTGCCACGCCTTCCGCATCGAAGTCCCCGGAGGGCGCAACCTCTTCGGCCGTGCGGTGCGGCGTCTCGAGATCACCTTCCCGACCGAGGTGACGGGGCGGCTCTCGCTCGATGCCGCCGCTCCCGATGCCGTTCCCGTGCTGAGCGACGGCTCGCGCACGGTGGTTCTCGACTTCGGCGAATCGGGGCTCACCGACACGGCCGGCGACTACGCCTGGTTCTTCGTGGCCCCCGTCGCACTCGACGGCGAGGTCCTCTTCCGCGCCTACGACGGGGAGGGATACCAGGCCGCATCGCTCACCACGCACCTGAACAAGAGTCTCGAGGCGGGCCACACCACCCCCGTGACCCTCACCCTGCCCGAAGCCCGGCCGCTCCACCGTTTCCTCTTCCGCGTGGAGGAGAACCGTCTCGGCGAGGAGCTCGGCACCCTTACCCTTCGGTCCGACGAGCCCCTCTTCGCCACCCCCTTCGGAAACGAAGAGCGGCAGAGCGTTACCCTCGAGGCGGATGCCGACGGGCTCTTCCGCGCCGCCGTCTACGCCGACACCCACCCCGCAGCCGAGCTGCAGGGACTGAATCTTGCGGCCGACTTCGAATCGGAGAACGCTCTGCTCGCCGGCCGCACCCTCACGCTGCCCGACGGAATCGCCGCAAGCGGCGACCACGAGGTGGCGGTTACGGTGCCCTATCTCTTCGAGGAGGATTTCAGCGGTCTGGCCCCTTCGTTCGAATCTCATACCGAATACAAGGGTTCCGACGCCCTCGACCCCGACCCCATCGACCTGGGGGAGTACGGACTCGCCGGCTGGACGGGGGCCCGCGTCGGCGGCAGCGAGGGGCTCAACCTGCGCATCATGTCGCGCGTGGAAATGGGATTGGGGATCCCGAACCGCCGTCCCGGCCGTGTGGACAGCGCCCCCGTCTCGGGACTCAAGGAGGGGCGGTCGGTCCGCGTCCGCGTGCAGTTCGACTACGCCGGCGACCGCTACAACGGCGTGGGCGGAGCGAGCGGCAACCCGCTCATCTCGTTCGGCCATACGACCGCCACAGGAGCCATCGGCGTTGGCACGGAGGTCGAGAACGCCCTCTTCACCGACCGCGTCATTGGCATCGACGGTCACGACAACAACACCGCCTTCTACGGCAATACGCCCCACACCGAGACGCAGGAGTTCGACGGCTGCACGGCACAGACCCGCCTGACGTGGCACATCACGAACAACCGCGGCGCATCCTTCAGTGCCAACGGTAACTACTGGCTCTACATAGACAACATACGCGTCAGCATCGTACACTAAACCGGACCCGTCATGAAACGGCATATCACACCCCTGCTTCCGGCCGCCGCGCTTCTGCTCTGCATCGCGGGCTGCTCTTCCGACCCCGCACCGGTCGGACCGGACAATACCGCCGACGGCACGCCGACGGGCAATGTCCGCATCGCCGCATCGCCCGCCGCCGCAGTCTCGGCCACCGTGCGGACCCGCACAGGCGAGACCGTCGAACTGCCCGACTCCCTCCTGCCCGCAGGCGGGGAGTTCGCCCTGCGCATCACGGGCATCGCCTCCGGCGCCGAAGAGGAGGGGACGCTTTACGACCGCAGCTGGGAAAGGCTCGCCGACTTCGACTCGCCGCAGATGCCGCGCGGCGACTACGAGGCCCTCGTCCTCTTCGGCGACAGTCTCGCCGAGGGGAGCGGCGCCGCCTGCTTCGCCGGCCGGGAACGCTTCACCATCCTCGCACGCCGCACGCAGACGGTTAATGTCGCCGCCACGCTCCGCAACGCGGCCGTGCATCTTCGCTTCGGCGAATGGTTCACCCGCTACTACGCCGAAGCCGAGATGACGCTCCGCACCGAGACGGGCGCCACCTTCCGCTTCACGCCCGGCAGCGACGCGGAGAAGCTTATCTTCGTGCGCGCCGAAACGAAACTCTATCTGGGCGGCCGCGCCGTAAAGGCGCAGAACGGCGCCGAGGTGCTCTTCGCCGAGACCGGCATCGGCACCACGGCGGCACGCACGCTGCATACCATCGAGGTGGAGGCCGCCGGTGCGGGCGGCAGCGGTCTGGTCATCGAACTCGACGACACCTTCGCCCGCATCGACGGGGAGACGATCGAACTCAACCCCGACGTCGCCTCCACCCTGTAACCAACGCGAAACCGGAAAACCATGAAACAGCATCTGTATCGATCCGCCGGCACCCTTCTCGCCGCGACGCTCCTCCTCGCGGGGTGCAGCCGCGATCGTTTCCACTTCCCCGACCAGCCCGTCACCGACGTCCGGCCGGGATACATCGCCCTGACGGAACTCGCGGTGGGAGTCTCGGCCGACCTCGAGACCCTCAGCAGCGGCTCCGGCGCGAACACGGCGCCCGCCACCCGCGCCACCGCGGAGGCCGACGGCACCTACCGCATCAGCGTCACGAACAGCGCGACGCAGGAGCGGATCTGGGAGGGCACCTACGCCGACCTCAAGGGGCTCGGCGCTCCCATCGAAGCGGCTCCGGGCCGCTACACCGTGCAGGCGGCCTCGGAGAGCGAACCGGCGGCCGTAGCATGGGAGACGCCCGCCTATGCCGGTCAGACGGAGTGTACGGTCGTATCGGAAGAGACGACCACGGTCACCGACCTCGTATGCACCCTCTCCAACATCAAGACGACGGTCGAGCTCTCGGCCGACCTCAAGGAGCTCTTCCGCACGGACGGCGACAATCCGCTGCAGACGGTCGTCTCGCTGGGCGAGGCCTCGAGCCTCTTCGTCCGCGACGAGACGCGGGCCGCCTACTTCGCCGCGCCCGAAGCGTCGAACACCCTTACCGTCAAGCTGACGGGCGACTACAACACCCGCGGCGAAGGCGAGGAGCCCCAGTACAAGCCCGTGACGATGACGCAGACCATTCCCGACGTGAAGGCGGGACAGTGGCGCCGCATCGTCGTCGCCGTCGGCCATGCCGACGAGGGCAACGTGCAGATCGTCGTGACGGTCGAGACCTGGACCTACGACGAACAGATCGACGTGGACGTCATGTCGATGTACGCGGCCGGCGAGGAGGAGATTCCCGACTACGGCGAGGAGACGAGCGACCCCGACGGTCCGCAGACCTCGCTCGACGGCGGTCACGACATCGCCCTCCCCTTCCGCATCGGCGAGGAGCTCTTCGACTTCGATTTCGACCCGGTGCGCTGCAACGAACTTCTCGGCATCGTCTCCGCGCCGCGCGACGGCGCGACCGTCACGGAGGCCTACTGCCGCATCGAATCGGAGAACGCCGACCTGCTCGCGGCCCTGGCCGCCGCCGGCTACGAGGAGGGAACCGTGCCCCTCTACCCGGCGCTCGGCCCCACGCAGTACGCCATAGCCCGCACCGACGCCGAGGGAGGCCTTGTCGTGAAGGTGAACGACGCCGGCATGTACGCCCTCTACGGCTACGAGGGAAGCCACACGCTCCGCATCGTCGTAACCGACAGCGAAAACCGCCGTTCGGTCACGCCGCTCACCGTAGTGGTCGAACGGGGTACGACGCCCGCCTCGGGCCCCGCCATCGAGGGCCTCGACGGCTTCAATCTCGACATGCGTCACACCATCTCCCCGACATCTCCGATACCGGCCGCCCTGTCGGTCCGCTCGCAGACGGGCATCACCGAATTCGGCATCGAGATTCTGGGCGGCGAGGTGCTGCCCGACAACGAGCTGACAGGCATCGGTCTGGCTCCGAAGATGGACCTGCTCCACCCCGCCACCGAGGAGATGGCGGCCATGCTCCGTGAGTTCGGCTTCCTGCCCTCGGACGGCAGCAGTCTCGAGGGGGCGCGGGAGGTACGCTTCGATATCACCGACTTCATTCCGGCCATGACCGCACTCGGCGGGACGGGTGACTGCGACTTCCGCATCACCGTGGGCGACGCTTCGGGCACCACGGTCAAGACGCTCATGTTCACCGTAGTACACTAATACAGTCAGCTCCATGACACGCAGACATACGCTCTATATCAACGCCGCCGCCCTCGCCGTGCTGCTCGGTGCGGGGTGTACCGCCGACCCGGGCGCAGAGACCGGCGGCGAGGGTAGCGTCCGCTTCCGCATAGAGACCTCCGATGCCGCGACACGCGCCTACGATCCGATGGAGGCACTGCTCGTGCGCATCTACAAGGCCGACGGCGGACTCATCCGCCGCTACACCTCGCTCGACGAGATGCCCGAACAGCTCTATCTGGTGGAGGGCGAATACGACGTGCAGGTCGAAGCCGGCACGGGCAATGCCGCCACGTGGGAGGAGAAGAGCTACAGCGGCCGGGAACGCTTCTCGGTCACCGCACGGCAGAGCAACTCGGTGGAGGTGAAGTGTCCCTCGATCAATACGGGCGTCGAGGTGGTGTTCGACCCGGGCGTGATCGAGCGCTACGACCGGAAACTGGAGGTGGAGGTACGCGCGTCGGAACATTTCGACGAGGCCGCGGCCGACACCCCCGCGCTCTGCTTCGATGCCGCGACCGAAGGCCTGACCGGATACTTCATCCTTCCGGAGGGGGTCTCGGGGCTCAGCTGGCGGCTCAGCGCCGAAGGGAGCGAGAGCGGGACCACAGAACGGAGCGGCGTCATCACCGGGGCACGGGCCGCCACCGTCTACCGCCTCACCTTCCGCTATTCGCAGACACCCGACGGCTCGCTCGGCATCACCGTCGACGTGGACGACACGGCCGAGGAGTACGACGACCGCTTCCTCTTCAGTCCCCAACCCGGCTTCCACGGCGACGGGTTCGACATGAACGGCACGGTGGGATACGTCGCAGGCGGCGACCTGCGCTTCAGCGTCACCTCGGCGCTCGAACTGGCCACCGTCGTCATGACGACGGAGAAGGGGGAACGCCATACGCTCTACGACGCTTCGGGCGCCATCCCCGCACCCGAATGGGCGACAAGCGTGCGCCAGGAGGACGGGAGCATCGCCATAAGCCTCGGCGAAGCCCTCTTCACGCCGCTTGCCGCCGGTCTGCACGACTGGCAGTTCGAAGCGACCGATACGGAAAACGGGACGGGACGGGCCGAACTGCACGTCGCCGTGCCGGGACTTTTGCAGACCGAAGCCGGGGATTGCGACCTGTGGAACAACACGGCTACGCTCCGCGCCGTAGTCACCGACCCCGCGGCCGAAGAGGTGATCTTCAGCTACCGCTCCGGCGACAGAGCCTGGCAGCAGGCCGCCGGACAGCGTCAGGAGGACGGCTACACATGGTCCGCCGTCGCCGAGCCCCGCTGGGTAGCCGGGAGCAACGACCGGAACACCACCTACAGGCTCGACCCCGCGGCCGGAATCTTCGCGGACCGCACCTACGAATACAAGGTTTCGGTCAACGGTTCGGAGAGCGCTCCGCTCGGCTTCGAGACGGCCGCAGGGCCGGCCATCCCCGACGGCGACATGGAGAACGGCTCGCTTCCCTGCTTCTCGAAGGACGGCTCCGCCTCCACCTTCTGGGCCAGCGGCAACAATACCTTCACCAGCAGCCTCTGCACTCAGAGCACCTATGCCGGAGCCGAGAACAGCTACTGCGCGAAGCTGTCGAGCACCGCGACCATGGGCATCCTCGCCGCCGGCAACCTCTTCACGGGCATCTTCTACAAGGACGGCCTCACGACAGGCGTCGTCGAATTCGGCCAGCCCTACGACTGGACGGCCCGCCCCTCGGCCCTGCATGTGAAGTACTATGCCGAGACGCTCGGGAAGGTCGACATCGACAAGAAATACGGCGCTCCGCTGAAGAGCGGCGACCAGGACCGCGCACGCATCTTCGTGGCCATCGTCGACTGGAGCGCACGCCACCGCGTCACCTCCGGCGCGTCGGCACCCACGGGCATGTGGGATCCCACGAGCGGCCCCGACAGCGCCGGCGAGGGAGCCGTCATCGCCTACGGCTCGTGCTTCATCAAAGCCCCCTCGGAGGGAGAGTCGATGATCGACATCGAGCTGCCCCTGGAGTTCTACGACCGCACGGCGAAACCCTCGGGCACCTACACGCTGGTCATCTCATGCGCCGCGAGCGCCTACGGAGACTACATGACCGGATGCAGCTCGAACGTGCTCTATCTCGACGATTTCCGCTGGATTTTCTGACCTTTCCACCCTTTCCGACATGAAACTGCTGCGTCATCTGCTCCTCCTCGCCGCCGTCTCGTGCAACGCCTCGTGCATCGAGAATACGCTCCCCTACCCCGTCGTGCCCATCGACATCCTCGGCATCTCGGGCGAAGGCTTCACGGTCACGGGCAGCGACATCGACGCCGCGGCACGCATCGTGACGCTGCATCTGGACGAAACGACAGACATCAGCCGCGTGCGCATCGATAGCGTGCGCATCACCGACGGAGGCCGCGCCTCCATGCCGCTCGTCGGCACCTTCGACCTGCGCAACCCGATACACGTGACCCTTTCACTCTATCAGGACTACCTGTGGGAGATCCGCGCCGAGCAGACCATCGAGCGGATTTTCGAGGTCGAGGGGCAGATCGGAGCCTCCGAAATCGATGCGGCGCAACGCACCGCCACGGCCCGCGTGGGACTCGATACCGACCTCGGCGCGATTCGCATCACGCAGCTCAAGCTCGGACCGCGCGACATCACCACGCTGGATCCCGCACCCGAGGAGCTGACCGACTTCACGTCGGTCCGCTACGTGGAGGTCTCCTACCACGACTTCCGCGAGCGGTGGCGGCTCTACGTCGAACACACGGACGAGAGCGTGGCCATAGCCTCGGCCGATCTCTGGAGCCATACGGGCACGCTGAGCATCGCCCCCCAGAGCGCCGCCGAGGTGGCGCTCGAGTACCGCCGTGCCGGCGCGGAGGCATGGCAGCGCGCCGAGGTGACGCGCACCGGGACGGGGGCCCTGACCGCCGCAATCGCCCCCGTATGGAACGAGAGCACCAACGCCGGCGGCTATACCGTCTACCGCGCCGACCCCGCGACGGGTCTCTTCGCCGGCACGACCTACGAATACCGGCTGCTGCTCGACGGCGCCGAAGGGCCATCGGGCTCCTTCGTCACCGAAGCGGGAGGCACGATTCCGCGGGGCGACATGGAGGACCCGGCCATGAGCTGCTTCACGACCGAGAATACCGCATCGGTCGACTGGGGCAGCGGCAACAACACCTTCACGCGGGGACTCTGCACGCAGAGCACCTTCGCCGGGATGCAGGGCGAACACTGCGCCCGCCTGGCCAGTACGACGGCCGTCGGCATCCTCGCCGCCGGCAACCTCTTCACGGGATGCTTCTACAAGGCCGACCTCACGACGGGCGTCGTCGAATTCGGCCAGCCCTACGACTGGAAAGCCCGCCCCTCGGCCCTGCGCGTGAAATACTATGCCGAGACGCTCGGGAAGGTCGACATCGACCGTCACGACGGCGCCCCGATCGGCATGGGCGACCGCGACCGCGCCCGTATCTTCGTGGCCATCGTCGACTGGAACGCCCGCCATGCCGTCGCCTCGGGAACCGCCGCCCCGACCGGAATGTGGGACCCCGAGCGGCAGGATGCGACCGACGAGGGGCGGATTATCGGCTACGGCTCGCTCTTCATCGACACCCCTTCGGAAGGGGGTACGATGCTCGACGTCGCCATCCCGCTCTACTTCTACGACCGCGAGGTACGGCCCGCAGGGCCCTATACGCTGGCCATCTCCTGCGCCGCAAACGCCTACGGCGACTACATGGTCGGCTGTCAGAGCAACGTGCTCTATCTCGACGACTTCCGCTGGGAATACTGATACCGCACGGACTAAACGGCAGGAGCCCCGCACCCGGACAGGTGCGGGGCTCCCCCTTTTCCGCCGCAGCCGCCGGTCCGCTGCGGCGCATCGGCCATACGGCGGCACACGTCCGACCTCTGCACCGATCAGAGCGCGGCGATGCGGCAGTAGCGGTCGTAGCGCGCCATCACCTCGCTGACGAAGGCGCGCGTCTGGGAGGCTCCCGTAAAACGGCCGTTGCGGACGGCCGGAAGCCGGTAATAGGTCGGATCGGACTTGAGCTTCAGGCAGCGGGCCACATCGCTCCACGAATCGGGATTCTCGCCGCGGCTGCGCGCCAGCCGCCGGGCATCGGCCACATGGCCGATACCCGCATTGTAGCTCGCCAGCACGAGACACATCCGCTCGCGCTCGGGTATCGAGGCGGGGAGGCGGAGCATGGTATCGATGCGTCCGAGCAGGCGATTGGCCAGCCAGACGTTGGTCGATGGATCGGCGACCCTCTCGGCGGGCACGCCGAACTGCCGCGCCACCGAAGGCATGATCTGCATCAGCCCCCGGGCACCGCGCCGCGACACCACGTCGGGACGGAAGCGCGATTCGTGATAGGCGATGGCGCTCACGAAACGCCAGTCGTTGCCGGCCTGTTCCGACACGCTGCGGATGATGTTGTCGTAGGGCGAGATAAGATACCCGCCGTCGGGCAGCACGGCGTGGTCGTCGGTCTCGGGCAGAGGCAGCGGCGGGGCCGCGAGATCGGAGTAGACGCCGACGGCCGACAGGAAAAAAACGAACAGAAGGAATATACAGCTCTTTTTCAGCATGGATGCATTCGTTTGACGTACGGGACAGGGGCCGATGGGCACGCCACGCTCTAATCGTAGAAACCCCACGAGATGCCCATCTTGAACATCCCGGGATTGAGCGGATAGTGGGCCACGGAGAAGTATTCGCCGTTGCCGAAGAGGCCCATGTTCACGTGCTGGTACTTGAGGAAGATGCGCATGCGCTTCCACTTGGCCGTGACGAAGGCGTCGACATAGGGGTAGTTACCCACCTCGACCTCGCGCTGGTTGTAGAACTGCGACGTGGCCGGGTTGTAGCCCGGAGCATAGTAGCGGGTGTGGTAGCGACCGTCGAGACCGATCTGGAGCCGCAGCACGTCGCGCACCACCCAGAATTCGTAGTAGTAGGAGAGGAAGGCCGAGAGCAGCGGCACGGGGACCACCTCCTGATCGGTGCTCCACTGCGCCAGCACACGGTGGTCCAGATGCAGACCGCCGATACGGAAATCCTTGCGTGCGTAGAGGTTCGTGAGGCTCACCCCGCCGTGCGCCTGCGTCACGTCGGCATCGCTTCCGTAGTAGATCTTGTCGGTGACCACCCCCTGCGTGAAGCGCAGCTCCAGCGCCCGCGACGGGATCTCGAAGGAGACCGAAAAGCGCGTCTCGTTCTCCTTGCCGAGCGGCTCGTTCCAGATGAAATGGTTCGAGAAGAGGTGCTCCTGCCAGTAGGTGGGCGAGCGCCGTTCGAGCAGAAAGCTGCCGCTCAGAATCAGCGGATGCTCGCGGATATAACCCGTCAGCGAGAGGTTCGCCCCTACCGAAAGGTCACCGCCCCGATAGCCCGAGAGGTGGTAACGGACATTGGCATCCCAATCCACGTAGCGCCTGATCTTGCCCTCGACCGCCCCGTAGACGAAGAGGGAGGTGCGCCGCACCCTGTGCTGGCGGCCCGAGACGTAGTCGCCCGGCGAGAACTGCGAAAAGGTGTAGTGGTCGATGCCCACGCCTCCGTCGAGCACGCCGACCGCACCGTCGCGGTCCCAAGGCTGCGCCTGGACGAAGAGGCGGTTCGAGATGACCCGTTCATAGGTCGAATCGCGCGACTGCATCGGGTTGACGTACCAGTTTCCGTAGTACGAGAGCGTGTCGGGAACGAAATTCCCCGACTCGTCGCGGTGGCCCCGCTCGTTGATGTAGGGAACGTTCGTGTCGGAGTAGACGCGGCTCCAGAGGTTGTACTCGAACGAATGGCCGACGTATACGGCAGGCAGATCGCCGATCGAAAAGTCGCGCTCGGTCACCGGAGCCAGCGGAATGCCGTAGGACTGCTCGACGAAGAAGGCGTTGTTGCGGTAGACGTTCGCCGCCTGGGCCTCGGCGAGCCGCATAGGTACACCCGTCGGCATGTCGTAGGTGGTGTCGGCGATGGCCCACTCACCCACCGCGCCGCCGTTCTCCTGCCGGTCGATGCGGTTGTTGATATAACCCGCATGGAGCGAATAGCGCTTGCCCGTATGGTTGAAACCTACCGAGAGGGTGTGGTTCCTCGCCCGCGACCATGTATAGCGGCCCTTCGTACCGCGTGCCTTGTAGTCGACGTTGAATCCCGTACTGGGCGAGATGTTCTGCGCCACCATGATGTGGAAGTTCTCCTCGCGGTAGCGCTTCTGGCCCGACTCCAGATAGGTCATGCGGATCATCGGCTTCTTCACGTTGTAGAAGGGGATGTTGTCCATCCGGTAGAGGTAGGCGTAGTAGGGATTCGTGAAGTCGAAGTCGCCGCCCGCGGGCCGCTTGAAACAGTCGAGCGGCAACGACCCCTGGCCCAGGGCGCCGATGGCCGCGTCGCCCACCCCCTCGCGGTAGAAGGGATAGTCGATCCGCCAGTCGGTGAGCATCGTGTCGATCGGCACCAGCCGCACGCGGTTGTAGTCGCGGCTGAGCGTGTAGGCGAAGTTGGGTCGTGCGCGCACCGAATCGTCGAAGAAGTAGGATTCGAGCGGCCGGCGGATGCGCTTCTTCGTCGTATCGCCGGGCATCGACTGCTCCGTCCCCTCCTCCTCCGTAGCATAGGGGTTCGAACCGTAGGGGTTGGTGTTCTCGCCCTGCTGCTGGGCACGCATGATGGCCGAAGCGTCGAGCTGCGCATGCGCCCGCCGCGGCGCCGCGGCGAAGGCCAGCAGGAGCAGCAGAAGCGGAAGGATTCTGTTCGGCGACTTTCGGTACATAGCGTTTCCGGGGACAAAGATAATCAAAAAACGGCGAGCGCCGCATCGGACACGGCAAAGGGTCCGGCTGCGGTCCGGCACGGCAACGGCGGCGCCGTCAGGCGCTCACTCGTCGGAGCCCCGTCCGGGCCGCCGCACGAGCCAGCGGCCGGTCGCGACAACGACGTAGAGCACGACGGCAAGGGCCGCCCCCGCCTGCCACCCGAAGAGCAGCAGCAGCACGAGCGCCGCGGCCAGATAGATGTAACGCAGGGCATTGTCCCGCCAGCCGAAACCGTGAAACTTGAGCGAGAACATGCGGACGGGCGAGACCAGGAGCCACGACAGCACGAGCGTCGCCGCCACGAGCGTCTCGCGGTGCAGCACGAGCCGTTCCGAGGCGATGAGCGCCCCCGTCGCCACGCAGAGCAGCGCCGAAGCGGGGACCGGCAGCCCGAGAAAATCGTCGCGCTGCGTCGTGTCGACATTGAAGCGCGCAAGACGCAGCGCCGAAGCGGCGGCCAGCACGAAGAGGAGCCAGCGGCCCGCCTCCTGCGCCCCTGCGCTCCAACCCCAGGCGGCAGGCGCTCCGGCATAGGCCGCAAAGAGGACGGCCGCCGGAGCGAAACCGAACGAGATGTCGTCGGCCAGTGAGTCGAGCTCGCCCCCGACGGGCGACTCCGAGCCGAGCAACCGGGCGGCGAAACCGTCGAGAAAATCGAACACGGCGGCTGCGGCGACAAGCCAGAAGGCCGTCTGCAGGTCGGCCTGCGTGAGGGCAACTGCCGCGGCCGCAGAACCGCAAAGCAGATTGGCAAGGGTCAGCAGGTTGGGAATCGTAATCAGTCTGAGCTTCATCCCTGAAAAAATTATCGCGGCAACGAGCGTCAAAGTTACGAATTATTTTTATCTTTGTCTAAACCAATTGCCGACAACAACACTCCTTATAACTTATGGACAACCGGAAATATTGCGTCATCATGGCCGGCGGCGTCGGAGCGCGCTTCTGGCCGCGCAGCCGCCGCTCGATGCCCAAGCAGTTCCTCGACATCCTCGGAACGGGGCGTTCATTCATCCGTCAGACCTACGACCGGTTCGCCGGGCTGGTACCGCCCGAACGCTTTCTCGTGGTCACCAACCGCAACTACCGCGACCTGGTGCTGGAACATCTGCCCGAACTGCGTCCCGAGCAGGTGCTCTGCGAGCCCGTGGGCCGCAACACGGCGCCCTGCATCGCCTATGCGGCCTACACGCTGCTCAAGCAGGATCCCGATGCGGAGATGATCGTCACCCCGGCCGACCATCTGATTCTCGACGAGGAGGCCTTCCGTTCCGTCATCGCCGAGTGCCTCGACTTCGCCGGCCGGCACGACGCGCTGATGACCGTCGGCATCAAGCCCACGCGTCCCGACACGGGCTACGGCTACATCCAGGTATCGGACGACCAGCCCGTAAGCAAGGTGAAGTGTTTCACCGAAAAGCCCAACCTCGAACTGGCGCAGACCTTCCTGCAGTGCGGCGAGTTTCTCTGGAACTCGGGCATCTTCATCTGGACGGTGCGCGCCATCGTCGAGGCCTTCGGCCGCTACCTGCCCGAACACGACCAGCTCTTCCGCGGCGTGATGCAGGCGCTGGGCACGCCCGACGAGGCCGGAGCCGTGGCCAGGGCCTTCGCCGAATGCCGCTCCATTTCGATCGACTACGGCGTAATGGAGAAGGCCGACAACGTATACGTCCGCTGCGGAGACTTCGGGTGGAGCGACGTGGGAACCTGGGGCTCCGTCTACCAGCACGCCCGCAAGGACCGCTACGCCAACGCCGCGCCGTCCGAGGGGTGCTACCTCTACGACACGCGCAGCAGCATCGTCTCGCTGCCCGAGGGCAAAGTGGCCGTCATCAGCGGGCTGAAGGAGTACATCGTCGTCGACACGGACGATGTGCTGATGATCTGTCCCCGGTCCGAAGAGCAGAACATCAAGAAGTACATCGACGAAGTGAAGTTCCACACGGGCGAAAAGCACGTCTGAGGCCCGCCCGTCACACTGCGGCCCGCTCCTGCCGACGGGGCGGGTCGCACCCTTTTCCGCACCCATGACCGAAACCGAAAGACTCTACGAACTCTTCAGGCTCCACCCCCGCATCACGACCGACTCGCGCCGCACGGAGCCCGGCTCGCTCTTCTTCGCGCTGCACGGCGCCACCTTCGACGGCAACCGCTTCGCCGCCGCGGCCCTCGACAGCGGAGCCGCCGCGGCCGTGGTCGACGACCCCGCGACCGCGGCCGCACTCGGAGCGCGGGCCTTCGCCGTAGCCGACACGCTCGGGGCGCTCCAGCGGCTGGCGCGCCACCATCGCCGCACGCTGCGCATCCCGATTCTGGCCCTCACGGGCAGCAACGGCAAGACGACGACCAAGGAGCTCGTCGCACGCGTACTGGAGCGCCGTTTCCTAACCGGAGCCACGCGGGGCAACCTGAACAACCATATCGGCGTGCCGCTCACGCTGCTCGCCATGACCTCCGAAACGGAGTTCGGGGTCGTCGAGATGGGGGCGAGCGCATGCGGCGAGATAGCCCTGCTCTGCTCGGTCGCCGAGCCCGACTGCGGCCTCGTCACCAACGTGGGGTGCGCCCATCTCGAGGGGTTCGGCGGTCCGGAAGGTGTACGGCGGGGCAAGGGCGAACTCTACGACTGGCTGGCCGGGCACGGCGGCCTCGCCTTCGTGCGCGGCGACGACCCGCAACTCGCATCGATGGCGGCCGAACGGCCCGGCATGCGGACCGAATGCTACACATCGGCCCTCGCCGAAGGGATGGAATATTCGCTCGAAGGCGACTACAACCGCGCCAACATCGCGGCGGCAGTCGCCGTGGGGCGCCACTTCGGGGTGACGGAGGCCGACATACGCACGGCCGTCGCCTCGTACCGCCCCGACAACCATCGTTCGCAGCGCATCGAGACGAAACTGAACACGGTCGTGGCCGACTGTTACAACGCCAACCCATCGAGCATGCGGGCCGCACTGGAGCACCTCCGCACCGAACCGCTCGCCGGACGGAGGGAACGGGTGCTCGTCCTGGGCGACATGCTCGAGCTGGGCGACTGGTCGCGCGCGGAGCACGCGGCGGCCGTACGGGCCGCGCTCGCCATTCCCGACGCACGGCTGCTGCTCGTCGGAGAGGAGTTCGCGGCCGCCGTCGCGGAGCTCCGCCGCGAAGAGGCCTCAGCCGGCGAGGCATCGCCGCACGCGGACGGAGAATCCGGACGCATCCGCTGCTTCGCCACACGCGGAGAGCTGGCCGCCTGGCTCGACCGTCATCCGCTGCACGACGCCCTGATACTGGTCAAGGGGTCGCACGGCATCGGCCTCGAGGAGCTGCTCGGACGGTTCTGACATACATCCTGCAACGAACGGCCTCTCCCGCAACCCTATGAAACGCATACTCCTTACGCTGACACTCCTGCTCGCCGCCACTCCGTTCCGGCTCACGGCCGACGAGCGCGAATTGCGACTCGACCGCGGCGACGTCGTGCTCGAGGGCACGCTCCGCACCCCGCCCGAAGGGTGCGGCACCGTGCTGCTCGTCATCGCCGGCTCGGGACCCACCGACCGCGACGGCAACCAGACCGCCCAGGGGCTCTACACCGACAGCTATCTGCTTCTGGCCGAAGCGCTCGAGGACCGGGGCATCGCCACGCTGCGCTACGACAAGCGGGGCGTCGGAGCCAGCTTCTACCGTACGCCCGAGGCGATCCGCGACATCGTCTTCGACGACTACGTCGCCGATGCGAAGGCCTGGGCCGCCCGGCTGCGTGACGAGGGCTTCGCACGGGTGGTGCTCGCGGGTCACAGCGAAGGGGCGCTCGTGGCGCTATGCGCGGCAGACGAAACCGGAGCGCCCGCCCCCGAAGAGAGGAACTCCGACACCGCCGGGATCCGTCAGACCGAGGGCGGGAGAAGCGCCGACGCGCTGGTACTCATCGCCGGGCCCTCCGAACCGATCGACCGGATCCTGCTCGAACAGCTCGCCCCGCAATGCTCGCCCGGAACCATGTTCCGGCTCGTGCAGCTCTTCGAACGGTTGCGCCGGGGCGAGATATCGGAAGAGTATCCGAGCGAATTGGCCCCGCTCTTTCTTCCCTATCTGCAACGATACTTCATGTCGCAGATGCGCTACGACGCGTGCGAACTCGCCGCACGCAGCGATCTGCCGATGCTGCTCATCTACGGCGGCAACGACCTGCAGGTACCGCCCCGCCACGGCGAACGGCTCCGGCAGGCGGCCCGGCACGCCACGCTGGTCGTGGTTCCGGGCATGACGCACACCCTCAAGCAGAGCGACGGAGTCGACGCCGCGGGACAGGCGGCCGCCTATATGGATGCCCGGCTTCCGCTCGACGGTTCGGTAGCCGAAGCCGTCGCCTCCTTCGTCCGGGAGTCTTAGGGGCATCCCGGACGGCCAGAGATGTTGGACAATCGGGAAAAAACCGCTATATTTGTCGTTCAGACCAAACGAACCACATATGACACTCGACGAATACCAGCAGCAGGCACTCGAAACGGCCATCTATCCCGAAGGGCAGCGCATCGTATATCCCACGCTCGGACTGACGGGCGAGGCGGGCGAAGTGGCCGACAAGGTGAAGAAGGTGATCCGCGACAACAACCTGCAATTCACCGACGAACGGAAAAGGGAAATAGCCAAGGAACTCGGCGACGTGATGTGGTATTGCGCCACCCTCGCGCACGACCTCGGCTACCGGCTCGACGAAATCGCCCGCATGAACGTCGAGAAGCTCCGCTCGCGCCTGGAGCGCAACCGCATACAGGGCAGCGGCGACAACCGGTAGACGAACCGGCAACTGCGGACCGAACCAAGAGACATGGACGACATCCTGCGACGCGAACTGGCCGGCATCGGCACCCTGCTGCGCGGCCTGCTGCGCCGGGTGACCGGACGGCACGGCGGACAGACGGACGAGGAGCCGCTCCCGACGGGCGCCGAACTGGCCGCACGCCACGGCATCGACCTCGGGGTGCTGCTCGCCGAGGAGCGGCCGGCCGAATGGCTGGCACGACACGGCGGCCTGAGCGAACCGCAGACGGAGCTCTTCGCCGAATGGCTGGCCTCGCTGGCCGCCGCGGCCGAAGGAGACGAACGGCTGCGGCTGGCGGCCACGGCCTGCGACATCTACAAATACCTGGATGCCCGCGGGGCCCCCGCTTCGCCGGCGCGTCTCTACATCCTGCGCGAACTGGCATCGTACAAACCCTGAAACACAATATCAATCCCGTATGGAACAAGAGAAACAACAGACCTCGATTCCGGAAAACGCCTACCGCGAGCTGCGACCCGGCGAAGAGTACAAGCCCCTGATGCCGGCCTCGTCCGCCCCGAAGGAGGTGACGCCCTATTCGGTGACGATGGGCCTCGTCATGGCCATCCTCTTCTCGGCGGCGGCCGCCTACCTCGGACTCAAGGTGGGACAGGTATTCGAAGCGGCCATCCCCATCGCAATCATCGCCGTGGGAGTGGGCAACATGACCGGGCGCAAGAACATGCTCGGACAGAACGTCATCATCCAGTCGATCGGAGCCTCGTCGGGCGTAATCGTCGCGGGCGCCATCTTCACCCTGCCGGCCCTCTACATCCTGGGACTCGACGCCAGGTTCTACCAGGTATTCCTCTCGTCGCTCTTCGGCGGACTGCTGGGCATCGTACTGCTCATCCCCTTCCGCAAATACTTCGTCAAGGAGATGCACGGCAAGTATCCCTTCCCCGAAGCCACGGCCACGACCGAGGTGATCGTCTCGGGCGAGAAAGGGGGCAACCAGGCCAAGCTGCTCGCCACGGCGGGGCTCACGGGCGGTCTCTACGACTTCCTGGTCGGCACCTTCGGACTCTGGACCGAGTCGGTCTCGACGCGCATCTGCGCCTGGGGCACCATGCTGGCCGACAAGTTCAAGGTGGTCTTCGGCCTCAACACCTCGGCCGCACTGCTCGGTCTGGGCTACATCATCGGCCTGAAATACGCGCTCATCATCACGGCCGGCTCGTGCCTCGTGTGGTTCGTCGTCGTACCCCTCGTCGGCTCGCTCGCCCAGAGCATCGACCCGGCCACGATGGCTCAGCTGCTCGGCGTGACGGACCAGGCCCTGCTGGCCGACCCGCAGAGCCTCTTCACCCCCGAGAACCTCTTTCAGTTCGTCGGCAAGCCCCTCGGCATCGGCGGCATAGCCATGGCGGGGCTCATCGGCATCGCGCGCCAGTCGTCGATCATACGCCAGGCCGTGATGCTCGCCGTCCGCGAGCTGGGCGGCGGCAAACGGCAGGAGGAGGCTCCGGAGCGCACGCAGCGCGACCTGAAGATGAAGCTCATCCTCACGGTCCTCGTGGCCACGCTGCTCACGACCTTCATCTTCTTCCAGTTCGGCGTACTGCACAACTGGATGCAGTCGATCGTCGCCATCCTCATCGTCTTCATCATCGCCTTCCTCTTCACCACCGTGGCAGCCAACGCCATCGCCATCGTGGGCTCGAACCCCGTATCGGGCATGACGCTCATGACGCTGATTCTCTCGTCGCTCGTGCTCGTGAGTGTCGGACTGAGCGGCGCGAGCGGCATGACCGCAGCCCTGATTATCGGCGGCGTGGTCTGCACCGCACTCTCGATGGCCGGCGGCTTCATCACCGACCTGAAGATCGGCTACTGGCTCGGCACCACCCCCCGCAAGCAGGAGGCCTGGAAGTTCCTGGGCACCTTCGTCTCGGCGGCCACCGTGGCGGGCGTGATGATACTGCTCAACAAGACCTACGGCTTCGGCGGCGACAGCGTACTCGTGGCACCGCAGGCCAACGCCATGGCGGCCGTCATCCAGCCCCTCATGTCGGGCGGCGCGACCCCCTGGATGCTCTACTTCTGCGGCGCGGTGCTGGCCCTCGTGCTGACGGCCATCGGCGTGCCGGCCCTCGCCTTCGCGCTCGGCATGTTCATCCCCATGTCGCTCAACGCCCCCCTCGTCGTGGGCGGTCTGGTAGCCTGGTTCGTCGGCTCGCGTTCGAAGGACGCCGCACTGAACAAGGCGCGCAGCGAGCGCGGCACGCTCCTCGCCTCGGGCTTCATCGCCGGCGGCGCGCTGATGGGCGTGGTGAGCGCCGTGCTCAAGTTCGCGGGCGCCGAGTGGAGGCTCTCCGGATGGGCCGCGTCGAACGGTGCCGAGTGGCTGGGACTGGCCATGTACATCGTGCTGATCGGCTACTTCGTGCGCCATACGCTGAAGGCCCGCAAGGAGGAATAACGACAAAAGGACCTATCCGAAAACAATTGCACATATGGAACTCAAGGAACGATTCCTGAAATACGTCTCCTTCGACACGCAGTCGTGCGAAGAGAGCGAAACCTACCCCTCGACCGACAAGCAGCTCGTACTGCTGCGCCACCTCAACGAGGAGATGCGGAATCTCGGTCTGACCGACGTGACGACCGACTCCTACGGCTACACGATGGGTACGATTCCCGCCACGAAGGGGTACGAGAACGCACCCGTCATCGGCTTCATCGCCCATGTCGACACGTCGCCCGACATGACGGGCCGCGACGTGAAGCCCCGCGTGGTCGAGAACTACGACGGCGGCGACCTCGTGCTCAACGGCCAGCTCACCATGCGCGTGGCCGACTTTCCCGAGCTGAAGGAGTTCGTGGGCCACACGCTGATCCACACCGACGGCACGACGCTGCTCGGCGCCGACGACAAGGCGGGCGTGGCCGAGATCATGACCGCGGCCGAATATCTGATGGCCCATCCGGAGATTCCGCACGGCAAGATCCGGCTCGGCTTCACCCCCGACGAGGAGGTGGGACGCGGCGTGGACCACTTCGACGTGGCGGCCTTCGGCGCCGACTTCGCCTACACGGTCGACGGCGGTTAC
The DNA here is from genome assembly GCA_949288735.1 of uncultured Alistipes sp. Lineage (GTDB taxonomy): Bacteria > Bacteroidota > Bacteroidia > Bacteroidales > Rikenellaceae > Alistipes. The sequence continues at coordinate 21,336 of CASELE010000014.1, forward strand.
GAGGGCGAACTGGAGTACGAGAACTTCAACGCCGCCGGCGCGAAACTCGAGATCCAGGGCCTCAACGTACACCCGGGATACGCGAAGGACAAGATGATCAACGCCATCGAGGTGGCCTGCGAGCTTGACCGCATGCTCCCGGCCGACCAGCGGCCGCAGCATACCGACGGCTACGAGGGCTTCTACCACTGCGCCGCGCTCAACGGCTCGGTCGAGCGGGCCACGATGAGCTACATCGTCCGCGACCACGACACGGAGCGCTTCGAGGCGAAGAAGCGTTATCTGGTGCAGTGCGTCGAGCTGCTCAACGCCCGCTACGGCGCCGGCACGGTGCGGCTGACCCTCACGGACCAGTACTACAACATGCGCCGCATGGTCGAGCCCCATCCGCAGGTAATCGACAAGGCACTCGAGGCGATGCGGCTGTCGGATGTCGTACCCGTCGTTCGGCCCATCCGCGGCGGCACGGACGGAGCGCGCCTCTCGTTCATGGGTCTCCCCTGCCCCAACCTCTTCACGGGCGGCATGAACTTCCACGGCAAGTTCGAGTATGTCTCGCTCACGACCATGCACAAGGCCGTGCGGACCCTCGTACATCTGGCCGAACTCTGGACGAAGTAAGCGGAGAGACTACGCAGAACAGCGCCCCGCGGGGTCCGGTGTCGGACCCTGCGGGGCGCTGGACGCAGAAGGGGGCGGGCGACATGCCCGGCACGCTTGCTTTTCCTCCGCCGATTTCGTATTTTTGCCGCACGGCACCGGCGGCACCGCCGGAGCCGACAAAACGGACAATAGAAGATGGACCGATACGGATTCCTGAAGGTCGCGGCCGCCGTACCCCGCGTCACCGTGGCCGACTGTCGGAGCAACGCCGAACGCATCGTCGCCCTCGCGCAGCACGCGGCCCGGCGCGGCGCGGAGATCGTCACCTTTCCCGAACTGGCCGTCACGGGCTACACCTGCGGCGACCTCTTCCTGCAGAGCACGCTGCTCGATGCCGCCGAACGGGCCTTGATGCAGATCGTACACGAGACCCGCAAGCTGCCCCTCGCGCTCATCGTCGGCGCTCCGCTGCGCCACGAAGGCAAGCTCTACAACTGCGCCGTCGTCGCCGCACGGGGCCGCATACTGGGAGCCGTACCCAAGTGCCACATACCCAACTACGGCGAGTTCTACGAAGCCCGCTGGTTCGACTCGGGCGCCGAACTCCGCGGCGAGACGCTCCGTGTGGGCGATACGGAGGCCGACTTCGGCCGCGACCTGCTCTTCGCCGTGCACGGCGCCGAGTTCGGCGTGGAGCTCTGCGAGGATCTCTGGAGCGCCGCGCCCCCCTCGACACAGCTGGCGCTTTCGGGGGCAAAGGTGCTCTTCAACCTTTCGGCCTCGCCCGAGGCGGCCGGCAAGCACGACTATCTGCGCGATCTGGTGCGCCTGCACTCCGCCCGCACGCTGGCGGCCTACGTCTACTGTTCGGCCGGAGCGGGCGAATCCTCCACCGACCTGGTCTTCGCGGGCAACGCCCTTATCGCCGAGAACGGCACGCTACTGCGCGAGAGCGAACGCTTTGCCGACGACGAGCAGCTCGTGGTGGCCGACGTCGACCTCGAACGGCTCGACCACGAACGCCGCCGCACCACCACCTTCCGACCGGAGGAGGGGGCTCCCGAGACGACGGTCGTCGAACTGGAACTCCCCGAAGGACTGCGTTCGGACCGTCCCGACCGCGAGGTGGATCCGCACCCCTTCGTCCCGGCCGACGACGCACGGCGCGGCGAGCGGTGCGCCGAGGTGGTCGCCATCCAGTGCTGCGGTCTCGCGCAGCGGCTCCGCCACACGGGCTGCCGCCGCGCGGTGGTGGGCATCTCCGGAGGGCTCGACTCGACACTCGCGCTGCTCGTCACCGTACGCACCTTCGACCGGCTCGGGCTCGACCGCCGGGGTATCGTGGGAATCACCATGCCCGGATTCGGCACCACCGACCGCACCCACCGCAACGCCGTGGAGCTGATGCACGAACTGGGAGTCACGGCCCGCGAGATACCCATCGGCAAGGCCTGCGAACAGCACTTCGCCGATATCGGGCTCGACCCGTCCGACCGTTCGGCCGCCTACGAGAACGCCCAGGCGCGCGAACGGACCCAGATACTGATGGACGTGGCCAACATGGAGGGAGGAGTGGTCATCGGAACGGGCGACCTGAGCGAGCTGACCCTCGGATGGGCCACCTACAACGGCGATCAGATGTCGATGTACGGTGTGAACGCTTCGGTGCCCAAGACCCTCGTGCGCCATCTGGTGGAGTGGGCGGCCGAGGAGGCGGGCGGCCGCACGCGCGAAATCCTGCGCGACATCTGCGCGACCCCCGTCAGTCCCGAATTGCTGCCGGCCGACGAGGCGGGCGACATCGCCCAGCGGACCGAGGATCTGGTGGGTCCCTACGAACTGCACGACTTCTTCCTCTACCATCTGCTCCGCTCGGGATTCGGTCCCGCCAAGGTGCTCCGTCTGGCCGAGATAGCCTTCCGGGGCCGATACGACCGGAAGACCATCCGCCACTGGCTCGAGACCTTCTGCCGCCGCTTCTTCGCCCAGCAGTTCAAGCGCTCGGCCATGCCCGACGGACCGAAGACGGGAAGCGTCTCGCTCTCGCCGCGCGGCGACTGGCGCATGCCTTCGGATGCCAGTGCCGCCGCCTGGCTCGCCCAGCTCGACGAAACCGATACCGAAGAGTAAATCAACCCATCTCAAACATTACGGCATATGAAACGAATTCTACCCCTGCTCGCGCTCTTTGCGACCCTCGCCGTCTCTTCGTGCAGTCTGCTCGACATCGACGACGACGATGAAGTCGAACAGGAGGGCGGCACCGCCGTCGACGAGCCTACGGTGTCCATCGAAAGCGCCCTTCAGCTCGAACGCAACCGGGCCGTCGTGCTGCCCGACGAGGAGCTGCGCGTCGGCTTCACGCTCCGGATCGACACCGATATAGACGGAGAGAGGCCGATAGACCTCCGCTACGAGGTCTATGGCTACGATTCCGACCGCTATGCGGTCGACATGGAACAGGAGTCGCTGACCTCGGGAACGCTCGTCATCCGCGGCATCGACGCATCGGCCGGCTACGCTCCGAGCGAGGTCTGGCTCCGGGTCGATGATCTCGTGACGGGGGCCTCGTCCGAAGCGGTACTCCGCCTCGACGCGCTCGAATGTTCGTGGTACGACGCCCCGACGAACAACCTCTACGCCGCTCCCGCCCAGGGCGGTGTCGTGGAACTCGTCGTCGAGTGCAACACGACGACCCTGCTGCCGCTCACCGTTACGGAAGAGTGGATCGAGTACGATCCCGCCGAGAGCGAGGTCGAGGAGCTGGCCGACGGCTACAGCATCCAAGTCCACCGGCTCCATGTGCTGCCCCACGGCGAGGGGAGCGAACCGCGTGAAACCGAAATCGCGCTCCTCTCGGCAGAAGGCTTCATCATCGCCTCGTGCACCATCGGCCAGGAGGTCGACTTCGAGGCCTCCGGCCGCGAGATGATCCTGCGCGTCCGGGCTTCGGCCGGCAACGCCCGGACGGTCTATCTGCCTCTCTACTACATCGAGGAGTGCACCATCGACTGGGGCGACGGCAAGGCCGAGCGCTTCGAGCAGTACAACGCCTACGGCACGGGACTCTCGCATACCTATGCCGAGGCGGGCGAATACGAGGTGCGCATCAGCGGCCGCGTATCGCAGATCAGATCCGAGGCCATGCCCGAAGCCGCACTCACGAACTGCATCCTCGCCGTGGTGCAGTGGGGTAACCTCGGCACCGAGGTGCTCAGCATGAGGGATATCACGTCGCTCGAGTCCGTCGCGCCCGACACGCAGGGAGCCTTCGGGCAGATCCACACCTTCGACCGCACCTTCCTCCGCTGCACGGGGCTCACCGAGCTGCCCGAGGGTCTCTTCGCCGGCGCCACGGCGGCGGTCACCTTCGAGGCCACCTTCTACGGCTGCACCGGACTCACGACCCTGCCGGACGGACTCTTCGAAAAATGCGGTGCCACCACCTTCGACAGCGTATTCGCCGGCTGCACGGGGCTCACCTCCCTGCCGGCCGACCTCTTCCGCGGCTGCACGGACGCCTACACCTTCCACGCCACCTTCGAGGAGTGCACCGGGCTCACCGAGCTGCCCGAAGAGCTCTTCGCCCACTGTCCGGACGTCATCAACTTCACGGCCGTCTTCAACCGCTGCACGGGGCTCACCGAACTGCCCGAAGGGCTCTTCGCGGCCAATCCCCGGGCCAACTTCCGCGGCGAAACGGTCTACTATCCCGGATCCTCCTACATCGAGGAACGGGGTCTCTTCTCGGGCTGCACGGGACTCACCGAACTGCCCGAAGGACTCTTCGCGGCCAATACTCAGGCGAGTGATCTCTCGATGGCCTTCCTCGGCTGCACCGGACTGAAACATCTGCCCGCCGGGCTCTTTGCCTCGAACGCGGAACTCACCGACGTGACGAGCACCTTCGAGAGGTGCACCGCACTCGAGGAGGTTCCCGCCGGGCTCTTCGACGGCAACACACGGCTCGAGGATGTCTCCTCGCTCTTCGAGGGTTGCAAGGCGCTCCGCAGCGTACCCGTAGATATCTTCGACAACTGCCGGCTCATTCTGCAGTGCTACTACACCTTCGGATGGTGCCCCCTCGAGGGCGAATCGCCCTACACCGAAATCGACGGGGTGAAGTACCATCTCTACGAGCGCAGCGAGAATCCGATCGAATTCACCGTACCGGCCGGCAACAGCTGCTTCACGGGTTGCACCTCGCTCGACGATTACGAGGCCATACCCGAAACGTGGCGGTAACGGTTACGGTTACGGACACAAACGGATGCGGGGCGGGAAGCGCAATGCTTCCCGCCCCGCATCGTATTTACCGCAGCATCTACAGGAAGAGCAGCACCGCCATCGTCACGACGAAACCCGCGAGAAAGCCCGCGAGCGTCTGCATCCCGTCGTGACGTCCGAGATGAAGGCGCGCCGTGGCGACGAGACCCGAGGCCGCAATCGCGACGAGAAGCGGCGCGAGCAGCGCCCCCGCCCCGGCGAGGTTCATCACCGTGAGGGCGGCGACGACGGCGCCGGCGGCCGTCATATAGAGACTGATGCGCCACCGCAGAAGATACGGTACCATGCAGAGCAGACCGCAGAGCCCTTCGGCGACGAAGAACTTGCGCAGGAAGAGGGCCGTCGGCACCTTCGTCAGCGTAAGCACGCAGAGAATGCAGCAGACCACCCAGACGGCCAGCGGAGCGACCCTTTCGCCCTGCCGCACCTCCCGCAGGGCCGAAAGGCGATCCGAGATGCGCAGCACTCCGAGCGACAGCAGCGGTATGACGAAGGTATAAAGCGCCACGACCCACGTCAGATAGAGCTTCAGCGAGAGGGGGTAGAAGACGAAGAGGGTCGATGAGAGGAGCACCGCCAGCAGAGAGAGCGGCAGCACGAAGGGGTGCAACAGCCACGAAAGCGCCCTCGCACCGCCGCGAAGCGCCGCCGCGGGGCTCCAGCCCCGAAGGAGTCTGCGCGGATCCGTCATAGCTGCCGGCGCAGCCGCGCCACCGGAATATCGAGCATCTCGCGGTACTTGGCCACCGTGCGCCGCGCAATGAGATAGCCGCGGGAGCGGAGCATCTCCATGAGCGCCTCGTCGGTCAGCGGGCGGCGCTTGTCCTCCTCGTCGACGAAGCGCCGGAGCAGATTCTTGACCTCGTAGCTCGAGACCTCCTCGCCCGATTCGGTCTGCATCGCCTCCGAAAAGAGCGACTTGAGCAGAATGATGCCGAACTGTGTCTGGACGTACTTGCTGTTCACCACGCGCGAAACGGTCGAGATGTCGAGCCCCGTGCGGTCGGCTATATCCTTGAGAATCATCGGCCGCAGCTTGCCGCGGTCTCCATCCTTGAAATACTCCTGCTGGTAGTCGAGTATGGCCCGCATGGTGCGCATGAGCGTATCCTGCCGCTGGCGGATGGCCGTAATGAACCACTTGGCCGAATCGATTCTGCTCTTGACGAACTGCAGCGTCTCGCGGTCCTTCTCCTTCACCGTCCCGTCGGAGCCCACCAGATCGCGCATCATCTCCACATAGCGACGGTTCACACGCACCTCGGGAAGCCCCGACGAATTGAGCGACAGGTCGAAACGGCCGTCGTGCCAGTCGAGCACGAAATCGGGGACGACGTAGGGAGTCGTGTCGGAGCCTCCCTCGGAGTAGAGGTTGCCGGGCTTGGGCGTGAGGCGGCGTATCTCCTCGATGGCATCGCGGAACTCCTCCTCCGAGACCTGCAGACGCGCCATGAGCTTCTCGTAGTGTTTCTTGACGAATTCGTCAAAATGCGCCGTCAGGATCCGGCGCGCCAGCCGTACCGCAGGGGTGTCGTTCCGGCGCTGGTCCATCTGCAGAAGCAGGCACTCCTGCAGGTTGCGGGCGCCGATGCCGGCGGGCTCCAGCTCGTGGATGACGCCGAGCAGCCGCTCCAGCTCGTCGGGAGTCGTCTCGATGCCCTGCGTGAAGGCTATGTCGTCGGCCACCGCACCGAGGTCGCGGCGCAGGTAGCCGTCCTCGTCGATGCTCCCCACCAGATAGGTCGCCAGACGCATGTCGCGCTCCGACAAATCGCGGTAGCCCAGCTGCTCGATGAGGTACTCCTGCAACGACCGGCCGCCCGAGAGGGTGACGGGACGCTGGCGATCCTCCTTCGAGTAGTTGTTGATGCGGCTCTTGTACGAGGGCGTGTCGTCGTCCTCGCGCAGATACTCGTCGACCGATATCTCGCGGGGTTCCTCGTCGGGAGCCCGTTCCTCCTCCTCGAGGGCGACGTTCTCCTCGAGTTCCTGCTTGATACGCTGCTCGAGCTGCATGGCAGGCAGTTCGAGCAGCTTGATCATCTGAATCTGCTGCGGCGAGAGCTTCTGCTGCAGCGAGAGCACCTGTTTCTGATTGATGGCCATCTCTGCTTCTCCTGTTCGTTCTCCGAATCCGGAACCGGTCTCTTCATCGCAGGTCGCACGCGGAGGAGGGTCAGAACTCCGCGTTCTTCGGATAACGGGGGAAGGGTATCACGTCGCGGATGTTGGTCATGCCCGTGACGAAGAGCAGCAGACGCTCGAAGCCCAGCCCGAAGCCCGAGTGGGGAGCCGAACCCCAGCGGCGCGTATCGAGATACCACCACAACTCGCGCTCGTTCATGCCCAGCTCGCGCACGCGCGCCGAGAGCTTGCCGTAGTCGGCCTCACGCTCCGAGCCGCCGATGATCTCGCCGATCTTCGGGAAAAGCACGTCCATGGCACGCACCGTACGGCCGTCGTCGTTCTGCTTCATATAGAAGGCCTTGATCTCCTTCGGATAGTTGATCAGTATCACCGGACGCTTGAAGTGCTCCTCGACCAGATAGCGCTCGTGCTCCGACTGCAGGTCGCAGCCCCAGTCGCACGGGAACTCGAACTTGCGGCCCGAAGCCTTCAGGATCTCGATGCCCTCGGTGTAGTCGAGCCGCTTGAAATCGTTCTCCACCACGAAGCGCAGCCGCTCCAGCAGCCCCGGATCCCACATCTTGTTGAGGAATTCGAGATCCTCGGCACAGTGCTCCAGTGCATAGCGTATCAGCGACTTGAGGAAATCCTCGGCCAGTTCCATATCGTCCTCGAGCTCGTAGAAGGCCATCTCGGGTTCGATCATCCAAAACTCGGAGAGGTGGCGCGGAGTATTCGAATTCTCGGCGCGGAAGGTAGGGCCGAAGGTGTAGATGCGGCCCAGGGCCAGAGCCCCGAGCTCGCCTTCGAGCTGACCCGACACGGTGAGGTTGCAGGGCTTGCCGAAGAAGTCCTGCGCATAGTCCACCTTGCCCTCGGCCGTCTTCGGCACGTTGTTCAGGTCGAGCGTCGTCACGGTGAACATCGCACCGGCGCCCTCGCAGTCCGATGCGGTGATCAGAGGGGTGTGGAAATAGTAGAAACCGTTGCGGTTGAAATATTCGTGAATCGCATAGGCCATCGCGTGACGGATGCGCAGCACGGCGCCGAAGGTGTTCGTGCGGGGACGCAGATAGGCGATGTCGCGCAGGAACTCGAGCGAATGGCCCTTCTTCTGCAGCGGATAGCTCTCCGGATCGGCCGTGCCGTAGATCTCGATGCTGTCGGCCTGCACCTCGACACCCTGGCCCGAGCCCATCGACTTGACCAGCCGCCCCTCCACCCGGATGCAGGCACCCGTGGTGACGGGCTTGAGCCGCTCCTCCGGAATCTTCGTCGGGTCGACCACCACCTGGATGTTGGCGACGCACGAGCCGTCGTTCAGTGCGATGAACGATACGTTCTTGTTGCCGCGCTTGGTGCGCACCCACCCCTGGACGGTAACCTCCGTATCCACGGCGGCCGACCGGAGGATTTCTGCGATTCTCTGCCTTTTCATGTCGTTTCGATGGTTTTGTCTCGGTTTTACGAACTTACAAAGATAGGCATTAATTTGCGATTCGGCAAAAAAAAAGTACCTTTGCACGAACGCAATCCTAAGTTCGGCTATCATGAAAAGACTTCTTCTGCTGGCCCTCGCGGCGGGGCTCATGCTCCCTTCGGCGGCCCAGAACGCCGGACGCATCTACCGCACCGAAGCGGCGCCCTACGATTCGCGCCACGATGCCGATGCCCGCAACCGTCAGGACGACAAGGCATACATCCGCTTCGAGCCCGTCGCCGCGACGACCCGCGACGGACTTCGCGTGGCGGCGCAACAAATCGACATCCCCTACGCCTGGACCGACGGCTGCGTCTACCTCCATCTGGAGAATGTCGGCTCGGCCTATACCCTCGCGCTCGACGGAAGAGCCGTAGCCGAGGTGGAGGATCCCGTCACGCCGGCCGAGTTTCTCCTCACGCCTCTCGTACACGAAGGCCCGAACCTGATATCGCTGACGCTGCGCCCGTCGCGCACGCCGCAGCTCCAGGAGGGCACCCCTCCGACGGAACGTCCGCGCTTCGCCGACTGCTACCTCTACATGCAGAACCGCCGTAGCGTGGCCGACTTCACGGTCGCCCTCCGCCCCGACTCGACCCGCCGCTTCGGTATCCTCGACCTGGCCGTCGTGGTGCGCAACGCCTACAACTACGACGAGCCCGTCACCGTGGGCTACGACATCTATTCGCCACAGGGCCGGCTGCTCGACTTCAGCATCGTGGAACGCACCGTCGCCGGACGGTCGGCCGACACGCTCCGCTTCGCGCCCCACGTCTACGGCGCCTACGACAACCGCTGGGAGTCCGACGGGTCCAACCCGCCCCTTTACCGCGTGATGCTCTTCCTGCGCCGTGACGGAGCCTACAAGGAGTACATGCCCCTGCGGGTCGGATTCCGCGACGTGGAGTTCCGCGACGGCCGCTTCTACAGCTTCGGCCGGCCGCTCGAACTGCGCGAGGCGTCCTGCAACGCCGCATCCGACCGCGAGGCGACGCGCGCCCGCATGGTCGCGCTGAAACGGCGCGGGGTCAATACGCTGCGACCCGACGCCCCGCAGCCGGCATGGTACTACGAACTCTGCGACGAACTGGGGCTCCGGGTCATCGACCGCGCCAACCTCAACGCCCCGCGCGGCCGCGGCGACCGCACCGTCGGAGGCACCCCCTCGAACGACCCCGCTCTTGCGGCGGAGTATCTCGAACGGGTGAAGGCCATGTACTACCGCTCGCGCAACTACACCTGCGTGATCGCCTACGAGCTGGGCGGTGCCTCGGGCAACGGGTACAACATGTACAAGGCCTACCAGTGGCTCAAGTCGGTCGAGCGCAGCCGTCCGGTGCTCTACGGCGACGCCGCCGGCGAATGGAATTCGGACCTGTAGCCGACGACGGCCGGAGGAGTTTCTCCGCGACAACGACATGAACATCGAACTGATCGTCATAGGCAAAACCGACTCCCGCGAGGTCGAGTCGCTCGTCGCGCTCTACGCACAGCGCATCGGCCGCTACTGCCGTTTCGGCATCACCGTGCTGCCCGACGTGCGCCGCACGCGCAACCTCACGCAGGCGCAGCAGCGCACAGCCGAAGGGGAGGCGCTGCTGCGTCAGTTCGCCGAGGGCGACTACGTGGCGCTGCTCGACGAGCGGGGCGAGGAGCGGCGTTCGACCGAATTCGCGCTATGGCTTCAGCAGCGACTCAACAGCGGCGTAAAACGGCTGGTGATGGTCATCGGCGGCCCCTACGGTTTCTCCGATGCGGTCTACGCACGGGCCGACGCCCGTCTCTCGCTCTCGCGCATGACCTTCTCGCACCAGCTCGTGCGGGTCCTCTTCGCCGAACAGCTCTACCGCGCCTTCACCATCCTGCGGCACGAACCCTACCACCACGAATAATCGCCCGATGAAACCCGCCATCGCCGTCGTCACGCGGAACCTGCTCGTGGGGCTGGGGCTCCGGAGCCTGCTCGCCGAACTGATGCCCGGGGCGGAAGTACTCCACTTCCAGCGCTTCGGCGACTTCGCGGCGACCGATCCGGAGGGTTACGTACACTTCTTCGTCGACACGCGGACCCTGCTGCGCCATGCCGACTTCTTCCGCGACCGCCGTCAGAGCGTCATCCTGCTCACCCACGGACAGACACCGCACTTCGCCGGAATGCACCGGCTCGACATCCGTGCCGATGCCGAAGAGCTCATGCGCGCCATCCTGCAGCTGCAGCGCGGCGTCCACGGTCCCGGCCACGGCATGGCTGCGCACGTCCCGTCGCCCGCCCTGCTCACCGACCGCGAGACGGAGGTTCTGACGCTCCTCGCCCGAGGGCTGACAAGCAAGGAGATAGCCGACCGTCTCGGCATCGGCACGACGACGGTCGTCACGCACCGCCGCAGCATCGCCGGAAAACTCGGCATCCGGTCGGTGGCCGGACTGACACTCTACGCCGCCACGATGGGCTACATCGACATCGACGAGTCCGGAATCATCAAAAATTAGGATTGCACAATCCGGAAGAAAGCCGTTACTTTGCCTCTTCGAATAGAGCTGAAATGAAGAGATCCCGACCGAAGAACCCGCTGCTGACGCTGTGCGTCCTCTGCGCCGCCGTCGCCCCGGCCGCGGCACACGGCTCGGATCCCCTGGCAGCGGGAGGCGAAGGGCCGCTGATGGACACGGTGGTACAGGCCGGCAGCGTACAGGTGACGGCCATCAAGCAGGGACTCGCCCTGCGCGCCCAGCCCGTGGCGGCCACGGTCATGGAGGGCCGCACGCTCGAACGCACGCGCATCACGGCCCTGAAGGAGCTCTCGGCATTCGCCCCCAACCTCTTCGTCCCCGACTACGGCTCGCGCATGACCTCGACCCTCTACGTCCGCGGCCTCGGCGCCCGCATCGACCAGCCCGTGATGGGACTCAACGTGGACAACGTCCCCGTACTGAACAAGAACAACTACGATACGGAACTGGCCGACATCGAGCGCATCGAGGTGTTGCGCGGTCCGCAGAGCACCCTATACGGACGCAATACGATGGGCGGCGTGGTGAATGTCTACACCCGTTCGCCGCTCGCCCGGCAGCAGACGCGGCTGAGCGCCGAATACGGAAGCGGACGCTCGATGCGCTTCCGCGCCTCGACCAGCCACCGGCTCGGCGACGAGGCGGGGGTGGCCGTCGCAGCCTGGTATACGCAGAGCGACGGTTTCTTCGAAAATGTCGCGACGGGAGAGCTCTGCGACAGGGAGCGGCTCGGCGGAGGACGCATCAAGACGGAGTGGCGCGGCCGGAACGGCCTGCGGCTCGAGAATACGGCCCTCTTCTCGCTGCTCGCACAGGGAGGCTACGCCTATGCCTATGCCGGCGGGGAGCTTCTCGACGAAGTGGGGCGGCCGATCGCCGTCCCGGGCCAGATCGCCTACAATGACCCCTGCTCCTACGACCGTACCGCCTTCAGCGACGGCCTTACGCTGCGCTACGACACGGAACGGTTCTCCGTCGCCTCGATCACCAGCTACCAGTACTCCGACGACCGGATGGTGCTCGACCAGGACTTTCTGCCCCTCTCCTACTTCACGCTCCGGCAGTCGCTCCGCGAGCATGCCGTGACGGAGGATCTCGTCGTCCGTTCGCCGGGCGAAGGGCGCTACCGCTGGCTCGTCGGAGCCTTCGGCTTCTACAAGCACGGCCGCATGGAGGCCCCGGTGCTCTTCAAGCAGGACGGCATCGAGCGGCTGATTCTGGCCAACGCCAATGCCCACGACCCCGAATACCTCTACGAATGGCTCGATCCCGAGCTTCCGCTCGAGAGCGATTTCCGCATTCCCGACATGGGGGCGGCCCTCTACCACGAATCGGAGTTCCGGACCGGCGGCTGGTGCTTCACGGCGGGCCTGCGGCTCGACTACGAACACGTAAGGCTCCGCTACGCCAACCGAACGACGGCACGCTACGCCAAGATACACCGCACGTCGGGAGAGCGCTACCCGCTGGAGCTGACTCTCGACGAGGGGGGCACGCTGCGTCAGTCGTTCGTCGAACTGCTGCCCAAGGTCGCGGTCCGCTACCTCTTCCGTGCGGGCAACAACCTCTACCTCTCGGCCGCCAAGGGGTACAAGGCGGGCGGATACAACACGCAGATGTTCTCCGACGTACTGCAGCAGCAGATGATGAAGCGCATGGGCTTCGGCTCCGAATACGAGATCGGCGACGTGGTGAGCTACCGGCCCGAAAAGAGCTGGAACTACGAGTTCGGAGGCCACTTCACGACCGCGGACCGGCGGCTGCAGGGCGACTTCGCCCTCTTCTGGATAGAGTGCCGCGACCAGCAGCTCACCGTCTTCCCCGAAGGGACCACCACCGGACGCATGATGACCAACGCCGGACGCACGCGCAGCCTCGGCGGCGAGTGTTCGGTGCTGGCCTCGCCGTGGCGCCGCGTGGAGCTTGCGGCGGCCTACGGATATACCCACGCCGCCTTCCGCCGCTACGACGACGGCCTTCGCGACTATGCCGGCAACCGCATACCCTACGCTCCCGAGCACACGCTCTCGGCCCGCATCGCCTGGACGGTTCCCACGGGCGTGCCCTGGCTCGGCGACCTGGTGCTCACAGCCTCGGCACGGGGTGCGGGACGCATCTACTGGAACGAAGAGAACAGCCTCGTGCAACCCTTCTACGCGCTGCTCGACGCCTCCGTGCGTTTCGAGCACGAGCGCTATTCGCTCGACGTGTGGGGACGCAATCTCACGGGGAGACGTTACGACACCTTTTATTTCGTCTCCATAGGCAATGCCTTTCTGCAGCGGGGGCGCCCCCGCACCTTCGGCATCACGCTGGACATACGGATAAATCACGATAACCCGAACCGAACATGAAAAAATGGTTACTTGCCCTCGTCGCCGCCGCCGCGCTGACGACGGCCTGCGACGAAGAGCGCGACTACGGAGCTCCGAACGAGGATTATGCGGGGACTCTGGTCGTCACGCTGCTCGACGACCCCGCACAGAGCTACACCTACGAGGGGAAACGTTTCAGTCTGGTCAGCGCCGACGACGGCACCATGACCCTCCGGATGCACGAGACGCAGTTCGTGCCTCAGATGCCCCTGCTCACGATGGAGGTGCCGGGAATCGCCTTCACGCGCGAACCCGACCGGTTGCTGCTGAGCGGTGACCGCATCGTACCGCTCATGGGCGGCACCCCCTACGAGCGTTACGTCATCACCTCGCTCGAAGGATCCCTCACCGACGGGATGCCGGACCATCGGCTGACCCTCGCCTTCGAGTGCATGGGCTTCCACGTGGTCTACGACGGCACGGGCAACTGAACGAAACAAATTCCACAATCATGATCAAGGAGGAGTATATTCCCTACGTGGACGGCCTGATCGAACTGGCCGTCCGGGAAGACATCGGCGACGGCGACCATACGTCGCTCGCCTGCATTCCCGCCGAAGAGCGGGGCCGCATGCGTCTGCTCTGCAAGGAGGAGGGCATTCTCGCAGGTGTCGAGGTGGCACGGCGCGTCGTGCACCGGCTCGACCCCGAGGCGCTATTCGAGGAGCACCTGTCCGACGGGGCGCGCATCCGTCCGGGCGACATCGCCTTCCACGTGTCGGGGCGGATTCAGTCGCTGCTCCGGGCCGAGCGTATCGTACTGAACATCATGCAGCGCATGAGCGGCGTGGCGACCCAGACGTCCCGCTACGTAGAACGCCTGCAGGGACTCCACACCCGCGTGCTCGACACGCGCAAGACGACGCCCGGCATGCGCGTACTGGACAAGATGGCCGTGAAGATCGGCGGCGGAGAGAACCACCGCATGGGGCTCTTCGACATGATTCTGCTGAAGGACAACCATATCGACTTTGCCGGAGGTATCGAGCCGGCCATCGCCCGCGTACGCGAGTACCTGCGCGCGACTGGACGGAAGCTCCCCATCGAGTGCGAGATACGCACACCGGAGGAGGTCGACCGTGTATTCGCCGCCGGAGGCGTGGACCGCATCATGTTCGACAACTTCACCCCGGAGCAGACCCGCGAGGCGGTACGCCGCGTCGCCGGACGCTGCGAGACCGAGTCGAGCGGAGGCATCACCCTCGAGACGCTGCGCACCTACGCCGAGTGCGGCGTGGACTTTATCTCGGTGGGAGCGCTGACCCACCACATCCGTTCGCTCGACCTCTCGCTCAAGGCCTGCGAATAGAGAGCGGCACGACACTTGCCGCAATGCAGCGGGCTCCGGCGGCCGCAACCGCACGGCCGCCGGGGCGTACCGCACCGAACGCAAGCAACAGATACCGGAGATGATCGATTTCAAACCCGTCGGGCTCGAGGACCGGGCAGCCATCGAACGCTACACGATACCCTCGGAGGTGGTCAACTGCGACCTCGCCTTCGCCAACATGTACTGCTGGCAGTTTCTCTACCAAAGCGCCTGGGCCGAGGTGGATGGCTTTCTCGTAATCCGCTTCCGTATCGGCGGCGGGGAGCGGCTGGGCTACATGCAGCCCGTCGGAACGGGCGACTTCACTCCCCTCCTGCCGGCGCTGTGCGCCGATGCCCACGCCCACGGAGAGAGACTCCGCCTGATCGGTCTCACGGACGAGGGCCGCGAACTGCTGCGCCGCACATGCCCCGGCACCTTCGCATTCGAATCGGACCCCGCACTGGAGGACTACATCTACAATGCCGACGACCTGCGCCATCTGCCCGGCCGCCGCTACCAGCCCAAGCGCAACCACCTCAACCGCTTCGAGGCCGAGCATCCCGATTTCCGCTACGAAGAGCTCACGCCCGACCGTTTCGGGGACTGCATGCAGCTCGAACGCATCTGGCGCATGGAGCGCGGGGGGCACGAGCCGGGACACGAGACCGAACTGAGCGACGAACAGCGGGCCATGCAGCGGGCCTTCGCCCACTTCGACGAGCTGGGGCTGCGGGGCGGCTGCATCTACGTCGGGGGACGGATGGTGGCCTTCACCTACGGTTCGGCCGTCAACGGGCACACCTTCGACATACACGTCGAGAAGGCCGACACGACATGCGACGGCGCCTTCACGGCCATCAACCGTCTCTTTGCCGAACGGCTCCCCGAATGTTTCACCCGCATCAACCGCGAGGAGGACCTCGGCATCGAGGGGCTGCGCCGCGCCAAGCGCTCCTACCACCCGCTCTACCTGCAGCACAAGTTCACGGCCATCCGCCTCCACCCCGACGAACAGGCCGTACGGTCGCTCTGGCAGGAGGCCTTCGGCGACGGGGACGACTTCGTCGACTCGTTCCTCATCCGCCACTACGACCACCGGCGCATGGTCGCCGAGGAGTGCGACGGCACGCTGTGCGCCATGGCCCATCTGATTCCCTTCCGCAGCGAACTGGGCCGCACGACCTACCTCTTCGGAGTCGCCACGGCCCGGGCCTTCCGCGGCCGCGGCATCGCATCGAGACTGCTGCGCCGCGCCGAGGAACTCTGCCGCATGCGGGGCGACGACGCCCTCGTGCTGATACCCGACGGCGAGGGGCTGCGCGACTTCTACGCACGGCTCGGCTACGGGGGCGACCTGCCCGTGAGCTTCTCCACACCCGACGGCTTCGACTTCGGAACAGGGGAGCCGCACCGCGACAGGGCCATGGTGCTTCCTCTCACCGGGGCGGGACGTCGTACGGTCGACGCGCTGCACCTGACTGCCGGGGAGGTCCCCGCATCCGACGACGATCTCGGGGCCGAACCCTGCGACACCCTCTGCGGCAAGAGTGCCGGCCGATGACACCGCCGGAGGCAGGCGGGCGGAAAGAGGCGCGCGGCGGTACCCTCGA
>CASELE010000015.1 GCA_949288735.1 uncultured Alistipes sp.
CCCGCACGGGTCCGCCCCTCTCTTCGTCTCCCTCCGCCGCGTCAGCGGTAGCGCACCCAGCGCGCCATCTCGCGCAGGGAGGGCTTCTTGCCGTACATGAAGATACCCACGCGGTAGATCTTGGCCGCCACCCAGACCATCGCCACGAACGAGAGGTAGAGCAGCCCGAGCGAGAGGAGAATCTCCCAGAGGGGTATGCCGCACGGAATGCGGGCCATCATCACCACGGGCGAGGTGAAAGGTATGATCGAGAACCAGAAGGCCAACTGCGAGTTGGGATCCTTCATCACCGAGATGGCCACGAAGAAGGCTATCAGGACGGGCATCGTAATGAGGCTCTGGAGCTGCGAGGCGTCCTGCATGTTGTCGACGCTCGACCCCACGGCGGCGAACATCGCCGAGTAGAGCAGGTAGCCCCCCACGAGAAAGAGGAGGAGCCACCCGAAGAGCGCGGCCACATAACCGAAATCCAGGGCCGTGGCCACGGCCTGGAACGCTGCCGGGTCCATGCCCGCCATGGCGGCGGCCGAGACCGTATCCGCCGTACCGGCGTGCAGGGCCTCGACGCCCGACATGAGGTCGGCGGAGATCAGATGCGGCATCACGAGGGTTCCGACGCCCCCGACGAGCACTCCCCAGAGCAGTATCTGCACCACGGCGACGCAGGCCACGCCCAGAATCTTGCCCATCATGAGGTCGAAGGGGCGCACCGACGAGACAATCACCTCGAGCACGCGGCTCTGCTTCTCCTCGATGACCGACTGCATCACCATGGCGCCATAGATGAGCAGGAACATGTAGAGCACCATGCCGAGGCCGAAGCCCGTGAAGGTCGCCACGGCCGAGGAACGGGCGGGGCTCTCGGGCTCGTCGTTACGGAATGTGCTGAGTGTCACCGAAGTGCGCACCTCGTCCAGTATCTGCTGCAGATTCCCGATGTCGTAGGCGCGCAGCTTCTCCTGTTCGATGATCTCCTCGATCTGGCCGACGATCCGCTCCTCCAGCACGAGGGGCACCGACCCGTTGGCGTAGAGCGCCACGTCGTTCGGATCCGACAGAATGTCGGCCCCGATACGGAGCACCCCGAAGTGCTCCCCGAGTTGCGCGCGCGCCTCCGCGAGCGGGAGTTCCGTCGGTTCGAAGAGCACCTCGGCGCCGCTCTCCAGACGGGGCAGCACCAGCCCGCTCTCGTCGATGACGGCGATGCGCTTCGTCTCGCCGCGCGCATAGCGCATGATGAGGGCCGGGGCGACCATCAGCGCGACCATCAGCACGGGCATGAGGATCGTGGTGACGATGAAGGATTTCTTGCGGACGCGCTCGTTGAATTCGCGTCCGACGATGAGTCTTATGTTCGACATGGAACCGCTGTATTTGCTCTGTTCGTTCTGTTCGCTCTGTTCGTCGCTGTTGCCTCTCCGGCTCCGGAAGCGCCTACACCCGCTCTTCGGGTCCGGCGGTATCCGCTCCGCGCCTGCGGCGGCGCAGAAGATTGTTCGTCAGCCGTCCGGCCGCATAGACGAAGAGGCCTATCGAGATGCCCGCCCCGACATCGGAGCCGTTCGGGCTCCAGATGCAGAAGACCGCCCCCGCCGCGCCCAGCACGGCCAGGAATCCGTAGGAGAAATTCGAGATTTCCTTTTTCCTTACCATAACCGATAATAACTACCGTTCCGTCGCACGGCGCTCCAGAGAACCGTTCACGGCGCCGATGAAGATGTCGTTCATCGAGGGGAATACCTCAACGAAGGAGCGGAGCTCCACCGCCTCGTTCAGCAGGGCGATCACGCCGCGCACGTCGGTGCCGGCGGCCATGCGCAGCTTCGCGCTTCTATGGGAGACGCGCTCCCCGGCGGCATCGTCGAGCAGTTCGCAGCGCTCCCCGACCGCCGCGCGCAGGGCGGCCCCGTCGCCGCGGTAAGTCACCTCGAAGAGGTTCTGCCCGTAGCTGCGGCGGATGTCGTCCACTCGGCCCGAGAGGATGTTGTGCGAGCGGTTGATCAGGGTGATGTGGTCGCACACCTCCTCGACCGAAGCCATGTTGTGGGTCGAGAAGATGACCGTCGCGCCGCGGTCGCGCAGCGCCAGGATCTCCTCCTTGAGCTGGTTGGCGTTGATGGGGTCGAAACCCGAGAAGGGCTCGTCGAAGATAAGCAGCCCGGGCTCGTGGAGCACCGTGACGATAAACTGCACCTTCTGCGCCATGCCCTTCGAGAGCTCCTCGACGCGGCGGTTCCACCACGATTCGATGCCGAAGCGGCGGAACCACTCCTTGAGCCGCACGGTCGCCTCGCGGCGCGAAAGCCCCTTGAGCCGGGCAAAGAAGAGGGCCTGCTCGCCCACCTTCATCTTCTTGTAGAGACCGCGCTCCTCGGGCAGGTAGCCGATGCGACGCACGTCGCCCGGGGCGAGCGGACGGCCGTCGAAGAGGACGCGTCCGGCATCGGGGGCCGTGATGCGGTTGATGATGCGGATGAGCGTCGTCTTGCCGGCACCGTTGGGCCCCAGCAGTCCGTAGACCGAGCCGCGCGGCACCTCGAGCGAGACGTCGTCGAGCGCCGTATGCTGCGCATAGCGCTTGGATACATGTTCTACCTTCAGTATCTCCATCTGTCGTTCGGTTTGTCGGGTCCTCCGGCAGGCCGGCGGCGTCCGTCCCGGAAAAGCGCAAAGCGCCGGTAACCCGTGCAAATATAGGAAAAGTTTCGGAATCCCGCCCTCTTTCGCCCGCAGCGGGGCGCCGACGCGGGCACACGTGCACCGCGCATCGGAATTATCCCTATCTTTGCCGGGACGGACCTCTGCCTCCGTCCCCATACCACCATGCTCCATTTCGAAAGCGACTACACGGAGGGTGCCCACCCCCTCGTCCTGCGGCGTCTGGTCGAGACCAACCTCGAGCGGAGCGCCGGCTACGGCGCCGACCCCGGCAGCGAGCGGGCGCGCGAACTCATACGCACGGCATGCGGAGCCCCCGACGCCGCCGTCTTCTTCACCGTGGGCGGCACGCAGACCAACGCCGTGGCCACCGACTTCCTGCTGCGGCCGTGGCAGGGGGTGCTGGCGGCCGGAACGGGCCACATCGCCGTCCACGAGGCGGGGGCCATCGAGGCCTCGGGCCACAAGGTGCTGACCCTGCCCCACAGCGGAGGCAAGGTCGGGGCCGGCAGTGTCGAGGCGTGGCTCGACACCTTCTACCGCGACGCCAATTTCGAGCACATGGTCGCGCCGGGGATGCTCTACATCTCGCACCCTACAGAATACGGCACCCTCTACACGCGCGCCGAACTCGCGGCGCTGCACGGCCTCTGCCGCCGCCACGACATGCTCCTCTATCTCGACGGCGCACGGCTGGCCTACGCCCTGGGATCGCCGCAGAACGACATAGAGCTGAGCGACATCGCGGCCCTCTGCGACGCCTTCTACATCGGCGGCACGAAGTGCGGCGCCCTCTTCGGCGAGGCGCTCGTCATCCCCGATCCGGAGCGGGCCCGCCACCTCTTCCCGGTGGCCAAGCGCCACGGCGCCGTGCTGGCCAAGGGACGGCTGCTGGGGCTGCAGTTCGAGGCGCTCTTCAGCGACGGGCTCTACCGCCGCATCGGCGCACGGACCGTAGCGCTCGCCGCCCGGCTGCGCGAGGCGCTCGTCGCCCGGGGTTACCGGCTCGTCGTCGACTCGCCCACCAACCAGCTCTTCGTCGAGGTGGCCGACGACCGCTTCGACGACTTCGCCGCCCGCACCGGCTGCGCCTTCTGGGACCGGGGCCCCGAAGGGCGGACCATAGCCCGCTTCGCGCTGGGCTGGGCCACCGACGAACGCGACGTGGAGGAGCTCGTCCGCATACTCTGAAGGCCATGACCCCCGCGAACCCCGACACGGAGTACACGCTCCACATCCGCAACATGGTCTGCAACCGCTGCATCCTGGTGGTACGGACCGAACTCGAACGGCTGGGCATCAGGCCCCTCTCGGTCGAGCTGGGCACCGTGCGGCTCTCCCGGGCGCCCGAAGCCGACGAGCTCGGAGCCGTGCGCGCCGCCCTCGAGCCGCTCGGCTTCGAACTCATCGACGACCCCCGCGCCCGGTGGGTCGAACGCATCCGCGGCGCCATCATCGAATGGGTGCGGGGCGACGTCGACCGGCGCGGTCCCTTCTCCGACTGGCTCTCCCGCAGGCTGGGACGCGACTACGCCTCGCTGAGCCGCCTCTTCTCCGAATCGACCGGCACCACCGTGGAGCGCTGCCTCACAGCCCAGAAGATCGAACGGGCCAAAGAGCTGCTCACTTACGGCGAGGAGTCGCTCGAGCAGATAGCCGACGAGCTGGGCTACTCGAGCGCCGCCTACCTCAGCGCCCGCTTCAAGAGCGTCACGGGGCTCACGCCCACCGCCTTCCGGGCTCTCGGCACGCACCGCCGCAAGCCCCTCGACGAGGTGTAGGCGCGGAAAAACGTAAAAGGTTCGCGGAATTCCGTAAGGGCCGCGCCGCCGCGGCACGCTATCTTTGCGGCGCGGAGGGGAATCCTCCGGAAACGGACCGCCACCATGAACGAACCGAACAGCCCCGCACGCCGCGACACCTTCCCCGTCACGGGGATGAGTTGCGCCGCATGCGCCGCCCGCGTGGAGCGGGCCCTGAAGCGCGTCCCGGGAGTAGCCGACGCCGCCGTCAACTTCGCCGCCTCGACCGTCACGGTCCGCTACGACCCCGCGGCCGCCACCCCCGAGACGCTGCGCCGGGCCGTACGCGCCGCGGGCTACGACCTCCGCACCGGCGACGAGGCTCCCGACGCCGCCGAGGCGGAGGAGGCACGCCGCTATGCGGCATTGCGCCGCCGCGCCGCATGGGCCGTGGCGCTGGCCCTCCCCGTGGCCGTCGTCGGCATGGGCTTCGGAGGGCGCCCCTGGGCTCCGGCGACGATGGCCCTGCTCTCGGCTCCGGTAGTCTTCGGTCTGGGAGGCGGTTTCTTCGTCAACGCCTGGCGCCAGCTGCGCCGCGGCACCGCGACGATGGATACGCTGGTGGCCCTCAGCACGGGCGTGGCATGGTTCTTCAGCCTCTTCAACCTCCTCTTTCCGCACTTCTGGCTCGCCCGCGGCATCGAGCCCCATGTCTATTTCGAAGCCTCGGCCGTCGTCGTCGCCTTCATCCTGCTCGGCCGCACGATGGAGGCGCGCGCCAGGCGGAGCGCCTCGTCGGCCATCCGCCGGCTCATGGGGCTGCGGCCGCGCACGGTGGTCCGCTGCGAAGCCGACGGCACGGAGCGCACCGTTCCCCTCGAACTGGTGCGGCCCGGCGACCGCATCGCCGTGCGGCCCGGCGAACGCATCGCCGTGGACGGCACCGTGACCGACGGCGACTCGTTCGTCGACGAGAGCATGCTCAGCGGCGAGCCCGTCCCCGTGGCCAAGCAGGCGGGGGCGGCCGTCTATGCCGGCACGGTCAACCAGCGGGGAAGCCTACGCCTGCGCGCCGACCGCGTGGGCGACGCGACGCTGCTGGCGCAGATCATCCGCCGCGTGGCCGACGCCGAGGGGAGCAAGGCCCCCGTGCAGCGCCTCGTGGACCGCATCGCGGCGCTCTTCGTGCCGGCCATCATCGCCATCGCCCTCCTCGCATGCGGGGCGTGGGTGCTCTTCGGCGGTGCCGACGGCCTCACGCACGGGCTGCTGGCCCTCGTCACCGTACTGGTCATCGCCTGCCCCTGCGCCCTGGGGCTCGCCACCCCCACGGCCATCATGGTCGGCATCGGCAAGGGGGCCGAGGCGGGCATCCTCATCCGCGACGCCGAGAGCCTCGAAACGGCCCGCCGCATCGATACCGTGGTGCTCGACAAGACGGGGACCCTCACCGAGGGGCGCCCCTCGGTGAGCGACCTCCGCTGGGCCGTGGAGGCCTCCGCGGAGGCGGCGGAGCGCTTCGCCGCGCTGGAGCGCCGCTCCGAACACCCGCTCGCCGAAGCCGTGGCCGCCCGCCTGGCCGGCGGACGGCGGGAGGCGGCTGTCGAATCCTTCGAGAGCCGCACGGGGGCGGGGGTCACGGCCCGCATCGATGGGCTGCACTGCTGCGCCGGAAGCCGCCGTCTGCTCGAAGCCGAGGGGGTCGTCATACCCCCCGCGCTCGAGGCCGACGGAGCCCGGCTCGAGGTCGAAGCGAAGACCCTCGTCTGGTATGCCGAAGAGGGGCGCGCTCTCGCCGTGGCGGGCATCGCCGACCGCATGAAGGAGTCGTCGGCCGAAGCCGTCGCCGCACTGCGCCGCATGGGCATCGAGGTGTGGATGGTCACCGGCGACCACGAGGCCGCCGCCCGCGCCACGGCCCGCGCCGCCGGCATCGACCGCTGGCGCGCGGGGGTGCTGCCCGACGCGAAGGCCGACTTCGTCGAGGAGCTCCAGCGGCAGGGACGCCGCGTGGCGATGGCGGGCGACGGCATCAACGACAGCGCCGCCCTGGCCCGCGCCGACCTGGGGGTGGCGATGGGGGGCGGCAGCGACATCGCCATGGAGGCGGCCGGCATGACCCTCGTGTCGTCGGACCTCATGCGGCTGCCGGAGGCGCTGCGCCTCTCGGCCCGCACGGTGCGCACCATCCGCGAGAACCTCTTCTGGGCCTTCTTCTACAACCTGCTCGGCGTCCCCGTGGCCGCCGGAGCGCTCTATCCGCTCTGCGGCTTCCTGCTCGATCCGATGATCGCCGGCGCGGCCATGGCCTTCAGCAGCGTCAGCGTCGTCGCCAACAGTCTGCGGCTCAAACGGCTGCGGCTCGGACCCGGAGATGCCGCAGACGCCTGCGCCGCGCGTGCGGCGTGCGGCGCCGACCCCCGGAGGGAGCCGGAGGACGAACGGAACGAAACCGGAATCACAGACACAGATACGAACAAAACCGTCACAGCAATGAAAAAGGAGTACAAGGTAAGCGGCATGATGTGCGACCACTGCCGCCAGCATGTCGAACGGGCGCTCAACGCCCTCGAAGGGGTCCGCGCCACCGTCACGCTCGACCCGCCCGTCGCCACCGTGGAGTTCACCGGAGCGGAGCGGAGCCTCGCCGAACTGCAGGCCGCCGTGGCCGAGCGGGCTGGCGACTACACCCTCGCCGAGTAGCCGCGCCGCGCGGGGTGGCGCGGAGGCGGAGTTTTCCGCCCCTCCGCCTTCTCGTCTCCCCTTTTTTTCCTATCTTTGCACGCAACGGGCCGGAGAGTCCCGCGGAAGACGGGGCGGACACGCCGGCGCCGCAGAGCAAAGAGCAACGGACACATGGATCGCAAATGCATACTCGTCACGGGCGGCGCGGGCTACATCGGCTCGCACACGGCCGTAGAGCTGATCGCCGCGGGGTACGACGTGGTGATCGTCGACAACCTTTCGAACAGCGACCCCTCGGCCGTCGAGGGGGTGCGCCGCATCACGGGAGCCGAGGTCCCCTTCGTCGAGGCCGACTGCTGCGACGACGGGGCGATGGAGCGCCTCTTCCGCAGCCGGCGCTTCGATGCGGTCATCCACTTCGCCGCCGCCAAGGCGGTGGGAGAATCGGTGAGCGAGCCGCTGCGCTACTACCGCAACAACCTCCTCTCGCTGCTCGGCGTGGCCGGGCAGATGGAGCGGCACGGCTGCGACCGCATCGTCTTCTCGTCGTCGTGCACCGTCTACGGCGAGGCCGATGAGCTGCCCGTCACCGAACGCACGCCGAGGCGGCCGGCCGCCTCGCCCTACGGCAACACGAAGCAGATCTGCGAGGATATTCTGCGCGACGCGACGGCGGCGCGTCCAGCCCTGCGCGCCATAGCCCTGCGCTACTTCAACCCCATCGGCGCCCACCCCTCGGGCCTCATCGGCGAGCTGCCGCGCGGCGTGCCGCAGAACCTGGTACCCTACGTCACGCAGACCGCCGCGGGGCTGCGCGAGTGCCTCTCGGTCTTCGGCGACGACTACCCCACGCCCGACGGTTCGTGCATCCGCGACTACATCGACATCGTCGACCTCGCCCGGGCCCACGTGGCCGCCGTCAGGCGCCTGCTCGAGGGGGCGGCGGCCGCCCCCTTCGAGGTCTTCAACATCGGCACCGGCCGCGGCGTATCGGTGCTGGAGCTGATCCGCTGCTTCGAGCAGACCAACCGGCTGAAGCTCGCCTGGCGCATCGCGCCGCGCCGCGCGGGCGACATCACGGCCATCTGGGCCGACCCCTCGCTCGCCCGCACCGAACTGGGATGGCAGGCCGAGCGGTCGCTCGCCGACTCGCTCGCCACGGCCTGGCAGTGGCAGCAGCGCCTCGGTTCCGGGACGAAGTAGCGCGGGGCGGCGCCCCCCTCCGGCCGAACGGCGGCGCGCGGCGGCAGACCCGGAAGGGCCGGCAGGCGCGAAGCCGCGAAGCGGAGTGCGGCCGGCCGCGGCACGGAAAAGGAGGCCGCACCCTTGCGGATTCGCGAATTATTCGTACCTTTGCCCCCCGATGCAGGCGGTATGGGGCGCGACCTGCGGGGCCGCGCTGAGAGCCGCTCAAGGTAACACATTAAAAACTCACATCTTATGAAAACTCTTTCGATCGAAACCTCGGCACGTACCGAGTACGGCAAGAAGGCCGCCAAGGCCGTACGCCGCGAAGGTCTGATCCCCTGCGTGCTGTGCGGAGGCGGCGAGACCGTATCGTTCGCCGTGGCACCCCAGGCCATCAAGCCGCTCATCTACACCCCCAACTCCTACATCGTCGAGTTCACCATCGACGGCCGCAAGGAGCTGGCCGTACTGCGCGACGCACAGTTCCACCCCGTGCGCGAGGAGATTCTCCACCTCGACTTCTACCGCGTGCAGGAGGGCAAGCCCGTTTCGATCGCCATTCCCGTACGTCTGAGCGGCAACGCCGAGGGCGTGAAGGTCGGCGGCAAGCTGGTTCTCTCGGCCCGCAAGCTCGTGGTGAGCGCACCGGTAGACCGTCTGCCCGACGAGATCGTGGTAGACGTCACCAACCTCGGCGTCGGCAAGACCATCTTCGTCGGCGACCTGAAGTTCGAGGGGCTGCGCTTCGTCACCCCGGCCACGACGGCCGTCTGCGCCGTACGCGTGACGCGCGCTTCGCGCGGCGCCGAGGCGGCTGCCAAGTAATCCCCGCGACGGATGAAATACCTCATTGTCGGACTGGGCAACATCGGCACCGAGTATGCCGACACCCGCCACAATGCCGGATTCGATGTGTTGGACGCCCTTGCCGGGGCGTCCAACATCTCTTTTTCGACGGCCCGCTACGGCTCGCTGGCCGAGCTTCGCCACAAGGGGCGCACGCTCCTGCTGCTCAAGCCTTCGACCTACATGAACCTCTCGGGCAAGGCGGTCCGCTACTGGATGGATGCCGAACGCATCGACCCGGCGAACCTGCTCGTCGTCTCGGACGACATCGCGCTGCCGTTCGGGGCGCTGCGCATGCGGCCCCGCGGAAGCGCCGGCGGCCACAACGGACTGAAGAACATCAGCGAACTGCTCGGCCACGAGAACTACGCCCGCCTGCGCTTCGGCATCGGCGGCGACTTCGCGCGCGGCCACCAGGTGGACTACGTGCTGGGGTCGTGGACCGACGAGGAGCGGAGCGCCCTGCCCGAACGGCTCAGGCTCTTCGGCGAGGCGATACTCTCGTTCGCCACCATAGGGACCGAACGGACCATGACCCTCTACAACGGCAAGTAGCGTCCCGCAGGGATACGACGACAGGGGGTCCGGAGCGGCAGGCGCTCCGGACCCCCTGTCGCGCAGGGCCGCGGCTACTCCCCGTCGAGGGTCATCTCCTCCATCAGCCCGTCCAGCTCGCGGCGCTCCTTCTTGGTGGGGCGTCCGGTGCCGCGATCGCGGAAGAGGAAGATGGTCTCGCGCGGGGCATGGAGCTTGTCGAGCTCCTCCTGCGGCGTCGTGTCGCGGCAATAGAGGGGCACGTTCTTCGCGCTCTGACGGCTCGAGACGAGGTCGATCACCTCGTAGGAGTAGTTGACCCGCTCCTTGCGCACGCCGATGCGGTCGCCCGGGTGCACCTCGCGCGAGGGCTTGGCCCCGGTTCCGTTCACCGTCACGCGGTTCGAGCGGATGGCCTCGGCCGCGTCGCTGCGGGTCTTGAAGATGCGCACGGCCCACAGGTATTTGTCCAGTCTGATTTCGTCTGCCATGATTGGAATGCGTGTCGTAGGTTTCGTGCGGCGCCGCTATCGTTCGTAGAGCGACTCGCCGCGCGGCATGTCGTGCGAGCGTTCGTCGTTCTGACGGCTCACGCTCAGTATCATGCCGAGAGCGATGGCCGTGAAGAGGGTCGACGAACCGCCGCGCGAGATGAGGGGCAGCGTCTGCCCCGTCTCGGGTATGAGGTTCACGGTCACCATGATGTGCAGCAGCGCCTGGCAGGTGACCAGCAGCGCCAGGCCGAGCGCCAGGAGCCCGGGAAAGGCCGTGCCGCAGCGGCGGAAGATCTCGATGGCGCGGAAGAAGATCCACAGATAGAGGGTAACGAGGACCAGCGCGAGGAGGATGCCGTACTCCTCGACGAAGAAGGCGAAGGCGAAGTCGCTCTCGGGGTGGATCATCTCCACGCGCATGGCGCTCTGGCCCGCCCCCTCGCCGAAGAGGCCGCCGTTGCGGATGGCGATCATCGACCGTTCGACGTCGGTCAGCCGGTCGACGGGCTTGTCGAGCTGCGACCGCGTCCAGAGGTGGATCCAGGTCTGCACGCGCCCCTCGGCCGTCTCGCTGCGGCCCAGATTGAGGGTCATGACGAGCAGCACCCCCGCGGCGGCCCACCCCGCCAGCTTCAGCAGCTCGCCGAAGCGCACGCGTCCGATGAGCATCATCACCCACGAGGCGGCGAAGACCAGCACGGCCGACGAGGTGTGGGCCGGAAAGATCACCACGCACGAGAGGAGCACCGGCACGAGCAGCGGCCAGGTCCCCTCGCGCCAGATGCGCCGCTGCACGGGGTCGCTGCGCCACCGCCAGAAACGCCACGTGGGGACGATGCGCAGCTGCTCCATCTTCGACTGCCGGCCGGCCAGCTGCCGCGCCAGGAAGAGCACCGTGGCCACCTTCAACGCCTCCGAAGGCTGGAACTGGAAGGGGCCGACCGGAATCCACCGCGCCGCGCCGTTGGTCGTGACGCCCATGAAATAGACGGCCGCCGTGAGCGCCACCGACAGGAGGTAGGCCGGCACCGCCAGCCGGTTGTATATCCTGCAGTTGATCTTGTGCACGGCGATCATCACCGCGAGGCTCATGACGAGTATCATCACCTGCTGCCGCAGGAAATGGGTCGACGAGCGGGCCGCATGGGCGTCGTAGGCCATCTTGGCCGTCGAGGAGTAGACCACCAGTATCGAGACGACGGCCAGCACCGCCACGATGATCCAGAGCACGCGGTCGCCCGTGAAGAGACGGCCGAACGGATGGCGCGGCGCCGCACCCCCGTCGCGCTCCGCGGCGCCCTCCGCCGTCCGCCCGGCGGCTTCGCTGCGACATTCGGGCTCACGCATGGTCCTTCACCCACTTCTTGAAGAGTTCGCCCCGCTCCTCGTAGTTGCGGAAGAGGTCGAAGCTGGCGCAGGCGGGCGAGAGCAGCACCGCGTCGCCGGGCCGCGCCGCCCGCTTCGCGGCACGCATCGCCTCGTCGAGCGACGAGGTGGAGAGGATCTCGGGTACCACCCCGGCGAATTCACGCCGCAGCTTGTCGTTGTCCACGCCCATGCAGACCAGCGTGTGGACCTTGCGGCGGGCGAACTCCTTCAGCGGGCCGTAGTCGTTGCCCTTGTCCGTACCGCCGGCGATCCACACCAGGGGGCGCGTCATGCTCTCGAGCGCATACCATACCGAGTCGACGTTGGTCGCCTTCGAGTCGTTGATCCACTCCACGCCGCCGTATTCGCCCGCCGGTTCGAGCCGGTGCTCCACCGGCGCGAAGGCGCAGACCGATTCGCGCACCTGCTCCGGCGCGACGCCCGCCGCGAGGGCCGCGAGGGCCGCGGCCATGGCGTTGTAGGCGTTGTGGAGCCCCTTCAGCCGCATGCGCGCTGTATCGATCTCGACCTCGGCGCGGCCCACCCGCGCCGTGAAGGTGCCGTCGCAGAGGAAGGCGTCGCCCGCCCCGCTCGCCACGGCCCGCCGGGCCGCAAAGGGCAGTTCGCGCATCCGCAGGTCGTATTTCGGCAGCTCGGCCGCAATCACGGGGTCGTCGGCCGAATAGACGAAGCAACAGCGCGTGTTCTGGTTGCGGATGATGCGCATCTTCGCGTCGACATAGTTCTGGAAGCAGTGGTCGTAGCGGTCCAGATGGTCGGGCGTGATGTTCGTGAGCACGCCGATGTCGGCCCGGAAGTCGTACATTCCGTCGAGCTGGAACGAACTAAGCTCCAGCACATACCAGTCGTGCCGCCCAGTCGCCACGGAGTAGGCGAAGCTCTCGCCGATATTGCCGCCGAGGGCCGCGTCGAACCCCGCGTCGCGCAGGATGCGGTAGATGAGCGACGTGGTCGTGGTCTTGCCGTTCGACCCCGTCACGCAGATCGTGCGCGCCCCACGCAGGTAGCGCCCCGCGAATTCTATTTCGGAGACGATCGGGATGCCCGCCCCGCGCAGCGCCCGCACCACGGGAGCCGTCTCGGGGATGCCGGGCGACTTGACCGCCTCCGAGGCGTCGAGCAGGCGCTCCATCGTGTGGCCCCCCTCCTCGTAGGGTACCTGCCACTCGTCGAGCCGCTCGCGGTAGCGGTCGGCGATGCGGCCGCTCTCCGAGAGGAAGACCTCGAAGCCCTCCTTGCGGGCGAGGATCGCGGAGCCGTAGCCGCTGATGCCGCCGCCCAGTACGACGATTTTTCTCTTCTTCATATCGCGTTTTCGTGTTTAGCGGATTTTGAGCGTCACGAGCGTCATGGCCGCCAGCAGCAACGAGACGATCCAGAAGCGCGTGGCTATCTTCGTCTCGAAGATGCCCCGCTTCTGGTAGTGGTGGTGCAGCGGCGCCATGAGCAGCAGCCGGCGTCCCTCGCCGTAGCGGCGCTTCGTATACTTGAACCACCCCACCTGCACCATCACCGAGAGACTCTCGACCAGGAAGACGCCGCAGAGCAGCGGCAGCAGCAGCTCCTTGCGGATGCAGAGGGCGAAGACGCCTATCACGCCCCCGATGGCGAGCGACCCCGTGTCGCCCATGAAGATCTGCGCCGGATAGGAGTTGTACCACAGGAAGCCGATGAGCGCCCCGGCCATGGCCGCGGCGAAGACCACCAGCTCGCCCGAGCCGGGTATGTACATGATGTTCAGGTAGTCGGCATAGACGATATGGCCCGAAAGGTAGGCCAGAGCGCCGAGCACCGCGACTATCGGCACCGAGACGCCCGTCGCCAGGCCGTCGAGACCGTCGGTGAGGTTGGCGCCGTTCGAGACGGCCGTGATGACGAGAATCGCCACCACGACGTAGAGGAGCCACGCCGCCGTGTCGTTGCCGCCCGTGAGCCAGCGGTAGTCGAATTCGTTGTCCTTGACAAAGGGGATGGTCGTCTGCGTCGTCTTGACCGATTCGGTGCCGAAGACCTCCGTACGGACGTAGCTCTCCATCGCCTCGCCCTGCTCGTCGCAGTAGACCGTCTCGACGGGGAGGGCCGAGCGCTCGCGCACGACCACATCCTCCGAGAGCCACATGGCACTCCCGACGATGAGGCCGAGCCCCACCTGTCCCACGATCTTGAAGCGCCCCTTGAGCCCCTCCTTGTGGTGGCGGAAGACCTTGATGTAGTCGTCCAGGCCGCCGATGAGTCCCAACCAGAGGGTCGAGACGAGCATCAGCTGCACGTAGATGTTGTCGAGCCGTCCGAAGAGGAGCGTCGGCACGAGGATGGCGCCGAGGATGATGACGCCGCCCATCGTGGGGGTGCCCCGCTTCTGGAGCTGGCCCGAGAGCCCCAGGTCGCGGATCTCCTCGCCGATCTGCCGGCGCCGCAGGAAGTCGATGACGCGCCGCCCGAAGAGGATGACCAGCAGCAGCGCGAGGATGATGGCCGCCGAGGCCCGGAAGGAGATGTACTGGAACATGCCCGAACCGGGGATGTCGCAGATGCGGTCGAGGTATTGGAACAGATGGTAGAACATGGTCTTTGGTCATGGGGAGCGGCGCCTCTCCGACAAGGGGGGCTCCGCTCCGGTTGTCACACTTGTGCTTAACGGTCCGCCGCGGCGGGGGCGGCGGGGGCGGCGGGGCCTCCCTCCGCGGAGGCTTCGGCGACATGCGGCGCGGCGAGGCCGCCGTGCAGCGCGGCGAAGCAACGGCGCACCTCCTCGCGGTCGTCGAAGGGGAGCCGCTCGTCGCCCACCGCCTGATAGGTCTCGTGGCCCTTGCCCGCGACGAGCAGCAGGTCGCCCGGCGCGGCGAGCATCGCCGCCGTGCGGATCGCCTCGGCACGGTCGGCGATGCGCAGGCAGCGCTCCCCGGCGTCGAGTCCGGCGGTCATCTCGGAGAGAATGGCCTCGGGGTCCTCGTGACGGGGGTTGTCCGAGGTGAAGATCGCCGTATCGGCCCCCCGCACGGCGATGCGCGCCATCTCGGGCCGTTTGGTACGGTCGCGGTCGCCGCCGCAGCCGCAGACGACCAGCAGCCGCTGTCCGGGACGGCGCAGCTCCTCCAGCGTGCGCAGCACGTTGTCGAGCGCGTCGGGCGTATGGGCATAGTCGACCACGGCGGTCGTCCCGTCGGCGGCGCATATCGTCTCGAAACGGCCGCTCACCGGGCGCAGCAGGCTCATCGCCTGCAGCACCTCGTCGGCACCCGCGCCCAGAAGCCGCGCCGCACCGTAGACGGCCAGCAGGTTGCAGGCGTTGAAGCGGCCGGGCAGCGCCACCCACACCTCGCGGCCGTCGATGCGCAGCAGCATCCCGTCGGAGTGCATCTCCACGACGCGGCAGCGGAAGTCGGCCGGCGCCCGCAGCGAGTAGGTGCTCACCCGCGCCGCCGTATTCTGCACCATCACGGAGCCGTTGCGGTCGTCGGCGTTCGTCAGGGCGAAGGCCCCGGCCGGCAGCTGGTCGAAGAAGAGCTTCTTGGCCTGCAGGTAGGCGGCGAAGGTGCCGTGGTAGTCGAGGTGGTCGTGCGTGAGGTTCGTGAAGACGGCGCCGGCGAAGTGCAGCCCCCGGATGCGCTCCTGCGCTATCGCATGCGACGAGCACTCCATGAAGCAGTAGGCGCACCCCGCGTCGGCCATCTCGCGCAGCAGGGCGTTCAGACGGATGGCGTCGGGAGTGGTGTGGGTCGACTCCGTCTCGCGGTCGCCCACGCGGCACACCACCGTCGAGATGAGCCCCGTGGCGTAGCCCAGCCGGCGGAAGAGGTCGGCGAGGAGCGTCGCGGTCGTCGTCTTGCCGTTGGTGCCGGTCACCCCCACCAGCTTCAGTTCGCGGCTCGGGTCGTCGTACCAGGCGGCCGCCAGGTCGCCCATCGCGGCGTGGCTGTCGGCCACCTCCACATAAGTCACCGCGGGATCGAGCCGTTCGGGCAGCCGCTCGCAGACCACCGCCGCGGCCCCCCGCTCCACGGCCGACGCGATGAAGTCGTGGCCGTCGCAACGCACGCCGCGCACAGCGAAGAAGCAGTCGCCGCGCTCCACGCGCCGCGAGTCGTAGGTAAGGGCGGCAATCTCCCGCTCGGCGGGTCCCACGATCCGCCGGGTCTCCGTCCGCCCGAATGAGAGTCGTTTCATCTGCTTGTCGTATCTGTCTGTGTTTCGTTCGTAACCGCCGCGTCCCTACCGCAGCGTGAGGTGCACGGTCGCCCCCTCGTGCACGCTGGTGCCGGGGGCGAGGCTCTGCCGACGCACGGAGCCTCTCCCCTCCGAACGCACGTGCAGTCCGCACTGCTCCATGAGGAAGAGGGCCTCCTTCAGCCCCATGCCCCGCACGTCGGGCACGACGCCCGGACGGGGTTCCACGGAGACGAAGCCGACGGCACCCGTACTGTCGCGCCGCACGCGGCTCCACCCCGTGCGGGGCGGCTCCCCGGCGTGCGGCACGTCGAGCGTGCGCACCACGCGGCGCAGCTGCGCCGCATCGCCCCCCTTGGGCTGCGCGGGGCGCAGGCGCTCCCCGGATTCCAGGCGGGCATGCCACGACGTCTCGCGGTCGTAGAGGCGGTCGGCCAGTTCGCGCACCACGGGACCCGCCAGCGGACCGCCGTAGTAGGCGCAGCCCGGCTGGCGGCGCGTGTGTATCGTCACGAATATCGTGTACTGCGGCTCTTCGGCCGGCAGCCAGGCCGCCATGCTGCCCATGTAGTATCCGTCGCCGTAGCGGATGCCTCCCTGCGCGAACTGCGCCGTGCCGGTCTTGGCCGCGGCGCGGTAGCGGGTCGTGTCGCGGAAGTAGGGGGCCGCCGTACCCGTGCGGCACACCTCGCCGAGCAGCTCGTGCACGGTGCGGAGCGTCGCCGGCGAGCAGATGCGCTCCTCGAGCACCTCGGGCTGGAAGCGCTCCTCGAGCACCCCGTCGCGCCACACCTCGCGCACGAGTCGCGGCGCCACCATACGGCCGCCGTTCGCCACGGCGTTGTAGAGGGTGAGCAGCTGCATGGGCGTCAGCTCCACGACATAGCCGAAGGCGAGCCGCGCGAGGGCAGGGTCGGCACCCGCCAGGCGGCTCCAGTCGGGGAAGTAGGGGGCCGGCTCGCCGTAGGCCTCGAGCCCCACCGTGCGGTCGAGCCTGAGCGACCGCAGGATATCGGTATACTCCTCCTTGCGGTCGGCGTAGCGCTCGTAGACCGCCTCGGCGAAGTAGACGTTCGACGACTGCGCCACGGCCGTCGGAAAATCCATCTCGCGGAAGCCGCCGTGGGAGTCGCGCACCGAGGCGCCGCCCACCCGCACGGGACGTCCGTCGTTCGTGTCGTAGAGACTCTCCAGCGGCATGTGCGCATCCTCGAGCAGAGCGATGACCGTCGCCAGCTTGAAGACCGAGCCCAGCTCGGCGCGGTGGCTGATGGCGTAGTCTCCGTTCTCGACATAGGAGCCGTCGCCGCTGCGGCCCAGCTCGGCCAGGGCGAGGATCTCGCCCGTGCGCACCTCCATCACGACGGCCGTGCCCCAGATGGCGCGGTGGCGCTCCAGCTGCGCGCGCAGCGCACGGTCGGCGGCGTGCTGCAGCCCCAGATCGAGCGTCGTCACGATGTCGGCCCCGTCTACGGGCTCCTCGCCGCTCCCCACCACGCGGCCCGAGAAGCCGCGGGCGATGCGCTGCCGCACGGCGCTGCCGTCGCGGCCGGCGAGTTCGTCGTTCCACACCTCCTCCACGCCGTAGCGGCCCCGCTCGTCCGAACGGCCGATCGTGCGGCGCGCCAGCCCCCCCTGCGGATAGAGCCGGCGCTCCTCGCGCCGCAGCGTGTAGACCATGCCCATGTTCCAGTTGAGCAGCGGATAGCGGCGCAGCGTCTGCCACTCGGCGTAGTCCACCTCGCGCGGGAAGAGCGGCACGGGGGTGTGGTCGCGCAGCGTGTCGTAGATGCGGCGCGTCACATACTCCTCGCCCCGCAGACGGTCGAGAAGGCGGGCCAGAAGGCCCGTATGGCGCAGATGCGTCGTGTCGCGGCCGTTCACCAGACGGTAGCGGGCGGCGTGTTCGCGCCGGAAGAAGTCGCGGTATTCGGCCGCCGTGCGGTCGCCGAACCAGGCCGCGAGCAGCCGGGCGAGCGAGTCGCTCTGCTCGCGGTAGGTATCGAGCGAGTCGAGCCCCTCGCTGCCGAAATCCATGTCGACCTGATAGCGGGCCATCGAGAGGGCGAGCGGCTCGCCGCCGCGGGCGAGGATACGGCCCCGGTGGGCGTGGAGCTTCTCGGTGCGGAAGATGCGGTTCTCGAGCCGCTCGGCATTGCACGCCACCTCGCGGCTGAAGAGCTGCACCCACACCAGCCGCACGAAGACCACCGCCCCCACGAAGATGAAGAGCGCGTAGAGCAGACGCACGCGCAGCAGTATGTCGCTCTTGACCTTCGATTTATCCCTCCCGGCTGCCATCTTCCGCTACTCCTCTATGAGCCGGCCCGGCGAGAGCGGGTCGACCAGATCGATGCCGCGGCGGCGGAGCTCCTCGCCGACGGCCGTGCGGCTCGTCCGGCGGAAGCGCTCCGACTCGAAGCGGTAGGCCCGCTCGCGCAGCAGCTGCACTTCGGCCTCGAGCCGCGAGCAGCGCATGTCCAGATGGAGCGAGGTGAAGAGCACCACGATGCTCAGGAAGAACATCGCCGCGATGCAGATCAGGTAGCGGTAGTACTCGCCGCTCCCCTCGCGCACGAGTATCGACCCCGAGACGAGCTGCCACAGGGCGCTCGATCGGCGGCGGCGCTCGCGCCGCTCGTGCCGTTCGCGCTCCTCGCGCTCGGCCGCTTCGCGTTCGGCGTCGGCCGCGAGGTCGGCGTCGGCCTCGCCGCTCTGCATGCGCCGCACCTCGCGGCGGATGCGGCGGGCCAGCTCCTCGTCGCGCGCACGCTCGGCGAGCTCCTCGGGGGTCACGGGGTCGAATTCGTGGTCGCTGTACATCCTCCTCCCTTATTTATCTCGACGCCGCGCCGGGCTCCTCCGCCCGCTTCACGGCACAGCGCAGCCGCGCCGACCGCGACCGGGGGTTGCGCGCCACCTCCTCACCGGAGGGGAGGACCGCCTTGCGCGTGACGGGTTCGAACGGCGTGCAGGGGCGGCCGTAGAAGTCCTTCTCCACGCGTCCCGAGAGGTTGCCGCTGCGCATGAAGTTCTTGACCAGCCGGTCCTCGAGCGAATGGTACGAAATCACCACCAGACGACCGCCGGGGCGCAGCACCCGCAGGCTCTGTTCGAGCGCCATGCCGAGCGCCTCCATCTCGCCGTTGACCTCGATGCGCAGCGCCTGGAACAGACGCGTGAGATACTTGGCGCCGTCGCTCTTCGGCGTGACCGGACGCACCGCCTCGACCAGGTCGGCCGTCGTGGCGAGGGGCCGCAGGGCCCGCGCCCGCACGATGCAGCCGGCCGCGCGGTGCGGCTGCTCCAGCTCGCCCCAGTCGCGCAGGATGCGGGTCAGCTCCCCGGCCGACGCGCCGTTCACGATGTCGGCCGCCGTAAGGCCGCCTCGCCGGTTCATGCGCATATCGAGCGGGCCGCAGCCGCGGAACGAGAAGCCCCGCCCGGCCTCGTCGAAGTGGTGCGACGAGACCCCCAGGTCGGCCAGCACAGCGTCGACCTGCGTGACACCGCGCAGCCGCAGCGCCCCGCGCATGAAACGGAAGTTGCTCGCCACGAAGTGGAAACGGGCGTCGTCGGGCACGTTGGCCCGGGCGTCGGCGTCCTGGTCGAAGGCGTAGAGACGCCCCTCGGGACCGAGCGACTCCAGGATGCGGCGCGAATGGCCCCCGCCTCCGAAGGTGAGGTCCACGCAGCAGTCCGACGGCGCTATCTGCATCAGCGCCACCGACTCCTCGAGCAGCACGGGGGTATGGTATGCGGACATGGTTGCGGCAAAAGTCTCGATCAAGGGTGTAAAGTTAGGCAAATTTCGGAAAAGTTCGGAAAAGAATACCTATATTTGCATGAATTATCCCGGACGAACCCCCGTCCCTGCCAACCGTACCGATTATGACCGAAATCGACGTCGGCGCCGTACTCGCGGCCAAGGCCCCGCGCATCGCGCGCCTGCTGCCCCGCTGGGCGGTGGAGTGGCTCCGCCGCACCGTGCGCGAGCGCGAAATCAACCACATACTGCGCAGCTACAGCACCCTGCCGCCGCGCGACTTCATCCGGGCCTGCTTCCGCGAATGGGGGGTCACCTACTCGTCGGAGGGACTCGAGCGGCTCGACCCCGCCGGGCGCTACCTCTTCGCCTCGAACCACCCCTTCGGCGGGATGGACGGCATGATGCTCGCCGACGAGCTCATCGGCCGCTTCGGCGACGCGCGCGTGGTGGTCAACGACCTGCTCATGCACCTCGACCCGCTGCGGCCGCTCTGGCTGCCGGTCAACAAGCACGGCACCCAGAGCGCGGAGTATGCCCGCCGCATGGCCGACGAACTGGCCGGGCCGCGCCCCGTGCTCACCTTCCCGGCGGGCCTCTGCTCGCGGCGTCCCCACGGCCGCGTCGAGGATCCCGAGTGGCGTCCCAGCTTCCTCAAGAAGGCGGCCGCCTCGGGCCGCGCCGTGGTCCCGGTCTTCGTCGAGGGGTGCCTCTCCGACCGCTTCTACCGGCTGGCCAACCTGCGCCGGCGGCTGGGGCTGAAGTTCAACGTCGAGATGCTGTGGCTGCCGGCCGAGATGTTCTCGCAGGGGGGCCGCCACTTCCGCATCCGCTTCGGCGAACCCCTCACGACCGGCGAGCTCGCGGCCCGGGGTTCGCTCCGCGAACAGACCGAATATGTGCGGCACAGAGCCTACTCGTTGCAAAAACTGCTCGACGGAACGACGCCCGAAAGGTAAAAAGCCCTATTTTTGCACGAAAATTCCGCCCGTATGGAACCCATCATCCCGCCCGTGGAGCGCGCCCTGCTGCGCGCCGAACTGACCCCCGAACGCAAACTCCGCGGGACCAACAAGGCCGACAACGAGATCTACCTCTTCCCGGCCGCGGAGGCCCCGGCGCTCATGCGCGAGGTGGGGCGTCTGCGCGAGGAGGCCTTCCGCGCGGGCGGAGGCGGCACGGGGTGCGCGCTCGACATCGACGACGAGGATCTCGCCCCCGACGGTTACTGGCAGCTCGTGGTCTGGGACCCCGCCGCGCAGGAGATCGTCGGCGGCTACCGTTTCATCGTCTGCACCTCGGAACATCCCCGCCACCTCTCCACCGAGCACTACTTCCGCTTCAGCGACCGCTTCCGCCGCGACTACCTGCCCCACACCATCGAGCTGGGGCGCTCCTTCGTGCAGGTGAGCTACCAGGTGCGGCAGAACCCCAAGAGCCTCTATGCGCTCGACAACCTCTGGGACGGGCTCGGCGCGCTGCTGGTCCTCAGCCCCGGAACGCGCTATCTCTTCGGCAAGGTGACGATGTACGCCTCCTACCGCCGCGAGGCGCGCGACCTGCTGCTCGGCTTCCTCCACCGCCACTTCCCCGACCCCGATGAGCTCGTGCGGGCCATCCGTCCGCTCGAATGGAGCGGAAGCGAGGCTCCGGAGGCCGCCGGCTACGCGCAGGAGTACCGGGCGCTCAGCCGCCGCATCCGCGAACTGGGCGAGACCATCCCGCCGATGATCAACGCCTACATGAATCTATCGCCCACGATGAAGGTCTTCGACACCTGCATCAACCCCGACTTCGGCGGCGTGGAGGAGACGGGCATCCTCATCACCGTAGGGGACGTCTACCCCGAGAAGCGCGAACGCCACACCCTGTGGGAGGGGTGGGACCACGACCTCGAGGCACGCCGCCGCGCCTTCCGCCGCCGCATCGAGGAGCACCTGGCCGCCGCACCTGCAGCAGAGCCGTCGGGCGTCTGACCCCGCCGCAGGAGCGGCCGGCCATCCGGCACCCCTCCTCCGCCCTCCGGGCCGCCCCGCCCCATCCTTTCCGAT
Source organism: uncultured Alistipes sp. (assembly GCA_949288735.1). GTDB lineage: Bacteria > Bacteroidota > Bacteroidia > Bacteroidales > Rikenellaceae > Alistipes. Next base: position 21,521 of record CASELE010000015.1, read on the forward strand.
ACCTGGAAATGGGGATCGGCCGCCCGGCCGAATACTCCCATCGCGCGATTGCGCCGCGCCTGTCGTCTCCATACCTTTGCCCCGCAAACACGAACGAGACCGACATGCGCCACATGCACGACACACGCTCCATGCGCTCCGCTGCCGGACGCCTCGCTCTCCGGCTCGGGCTCCTCGCGGCCCTGCTGCTTCCGGGCGCCGCCCGGAGCGCCGGCATCTCCGCCGGAGAGGAGCGGAACCGCCCCCGCATCCATCTCACGGGCCGCATAATGGCGGCCGACAGCACGGCCGTACCCTTCGCCACGCTCAGCGTGGAGGGGAGCGCCCACGGCTGCTCCACCGATGCCGAGGGGTACTTCCGGCTGCAGCTCGACGAGGGCGACTACACGCTCGTGGCCTCGGCCGTCGGCTACGACCCCGTGCGGCGCGACGTGCGGCTGCGGAGCGGCGAGACGGCCCGCTGCATCCTCACGATGCACCCCTCCGTCACCCGAATGGACGAGGTGGTGGTGGTCGCCAGCGGCGTGGGGCGCGTCAGACGCTCGGCCTTCAACGCCGTCGCGCTCGACACGCGCGAGCTGCAGAACACCTCGAGAAGCCTGAGCGACGCCCTCTCGCAGCTCCCGGGCATGAAGCTTCGCGAATCGGGCGGCGTGGGGTCGGACATGCAGCTCATGCTCGACGGCTTCAGCGGCCGCCACGTCAAGATCTTCATCGACGGCGTGCCGCAGGAGGGGGCCGGCACGGCCTTCGACCTGAACAACCTGCCCGTACAGTTCGCCGAACGCATCGAGGTCTACAAGGGGGTCGTACCCGTGGGCTTCGGCACCGACGCCATCGGCGGCGTAATCAACATCGTGACCGACAAGCACCGCCGCGACTGGCACCTGGACGCCTCCTACTCGTTCGGCTCGTTCAACACGCACAAGAGCTACGTGAACTTCGGCCAGAGCCTCCGCAACGGCTTCACCTACGAAATCAACGCTTTCCAGAACTTCTCGGACAACGACTACCGGATCGACAACTGGGTGCGCGAATTCGAAATCGGCGACGACGGCACGGTCCACAAGCTCCCCGTCGACAAGAACGACGTGCGCCGCGTGCGGCGCTTCAACGACCGCTTCCACAACGAGGTGGTCATCGGCAAGGCGGGCGTCGTCGGAAAGCCGTGGGCCGACCGGCTCCTCGTCGGGCTCTCCTACACCCGTTTCTACAAGGAGATACAGACGGGCGTCTACCAGGAGACCGTCTTCGGACAGAAGCACCGCAAGGGGTGGTCTGTGGTCCCCTCGCTCGAATACCGCAAGCAGAACCTGCTGACCGAGGGGCTCGACCTCGCCGTGACGGCCAACTACAACCGCAACATCACGCGCAACATCGATACCGCGGCCCGCTACTACAACTGGTACGGCGAGTACTACGTCACCGACACCCGCGGCGAGCAGTCCTACCAGAACAGCGAATCGCTCAACACGAACTGGAACGCCTCGGCCACCCTCCACTACCGTCCGGCCCGGGCCCACGCCCTCACGCTGAACCACCTCTTCAGCGACTTCCGGCGCACGAGCCGCTCCTACGTGGGGACCACCTCGGCCCTCTCGTCGTTCGACATCCCGAAGGTCACGCGCAAGAACATCACGGGCCTCTCATGGCGCGTGATGCCCTCCGGCCGCTGGAACGCCACCCTCTTCGGCAAGTACTACCGTCAGTACAACCGGGGCCCCGTATCGCAGAGCAGCGACGGCGTGGGCGACTGGGTCGAGATGGAGCGCACGGTGAGCGCCTGGGGCTTCGGCGCGGCCGGCACCTGGCACATCGCCGAGGGGCTCCAGGTCAAGCTCTCCTACGAACGGGCCCTGCGCCTGCCCACCACCGACGAGCTGTTCGGCGACGAGGACCTCGAGGCGGGCCGCACGGATCTGAGGCCCGAGAAGAGCGACAACTGCAACCTCAACCTCGGCTACACGCTGCCCCTCGGACGCCACAGCCTCTCCCTGGACGGAAGCCTCATCTACCGCGACACGAAGGACTATATCAAGCGCAGCCTGGGCAAGCAGGGCTCCACGCAGTTCGGCATCTACGAGAACCACGGCCACGTGAAGACCCGGGGCTACAACATCTCCGTGCGCTACTCCTTCGGCCGCTGGCTGAGCCTGGGCGGCACGTGGAACGACATCGACACGCGCGACTTCGAGCGGCAGTGGACCGGCAACTCCCAGCAGGAGAGCCTCCACTACAGGGTGCGCCTGCCGAACATCCCCTACCGCTACGCGGGCTTCGACGCCACCTTCCACTGGCACGACCTCTTCGTACGGGGCAACACCCTCACGCTCACCTACGACGGGTTCTGGCAGCACGCCTTCCCGCTCAACTGGGAGAACCTCGGTTCGAAGGAGTCGAAATCCTACGTGCCCGAGCAGCTCTCGCACAACCTGGCCCTCTCCTACACCATGAAGCAGGGGCGCTACAACCTCTCGCTCGAGTGCCGCAACCTGACCGACGCGCGCCTCTACGACAACTTCAGCCTCCAGAAGGCGGGCCGTGCCTTCTACGTCAAGGTGCGGGTCCACTTCGGCGACTGATCCGGCAGAGACAAAACCAAACAAAACCGAATATGAAACGAATCCATCTGCACAACACACTGGCCGCGGCGCTCCTGCTGGGCGGCGGCCTGCTCCTCGCCTCCTGTTCGAAGGAGGAGCCCGCGGCCGGCGGCGACAACGGCGGCAACGGCGGCGCCGTCACGGAGAGCTCCCGCTACGTGATCGCCGCCACGGGCGGCGATGCCAGCTATCTGCTCACGGCCGAATCGCTCGACGAAGGGAGCGTTTCGGCACGCGGCGACGGCACCGAGGTCGTGGGCGGCACCTACTGGGTCTTCCACGGCTCGGACTACGTCTTCTCGCTCGCCTACAACGACGGCGGGGCGGGCACCGGAGCCTCCTACTACCTCAACGGTTCGGCCGTCCCCACCGAGCGCTACATCTACGAGTTCAACCGCATCACCACCTACGGCACCTGGGGCGACCGCGTAATCACCGTCTCCACGGGCGACTCGCGCGAAAGCGACGCCGAGGGCAACATAGCCCAGGCGCTCCTCTTCAACTACCTCGACGTGAACGACGGCTCCCAGAGCGCGGGCTCGGTCCTCGCCGAGAACTTCCTCGGCAACGGCGAGAAGGTCTCCTTCGCCGGCATCGTCGAGGCGAACGGACGGCTCTACACCTCGGTCGTGCCGATGGGCATGAGCCACTACGGCGTCGGCCGCTGGCCCGAGTGCGTGACCGACCCCGACCTCGTCGCGAAGAGCGACGGCGGACAGGGCAGCGGCAGCTACACGGCGGGCGAGATACCCTCCACGCAGTATCCCGACAGCGCCTTCGTGGCCATCTACGACGGTGACAGCTTCGACAGCGAGCCCGTCATCGCCCGCACGGGCCGGATCGGCTACGCCTGCGGCCGCATGCGCTCGCAGTACTACCAGACCGTCTGGGCCGCGGACAACGGCGACCTCTACGTCTTCTCGCCGGGCTACGGCCGCACGGCCCTCCCGACCTCCGACCTGAAGAAGAAGACGGGTACGCTCCCCTCGGGCGTCGTCCGCATCCGCGCCGGCGAGACCGACTTCGACCCCGACTACTACGTCAACCTCGAGCAGATCGGCACGGGCCATCCGGTCTACCGCTGCTGGCACATCTCCGACGACTACTTCCTGCTCCAGCTCTACGCCGGCGGCGCGCAGGACATGATCGAAAACGGCCGCAACGCCGACACCGGCGAGCTGGCCATCTTCAAGGGCGAGGAGGGGAGCATCATCCCCGTCACGGGCTTCCCCGACGACCTGGCCGGCTTCGGCGGCGAACCCTACTGCGAGGAGGGGAGGGCCTACATCGCCGTCACCGTATCGGGCGGCGACATGCCGGCCTTCTACCGCATCGACGCCGCGACGGGCCGGGCCGTCAAGGGGCTCACCGTCGAGGCCGAGACGATTGCCGCCGCAGGCAGGCTGACCATCCGGCAATAGCGTACAACGGGGCGGCGCCGCCCCGACTGCCGGTATCCGGAGCATCCGCACCCCCGGCCGGGGTGCCGGATGCTCCCCTTTTCCGGACCGCACTGCGGTTCATCCACCTACCCGACCCATGAAAAAGTTCTTCGCACGCATCCATCTCTGGCTCTCGGTCCCCGCGGGCCTCGTCTTCAGCATCGTCGCCCTCTCGGGAGCCCTGCTTCTCTTCGAGGAGGAGCTCACGCGTCTGCGGCGAGCGGAGCTCTACCGCGTCGAGACCGCGGCCGGAGCCGCCCCGCTCGCCCCCTCGCAGCTGGCCGCACGCATCCGCACGCAGCTCGGCGATACGCTGCGGCTCCGCTCGCTCCGGCTGCCGGGAGTCCCCGGCGAGCCCTGCCTGGCGACCTTCGACGGGGAACGGCGCCGTCTGAGCGTCGACCCCTGCACGGGCGAGGTGAAGGGGTGGCTCGAGAGCCCCGCCCTCTTCCGCACGGCGCGCCAGCTCCACCGCTGGCTCCTCGACCCGCCACCCGCCAAGGGGGCCCCTTCGTTCGGCAAGCGGGTGGTCGGCATCGTGACGCTCGCCTCGGTCGTCATCCTGGCGAGCGGCCTCGTCCTCTGGATTCCGCGCACGCGGCGCGCGCTGAAGAGCCGGCTCGGCATCGCCTGCCGGAAGGGGGCCCGCCGCTTCTGGTACGACCTCCACGTCTCGGCCGGCTTCTACGCCTCGCTGCTCCTGCTCCTCATGGCGCTCACGGGCCTCACCTGGTCCTTCGGCTGGTACCGCACGGCGGCCTACGCCCTCTTCGGCGGCCCGCAGCAGAGCCGCGCGGCCCCGGCACAGCGGGAGGCGGAGCCCCGGAGCGCGGAGCACGGGGCCGACCCCGCGCTCTGGGATCTGGCCCGGGAGGAGCTGCGCGGCCGCTACCCCCTCTGCCGGAGCATCACCTTCGAGGGGCGGACGGCACGCATCGAACCCGACCCCGCGGCCCGCATGCGCCGCACCGACACCGCCCGCTTCGACGACGAGGGGCGCATCGTCTCGCTCGTCACCCACGACGAGGCGCCGCGCAGCCAGCGGCTCCGCGGATGGTTCTACGCCCTCCATACGGGGACGTGGGGAGGGGTCTGGAGCAAGACGCTCTACCTGCTCGCCGCCCTGGTCGGCGGCACCCTCCCCCTCACGGGCTACTACCTCTGGCTGCGGCGCCTCCGGGCTCGGAGAGCGGCACGCGCCGGAGTCCGCGCCCGGACGAAGAGGCAGGACCGCGGGGCCGGCGCCTGAAGCCCCGGAGCGGAGAGGGCCGGCATTCCGCCGCATACGATACGGGAGCCGCCCTCCGACCCGCAGGGGTCGGAGGGCGGCTCCACTCTTCCGGGGAGGGTCAGATCACCCCGTAGCGGCGCAGCGCGCGGGCTATCCCCTCCTCCTCGGGCGCCGAGGTCACCCAGTCGGCCGCCAGGCGCACCTCCTCCGCCGCGCCCCCCATGGCGATTCCCACGGCCGCGAAGCGCAGCATCGGGATGTCGTTGCCGCCGTCGCCGAAGGCCATCGTCCGCTCGCGGCGGATTCCGAAGTGCTCCATCAGCCGCTCCATGCCGCTGCGCTTGTCGCAGCCGCGGAGGTTCACGTCGACGAAGGCGGGATGCCAGCGGTTCGCCATGCAGCCGGGAAGCAACTCGGCCATCAGCCGCCGCTCCTCGTCGACTCCGACGAAGAGGCTCGCCTGGTAGAGGGGCTCCCCGAGCGCCCGACGCGGATCCTCGACCACGGGAGGCTCCACGCCGCACCGCCGCATGAAGTCCTCGACCGCCGCATCGGCACGGCTCGCCGCCACGCGGTCGCCGTACATGAAGGTGACGGTGGGTCCCCCGCCCCGCGCAAGGAGGCCGACCAGCCGTCCGATGTCGTCGGGCGGCAGCGTCGCCGAAGCCAGGGGCCGCCACTCCGCATCGAAGCAGCAGGCCCCGTTGCAGGCCACGTATCCGTCGAAGGGCAGCCCCTCCACCGCCCGGGCTATCTGCCCCTGCTGCCGTCCGGAGACCACGAAGAGACGCACGCCGCGTTCGTGCGCGGCGTGCAGCGCCCGGACCGCCGAAGGGGGTATCCGCCCCGAGGCGAAGCCCTTCAGCGTACCGTCCACGTCGAAGAAGAGCCCCTCGAACCGCATCGCGCCGCCGTGTATCAGCGCGATGCCGCGAGACACGAGGGGGTCACCCCGCGCGAATCCTTCGCCCAGTCGCCGCGCGCGCGGAGCACCTGCTCCACGATGTCGCGCACGGCGCCCCGGCCGCCCGCAAACTCCGAGACGTAGCGCGCCGCCTCGACCACCTCGGCGGCGGCATCGGCCGGACACACCGGCATCCCGACGGCGCGCATGCATTCCAGGTCGGGAATGTCGTCCCCCATGAAGAGCACGCGGCTCAGGTCGGTCCCGCTCCGGGTGCAGAAGTCGCGCAGCGCCTCCATCTTGTCCATGCAGTCGAGATAGAGGTCCTCGATGCCGAGCATCCGCATGCGGTACTCGAGCGTGCGGCCGCGGCCGCCGGTGATGATTCCGATGCGGTAGCCCATACGCATGGCGTAGGCCAGCGCGTAGCCGTCCTTGGCGTCGTAGCGGCGGATGAAGTCGCCGTCGGGCGTGGGTACGATGCCCCCGTCGGTCAGTACGCCGTCCACGTCGAAGACGAGGGCCTCGACGGCGGCTATATCCTCCTTGAAGTTTCCCATATGCTTTGCGTGATGGTTCGGTAGATGGCCTCGACGAGCGGATCCCCGGCAAGAAGGGCGAGGTGTCGCTCCACCACGGCGCGGTCGCCCCGCACGGCGGGGCCGGTCTGCACCTCGGCGGGATTTCCGGCCGCGAGGGCCTTGGCCGCCGTCTCGGCGATGATCGGGCGCAGCAGGTCGGGCGGCAGGCCGGCGCCGTCGAGCAGACGCCCCCCGACCGCGTAGAGGTGGTTCACGAAGTTGCAGACCACCACGCCGGCCAGATGGGCGCGGCCGCGCGCCGCCCCGTCGACGAAGCGCACCGTACGGCTCAGCTTCCGGGCGAAGCGCCCGACGCGCCCGGCCGTCGTCTCGTCCGAAGCCTCCAGCAGCAGGGGCACTTCGGCGAAGTCGACCCTCCGCCCCCGCGTGAAGGTCTGCAGCGGGTAGACCACGGCACGGGGTCCTTCGGGCAACGCCCCGAGTGCCACGCTGCCCGCCGTGTGGGCCACGACAGCCCCCGCGGCCGGACGCAGCGCCGCCGCCACTTCGGCCACGGCGCGGTCGCTCACCGCTATGAGGTAGAGGTCGGCCGGTTCGGCCCGGCCGGGATCGGTGCAGCCGCCGCACCCGCCCAGGCGGGCCAGCTCCCCGACGCGGGCGGCATTGCGGCCGCATACCTGTGTCAGATGCAGGGGCGAGGCGGCCAGCGCCCGCACGAGCGCCTCGGCCACGTTGCCGCTGCCGACCACCGCCACCCGTTCTATCTCTCCGGTATTCGTCGTTCCGTTCATCGTATCAGCTCTTCGATTGTGGGGTCGGCCCCGGCGGTTTCGGCGACGGCGTCGCGCCGGCCGAGTACCTGCACGACCCGCTCCAGTTCGGCCGAGGCGGGCAGTTCGACGGCGGCCTCCTCCGCCTCCCCGCCGTACCGGGAGCGCCGTTTGCCCCACTCGGTTCCGACGCTCTCGAGCGCCGCTATCGCCCCGCGCAGCGTGAGCGTCTCAGGACAGTGGGAGGGCAGGCAGGCCTCGGTGAGGCCCCCTTCCGGGTCCAGAGCCACGAGGAGAAGCTTCGCCTCGACAAGACGGCCCAGTACGTCGCCCGCCACGCGCCTCGTCACCCCGAGCCGGCCGCAGAGCTCCCCGACGCCGGTCGGACCGGCTCCGTTGCGGAAGCGTTCCGACACCACGAGCAGGGCGGCCAGCAGCAGACGGCGCCGCTGCCCCTCGGTCAGCAGGAGCGATTCGCGCTCCTCGGCAAAACTTCCGATATTCTGACAGGCATACGAGAGTTCGCCCCCGAAGAGCAGGATCCGCCACGAGCCCTGCATCCAGATGAGCAGCAGCGGCAGGGCCGCGAAGCTGCCGTAGATGGCATTGTACGAGGTCATCCAGCGCTGCACCCAGACGTAGCCCCACTGGAACAGCAGGAAGAACGTGCCGGCCACCACGCCGGCCACGAGGGCGTTGCGCACGCGCACGCGCACGCTGGGCAGCGCCATGTAGAGATAGGTGAACATGGCCCACGTCACCGGCAGCGACACGGCGTGCGCCAGGAGCTGCGCCCCGGGCGAATCGCCGCCTCCGGCGAACGACTGCGCGTAGACCACCACCGCGTGGATCACGACCCACAGCAGCGGGCCGATTACCACCACGGCGACGTAGTAGCTGATGCGTCGGCCGACGCTGCGCCCCTGGTTCACCTCCCAGATGTTGTTGAAGGCGCTCTCGATCGAGCTGAAGACCTTGACCACCGACCAGAAGAGCATCACGAGGGCCACGGCCGCCACCAGCCCTCCCTGCGTGCGGGCGAGGGCCCGCTGCGCCGAGCCGACGACGTAGTCGATGGTCTCGGGCGCCTGCGGGAAGAGCTCGTAGAGGTTCTCCAGCAGTGCCTCGGCCTGGCCGAAGCCCTTGACCACGGCGAACGCCACCGCGGCGATCGGCACAAGCGCCATGAGCGTATAGAAGGTGAGGGCCGCGCTGCGCACCATCGTGCCGTGTTCGATGGTCTCGCGCAGCGTGTAGAAGAGCAGTTGACACCACCGGCTGCGCAGATAGCGCGCCGCGATGCGGCGCATCACGGGCGAACGGTACGACTCGGGCGGACGGCGGAAGACCGTGTCGGTAAAAAAGTGCACAACTCTCATCTGTCTCCTCTCTTTTCTGAAACGGCCGGCACGGCCGTCTTACAAAAGTAGCGGTTTGAGGCGGATTGTCCAAAGCCGGGAGCCTATTTTCGTGAAGGCGAGCCGCGCCTCGTCGCCGGCACGCACCCCGAGCCGGGCCGCCAGCTCCTCGCCCCGCAGGGGGAAGTCGCGGCGCAGCAGCTCCACGCCCCGCCCCTTCAGCTCGCGGCGCAGCCGTTTCGGGTCGTAGGGCTCGATACGGTCGATCTCCAGCACGCGCCCCAGCACCCCGCGGGGCGGCTCCCAGGCAAAGCCGTAGCCCTCGTTGCTCCACATGTCGGCCACGCCGCGCAGCGCCCGGCAGGCGAGCCTCATCTTGCGCAGCGCCGCGTCGGGCACCACGAGCCAGCCGTAGCGCTCCGGCTCGAAGGGGCGCTCCGTCGGACGGTTCTCCGCCCCGTCGCGCGGCACCGAGTAGCTGCCGGCGCCGAGCACCGCGACCGTGAGGCGCGCCTCGCGGCCGTCGACATAGGCTACCAGCTCCTTGCACTCGCCGTCGAGCGATACCGCCTCGGCCTCGCAGGGGCCGAAGCGGGCGAAGAGCTCCTCGGCGTCGAACAGGGGCGAGTTCTTCACGCAAAGCCGCTCCGAACAGCGCCGCACGAGAGGTCCGAGCGCCGTAAGGTCGGGCGAACAGGCCTCGAGCCGCACGTGGCGGCGTCCGGCGGCGTCGCGGCGGTCGGGATCGGCATAGATCCAGTCGAAGCGCTCCTCCGTCCGCGCCAGATACTCCTCGGCCGGGGCGCAGACCACCTCCACGTTGCCGATGCCCATCCGCCGCATGTTCGCCCGCACGATCCCGGCCAGTACGGGGTCGCGCTCGAGCGCCACCACACGGTCGAAGCGGCCGGCGAGCATCGCGGCATCCACGCCCAGTCCGCAGGTGAGGTCGAGCAGCCGCCCTCCGCCGATCCGCCGGCGGAGGGCGCACGCCTCGCTCGAGGCCTGCTCGAAGGCGCGCGGCGGCAGCACGCAGCGCGCCGCGTGCCATGCGGGGAGCTTCGCGGCGGCCCGCGCGAGATACTTCACCTGCGTCGCCACGGCCGCCGCATGGGGCACGCGGCGGTCGAGCGCCACCTGCAGCGGATCGCGGCCGAGCTGGTCTTCGACCGTGCGCCGCCCCTCCTCGGTGGCGAGCCAGGCATATGTCGCGTCGTCGTTCATGGCCGCAAAGATACCTTTTTCTCCCGTTCGACGCACCACGCCGCGACGGTCGCCCCCGTCATGAGCAGATAGAGGAGCACCGTCGCCCAGGCCGGGAGCTCCGCCCCGACCGCCGCTCCGGGCCACTCCGCAGCCCGGAGCACCAGCCCGTTCTGCCAGCGGCACCCCGTCTCGAGCACCGCACGGAAGAGGGGCTCCAGCCCCGCCACGGGGAAGGCCATCCAGAGCACCGCCGCGAAGACGACCGCCGTCGAGAGGGGCACCACCGCCGGGTTGGCCGCCAGTCCCGCCACCGAGACCGTCCCGAAGGTGTGGGCCAGCAGAGGGGCGGTCGCCGCCGTGGCAGCCGCGCCGACGGCCAGCGAGGCGACCAGGGCGTCGAGCGGACGGATGCCCGTACGCAACGCGCGGCAGAGGGGCACACCCCAGGCGAAGATGGCCGCCACGGCGGCGAACGAAAGCTGGAAGCTGATGTCGAAGAGCCAGCCGGGCCGCGCGACCAGCATCACGAAGGCGGTGGCGGCGAGAGCGTTGCCGCTCACGTAGAGCGACGACGAGACCATCGAGAGCTGCAGCACCGAGCACATCAGCGCCGCCCGAACCACGCTGGGCGACAGACCCGTCGCGGCGGCATAGAGCCAGATGAGGAGGATGGCCGCCACGTTGCGCACCAGATGGCCCCGCCGCACGAGGGGCAGCCACCCCAGGAGCGCCCGCACCAGCATGAAGACGATGCCCACATGGAGTCCCGAGACCGAGAGCAAATGGATCGTGCCGCTGCGGGCGTAGGCCTCGTTCAGCTCGTCGGGGAAGGTGCTCCGCTCGCCCGCGGCCATCGCGCCGCAGAGCGCCGCGGCTCCGGGGGAGAGACCGAGGCGTTCGAGCCGCCCGACGGCCGCCCCGTGGAGCGAGAGGCCGCGCGGAGCCTCGCACCCGATGATCCGCTCCGGCGCAAGATATATCGTCCCGGCGAGGCCGCGGCGGCGCATCAGCGCGCCGTAACCGGACGCGGCCTGCGGAAAGTCGCGGAGCCAGCCCCCGACCAGCAGCCGTTCGCCCGGCCGCAGCCGCAACGTCGAGTCGGCGCGCAGAAGCACCCGCACGCGGGCCGCCCGCCATGCCCCCGTCGCGGGGTCGCGCCACGCCCCGACGACCCCTTCGCCGCCGTCGGCCACGCGCAGGGCATACTCCGTCCGCACGCCGCGCGGCAGCGGGTCGCCTCCGGGACGGCCGAGTTCGGCCACACCCCAGCCGAAGAGGAGGAGCGCCGCGAAGAGGCACTCCCGCCGCCCGAGAAGGAGAGCCGCGGCCCCGCAGCAGAGTAGCCCGCCCCACACGAAGGGGAGCGGCAGCAGATACTCCTCGGCCAGCACGATGCCCGCCGCGAAGGGGAGGAGCGCCCGCACCATCGGCATCCGGCCGAGCCGTTCATCGAGATTCCGCAGAGACACCCTTATCATCCTCCAAATATACGAAAAAACGCGCTACGGCCGCTCCTTCTCGCCGAAACGCCGTCCCACGCAGCGCTGCAGCCGTCTGAAGAGGGGCGACCGGGAGAGCTGCGCCGCATTTTCGAGGAACGACCACAGCTCCACGCCGCAGGCGAATCCCGTGAAGAGACGCGCGAGGTCCAACCGCTCCGACCCCAGCACGCAGACGTCCAGCAGCCAGGCCATGGCGATGGCCGTCACCGTGAGGGCCAGCTTCCGCACCGTGCGCCACGCCTTGCGACTCTCGAAGCGCCACGCCCTGCCGGCGCGGCGGGCCGCGGCACGGTCGGCGGCCACCCCCGTGACGAAGTCGGCCGCCTCGAAGGCCACGGCAGCCGCCACGAGCGGCGCCACGGGAGCGAGCCACCCGGCCAGCGCCGCCACGGCGCCGCTACCCCACCTGCACAAGGCCTCCATCGATGCGGCACCTTTTCAGTATGTTCTCCCGCGGGTCGTACTCGGGGAAGTCGGCGGCATGGGCGTCGAGATACTCCGCGGCGCGACGCATCAGGGCACGGGCCTCGGCGCGCAGCTCCCGCGCCAGGCGGCGTGTCTGCTCCTCGGAGGGAGGAGCGCCCCCCTCGGGCTCGGCCGCCACGACGCCGCACTGTCCCGTGCGGAGCTCCAGCCGGGGCTGCATCGCGAGGCGCACCCGGAGCGCCACGGCCGGCGCGAGGTACTCGGCCGCGAAGTCGGCATAAGCCCCCTCGACGAGCCGTTCGTAGAGCCTCTCTCCCACCACCGGGCGCAGGTAGCGCCGCTCGACGGCGGCGATGGCCGTCCCGGGGAGGGCGTCGGCGCCGAGATAGGCCCCGTCGGCGAAGGCCAGTTCCACGACCTGCCCGGGCGTAACGAGATGTTTCATGGTCTATCCGATGCTTTTGAGGTTGTACTTCGCAATCTCCGAGAGGAAGAGCTGCTGCCGCTCGTCCCCGGGGTCGTAGTCGAGGCCGTCGGCCTTGCGCGCCTCCCACACCTTCATGTAGAGAGGCTTCGAGCGGGTCGGCGGCCGGTTCACCACCGCGAGCGACGAGGCGTCGCAGCCGAGCACCCGCTCCACGATGCGGCGTATGGGCTCCAGCAGTTCGGCCTGCTCGCTCAGAATCACCGTATTGAGCGCCACCTCGTATTCGTGCAGGATGCGCTCCGAGTCGAACCCCGAGGCGTAGTCCAGACCGCTCAGCGTGCGGAACCACGAGTGGGCCACCACGATGTCCGAGACGGCCTGGTCGTGCAGCGCGTGCCAGTCGCCCTCGTTCTGCGAGGCGATGGGGATGAAGCGCGAGTGGTCGTCCGACGACCCCTCCTTGACCACGAACATCACCTGTCCGGGATTCCCGGCGAAGCGCTGTTCGGCCGTGCGGATGAGTTCGGCGGCCTGCTCCTCGCTGTCGGCCGTGCTGTCGAGCATCATCACGCCCGAGAGCTGGAACGAGTTGTCGAGCCTCGCAATGTTCCAGCGGTCGGTCTTGCAGGCGATGGACGAGGCGTCGAGGCCGGCGATGTAGGGGGGCACGCCGTAGTGTTCGAACATGGGTTCGTAGTCCATGTAGTGCACGGCGCTCCGGAGCGAGCCGTCCTCCTGCCGCTCGAAGCGGGGCCAGAGCGGCAGGCTGCGCGCCTCCGAGGGGCGGAAGGCGGCCCAGTCGTGGTGCAGCAGGATGTGGCGCGAGTCGCGCGCCACGCGGCAGCGCGAGGCGTCCTGGTGGAAGAGGGCGAGCGAACCGCCCGCCGCATCGGTCGCCACCTCGAGGAAGGCGTTGCCGAAGAGCGCCTTGTCGAAGGCCAGCCGGCCGAGCAGCCGGCGGAGGCTCTCGCCCGAGCCGTTCACCCGTTCGACGAAGGCGCGCAGCCGGGGCTCCCCCTCGTCGCAGACGACTCCCTTGCCCGAGATGTAGTCGGCCTTGTCGTTGATGATGCGCCTGTGCACGGTCGAGCGGCGGGCCATGAGGGCCAGCGCCTCCGGAAACAGGTTGTCGTCGCCCCAGCGCCAGAAGGCGTCGTTGTCGACGCGCGCGGCTCCGAGCAGCGGATAGGGGTCCGTGCGGCTGTTGCGCACCGCGGCCCGGCGGATATGCTCCCTGATCGTCTTCTTCATGTTCGTTTTCGGTTATCGGTTCATGATTCGCACAGCGCGCTCCGGTCCTCGCTCTCGAAGCGGAGCACGGCGGCGTTGCCCGCCGAGGCGCGCTCTCCCGTCGCCAGCACGAAGGAGCGCAGCCTGAGGGGCTGCTCCCGGCCGAAACGCTCCGACCACCCCACCGTGAGCCGCTCGCCGGCTCCGGTCGTCACGACGGCGGTGGCGCCGCTGAGCGCCAGTCCTTCGGCCAACGGCACGAGGGCGGCGGCCGTCGTGCGCGGGACGACGAGCGTCAGCGTGTGGCGCACGCGCACGGCGCCCCCGTCGCAAAGGCACTCCTCCGTGTAGGAGGAGCGCCCCTCGACCAGCTCTATCGCGGGCTGCGGAGCCCCGTCGCAGGGGAGGAGCTCCACGGCCGCGACACCGCCGGCGGGTCTCTTCGTCGCGGCCATCGGCGTCAGGCCTTGGCCGCATAGACGACGAGCGACTCGTCGAGCACGTCGCACCCCGCCATGAAGAGGGCGCGCTGACGGTTCTCCATCTCGTCGGGGTTGTACCACATACGTATCTCGTTGCCGGGGAAGTCGGCCGTATTGACCGCCAGCACCAGGTTGCGGCGGTCGGTGAGCAGGACGAACGACTTGTCGAAGGTCGTGCTCCCGGCCAGATAGCTCCCCAGCCGCACGTCGACGACCGGGATGCCGTGGTAGGCGAGCGTCCCGCGGCCGTTCACCGCATCGACGTAGGCCGACTCGGTACCGCGCGCGTCGAGATGGCGCTCGTAGAGGTGGCAGATGTCCGAGGTGGCGAAATACGCGAGATTTCTCTCTGCCTTCAGGTCCTGCAGCTTCGCTCCGGCATGTTCCCAGAGCGCCTCGAAGATATCGACCGCCCCCGCCGGATCGGCCAGATCCCCGTCGCCGTAGGAGTGTCTGTATATCGTGTCGCTCTCCGCGAAGGCCTTGACCGTCTTCAGGAATCCGTCGAAGGTGTTGAAGCCCGACGCGGCCGACGTGTCGCCCAGCCACATCGTGGCGCGGATGCTCTCGGCGATCGAGCGGCGGAAGAGCTCCGTCTCGGCCCGTTCGAGCTCGGTGCCGGTGAGATCGTCCATGTTGACGTCGGCGCGCGAGGCGATCAGCTCGTAGACGAGCGAGAAGTAGTCCGACGCCGAAAATCCGAGTTCGGCCTTCACGCGGCTCAGCTGTATGGTCTTCTGATACTTCGTGGCGCCCGCGCCGCCCGTCCATCCCCCCTTGGTGTACTTCTGCAGCACCTCGGGGTTGGCGTCCCAGAGCTGCACGGTGGTCGGCACCGGCATGTTGTAGAGGATTCTGATTCCCAGCTCTTCGGCCGAGGGTCCGGTCAGCATGGGCCGGAAGAAGATGGTCTCGAGGTCCTGCCCCGTGTAGCTTTTCGCCTGTTCCAGATAGCTCATCTTTTTTCTTGTTTTTCAGGTTGTTTCAAATCGTTTTCCGCCGCCGGGGCAGTCCGGTCCTCCGTGCCGTTCCCGCGGCGGCATCCCGGGGCCCGTCGGGCCCTCCGGGCGGCATCGGAAGGTCTCAGCGCCCCGCCAGACGGCGCGCGTCGTCGGCATAGGCCCTTTCGTTGGGGGTGGGGAGCCGCTCGCGCACCGCAGGGTCCTCGCGGGGTT
>CASELE010000016.1 GCA_949288735.1 uncultured Alistipes sp.
ACCCACGATAGATGCATGAGGACTCCGCGCGCCGCGCGCCGCGAATCGCCCGCCGCTGTGCGGCCAGACGGCCGTGCCAGCGGATGAAATCGCGCCAGGCGCGCCACACCGAGACGAAGCTCTCGCGACGTCCCTGCAGCAGATAGGAGAAGGCGGCCGCGGCATCGAGCAGCGGCCGCAGCAGGGCCGCCGCGATGCGCTGGCCCGCCGGGGCGCAGCGGAAGAGCATCGCCAGATTGTTGCGGTGGTTGTAGTAGATCTTGCGGGGCGAGTCGCACGAAAGCGTCCCTCCGCCGAGATGGTAAACACAACTCTGCGGCACGATGCGCACACGATAGCCCGCCAGCTGCATCCGCCAGCAAAGGTCTATCTCCTCCATGTGGGCGAAGAAGTCGGGGGCGAAACCGCCCAGCTGCAGGAATACGTCGCGGCGGCAGCAGAAGGCTGCGCCGCTCACCCAGAAAAGGTCGCGCGCATCGTCGTACTGGCCCTCGTCGCGCTCGAGATGCTGCAGGATACGACCCCGGCAGAAGGGGTATCCCAGCCAATCGATGTAGCCTCCCGCGGCTCCGGCGTATTCGAACGAAGAGGGATCGGTGCAGGAGCGGAGTTTGGGGGCCGCGGCCGCCACGTCGGAGTGCTCCTTCATCTCGCGGAGTATCGGTTCGAGCCATCCGCGCGGTGTCTCCACATCGGAGTTGAGCAACACGCAGAGCTCCGCATCGAGCAGCTCCAGCGCGCGGTTGTACCCCTCGGCGAATCCGTAGTTGCGGTCGAAACGGATCAGGCGCACCGCAGGAAAGTTCCGTGCCACCCACGCGACCGAGCCGTCGGTCGACCCGTTGTCGGCCACCGTGACCCCCACCCCTTCGGGCGAGGCCGCCACGACGCCGGGCAGGAACCGCTGCAGGTGGCCGAGGCCGTTCCAGTTGAGTATGACAATCTCGGCCGTCATTCGTCGCGTCTGTACTTCCAGCGGCGGTGCGACCACATCCACAGCTCGGGCCGCTCGCGGATGAGAGCCTCGAGCCGCCGCACGTAACGCTCCGTGATTTCGTATTCGGCGACCTCCTCCCGGCCGTCGTAGATCTGTTCGAAAGTCATCTCATAGAGCCCGCACCGCACCCGGTCGATCCGGCCGAAGTAGACCGGCAGACCGCACTTGAGCGCAAGCCGCTCGCCGCCGTCGAAGAAGAGCGTATCCCGATTGAGGAAACGGAACCAGTGGCTGTCGGGCCGTCGCGGAGGGTTCTGGTCGGCAATCAGCCCGATGACCATATTCTTGCCGCCGATGCCCCCTTCGCGGTGGCGCAGATAGAAGCGCAGACATTCGTGCATGGCGACCGTCTGTGTGTTGCGGTGGCTGCGAAGCCGCTGATAGAGCGCCTCGATGACCGGGCTGCGCAGCGGATGATAGACCGCCACGACTACCTGAGACGGATCCCACATTCCCCAGAAAGAGGCATACTCCCAGCAACCGTAGTGGGCCGTCATGGTTATCCAGTCGCGACCGGCAGTCGCCGCGCTCTGGCCCGCCGCATCGGGGAAACGGATCAACCGCCGTGCCTGTTCGGGGGTGCGGACTCCCGCCAGGCTTACCGTATCGACGAAAATTTCGGAGAGCGTACGATAGAAGCGGCGCCTGATGCGTCGCAGTTCCCGACCGCTCTTCTCCGGGAAGGAGTTGCGCAGGTTCTCCTTCACCACCTTCACGCGGTAGCGCAGGCAATAGCAGAGAAGGAAAAAGACGATGTTTCCCACCACGTGATAGCGCACCAGGCGGGGCAGCACCGCAAAACCGCGGCAGAGCAGCCACAGCGTCTCCAGCTGCAACCGCTGAAGAGGGGCCATCCGCGTTGCTGCGCTCATAGGCCGGCCTCCTTTCCGACCGGCGTCGGACCTGCATGCCGCCGCACCGGACAGCTATGCCTCTTCATGTTCCTCTCCATCTTCGTCGGTTTTCTCGGCATCGTCGGCTCGGGAGCGGCCCGCCACGACCAGCACGAATTCGCCGCGGGGCTCCGTCGTGCGGAAGTGTTCGAGCACCTCGGCCAGCGTTCCGCGCACGGTCTCCTCAAACCGTTTGGTCAGTTCGCGCGACACCGAAACGCGGCGCTCCGATCCGAAGAGTTCGGCCATCTGCGCAAGACACTTCACCACCCGGTAGGGCGACTCGTAGAAGACCATCGTACGCTCCTCGGCCGCCAGGGCTGCCAACCGCTTTGTCCGCCCCTTCTTCTGCGGCAGGAACCCCTCGAAGCAGAAACGGTCGCACGGGAATCCGCTCTGTACCAAAGCCGGGACAAAAGCCGTCGGCCCGGGCAGGGTCTCCACCTCGATGCCCCGCTCCACGCAGGTGCGCACCAGCAGGAATCCAGGATCGGATATACCGGGCGTACCGGCATCGGAGACGAGCGCCACACTGCGGCCCGCGGCGATCTCGTCGGCCACGGCCCCCACGGCGGCATGTTCGTTGAACTTGTGGTGCGCACGCATCGGTTTCTCGATACCCAGGTGGCGGAGCAGTACCGAGGTCGTACGCGTATCCTCGGCCAGGATCAGATCGGCCTCGCGCAACACCCGGATGGCGCGCAGCGTGATATCCTCCAGGTTGCCAATGGGCGTCGGTACGATGATGAGTTTCGCCATGCGTCGTCAGGAATATTTGCGTTCGAGCAGCGCCATCAGCAACTTGGCCCCTTCGGACGAGGCGTTCCAGTCGAAATGTTCGGCAATGTAGACCAGACAGTCGTCGAGGCTCGCCATGTCGTTCAGAAGGGCAAGCGTCCGCTCGTAGGTTTCGGCATCGTCACCGAACAGATCGCGTATCAGAAGGAAACGGTCGTTGAGACCGAGAGCCTTGCGCAGATCCTCCACCGGTTCGTTGCGCACCAGTTCCGAAGCTACGTCGTGCTGCGGAGCCGCCAGCTCGTCGCCGAGCGTCCGCCCGCAGCGGAGGAGCGTCTCACCAAGCACCGTATTCCGGCCTCCCGCGGCGGCAGCGCTGCGGCCTGCATCCCCGCCGTTGCCGGAGTCCGGCCCGTCTGCGACCGGCGCTGCGGAGACAGCCGGCCCGTCCGCCGGAGTTACGGGAGCCGGATCGACGGCCGACGGGCCGGGCTCCTCCGAAGGCTCCGGATGCCGGGCCTCAGCACGCAGGGCCGGACAAACCGCCTCCTTCGCCGCACGGCCGCATTCGGCCGGCATGTCATAGAGCGACATAAGAATCCGCTGCTTGTGGCGGTGCCGCCGCTGCTCTTCGGGGTCCTCCGGGCCGAAAAGGGACGGCACGGCCTCCCGGTGCGGCGTCTCCCGCTCCGCGCTTTTCCCGACAGCATGGACTGAACGGAACTGCGGTGCCTCCTCTTCCGGTTCGGATTCGACCTCCGGAAGCGGTTCAGTCGCGGGTTCGGGGTCCGGAAGAGGTTCGGGTTCGGACGGCGGGAGCGCCTCGGGCGCCGGTTCTGAAAGCGATACCGGCCCCTCGGACAGAAGAGGGTCGGACCCGGCATCCGAAAGATGCTCCGACGCGGATTCGGGTTCCGGTTCCGGGAAAGGTTCGGGTTCGGACGGCGGAGCGGTCTCCGCATCGTCCGACGAAGGCTCCTCTCCGGAGAGCGGAGCGGTCTCCTCCGCGGCACCCTGCTCCGAATCTTCGGCAGCAAAGAGTTCGTCCAGACTGATGCCGAGCGGTTCGGGTACCGGGGCTGCGGCATCATCCCGCTGCAATTCGTCGTAGAGGTGCCGCAACGCCTCGAGCGCCAGATCGCGTTCGATGGCGGGAATCCTCCCTGCGGAGGTCCAGCCGTCGGCCCGCTCGGCGAGCCGGCGCAGGGTTGTACTGATATCTTGTAGATGCATGACGCTTTCGCTTTAGCGCTCAAAGATACGCAAAATTCGGAAACCGGCCGCGCCGCCGCACTGAAATCGAGCGGGCACTTGCCGTTCCGGCGAATTTTGGTATCTTTGTATTCCGGCCGCGACCCGACAAACGGAAACCAGCCCCGCGGTCCCCGAACAGATGCAGCTTTATCGATTCGACCCCATACTGAAATCCACCCTTTGGGGCGGCAGCCGGATTGCCGCCTACAAAGGCCTCGAAAGCGACCGCAACGACATCGGCGAGAGCTGGGAACTCTCGGGTGTCGCAGGCAGCGAATCGGTCGTATCCGACGGCCCGTGCGCCGGGCTCACGCTATCCGAACTGATCGAGAGGAGAGGCGAGGGGCTCGTCGGACGCAGGGTCTACGAACGCTTCGGCACCGAATTCCCGCTCCTGGTCAAGTTCATCGACGCACGGCGCGACCTCTCCATCCAGGTCCATCCGAACGACGAGCTGGCGCGCCGGCGCCACAACGCCCGGGGCAAGACCGAGATGTGGTATGTCATCGATGCCGACGAGGGGGCCCGGCTCTATTCGGGTTTCGACCGGCCCGTCACGCCCGACCAGTACGAACGCAGCGTCGCCGACGAAAGCATCGCCTCGCTGCTCCGCTCGCACGAGGTGCACCGCGGCGATCTCTTCTTTCTGCCGGCCGGCCGCGTGCACAGCATCGGGGCGGGAGTCTTCGTGGCCGAGATCCAGCAGACCTCCGACATCACCTACCGCATCTACGACTTCGGACGGCTGGGGGCGGACGGCAAGCCGCGCGAACTGCACACCGAACTGGCCCGCGAAGCCATCGACTACACCGTTCTGCCCGACTACCGCACCCGCTACACGCCGACGGCCGACGGCGTGACCACGCTCATCGACTGCCCCTGCTTCACCACGTCGCTCTGTACGGCGGAGCGTCCGATGCGCCGCGACATCGGCGCGTACGACTCATTCGTCGTGCTCGTCTGCCTCGACGGCGCGGGAGGCATATCGGCCGACGGCGGGACGCCGTATCCGCTCCGTGCCGGACAGACCCTGCTCGTCCCGGCCGAAGCGAAGGGACTCTACATCGAACCCGACCCGCACATCCGGCTGCTCACCGCACGCATCCGATAAGACGGAGAGCGGTTCGGAGACACCCGAAGCGGGGTGACGGCGGCCGCATGAGTGCTTTTTTCGGAGAAATGTCCCATCCGCAACATTTTTTTCTGTAAAAAAGGCAATTTCCGTTATAATTCGTAAGTGTTTTTTAGCTAATTTTGCGCAACTATTAAAGAGCCTTCGTCCACTGTGTTTCGGGAAATCCTCGTTGTCGGTGCCGGCGGTGCGGCCGGAAGCATGGTCCGCTACCTGCTTTCGGGTCGTCTGTTGACCGGTTGTACGCCCGGAGGTTTCCCGGTCGGGACCTTTGTCGTGAATGTCACGGGAGCGTTCCTCATCGGCCTCTTCGCCGCATGGTTCGCCCCGTCGCCCGGGTTGCTGCGTCTCACGACAGCGGGGTTCTGCGGCGGGTTCACCACCTTCTCCGCCTTCACGGCCGAATCGGTGGAACTGCTGCACCGCGGGAACTGCCTCACGGCTGGGCTCTACATAGGTCTGAGTATCGTCGTCGGCATAGCCGGCACGCTCCTCGGGCTGTGGCTCGGCGAAAGAGCGGGGCTCGGAAGATGTTGATTAACCAATAAAACTACACCGAATATGGTCATACTCGTACTCAACTGCGGCAGCTCGTCGATCAAATATCAGCTGATCGACCTCGAAGCCGGCAAAAGCGCACTGCTCGCCAAGGGTCTGGTCGAGCGCATCGGACTGGCCGAAGGCGACCTCACGCACAAGCCTACGGGCAAGGAGCGCTTCGAACTCCACCGCCCCATCCCCGACCACACGACGGGCATCCGTCTCGTGCTGGAGGCCCTCACCGACCCCGCACACGGCGTAATCGGCTCGCTCTCCGAGGTGAAGGCCGTCGGTCACCGCGTGGCACACGGCGGCGAATTCTTCGCCGAGAGCTGTATCGTCACCGAAGAGGTGAAGGAGAAGATCCGCACCCTCTTCGAAATCGCGCCGCTGCACAACCCCGCCAACCTCGAGGGTATCCTCTCGATCGAGAAGGTGCTTCCGGGCGTACCGCAGGTAGCCGTCTTCGACACGTCGTTCCATCAGACCATCCCGGCGGAGAACTACATGTATGCCCTCCCCTACGCATATTACGAGAAGTACCGCGTGCGCAAGTACGGTTTCCATGGCACGAGCCACCAGTACGTGGCACGGCGCGGCGCCGAGCTCGCGGGACTCGACTTCGGCCACTCGAAGATCGTCACCTGCCACGTCGGCAACGGCGCTTCGGTCACGGCCGTACTCGACGGCAAGTCGTTCGACACCTCGATGGGCTTCTCGCCCGTGGACGGTCTCATGATGGGTACGCGTTGCGGCACGGTAGACCCGAGCGCCGTCACCTTCATCGCCGAGAAGGAGGGCATGAGCTACGAGGAGGTCAACGCCATGATGAACAAGAAATCGGGGCTGCTCGGCGTCAGCGAGCTCTCGAGCGACATGCGTGACATCGACGCGGCCTACCACGCCGGCGAGGCGAAGGCGATACTCGCCCGCGACATGTACGACAGCCGCGTGAAGAAGTTCATCGGCCAGTACGCCGCCGAGATGGGCGGTCTGGACCTCGTCGTCTTCACGGGCGGCGTGGGTGAAAACTCCGACGAGATGCGTGCGAATGTCTGCTCGGGTCTCGAATTCATGGGCGTAGAGTTCGACGAGGAGGCCAACCGCGGCGTGCGCGGCACGGACAAGATCCTCTCGAAGGCTTCGTCGCGCGTCAAGGTGGCCGTCATTGCCACGGACGAGGAGCTGATGATCGCCACCGACACCTACCGTCTGACCCACTGCTGACAAGGGACGGGAGACGACATACCGACAACGAATCTCACAACAAACAAATATCCATTACTGCTATGATCCAACATCTCAGCGAAATCGTAACCGAAGCCCGCAAGAAGGGCAAGAAGCGTCTGGCCGTCGCCTACGGTCAGGATTCGCACACGCTCGAGGCCGTATACGAGGCCTACAAGGAGGGGCTGGTCGAGCCCACGCTCTTCGGTGAGCGCGCCGTCATCGAGAAGGTTTGCGCCGAAAACAATATCGACATCGCCGCCTTCAACATCGTCGAGGAGAAGAGCGACGTGAAGTGCGTACAGCAGGCCGTGGCCGCCGTCGTGGCCGGCAACGCCGACGTGCTGATGAAGGGCCTCGTATCGACCGACAAGTACATGCGCGGCATCCTCAACAAGGAGGCCGGACTCTTCCCGCCGAAGGGCGTGCTGAGCCACGTATCGGTCGTGGAGATGCCCGCCTACCACAAGCTGCTCGTCATCTCGGACGTAGCGGTGATTCCGCTGCCCGACTTCAAGCAGAAGACCGTACAGATCGGCTATCTGGCCCGCACGGCCAACCTGCTGGGTATCGAGAAGCCGAAGATCGCCTGCATCGCCCCCTCGGAGCAGCTGCTCCCGAGCGTGATCTCCTCGACCGAGAGCGCCATTCTGGCCAAGATGGGCGACCGCGGCCAGCTGGGCAACATCACCATCGACGGTCCTCTCTCGATCGACGTGGCCCTCTACAAGGAGGTTGCCGAGCACAAGAAGGTGAAGGGCTCTAGCGTGGCGGGCGATCCGGACTGCCTGCTCTTCCCCAACATCGAGTCGGGCAACGTCTTCTTCAAGGCGGCGACCCATATCGGCGGCGGCGAAATCGCAGCCATGGTCATGGGTACGAAGGTCCCCTGCGTGCTCACCTCGCGCGGCGACACGAGCAAGACCAAACTCTACTCGATCGCTCTGGCCTGCCTGGCTGCGAAATAAACCACAAAACCGACAATAATTATATAATGAGTTTCAAGATACTGGCTATCAACCCGGGCTCCACCTCGACGAAGGTGGCCCTTTTCGAGGACGAAAAACCCTCGCTCGAACTCACCCTGCGCCATCCGGCCGAAGAGATCGCCCGCTTCACCACGGTAGCCGACCAGCTTTCGTGGCGCCGCGGTCTGATTCTCGATGCGCTGAAGGAGAAAGGGTTCGACATCCATGAACTCTCGGCCGTCATCGGACGCGGCGGACTCATCAAGCCCATTCCGAGCGGCGTATACGAGGTGAACGATGCCATGCGTCACGACCTGGTTCACGCCCAGATGGAGCATGCCTCGAACCTCGGCGGCCTCATCGCCGACGAGATTGCCCGCGAAGCGGGCGTGAAGGCCTACATCGCCGATCCGGTGGTCGTGGACGAGTTGCAGGATATCGCCCGCATGAGCGGTCTGCCCCAATGTCCGCGCCGTTCGATCTTCCATGCGCTCAACCAAAAGGCCACGGCCCGCAAGCACTGCGCGAAGATGGGGTGGCGTTACGAGGACGTGAACCTCGTCGTAGGACACCTCGGCGGCGGCATCAGCATCAGCGCCCATGACCACGGCCGCGTCGTGGATACGAACAACGCCCTCAACGGCGACGGGCCCATCGCGCCCGAGCGCTCGGGCACGCTGCCCGCCGAGGCACTCGTCGAGCTCTGCTACTCGGGCAAGTACGAGAAGGGCGAGATCATGAAGCTGCTCGCCGGCAAGGGCGGCATGGTGGCCCACCTGGGTATCAACTCCGTACAGGAGCTCTGCGAGAAGGCCCCCGGCAATCCTCAGTATCAGCTCTTCGTACGCGCCATGAGCTACACCATCGCCAAGGCGATCGGCGGCATGGCCGCAGCGCTCAAGGGGAAGGTGGACGCCATCATCCTCACGGGCGGCATCGCCTATAACGAGCCGGTAGTAGAGATCGTGAAGGAGCACTGCTCGTTCCTCGCTCCTATTGCCGTATACCCGGGCGAGAACGAACTCGAATCGCTGATGCAGAATGCGCTGGCCGTACTGCGCGGCGAGCGCGAACCGCAGGTCTACGCCTGACGCGCAGCGACGACGCACGAAAGAAGCGCGGGGCTCCCGGACAGGGAGTTCCCGCGCTCTTCTTTTCACGCCGCTCTTCGGTCAGGCAACCGCACCCCATGCACAGCCGCCTGCCACTATGCTGCTCCGCCCCGCACCACACGACGCACCGTATCGAGCGTCTCGCGGAATCCTTCGAGCCGGAAGAGAGCCGAGAGGGAGAGATAGACCGCCACGCCTGCGGCCACCTCGGCAACCAGCCGCCACGCCTGCGGTTCGACCAGAAACGCCACACCCCGCACAGCCCCGTACATGGCCGCCGTAACGGCGGCGACAGGGAGCAGCGTTCGCACGAGGCGACGGAGCGGAAGGGCCGCGAAACGGCGTGCCGCCACAACGTTGAGCAGCGCCTCGACGCACGACATCGCAACGAGCGCCCAGACCACGGCTATCACGCTGCGGAACAGCGTCGCGGCAAGCAGGAGGGTCATCACGAGTTTCTTGACCACTTCGAGACGCATGATGATGCGGCCGTCGCTCTTCACCTTGAGCACGTTGTAGGCCACCTGCGCGACGGGATAGAAGAATCCGGCCAGACAGACCGTCCGGAAATAGGGCACCGTAGGCAGCCACTTCGCGCCGACGAGCACCTCGAAGAGATCTTGCGCCACGGCAATCATGCCCGCCATGACGGGAAAGAGGGCGAAGGCCACCACCAGGACGACCTGACGATAGCTCTCCGCGAACTTCGACGGTTCGTCCGCCACACGGGCCAGAGCGGGGAAAGTCACGCCCTGCACCGCCTGCATCGATGCCTGGAGCGGCTGGTCGCGGAGTTTGACCGCCTGATCGAAAAAGCCGAGCACCGTGGGCGAATGGAGCCGCCCGATGAAGAACTGCGGCAGCTTGTTGTAGAGCATCGATATGAGGTCGGTGGCCATCAGGCTGAAACTGTAGGGAGCCATGCGCCGCAATGCGGCGCCGTCGTAGCACCACGAGGGGCGCCAGCCGCTGCGCCACCACAGGAGCAGCGCCCGCACGGCCATCGTCAGCACGCGCTGCGCCACGATGCTCCAGACGCCGCAGCCGGCCACCGCCATACCCACTGCCGCGACGCCCGCCGCGAGGTTGGCCAGAAAGGTAACCTTTGACTGAAGCGCAAACCGGAAGCGTCGCGTAAGAATCACCTGCTGGATGACACAAAGGGCATTGACCGGAAGAATCAGAAAGAAGACGGGCGCCGTACGCGCCAGTTCGGGCATCGCGTAGTATGAGGCGACCAGCGGCGCCAGCGCCACCAGCAGGGCGTAGAGCGCCCACGAGACCACGATACTGAAGCGGAAGACCGATCCCAACTCCTCGGGCGTGGGTTCGGCCTTGCGAATAAGCGTCTGCGAAAAGCCGCTGTCCACGACGATGAGCGCCACCGACGAGATGGCCGTCAGGATAGCCACCACGCCGAAATCCTCGGGCACGAGCAGCCGCAGCACGACGATGCTCACCCCCAGTTGCAGTAGCATGGAACATCCCTTCTCGGCAACGCTCCACGCCACGCCGCGGGCTACCCTGCTCTTCAGCGCCCCCTCGCCGGCGGGCGTCCCGCACTGCTTCATCGCCTCATCGTTCCGGGCCATCGGACTACCCGATCAGAAGCACTGGCCATTCGCTATCGCTTCCATGCGGCGACGGATCTTCTCCACGGTGGAGAGCTCCACGTAGGAGGCCCCGCCGGCGGGGCCGAAGCTGCCGCCCACGACGGCCAGCAGATCCGAGGGCTCGAGCCGTCCGTAGCGGTCGAGTACCTCCAGCGCATCGGAAAGGAAATGATACTTGTCCGAAAGTTTCTGCGTGCGCAATATAGGTATCACACCGTACGACAGGGCAAGGATACGCTGCGCATGACGGCGGTAGCAGACCGCCAGCACCACCTTCCGGCCACGGAAGGCCGCCACGTAACGCCCCGTACGGCCGGTCCGCGTATCGAGCACGACGTAGCGCACGGGCAGATTCGAACAGGCCCGCACGGCCGAACGGGCCAGCTGCGCCGTGATTTCGTGGTTCACCGAGACCATGTCCATGTCTATCATCGGAGCGAAGTGGGACTCGTCGCGCTCGATCTCGCGCGCGACGCGCGCCATGGTCTCCACCGCCTCGCGCGGATATTCGCCCATGGCCGTCTCGTCGCTCAGCATCACGGCGTCGACCCGCTGATAGATGGCGCTGGCCACGTCGCTCACCTCGGCCCGCGTGGGTCGCGGCGAATGAACCATCGAATAGAGCATCTGCGTGGCGATGATGACGGGGCGTTTCGCGGCGATGCAACGCTCGACGATACGCCGCTGCGCATTGGGTATCGCCTCGGCCGGAAGCTCCACACCCAGGTCGCCGCGCGCCACCATGACTCCGTAGGAGTGTTCTATGATCTCATCGAGATGGTCGAGCCCCTCCTGGTTCTCGATTTTCGAGATGATCTTGATCGGGCTGTCGTGCGCGTCGAGAATCTCCTGCACGGCGGCAATGTCGCGGGCACTGCGCACGAAGGAGTGGGCGATGAAGTCCACGTCGTTCGCCACGGCCCACTCGATGAAGCGGCGATCCTTCTCCGTCACCGAAGGAAGATCGATCGAGACGCCCGGCACGTTCACGCTCTTGCGCGAACGCATCGTACCGCCCCGCACGAATTCGCACGAAAGCTCTTCGTCGTTCTTGTCCGTCACGAGCAGCTCCATCTCGCCGTCGGCCACGAGCATCCGCGCACCGACGGGAATATCGCGCACGATGGAGGGCACATTCATGTAGACCACCTTGCGCGTCGTCGGATCGCCGCCTGCGGAACCGCGCACGACAACCCGGTCGCCCGCCGCGAAACGGATGCCGTTGCCGTACTCCTCGGCAATGGTCGTCACGCGGATCTCGGGCCCCTTCGTATCGAGCATGACGGGGATGCCGGCATTCACCCGATGGACGGTCTCCACGATGCGCGAAGCGCTCTCCTCGCTCACATGCGCCGAATTGATGCGCACCACATCCATGCCCGCCTCGAACAGTTCGCGCACGAACTCCTCCGTGCAGCGGAAATCGGACATCGTAGCCACGATTTTCGTCTTCTTCATTCGATCCATATCACACCTATACTAACCGTTGTTTGACTGCTCATCGTTCCTCTTCGCCGAGCCGCAGCAGCGCCTCGACACCCAGCTCGTAGGAGAGCATGCCGAAACCCGCAATCGACCCTGCCGCCACGGGGGCCAGCAGCGACACGCGGCGGAACTCCTCGCGGGCCGCGATCTGCGAAAGATGCACCTCGACGACGGGAAGGCGTACCGCCTCCACTGCATCGCGCAGCGCCACCGAAGTGTGAGTATATCCTCCGGCATTGAGCACCACGCCGTCGCACGACTCCTCGGCCCGCTGCAACGCATCGATCAACTCGCCCTCCACGTTGGACTGGAAGTAGGAGAACTCCGTTCCGGGATGGAGCACGCGCAGCCGTTCCATCAACGCATCGAACCGTTCCGTCCCGTAGACCTGCGGATTGCGACGGCCCTGCAGGTTGAGATTGGGGCCGTTGAGAATCAGAATCTTCTTCATGGGTATCGGAGGCAGCCTTGCGGCGCCCGCTTTTCGGCGGCAAATATAGCGATATTTCCCCGATTATCGGTATCTTTGCCGACGGGTGAATCGCCGCCGGAGCGGACCGCAACACTCCCACCCACCCTCGCGCACATGACCGAATTCGGACTTATCGACCATATCCGCACGCTCTGCGCCGCACTGCCCGACGCCGGGTTCGAAGGCATCGGCGACGACTGTGCCGTCCTGCCCGTAGGGGGCAACGAATCGCTCGTATTCACTACCGACCTGCTCTGCGAGGGAATACACTTTCTGCGGCACTCCGCAGAACCCCGCACGCTGGCAGGCAAGGCCCTCGCCGTCAATCTGAGCGACGTGGCCGCCATGGGGGCCCGGCCAATCGCAACGCTTCTGTCGCTCGCCCTTCCCGCCGATGCGACGGGAAGATGGGCCGAAGAGTTCGTCGCCGGCTACTGTGCCGCCTCGGAACGGTGGAAGACGGCACTCGTGGGAGGCGACACCACCTCGGCCGAGCGACACATCACAATCAGCGTCACGGCCATCGGCCGCGTATCCGACCGCTGTCTGAAACGGCGCAGCGCCGCCCGCTCGGGCGACGCCATACTCGTCACCGGAACGCTGGGCGCATCGGGAAGAGGGCTGCGCGACCTGCTGGAAGGCCGGCCCGACACGGAGGCGGCCCGCATACACCTCTCGCCCGAACCGCAAATCGAAGAGGGTCTCTGGCTCGGCGGCCGCACGGAGGTACACGCCATGATGGACCTGTCGGACGGTCTGGCCTCGGACATCCGCCGCATCCTCGCCGAGTCGCATGCGGGAGCCGAGATCGACCTCGAACGGATTCCCGTAGCCGAAGGTTCCGATCTCGAGACGGCCCTCTGCGGCGGCGAGGACTACCGGCTGCTTCTCACGGCCGACGCCGCGCAGACGGAGCGTCTGTGCGCCGACTTCCACGACCGTTTCGGCCGGACGCTCCATCGCGTCGGGCGTATCACCGGGCCGACGGACGGGAGGGCCCTCTGGCTGCGCGGCGGCGAGCCGCAACCGCTCGACTACGCCGGATTCGAACACTTCTGACCCGTTCCGTCCGCCATCGCGGGAGACGGCCGGACCATCGGGCGGTCCCGCTACGGCCGGAAAACGAGTAAATAAAACGGAAGGAGTTCGGGAAAACGCAGGGTACTCTTCTGCAGCCCGTACGCTAATCTTCCAGAATATAGACCTCCTCACCTCGCCGCTGCATGCGGTAGTGTTCTCGGGCATACTCCTCGAGACAGTCGTCGTAGCGAAGTCTTTCGAGCAGGAGACTGTCTTCGGCGATGCGCCGCAGGTACTCCCGTTTCTCGCGTTCGAGTCCGGCGATCTGGTGCCGGATGCGGACGGCGTGCAGCAGGTTGCGGCCCACGACAAAGACCGTGAAGACGAGAATGATGCACGTCATCACGATCCAGAATCGTTTGCCCGCATGCCATCCCATGGGTCGGCTCCGCTTAGGGAATGTTCAGGTACTTGTGGGTCTGGAGCGAGATACGCCAGCGCGGATGCGCCTTGACATACTCCACGATACGCGTAGTCATCCGCTCCGCCGCACCCCACTCGGGCTGGAGCGAAAGGCGGCAGTCGGGGCGCACGAGTGCGGCCTGCTCTTCGGCCCAGGCAAAATCCTCGTCGCAGGAGACGACCGTCTTCAGCTCGTCGGCCTGAAGCGAGAGTTCCGGACGCGGGGCGCAGTGACGCTTGGGCGAGAGACAAATCCAGTCGAACGAGCCGCTCAGCGGCTGCGTCCCCGAGGTCTCGAGCAGAATCTCCACGCCCCGGCTGCGGAGTATCTCCGTAAGGGGGCCGAGCGGATGAAGCAACGGTTCGCCGCCCGTGATGACAACGCAGCGCGCCGGTGTGGCCGTCACGCGATCGGCGATGGTCCCGACCTCCACGAGCGGATAACGCTCCGCAGACCACGTATAGGCGGCATCGCACCACGGACACCGCACGTCGCATCCGGCCAGCCGCACGAAATAGGCGGCACGGCCCGTATGGAACCCTTCGCCCTGAATCGTATAGAAGTCTTCGACGAGCGGCAGCAGACGGCCTTCCGCCGCTGCGCGCCGCCGCGCATCCAGTTCGGTCATGCCTGCCCCTCCCCCGTCACCACGTAGACATCCTTCAGATTGCGGCCCAGCTGGTCGTAGTCGAGACCGTAGCCCACGATAAACTCGTTGCCGATCTCCAGCGCCCGGTAGTCGATGGGCACCTGCCGCGAATAGGAGCCCGGCTTGAAGAAGAGGGTGCAGACCGCAATGCTCGCGGGACGGAGCCCTTCGAGCTCGCGCACCATGTGTTCGATGCTCTCGCCCGTATCGACGATATCCTCCACGATCACCACGTGACGCCCCTCGATGGAGCCGTTGAGTCCGATGAGGCTCTTCACCTTGCCCGTCGAGGAGGTGCCGCTGTAGGAGGCGAGCTTCACGAAGGAGAGCTCGCAGTCGAACTCGAGCTTCTTCATCAGGTCGCTCAGGAACATGAAGGCCCCGTTGAGCACGCCTATGAAGAGCGGTACGGGTCGTTCGGCATAGTCGGCATTGAGGCGGGCGGCGACGGCCGTAACGGCCTCGTCGATCCGCTCGGCGGGAATCATCACTCGGAAAGTCCGGTCGTGCAGGCGGACAAACTCGCGGTTCTCTGGATTGCGCATGGTTCGGATTTTGTGTGCAAAATTAACGATTTGTGCGCAAGATGGCACCCGGCATCCCCCATTTTTTCACGGCGTACGCCGGAGCATCCGGCCGAAAAGCAGGCGGCGGCCCCGCAGAGCCGTCGCCGAAAGAGAGTCAGACAAAGCTATACCAGCCCCGAGAAGCCCATGAAGGCCATAGCCAGGATGCCGGCGGTAATGAGGGCGATGGGGACGCCGCGGAAGGCTTCGGGAACGCCGACGAATTCGAGCCGTTCGCGGATTCCGGCGAAAAGGGTCAGCGCCAGAGCGAAACCGATGGCCGTAGCCGTCGAATAGACGACCCCCTGCAACAGGCTCAGCTCTTTCTGTATCATGAGAATCGCCACGCCGAGAACGGCACAGTTGGTGGTGATCAGCGGCAGGAAGATACCCAACGCCTGATAGAGGGCGGGAGAGACCTTCTTGAGGATGATTTCGACCATCTGCACGAGGGCCGCAATAACGAGAATGAAGACGATCGTCTGCATGTACTCGATATGCAGCGGGGCGAGTATGCACTCCTGAATCAACCAGACCAGCACCGACGAGAGAGCCATGACAAAGGTGACGGCGGCCCCCATGCCGAGCGAGGTCTCGACCTTTGACGAGACGCCGAGGAAGGGACAGATGCCGAGGAACTGCGCCAGCACGACGTTGTTCACGAAGATGGCGCCGACGATGATTGCAAAGTACGAAAGTTCCATAGCCTCTATTTCTTAGCCAGTTTGTTGAATACCGCCATCAGATAACCCAGCACCAGGAAGGCGCCCGGAGCGAGTACGAAGGTGAGGGGCATATAGCCGGCTATGCCGAGCGGCACCCCGAAGATCGAACCGCTGCCGAGAATCTCGCGCACCGAACCGATTACCGTAAGCGAAAGGGTGAAACCCAGGCCGATGCTCACGCCGTCGAGCGCCGAATCGAAGGGCCCGTGTTTCGAGGCGAAGGCCTCCGCGCGTCCCAGTATGATACAGTTCACCACGATGAGCGGGATGAAGACTCCGAGCGACGCGTAGAGA
Organism: uncultured Alistipes sp.; assembly: GCA_949288735.1. GTDB lineage: Bacteria > Bacteroidota > Bacteroidia > Bacteroidales > Rikenellaceae > Alistipes. Next base: position 16,149 of record CASELE010000016.1, read on the forward strand.
CCCGGCACGAAGGCCTGCATGAGCATCTCGATGACCGTGACGAACGAGGCTATCACGACGATGAAGGCCGGGATGCGCACCTTGTCCGGAATGAGGTTCTTGATGAGCGAGATGCCCACATTCGAGAGAATCAGCACGGCCATCGTGGCCAAACCCATGCCCATGCCGTTGGCCGCCGAGGTGGTCGTGCCGAGCGTGGGACACATGCCGAGCACCAGTACGAAGGTCGGATTCGTACGGATGGCTCCGGCCAGTACGCTGCGTATTCTATTCATGGTCGCCTCCTTTCTCCATTACGTCCGCAGTGGTCGCCGTAGCTCCCGTAGCCGCATCGGATGCCCCCGTGGCCGCGTCCGACGGCATCTCGCCGAGCGCAACGCTCCGGTAGGCCGTCCATGCACGGTTCACCGCTTCGCACCAGGCCCGCGACGAAATCGTCGCTGCGGTCAGCGCATCCACGTCGCCGCCGTCCTTGCGCACGGCGATACCGCCCTCCACGAGCTGCATCCGAGCCGGATTTCTGCCCCTGACACTCGCGAGCAGCGGATTGTCCTCTTCGGCCATCCGCGTTCCCAGTCCCGGCGTCTCGGTCTGTTCGAGCACATCGATATTCTCCACCGTACCGTCGGGATCAAAGCCCACCATGAGGCGCACGGGACCGCTGAAGCCGTTGTTCGACGCTGTCTCGACGGCATAGCCCGCCACCGCACCGTCCGCGTCGGTGGCCGTATAGACCGTGACGGGCACGCCCGAAAGGGTCATCGTATCGGTCTTGGTCGACTCGAACGGAGGCAGGACACGGCCGAGCGACTCGACCACCGCGGCGGCCCGCGCCCCTGCGATGGGTCCCGCGGTAATACGGTAGACGATACCGACGACCGCCGACGAGACAAAGGTGATGACGAAGAGCACCGTCACCATGTTGGATAGCGTGCTTTTCATGGGAGAATCTCTACCTTTTTCTTGTGCACGCCGAAGCGCCGCGGCCGGACATATTTGTCGATCAGCGGTGTTACGGCATTCATGATGAGTATGGCGAACGACATCCCTTCGGGATAGTCGCCCCACAGGCGGATGCACATCGTAAGCGCTCCGATACCGACGGCATAGACGATACCCCCGCACCGTGTCATCGGCGAAGTGGTATAATCCGTAGCCATGTAGACGGCGCCCAACATGGCACCGCCGGCCAGCAGATGGAAGAGCGGAAACTCCCAGAGCGCCGCGCCCGACCAGCCGCGTCCCAGCGCGACGCAGAGGGCAAAGAGAAACATAGTGGCGAAAATCGTCACGGGGACATGCCACGTGATAACCCTGCGCCAAAGCAGATAGACGAATCCGACCAGCAACGCCGCGGCCGCCACCTCGCCCATCGAACCGGCCACGTCACCCACGAATAGGGCCCCCAGGTCGGCACCGGCGAAGAGCGGACTGTACTTCATCGCCGCCAGCGGTGTCGCCCCCGAAAAGGCGTCGGTCGCAAACGAGGTCATCTGCACCGGATAGGCGAAGAGCAGGAAGACACGCCCCACGAGCGCCGGATTGAAGGGGTTCCGGCCCAATCCGCCGAAGGTCATCTTGGCGACGGCTATCGCCACGAAGGCGCCGATGGCGACGATCCACCACGGAATCGTCACGGGCAGATTGAAGGCGAGCAGCACGCCCGTCACGACGGCCGAGAGATCGCCTACGGTCGAAGGACCGCGGACGATGAAACGCCGGATGAGATACTCGAACCCCACGCAGCAGACGACAGATAGGGCCGTCACGGCGAGCACCCGCCAACCGAAAATCCAGGTCGAGACGAGCAGCGCCGGAAGCAGCGCCACCAGCACGTCGCGCATGATCGACCGTACCGGGCGGGGAGACTGCACGTGCGGCGAAGGGGCCGCAATCAGGTTATTTGCCATATATCCCGTTTATTTCGTTCAACGTGTCGCGCGGACCCGCCGCATGGCCGCCACGGCCTGCTTGCCCGCCCGGATCCAGTCGAGCAGCGGCAGATAGGCGGGGCATCCCGCCTGGCACGATCCGCACTCGATGCACGAGGCGACGCCGCGTTCGTCGAGCAGCTCCCAGTCGCGCCGCTGCGCGCCGCGCGAAAGCAGATAGGGCTCGAGCCCCATGGGGCAGGCGCCGACACAACGGGCGCATCGGATACAGCTCGATTCGGGGCGGCGCAGCGCCGCGGCTCCGGCGAGCACCGTAATGCCCGAGCACCCCTTCGTCACGGGGGCGTCCGGACAAACCACGGCACGTCCCATCATGGGTCCGCCGTTGAGTATCTTGCAGGGCCCGTCGACAAGTCCGCCGGCCGCCTCGACAAGAACCGACACGGGGGTGCCGAGACGCACGAGGAAATTGTGCGGCTCGCGCACGCCGGAGCCCGAAACCGTCACGACACGTTCGACCAGCGGGCGGCGTTTCTGCACGGCGTCGTAGACGGCCACGGCCGTCGATACGTTGCAGACCACGACTCCCACGTCGATCGGCAGGGCGGGCGGAGGGGGTACCTCACGTCCGGTAAGGGCCTCGATGAGCTGCTTTTCGCCGCCCTGCGGATACTTCGTCCGCAGTGGCACCACCTCGATACCCCGGCGTCGTGCGGCCAGATGCGCGAGATGCGCCACCGCATCGGGCTTGTTGTTCTCGATACCTATCAGCGCCCGCTCCACACCGACCGCGCGCATGAGGAGCGCGACGCCCACGAGCAGCTCCTCACCGCGTTCGAGCATCGTACGATGGTCCGAGGTGAGGTAGGGTTCGCACTCCGCACCGTTGACGACAAGACAGTCGACCCGACGGTCGTCCGGCACCGAGAGCTTCACGTGGGTAGGAAAGGCGGCGCCGCCCATACCGACGATACCCGCGGCACGGATGCGGTCGAGAATCTCATGCGGCGCGAGACCGCATTCGGAGTCGTCGACCAGCCGCTCCGTGCGGTCGATCGTCCCGAGCCACTCGTCTCCCTCGCGCCGGATAGTGACCGCAGGCTGGAGCAGACCCTGACCGTTGGGCACGGGATCTGTGCCGATGACCGTACCCGATACGGAGGCATGGACACGGGCCGAAACGAAACCCGCGGCCTCGGCCACGAGCTGTCCGGCAACCACGCGGTCGCCCTTGGCGACCACCGTCGTGGCCGGCGCTCCGATATGCTGCGCGAGCGGGAGCACCACCGTATCGGGCAACGGCAGCCGTTCGACGGGGCTGGAGGCGCTCAGTTTGTATTCCGACGGATGGATTCCGCCCTTGCGAAAACTCTTCATGTTCTTACGAGAGGTTGCTGGTCTGCACCCGTACGGCCGAAGCGGCCTTCGGCTCGCGCGGCAGAGGTGCCAGATTGGAGAGCACGATGGCTCCCGTGGGACATTCGGCCGCGCACTTGCGGCAAAGACGGCACTTCTGCGGATCGATATAGGCGAGTCCGTTCTCCAGTGCGATGGCTCCGAACGGACACGCCTTCACGCATTTGCCGCAACCGATACAGCCTGTCTTGCAGACCCGCGACACGGCAGCCCCCCGGTCGTGCGAAACGCACGAGACGTATACGGCCCGATGGGCCGGCCACCGCTTGCGCAGTTCGATGACCCCGCGCGGGCAGGCCTTGACGCAGGCGCCGCAGGCCGTACATTTGTCGGGGTCCACCTCGGGCAGTCCCGTCGCGGGATTCACGGCGATGGCGCCGAAAGCGCACACCTCCGCACAGTCGCCATAGCCCAGACAGCCGTAGGCGCAGCCCGTATCGCCCGCATAGAGCGAACCGGCGACGGCACACGAACGGGCTCCGTCATAGATATTGGTACGGGGCCGCACGGCGCACGAACCGCCGCAGCGGACCGTCGCCGTGCGGGGCTCCTGCTCGGGGGCCTTCTTGCCCAGGTAATCGGCCACGGCCGCCATGGCCGAGGAGCCCCCTACCGGACAGTAGAGCGCCGAGATATCGGGACGCTTCACCAGGGCTTCGGCCATATTGCGGCAGCCGGCGAATCCGCAGCCGCCGCAGTTGGCGCCGGGAAGCATCCGCTCCACCTCGTCGATGCGCGGATCCTCCTCGACATGGAACTTCCGCGCCACGAAATAGAGCACGACCGCGGACAGCACACCCACTACACAGAGCGTAAGGACCGTAAAAAGCAAAACCTCCATCTTACTTCTATTCTGTCTTTCTCGTTACGACGAACCGGACCGAACGGCCGATCCGACGGTGCAGCAGCCGCAACGCTCCATAGTAGAGAGCCACGGCCCCCAATGAGGCCAGCGCGGCTGCACGTTCCTCCCAATGCAGGACCGACACGCCGAGCACGAGGGCCGCCAGCAGAACCGCCAGGGCCCCCACATAGGCCACGACGACGGCTCGGAGCCCCACGCTGCGCCGAACGCCCACCGTCACCTCGTCGCCCGCGGCATAGGAGGCCGCTTCGGGAAGGAGAGCCTCAACGACGCGTTCCCTCGCTTCGCCCATACCGCACGCCTCGCGGGCGCGGCAGGCACCGCAGGCCCCCGTCGCTTCGATGCGCACGAAAAGGCGGTCCCCCTCGACACGCACAACCGTACCGCTATGTTCGACCACACCTTGCACGGCGCTAATCGCCGTATTTGTTCGTGAGCGGCATGAGCCGTTCGTGACCGAACGCACAGGTCGACAGACGCAGCACGGGCGGGAACTGATAGCGCTTCTTCTCGTTGCGCATCATCATGGAGTGAATACGCTCCACCATCTCGGAATCGAATCCCGCATTGATGATCTCTTCGCGGTGCTGGCCCTCCTCGATCATGCGGAAGAGGACGGCATCCACGACCTCGTAGGGAGGCAGGATATCGCTGTCCTTCTGGTCGGGATGAAGTTCCGACGAAGGTTCCTTGCGGAGGATGTTCTCGGGTATGACGCCTTCGTGCACGCGGTTGATGTAGCGCGCCAGATCGTAGATTTCGGTCTTGTAGAGGTCGCCCGTAGGGCTGAACGAACCGGCCGTATCGCCGTAGAGCGTGCAGAGGCCGAGAGCATTCTCGCTCTTGTTCGAAGAGTTGAGCAGGATGTAGCCGGTCTTGTTCTGCAAGGCCATGAGCAGCACCGTACGGATACGGGTCTGGATGTTCTCCTCGGTCGAATCGAACTCCATGCCTCCGATGACGGGCTTGAGCGTATCGACCACGCTGCCGTATATTTCGTTGATGGGTATCACGTTGTATTCGATACCGAGGTTCCGGGCCAGCTCCTTGGCATCCTCCACCGACTGCTCGGGAGAGAAGCGCGAGGGCATGAGCAGCGCCCGCACGTTCTCACGGCCGAGGGCCTCGACAGCCAGACAGGCCACCACCGCCGAATCGATACCCCCCGAGAGCCCCACGGCCGCCTTCGTATAGCCGTTCTTGAGATAGTAGTCGCGCAGGCCGCAGACGGCCGCGCCGTGGACCAGACGCGTGCGGTCGCTCAGCGGCGGCACGGTGACCGGCCGCGCCGGGGCGTCGGTGTCGAATATCTGGAGGTCCTCCTCGAAATTCTTCATCATGAGACAGAGTTCGCCGCGGCGGTTGATGGCTCCCGACGTGCCGTCGTAGACAATCTCGGTCGACCCGCCCACCTGGTTGGCGAGCACGAGGTTCTTGCCCTCGACGAAGGCGATGCGGCGCATCATCTCGTAACGCTGCGTCATCGTCCCCTTGCCGTAGCGGCGGGCATTGATCGAGAGAATGGTCTCGACCGAACGGTCGCAGTCGTGCATGCGGCTCAGGTCGTCGCCGACGACGATGGCACAGCGGTGTCCCTTGATGGTGGCGTACTCGTAGCCCTTGGACGATACGAGAAAGCCCATCTCGCGACGGGCCGTGATATGGCGCTTGCCCACATAGCGAAGCACCTTGCGATCCTGAATGAGGGCGGCGGCGCTCACCGTCCCCTCGGTCGTCAGCAACGGAAGGCCCACGATGGCGGCGATGTCGTCACAGCACGATGCGATCTCCACCAGGGCATCCTCGCACAGTTCGAGAAAGGTTGTCTTGCGCAGCAGGTCGAAGGCGGGAGTTCCGCTGATGGCCTGCTCGGCGAAAACCACGAGATCCGCCCCCAGCGCGCGGGCCTTCTGGATGGCTCCGATGATCTTCGAAGCATTGCCGTCGATATCTCCGACGGTGTAGTTCAGCTGGGCGATGGCTATCTTCATAACGAAAAGCGAAGCTCGGATGGAAACTGCGCAAAGTTAAGAATAAAAATCCAATCCGCAACCGGCCCCGTCAAGATAATTCGGGCCTTTCCGGGCCCGTAAAACGTAGTCGGGCCATGTATCGTACACAGCACCGCCCCGCCGGTCCGGGCAGTCCGCACCGCGCGGACGAAGTCACGTCGGCCGGAGGTGAAAAAGAGCGGAGCATCCGGTTCCGGACGCTCCGCTCAGCTCTTCGCCGCGACGGCCTATTCGGCCCCCTCCTCTTCGGGATCGGCCACGAGAATACGGCCGCAGTATTCGCAGACGATAATCTTCTTGCCCATACGGATATCCGCCTGGCGCTGGGGCGGAATACGGTTGAAGCAGCCGCCGCAGGCGTCACGTTTCACCGTCACCACCGCCAGACCGTTGCGCACGTTGCGCCGGATGCGGTCGTAGGCCGCCAGCAGACGGTCGTCGATTTTCGACTTGGCCTGTTCGGCCTGGGCCGTATAGCGGGCCACCTGGGGTGCCGTCTCGGCCTCTATGCTCTCGAGCTCGGCCCGCTTGGCGGCAAGATCCGACTCGCGCTCCTGCATCCGTTCGCCCGTCTCGTCACGGAGCGCCTTCTTGGCCTTGATGCCCGCGGCATACTCCTTCAGGCGCTTCTCGGCCAGCTCGATCTCCAGCTCCTGATACTCGACCTCCTTGTTGATGGCGTCGAACTCACGGTTGTTGCGGACGTTGTTCTGCTGCTCCTTGTAGTTGGCTATCATGATCCGGGCCTGGTCCACCTCGCGCTTGCGCTGCTTGGTAAGCGTGTTGAGCTCTTCGATCTCGGTGTCGATGTTGGCGACGCGGGTCTTCAGGCCCGCCAGCTCGTCCTCGAGGTCCTGCACCTCGAGCGGCAGCTCACCCTTCACCTTGTTGATTTCGTCGATACGGCTGTCGATCTTCTGCAAATCGTAGAGTGCGAGGATCTTCTCCTGCATCGAATAATCGACGTCGGTGGTCTTTTTCTGTATTGCCATATATCGCGATGTGTTTAGACGTACTGCATATAATGCACCGGATTGCAGGAGGATTCACTCCTGCGGACCGCAAAGGTACGCAAATTTTCCGACAAAATATCAAATAAAAGTTCAATCGCACAATATTCGCTCTCGAAATGGCCGATATCGGCCACCGTCAGCGCATCTCCGGGCTTCATGAAGTCGTTGTAGCGCAGATCGGCCGTCACGTAGAGGTCGGCGCCGGCACGTCCCGCCGCATCGATGAGCGAGGCCCCGGCCCCGGTGCAAACCGCCACGCGCCGCACCTCGTGCCGTACCGGAGCGCTGTGACGCACCATCTTCGCACCCGTACGTTCCATCACGCGGCGCAGGAAACCGGCAAGCGGCATCGCTTCGGGCAGGTCGCCCACGACACCGAAGCCCGCCCCCTCGGCCGCGGCCGAGGGCTCGAGCACCTGCAGACGCTCCACGCCGAGACGGCCGGCCAGGCGCCAGCTCATGCCGTGCGGCGCGCTGTCGAGATTCGTATGGCATGCATAGAGGGCTATGCCCGAACGGATGGCCCGCTCCACGCACCGCTGCACGTAATCGGCCGAATTGAAGCGCTTGAGCGCATGGAAGACAATCGGATGGTGCGTGACGACCAGCCCGCATCCCTCCCGCTCGGCCTCGGCGAGGACCTCTTCGGTCACATCCACGGCCAACAGCACACCCTCCGTCAGGTCGTCGGGATGTCCCACGATGAGTCCCGAATTGTCATAGGACTCCTGAAGTGCGAGCGGCGCAAAGCGCTCGATCACCTCCGTAATATCACCTATTCTCATGTTTTCTCTCTTGTTTCCGCAGCCGCATCCTCAGAAGAGCGTCTGTTCGTAGCAGGCGAAGGGGTCCTCGTCGGTCGCCGGCTCCCTGCGGGCGGCCGGACGGGCGCTCTTCGGCGGCACCTCCTCCTTCTTGTCGGAGCGTTCCGGCAATTCCGACGGCCGGGTCGCCGCAGGCGCGGGGCTCTCCGCAGCAGAGGGCTCCTCTTTCAGCTCCTCGCGCACCTCCTCGAGCAGGGCACGCACGCGCTGGAGCCGCTCGAGCAGTTCGGCGTCGCGGTCGGCGACGGGACTGGACGCCCGCTGCCTGAGCGCCCGGCGGGCCCCATCGAGCGTCATTCCCTGTTCCTTGACCAGATGGTAGATGCGTTTGAGCAGTTCGACGTCCTGCTTCGTATAGAGCCGGTTCCCTTTCCGGTTGCGATGGGGGCGGAGACGGGGGAACTGCGTCTCCCAATGGCGGAGCAACGACGGGTTGACATCGAACATCTCGGCCACCTCGCCCATGGAATAGTAGAGTTTCTCGGTCATGGCTTCCGCTATTCAGTCGTTTTTCAGTATTCTCAGCGAATGGGGATAGAGGTTGTTCACCCGACGTCCCACTCGTTTGGCCCAGCCCAGTGCCACGCCGCCCGAACGGACCAGATTGAGACCCTCGGCAAACCTTCCGGCCTCCACCTCCTGACGGCGCAGATAGCGAAGCGCCTCTTCGACAGGCAGCTCGGCCACGGGGAGGAGGGAAGGCTCCAGCACCGTGGCGAAGGCCAGCGCGGGGGCGGGTTTCAGCCTGCCCCCGAAGAGCTGTCCCAGCTCCACGCCCGAGGCAACCGCCGCGAGACGCTCCGAAAGGCCGCATACGGCGTCGGCCTGCGCTTCGGGCAACGCATAGAAGGTCTCGTTCAGACGCACGAAACGCATCCGTCCGGGGTCGCGGACCCAGCGGGCGAGTTCGGCCGTCTCGTTGCGCGTCGCCGGCACGAAGAGCGACCGCCGTCCCTTCGGTGCACGGGGCACGTCGGCCGCATCGGGACACTTGCGGACAACGGCCGCAAAGAAGCCCTCGCCTCGGCTCCGGTGGGGATAGAAGCGAAAGGTGCGGAAGGCCCCCACCCGGCCGCATGCGACACCCCACGACGGATCGGTATCCACCGCCGGAGCCTCGGCAAGCTCGACGCCGTACTCCCCGGCGAACGAAGCGAGCAACTCCTCGTCTTCGGCCCGGGCAAAGGTGCATGTACTGTAGAAAAGCGTTCCGCCCGGGCGCAATGCCCGCCACCCCTCGCGCAGAATCTCCGCCTGCCGACGGGCACAGATGCGTACTCCCCCTTCGCTCCATTCGAGACGGGCGTTCCAGTCCTTGCGGAACATCCCCTCGCCCGAACAGGGGGCGTCGACGGCCACCAGGTCGAACCCTCCGCCGCGGAGGGCCACATCGGCGGGGTCGTTCACCGTCACCAGTACGTTGCCCGTCCCCCACTTGCGCACGTTGTCGGCAAGCGCTCGGGCCCGCTGGCGGTCTATCTCGTTGGCCACGACCAAACCCTCGGGTCCCGCAAGCGAGGCGTAGAGCGTCGTCTTGCCGCCCGGAGCGGCACAGAGGTCGAGCACGCGGAGCCCCTTCGGGTCGCAGCAACAGGCGAGCAGGCGGTCGACGAACTGCGAGCCGGCCTCCTGCACATAGTAGGCGCCGCCATGAAAAGCCGGGTCGAAAGTGAACTGCGGCCGCTCGGGAAGATAGTATCCGTCGCGGCACCATGGCACCGGCTCGGCTCCATCGGGCACGGGCCACCCTTTCGCCGGATGGCGGCGTACGCTGACGGGAGGGTCCGCATCGAGCGCCCTGCAGAGCGCCTCCGCCTCCGCGGCGCCCAGCTCGCGTTCCAGACGCTCGACGAAAGCCGCGGGAAGCGGCGGCCGCTCCCCCGTACGGTTCGCACCCTTCATCGGCCCTCCTCCGCTCCGTTCGTCCGCAGTCCGGACACGCGCGCCTTCACCTCGTCGATCCGGTCGCATATCTTCTTCATGACGGCGGGATCCTCCACGAAATCCTCGCAGTCCTTGTCGACGACGAGCACCTCGCCTCCGTAGCCGTGCGTAATCCACTCGTCGTACTTGTCATTGAGCCGCTGCAGGTAGCTTCCGTCGATATTGGCCTCGTAGGCACGGCCGCGCCGCCGGATCTGGTCGATGAGCGTCGGAATGCTCGCCTTGAGATAGATCAGCAGGTCGGGCTGCGGTATGAGGTGCGTCACCAGGCGGAAGATACCCATGTAGGTGGCGAAATCGCGCGAGGACATCAGTCCCATCTCGTGCAGGTTGCCAGCGAAGATGTAGGCATCCTCATAGACGGTGCGGTCCTGGAAGATATCCCGCGAAGGGTCGGCCAGCATCTCCATCGTCTGACGGATGCGGCTGCCGAGAAAGTGCATCTGCAGGTTGAAGGACCATCGGTTCATATCCTCGTAAAAGTCACCGAGATAGGGATTGTCCGTCTCCTCCAGATAGGATTTGGCGCCGTAGCGTCCGGTGAGCAGCTCCGTCAGCGTGGTCTTGCCGCTGCCGATATTTCCAGCGATGGCTATGTACATACGGTTCTCGTGTGTATCTATCGTTTCGTCTCCCCGCTCCGGAGCGCCTCCGTGACCTCCTCGGCCACGGCGCGGTCGTTCGACAGACGGGGAACCTTGTTCTTGCCGCGCCGGCGCATCCATGCGAGGAACGTCCCGCGAGGAACGGCCGTCAGGCGCGGCGCGTCGAGCGTCGTGCGACGCTTGGCATCGTAGTCGGAGTTGGCCGAGCGCAACGATTCGTCCAGTTCGCGGACGAAGCGCTCCGCATCGTCGGGCGCGGCACCGAACTCCACGACCCACTCGTGGGCGCCGCGCCGGTCGAGGCTCATGTAGAGCGGCGCCACCGTATACTCTTCGACCCGGGCGCCCGTGGCGGCACAGGCCCGTGCGAGGGCAGCGTCCGTATTGTTCACGATGATCTCTTCGCCGAATACGTTGATGTACTGACGTGTCCGGCCCGCGAAACGGATACGGTACGGATCCGTCGAGGTGAACTCCACCGTATCGCCGATCTCGTAGCGCCACAATCCGTTGTTCGAGGTGATGAGCATGGCATAGACGCCGCCCTCCTCCACCCCTTCGAGCGGAACGATCCGGTCGCCGCGACGGAATTCGTAGAAGGTGCCGTAGTCGAGCATGAGCAGCATGTCGTTGCGCCCGGGGTCGTCGGCGATGGCGAAGAAGCCCTCCGAGGCGTTGTAGGTCTCCATGTAGTGCATCTCCGAAGAGGGTATCAGCGCCTCGAAGGTGCTGCGATAGGGACCGAATTCCACGCCGCCGTGGGCGAAGAGCGTGAGGTCGGGCCACACCTCCAGCAGGTTGCTGCGGCCCGTAAACTCCAGCACGCGGCGCATGAGCGCCAGATTCCACGACGGCACCCCCGCGAAGGCGGTGATATGTTCGTCCGCGCATTCGCGGCAGATACGCGCGCACTTCTCGTCGAAATCGTCGAGAATGGCCGTCGCGATGCGCGGAGCCCGGAACCAGCCGCTCCAGAACGAGGTTTCGTGAATAAGCAAGGCCGACAGGTCTCCCACGAGATTCTGCCCCTCGCGGTGGCACGATCCGCCCAGCGTGAGCGTCTTCCCTTCGAGAGCCTTCGTCCGGGGCCAGGCGGCCGTAAAGAGCGTCGCCACGTCGCGCATGCCGCGCGTATGGTTGCACCAGAGCGATTCGCGAGTGACGGGAATGTACTTGCTGCGGTCGGAGGTCGTGCCCGACGACTTGGCGAAAAGACGCACGCGCCCGGGAACCGTCACGTCGGCCGCGCCGACGAGCATCCGCTCCCGATAGGGGCGGAACGAATCGTAGTCGAACGTATCGATCGTCGCGGCGAAGCGCTCGTACGAGTCGACATGCTCCAGTCCGTAGCGTCGGCCGAATTCGGTCGCGCGGCCGCGGCGCACGAGCCGGCGCAGCTGCTCGGCCTGCACCTCGAGCGGATGGCGGCGGAAACGGTCGATGGCTCCCGCCCGACGGGAGAAGTAGGTTTGCAGTAGGGTACTCTTCAGCGACACGGCTCCGATCAGTTGAAAAAGTTGCCAACGGCCTGCACCGACGAAGGCATGGCGAAGACCACCACGCGATCGTAGGGGACGATGCTCATCGAGTCCTCGGCGATGAAGACCTTGTCCCCGCGCACGATACCTCCGATAATGGCGCCCGACGGAAGACCCAGCTCGCCGATGCGTCCCTTCGTGGCGGGCGAATTGGGCCGCACGATGAATTCGAGCACCTCGGCGTCGCAGCCCGTCAGGCACTTGATGGCCTGCACGTCGGTCGACATCGTGAAACGGAAAATGTTCGAGGCCGTGACCAGCTTCTTGTTGATGATGGTATCGATGCCTATAGACTCGGCCAGATGGATGTAGTTGAGGTTCTCGACCTCGGCTATCACCTTCTTCACCCCCATCCGCTTGGCGAGCATCGCCGCAAGGATGTTCGTCTCGCTGCGGCCCGTGACGGCGACAAAGGCGTCCATGTTCGAAAGCCCCTCCTCCATCATGGCCTCCGTATTGCGGCCGTCCTCGTTGATGATGAGCGTGCGGTCGAGGGTCTCGGCCAGCCGGTATGCCTTCTCGGCATTGTAATCAACCAGCTTGATGTTCAATTCGTTCTGCAGCTCGGTCGCGACACGTATACCGATTCGCGAACCGCCCAGAATCATCAGGTTCTTGATCTGTATGTTCGACTGTCCCGAAAGCTCCATCACCTCGCGCACGGCGTCGCGACGGGCAATGACGTAGACCACGTCGCCTTCGGCGTAGACCTCGCCGCGCTGGGGAATGATCGTCTCGCCGCCGCGCGAGATGGCCACCGTACGGTAGTCGAGCGGCGCATCGTCGCCATCGAATCCCGACAGGAACTGCCCGGCCAGCGGCGAGGCCGGCTCCAGGCGGAAGACCGCAAGCGAGAGCCGGCCGCCCGAGAAGTCGACGTATTCGGTCGTGGAGGTGTGGCCCAGCAGATTGATGACCTCCTGCGCGGCCACCTTCTCCGGATAGAAGAGGTAGTCGATACCCACGCCGATGAAGAGTTCCTTGTTGTTGGGTTCGAGGTATTCGTTGTTGTCGATGCGCGCTATCGACTTTCCTGCGCCGAGCTGCTTGGCGAGCATCGCCGCTACGATGTTGTCGTTCTCTTCGTGGTTGACCGCAATGAAGAGGTCGCACTTGCGCACCGAGGCCTTGCGCAGCACGGCAAAGGTGGTGGAATCGCCCTCGACGGTGATTACGTCGGCCAGGCTCGCCACTTCGGCCAGCTGTTTGGGATCGCTGTCTATGACGGTGATATCGTGACCGTTGCCGCTCAGCATGCGTGCCAGATGGCTGCCCATCTCTCCGACTCCGGCAATAACTATTCTCATCCGATTACGAAACGCCTGCCGCGGCTCCGCACGCGGCCGCCGCGTCGGCGGCGGCCGCAGCCGCATTTTGCAAATAGCACACAAATATATATATTTGCACCGGAACCGCCAAAAAACGGCCCCCCTTCATCGATTTTTAATTTCCGAACGGCATGCCTTCGTGGTTGATCGTCATCGTCGTATCCATCGTCTGCGTCGGATTCTTCGTCGCAGGGCTTTCGCTTACGCTCCTCATCAAGGGGCATCACATCCAATCAGAGATCTCGACCAATCCCGACATGCAGCGTCTGGGCATCAAGTGCGCCGTACAGGAGGCCCGCGAAGAGATGGCCGCGGGCGACTGCGCCGCAGCCGGATGTTCGGGCAACTGCGCAGGGTGCGACATCGACCACGCCGCAGCGGCTGCCGAGAAGGAGAGGGCGCCGCGCGGAGGGCGGTAGCGCGATCCTCCGGCAGCGACGGCGGGGGACCCCGTGGGAAGATGCAAGAAAAAAGAGCGGAGGGTATTGTTTTTCACATAAGTAATGTGTAAATTTGCAGCCTGAATTCATATTCAAACTATATGTACGTTATAGTAGAGATTGCAGGTCAGCAGTTTAAGGCTGAAAAAGGTCGGAAGCTCTATGTCCACCGTCTTCAGGGCGAGGAGAACTCGTCCGTGAGCTTCGACAAGGTCCTGCTCGCAGACAACGACGGTCAGGTCAAGGTAGGTGCACCTGTAGTAGAAGGCGCCTCCGTAAAATGCAAGATTCTGAAGCACCTCAAGGACGACAAAGTCCTCGTCTTCAAGAAGAAGCGCCGCACGGGCTATCAGAAGTGCAACGGCCACCGTCAGTATCTGACGCAGGTTCTGGTCGAAGAGATTGTCGCATAATTAAACCGAAGAGAAGAGATGGCACACAAGAAAGGTGTAGGTAGCTCCAAGAACGGCCGTGAGTCCGAGAGCAAGCGTCTCGGCATCAAGCTGTTCGGCGGTCAGTTCGCCAAAGCAGGCAACATCATCGTCCGTCAGCGCGGCACCGTGCACAATGCCGGTGAGAACGTCGGCATGGGCAAGGACCATACGCTCTTCGCGCTCGTGGACGGAACCGTAGAGTTCTGCAAAAAGGGCGAGGGCAAGTCGTATGTGAGCGTTACTCCCCTCTCGGAATAAGATCCGAAAGGCAACGGCACGCGGGCTTCCGGTTATCGGAGGCCCGTTTTTCTTATTCCGGGAATGAATGCGATTCCCGGACAGGGGAAATCCTACCCCTCGATCACGCCCGAGCCGACCAGTTCTTCACCGTCGTACCAGGCAGCGAACTGCCCCGCGGCAATGCTGCGCTGCGGCTCGTCGAAAAGGAGATAGATTCCCGCTTCGCGCACGACGAGCAGCGCCTGCTGCAGCGGCTGTCTGTAGCGGATACGCACCGCAAAGCGGGCGCTCTGCCCTACCCCGAGCCGCCGCAGCGGGTTGATCCAATGCAATCCGTCACGCAGGAAGAGGGCCGTGCGGTAGAGTCCCGGATGTGCATCGCCTTCGCCGACATAGACGACGTTCGCCTCCACGTCGGTAGCCAGCACGAAGAGCGACTCCCTGCGTCCTCCGATGCCGAGTCCCCTGCGCTGGCCGACGGTATAGAAATGGGCCCCGTTGTGCGTGCCTATCTTCCGGCCGTCACGCACCGTATAGCGCCACGGCGCGGCCCAAGCCGCGAGCTCCGCATCGGAGAGCAACGCGACGGCCGCGTCGTCGAGCGGAGGCAGCGCCCCGCCACCCTCCACAGAGATGCGTCGCACCTCCGGTTCGCATCGGGCGGCATAGCCTCTCCACGAGGGCGCAATCTCGTGCACGGCACCCGCACGCGCCGCAAGCCGCTGCTGCAGGAACTGCGGCAGGTCGACCCTTCCGACAAAACAGATGCCCTGCGAATCCTTGCGTTTCGCCGTAGCCAGTCTGTGCTCCTCAGCGATGCGCCGCACTTCGGGCTTGAGCAATCCGCCCACGGGGAAGAGGGCACGACGCAACTGTTCCTGCGAGAGCTGACACAGGAAATAACTCTGGTCCTTATTGGAATCGCTTCCGGCGAGGAGTCTGTAGACCGGGCTGCCGTCCGGGGCCTCGCACTCCGCCTTGCGGCAGTAGTGACCCGTAGCCACATAGTCGGCACCGAGCTTCAACGCCTCCTGCAGGAAGACATCGAACTTGATTTCGCGATTGCACAGCACGTCGGGATTGGGTGTACGGCCGCGTCCGTACTCGGCGAACATATACTCCACCACCCGCTTGCGGTACTGTTCCGAGAGATCGACCACATGCAGCGGTATATCGAGCCGGCGGGCCACCAGCTCGGCAAACGTGCGGTCATCGTGCCACGGACAGTCGCCCTCGAGCACTCCCGTCGTATCGTGCCAGTTGATCATGAAGAGTCCGACGACGTCGTACCCCTGCTCCTTGAGCAGCGCGGCGGCGACCGACGAGTCGACTCCGCCCGAAAGGCCTATTACCACACGAGGCATCCGTTCCATCCTTGACATTGCATAAATCACTCAGGGCCGAGATCCGCCGCTCCGCATGCGGAGCGAGTCCGCCCGTTACCCGAGTTCGAGCAGTCCTTCGGGCAGTTCGAGAGAGATCTTTCGTTCATCGAAATCGATGCGGGTGATGAACTCCTCGACCGCAGGCACCAGCACCCGCCGTCCGTCGATCCCGAGTTCGAAGAGCGGATTGGCATCATGGTCGTAGAAGTCGACGATCCGGCCGTCGCGCGACACCGTCGCACCCGCGACCGAGACCTCGGCCGCGAAACCGACGAGGTCCTCGAGATAGAACTCATCCCCGGCCTCCGCGCGGGGATGCTCCACCCGGAACTCCCGCCCGACAAGTTCGCCGGCCCGCCGCTCCGAATCGAAATCCGCAAAGACCGCAGTGGCGCCGCTCACTCCGCGACGCTCGAAACGCTCGCACCAAAGCGGTACCTCCAGGCCGTCGATTTCTACCATAAAGGGCATGACGGAGGGGTCGAAATCCTCGGGAAAACGGTCGTAGAGCGAGAGCATCACACCGCCGTCCGTACCGAACAGCCTTTTTATTCTACCTGCGGGACGCATTCTAATCATCTGTTTTCAGGCCCCAAAGATAACGCACGCCCCGGAAAAAGACAAATCCGGAGACACCGCGCAACGACGGGGGCCCGGGCTACGCACGAAAAAAACGGCACCTGCCCGAATAGACAGGTGCCGTAAGGGAGAGTCTCACTCCGTTATTCGGCAGCGGGAGCCTCGGTCTCGGCGGCAGGCGCCTCTGCACCCTCCTCCGCAGCCGCAGCTTCGGCGGCGGCCTTTGCCTCGGCCTCGGCGGCGGCGCGCTTCTCGGCCAGAGCCTTCGCACGCTCCTCCTTCACCTTCGACTCGGCGGCCAGACGCTCACGGGCTACCGACTTGGCATCGGAAGCAATCTTGTTGGCCTTGGCCTCGATCTTGCCGCTCTTCTCGCCGAGCCACTTGTTGAACTTCGCCTCGGCATCGGCCTCGGTGAAGGCGCCCTTGGCGACACCGCCCAGCAGGTGCTTCTTGTAGAGTACGCCCTTGTACGAAAGAATCGCACGGCACGTGTCGGTGGGTTGAGCGCCTTTCTGTAACCAATCCAAAGCTCTGTCGAAGTTCAGATCGATCGTAGCAGGATTCGTGTTGGGGTTATAGGTACCCAACTTCTCGATGAATTTACCATCACGTGGCGCTCTGCTATCTGCGGCAACGATATGATAGAAGGCGTAACCCTTCTTGCCATGACGTGCCAGACGAATTTTAACAGCCATTTGCTATTAATTATAAGTTAATTGTTAGAAAAACGCCCACCCGGTTCGACGGATGCAGCGTGCAAAGATAGGCAAAATTTCACAATCCGCAAAACGTTTCCGCCCGCCCGGCAAAAATCATCCGCCCGACGGATTCTCCGCTCCGGCACCGCGGCGAAATCCGCGACGGCACGGACGCATGGAAGAGGCCGACGAACTCTCCGAAGAAAGAAATCGACGGGACACGGCGGAGGGTACTAATTTTTTACGTATCTTTGCAGGCCGTATCGCTCCGCAGTCCGGAGCCGGACAGGAGAGGTTCCGTAGCTCAGTTGGATAGAGCAACAGCCTTCTAAGCTGTGGGTCTCGGGTTCGAATCCCGACGGAATCACCCGGACGCCGCCCGTATCCGTACCATCGGAATCCGGGCGGCGTCCTTCTTATTACCTCCCCCCGACGCGCTCTGACCTTCCGCAGTACGGCGACTCCGCCCGCCTCTACCGCACCGCCATCCCGCAACATTGCCGGACCGTACGGCACTCCCGGCAAACCGCATACGGCCGAAACCGGATCGCACGTTCCATTAATTTTTCATTTCCAGACAAAATATCGAACCAACATAACCAAATAATACATATCTTTGTATTATAAATACACCAAATCCACACACAGGCTCTGTGTTCAGCAGCGTGCAAACACAGCGTTTCGTTTGTGCACATAGCTTAAACAGCGCTTATTAATGAAAGCTTGAGCCGCATGAAAAAGGCTTTGCTACTGATTCTGTTGGGTACGACATGTCTCCTCTCCGCCCGGGCCGCCGAAACGGTCGACTCGGTGCGCATGCGCATATACTATCGTACCGGTTACCGCTTTGTCGAACCCGGCTTCCGCAACAACCGGGAGGCACTCGACCGGTTTACGGAGTCGATCCGGCGCTCGCTCGACGACGGAAGCTTCGAGCACATCGTCGTTGCCGCCTCCTCATCGCCCGACGGCAACGAACAAGCCAACGAACGGCTCGCCGCGCTGCGCGTCGATTCGCTGGTCGCCTACATCGTACGCCATACGGCCGTACCCGAGGAGCGCATCGAGCGCCACGTGATCGGCGTCGCATGGGAAGCTCTCCGCGGCATGGTGGCCGGTCTCGACACGGAATGGCGCGACGAGGCGCTCGAAATCATCGACCACACGCCCGCCATACGCTACGACGCCCAGGGTCGTCCGACGGGCGGACGCAACGCGGAGCTGATGCGTCTGCGCGGCGGCGCACCCTATCGCTACATGCAGGAGCATCTCTTTCCCGAACTGCGCAGCAGCGTGGGCGCCACGCTCTATACCCTCCCCGAACCTCCTTCGGTCGACGAAGGACCCGCACAGACGGTTGCCGAGCCGGAGCCGGAGCCCGTATCCGCACCGGAACCCAAACCGGCCCCGGAACCCGAACGCGCCCCGGCCGCAACGGTCGCCGAGCCGGCGGCCGGCGACGGCTGGACACCCCGCATCCGCGTCAAGACCAATGCCGTCGGCTGGGCGATGATGATTGTCAACGCCGCCGTGGAGATCGACCTCTCGCGCCGTTTCTCAGTCAACCTTCCGATCTACTATTCGGGTTGCGACTACTTCTCGGCCCGGGCCAAGTTCCGCATCCTGGCCACACAGCCCGAGCTGCGTGTCTGGCCCCTGAGGTCGCGCCGCCTCTTCGCGGGCGTCCACTTCGGAGTCGCCTCCTACAACTTCGCCGCCGGCGGCGACTGGCGTATCCAGGACCACGCCGGCCATACGCCGGCACTGGGCGGCGGTCTGAATGTCGGCTACCGCCTTCCGCTCGGGCGCACCGAACGCTGGGACGTCGAATTCTCGCTCGGCGCGGGCGCCTATCGCGCACACTACGACAAGTTCCGTAACGAACACGACGGAGCACGCGCCACGGAGGTACGCAAGACCTTCGTCGGACTCGACAACGCCGCCGTATCGTTCTCGTACAACTTCGGTCTGAAAAAGAAGCAGAAATGATGGAACTGAAGACAAGAGCCATTCGGATAATGTGCGGTCTCCTCGTTGCGGGAACCGCCGCATCCTGCGACGTGCACGAATTTCCCGAGCCGCCGCAACCCGGCATGCTGCGTCTCAGCCTCGATTTCGACACCGGGATCCCGCTGCATCAGACGGTCGAAGTGACACGTACCGAGGCGAAGGCGGCCGAAGAGTACGACCTGCGCTACACGGTGGGCGTCTTCGCCCTCGACGCGACGAAGGCGACAGACCGGCAGGAACTCGCGCGGGTGACGGTAACCCGCGCGGCGACCGACAATCCCGACCAGGTCATCGACATGCCGCTCGATGCAGGCGACTACCGCCTCGTCGTCTGGACCGACTATGTCGATGCCGGCTCCACGCATGACAAATACTACGACACATCTGACTTCGGCGAGATCCGGCTCGCGGAGGGGAGGCACACGGGCAACACGCCCTACCGTGACGCTTTCCGCGGCACGATCGACGTACGGATCGCCGAGGGCGAGACACGGGAGCTTCACGTCGGGATGGAGCGGCCGCTGACCCGCTACGAATTCGTCACGACCGACCTCGACGAATTCCTGACGCGCGCGCTTGCTGCCGCAGCCCGCGAGGCCGAAGCGGCCGCCGCGGCAAACGGAGACACGCCCGCGGAGCTCTCCGACGAGACCCGCGCGGTAGATCTCGGCGCCTACCGGGTTGTCGTCCGCTATCCCGGATTCATGCCCTCGTCGTTCAATCTCTTCACCGACAAGCCGGCCGACTCCTCGACAGGTGTCTCGTTCGAGAGCGCCATCACCCCTACGAGCGACAGCGAGGCGACGCTCGGTTTCGACTACGTCTTCATCAACGGGACGGAGTCGACCGTCCAGGCCGCCGTCGACATCTACGACGAGGAGGGGGTGCGCATCTCGGGCACGAACACCATCGACATACCCGTCGTGCGCGGCAAACGTACGATCGTGCGGGGTGAATTCCTGACGTCGACCGCCGCGGGCAGCATAGGCATCGTTCCGGACTTCGACGGCGAATTCAATGTCGAAATCCGATAGACCGCAGAATCACAACAACCCAACCAATATCCAAAACAATGAAGAAAAACCTTTTCATCCAAGGCGGTGCACTGGCCGCATCGCTGCTGCTCGTCACCGCTTGTGCGCAGGACGAGATGGGTGGGGGAAACGACCTTTCCGGAAATGACGGTACGGTAACCTTCACGGCGACGCTCCCGGCCTTCGCGACGCGAGCGGCAGGCGACGGCACGACGGCGACGGATCTTTCGTATGCGGTCTACGCCGCCGGCGAGACGACGCCCCTGATCGAGGACGAGACCACCTTCACCGACGTCTGGTGACGGGCAAGAGCTACGACATCCTCTTCTGGGCATCGGCGCCCGACGCCCCCTACACGGTCGACTTCGCGACGCAGAGCGTAGCCATGAACTACGACGCGGCTCCGGCCAACGCCGAGACGCGCGACGCCTTCTTCGCGGCCCGCACGGCACTCGAGGTGACGGGGCCGGTCAACGAGCGGATCACGCTGACGCGTCCCTTCGCGCAGGTGAACATCGGTACGGATGACCGCGCCGAGGCCGAGGCCGGCGGCATCGATTTCGCAGCCCTCCAAACGAGCCTCACGGTGAGCGAGGTCTGCACGACGCTGAACCTGAAGACGGGCGAGGTGTCGGACCCCGAGCCGGTCAGCTTCACGCTGGCGGCGCTGCCTGCGGGCCAGTTCACGGCCGGCGGCGCACAGTACGACTACCTCTCGATGAACTACCTGCTCATGGCTGTCGACAAGGGCGTGGTGGACTGCGAGATGGGCATCCATGACGCTGCGGGAGAGGTGTCGACGCTGACCGTGTCGAGCGTCCCCGTACAGCGCAACTACCGCACCAACGTCTTCGGTTCGCTGCTCACCGCTCCCGCTGACTTCGAGGTCGAGATCGATCCCGACTTC